>CAIQKM010000134.1 GCA_903872345.1 uncultured Verrucomicrobia subdivision 3 bacterium | reverse complement strand
TCATAGGTGATTCAAGGAGTTAAACAGATGAGTGGTTCAAGGGTTTAATTAGAGAGTGAGCGATCAGTATTTGGCCGGGAGGAGGACGGTGACGCGGCTGACCTTCTGGGCCAGTCCGATGCCTTTGCCTTTGCCGCGCTTTTTGGCGTCGGCATCGCCGTCCAAGGCGGTTTCGGTGGTTTTGGCCGTCTTGGCGGTTTCGTCGCTGGACATGCCCTGGCTGGCCGAACCGGCGGCGTTACCTTGGGCAAAGCCTTTTTCGCCGGAGGTGGCGCCGGAGGCGGTGACATTTTGCGAGAGCAGCGAGGCCTCGATGTTGCCGCCGCTGGCATTGATGCCGCCCAGGCCAATGATGGTGCCGGAAACATTGTTGCCGGCGCTGACGTCCGCCTGGCCGGAGGCGACCAGGGTGAGGGTGATGTTGTTTTTGGCACTGATGTCAGCGTTGTTCGCGAAGACGAGGCCGTTGACATCGCCGGTGGCCTTTAGCACGGCGTTTTGGGCGATGACGCCGGAGCCGGTGGCATCAATGTCACGTTTATCGGAAATAGCCTCTACCCGGCCAACCGCATTGCCCTTGGAATCCACGACATCAGCAAAATCGTACGGGAAAACGGAATTTTTGGTGGATACCAGTTTATAACCCGCGAGCCAGTCGCCGGCCTTTAAAGGAAGGCCGGCGAGATCCTGCAACTCCAGACCGGCCAGCAACAGGACGGTGGCGTTGGGACTGTCCACGTGGTTGAAACCGATTTGGATGACGCCGGCCTGATTGGCGGTGATGTTGCCATTGGGGGCTTCCACCAGAATATTGCCTACCGGGACCTGATTGGCGGGAAAATCCGCCGAGATGGGCGGGGGCAGGGTTTCGGTAATGAATCCGCTGCCGGCGATGGAAACCTGTTCCACCACCCGCTGATGGCTGGAATCAAAAGTGATGGCTTCCAGGTTGATGGAGCCGTTGCCACCGGAGCCGGCATCCACGTTGCCATGCTGGGATTCCACGGTGACATTGCCACCATCATAAGCGGCGACGCGGGAACCGGCCACTTCGACATCATTGTAGGCCGTGACCGACACATCCCCTTGCAACGCCGTGTAAATGCCGCGCGGCGTCGAGGTGTTGCCCGCAAACGCCGTGGTGCCGGCGGTGACGGCGCCGGCGGTGCTGCTGATGCTGATGTCCCCGCCAGACAGGGTGGCAATGGACGAGGCGAACATGGTCAAGTCGCCTACCAGAGAAATATCAAGGTCCGCCCCTTTGCCAAAGTAGGACAGATTGGCATTGTCAAACGTGCCGCCTTGCGTGCCTGGACCAACGGATTGAATGCCAGGCGAAGAACCCAAGTCGGCGGAATTGGCATTGATGACCAGCTTGCCGCCGCCGCCAATGAGAATGCCGGGTGTCGAGGCGGAAGCGGGCGATGATTGGGTGGCAGTTTGCAGCGCCGTCGCATCGGCGCTCGTGAGCAGTTTGATGGGTTTGGTTACCAAATTGCCCTGAGAGTCCGTTGACGGGGTGAAATTGCCATCCACCAGCGAACCCACGGCGACATTGAGGGAGGTTAAATAGGTGTAGTACGCCGCAGTCATCTGCCCCTGATAGGTGAGGGCATATAAATCATACTTGCCCGTCGCGGCGTCATACAAGGGCGTGGTGTTAACATTGATGAGGCCGGCCAGGGCCGACAAATCCTGAATCTGGCCATTGATGACGGCGTATTGCAACTGGCTGAAGTCCGGCAGATAGGAAATATCAATGGACTGGAACTGGTTAAAATTTTCGATGTCGCCACCGACGGTCAGCAGGGCGGCGGTGGTGTCATTGAGGATGCCCTGACTCTTCATACTGGCCACTGCGGTGGCCCCGACATTGATGGTGGTGGTGTCACCGGCCACCACATTCTGGCCGATGTAGCCGGAATTATACATGTTGCCGACCACGTTAACGGTGGCGGCCTCGGGCACATTCAGGACGACATTGCCCATGTCACCGGAAATATTAACGGCCACGGTGGTGGGGCTGGAAGCATGCAGCGGCGTGGTGGCATGACTGGTGAACGATGACGGCGAAGAAAACACCGTGTCGCTGGAATCGGACATCATCAGCGTAAGCTGAGCGGGCGCGGCCGGATCCAGCTTGGGATTGGGAGCGGTGCTGCTGGCGAGATTCCAATCGGTGGTGGCGAGCGGCCCCCCGTTCAGGGTGGTCAGTGAGAGCGCGCCTTGGGCCGAGGGGTACAGCAAGATGCTGTCGGCCAGAAGAATGCCGCCTTTCCCGGCGGTGGCATTGAGCGTGGGCGGCAAAATGATGGGAATATCGGCACCGGGGTTGGAGGAAATGCGCGGCAGGGCGGCGGAGCTGCCCAATTGAATTTGATTGCCGGCGGTCAGATCCAGATAACTGTCCGGGGCGTAGTTGAAGGTGTAAGCACCGTTCAGGTCGCCGAACACACCTTGCGGGTTGCGGACTTCCTGGAGAACGATGTTTTGTTCCGCATTGACGTTCCAGCCACTGGCGACTCCGCCGTTCTGGCTGGCGGGGATGCCGGTAAGACTCAAAGCCAGCGCGGCGGTGTTGGCCGAGCCGGCATTGCCGCCGACGGTGGCGTTATCAACCAACGGATTGCCGTTGGCATCGGTTTTATAGCCGGCGTAAATGTTGCCGACCCCGGCAAAAAGTTGATAGTGCCCGGTGATATTGCCATCGGCAATCAGCGTGACGTTGCCCGGACCGAACGCGCCGGAACCGGGATCATCGGCATTATAGGAAGCCAGACCGGTGGGCAGGAAACTGTAAATGTTGCCACCGGCGACGATTTTCACATCGCCGCCACCGCCAGTGCTGATGCCCGACAAATAAGATGAATAGCTGCCGTTGTTGAGATAGGAGGCGCCAAAGCCGGAAAGGGAGGAACCGATGTTGGCGATATTGGCGGCCGTGGAGTTGGCGCCGATATAAACCGAGCCGCCGGCCGTGGCCGTGACATTGCCTCCGCCCGTAGTGGACAAATAGCCGGGACCGGAAATGTTGATGTTGCCGCCCAGGGCCGTGGCGGTGATGGCCCCGCCGCCGAAGGTTTCAGCCCCGCCGCTGTAAGCCTGGATGTCATTTCCCGCCACGAGGTTAATGTTTCCCGCCGTGGTCTGGACATAGCCACCGCCGGTCAAATTGTTGCCGCCATTGAAATAAATGCTGCCGGTACCGGACTGAACGGATTTGGTGGAGAAATTATATCCCGCCATCATGGAGATGGACCAACTGTTTTCGTCCACGATGGAAGAATTGTTACCGAAGACGATGTTGCCGCCCGCCAGCATATTGAGCTGGGTGCCGTTGGCATTGCCATAGGGGCCGGACAAATCCCAATTAAGGTTGGCGGAAACGGTGATGTTGCCGCTGGCCTCCAGGGTGATGGTAGAGAAATTCTTGTTTTTGAAAGCGGTATTGACGTTCAAGTTCCAATTGGCCGTGCTATTGGCCGAGCCATTGACCGTGCCGCTGGAATTTGGGGTGGCCCCGGAGGAGGTGGTGCCGGAGCCGGTCAGGGTAATATTGATGGGATCAACCAAAAATTGGCCGCCCACGGAGCCGGCGGCGGCCGAGGCATCCATGGCGGAATCCAGCGACTGAATGTTGGGGGCGCTGACTTCGATGTTGCCGCCGTTGCCACCCTTGGCCCCGCCGGTGGTCACAATCGCGCTGCTGGCAGTGTCGCTGAAGATGTTATCCGATTTGATCGTTACCGTCCCGCCGGAGCTGCCGGCGGTGGAATCATCACCATGGGCGATGATTAGTGAGTTGGCACCGAGATTGACGGTGTCCGAAGCGACCAGCTCGATCGAACCGTTTTGTTCACGAACCGAGTCGGCCTGCAAGAGGCCGTTTTGGTTGACGACCTTGGCGTGCAGGGCGATGGTGCCGCCATCGGCGACGAGGTTGCCGTAGTTGTTAACGGAACCGCTGGGCAGGGTTACGGCCATGCTCAGGCCGCGACCGTCAGGGCGTTCGTTCAACTGGACGGTCTGGCCGGCGGCCAAGCCGATGGAGCCGCCGGGGGCTTCGATGTCGCCATGGTTTTCCACCTGGTCGGCGATGAGAAAGGCGGAGCCGCCGTTGCCCATTTTAAGCTGGCCATAATTGACGATGCTGGCCAGCGGCGGGGGGCCGTTGAATTCCCAAGTGCCGCCGCTGTTTTGCGGAGGAAGGCAATTGGCGGTGGAGACGACGAGGCCGGCGGCGCTGACAAACGAATTGGGACCAAAATAGAAGCCGGCGGAGTTCATCAACACCACGACGCCGTTGGCCTGCAGGGAGCCGTAGATTTGCGAAGGGTTGGCGTCGTTGATTTTATTCCAGACAATCGAATTGGCCGAGGGCTGGTTGAAAATGGTTTTTTCACCGGCGGCAATATTGAACGTCTGCCAGTTCAAAAACGCGTTCTGGGAGGCGGTGATGTTGAGCGTATTGCCGGTGGTGACGGCGCTGGCGGAGCCGCTCTGGACGGAGAGACCCGTCGGGTTGGCCACGGCCTTGAGGGCCGCCAGCGGAAACAATAAAAAACGGAAGAGGTTTTTCATGGCCTTTAGAATTGGGCGCCGACGCCGAAATAAATGTGAATATCGCCGGAATGCGTCTGGGCGTTGCCGATCAGAGGACAGCCGACGGTAAGGCGGGCATCAAGGTGATCGCCGATGTTGGCGGTGAGCGTCCAGCCGGTGCCGAGAAATTGCAGGCGGTTCACGGAACTGGCCTGGGATTCCAGCAGATACGTTTCGCCGTAATCCACAAACACGGAGCTGCGCAGCCACATGGGAACATTGCCATCCACCATGCCGACATTAATCAGCGGGGTGCGGGGTTCCAGGGCCACGCGCCAGCCGGTGTCGCCGTAGGACTCGGCTTCGCCATAGCCACGGACGCCGGCGGTGCCGCCCATGGCATATTGCTCGTTGCTAAACAGGGGGGTGTTGGCCCACTGACCATCGGCCCGGAGGAGCACGTCCCAATCGTGATAAATCTTCTGCGCCCGATTCGCGCTCATCTGCACGGTGACGTATTGCGCCCGGGCGTTGGTGGTGTAGGCGGCCTTGGCGAAGTCGCCGTCGTGGGCGAAACCGGGCAGCAAATTAAAATTGCCCTGAACGTTAAAAAAGGTGGTGCCCCAAGGGTCGGGAGCGGAACCGCCCCAGCCCAGATTAAACGGCAGGTAATCCAAGGCGGCGCGGGCCGTGGGCTGGGCCGAGCTGATGGTATGCGAATTCGTATAGGGACCGTTCTGATTCGTGAAAACGAACCCGGTGGGAAAGTTGTTGGTATTGTTACTGGTCAAGGCATACCGCTTGAAATCCAAGCCGAAGGAAAAGGTGCTGCTGAGGTTGAACATCTGCCGGAGAGGCAGGGTAACCTTGGCCCCCAGGCCTTCATTCAGGGTGATGTTTTCACCCGAGTCAATGGAGTCAATGGTCAGCAGCGGGGTGCTGGCGACGTTATGGAAGTTGCTGTACTTGACGCCGGTATCGGCGGTGGAACGGCTGGCGTAAACGGACAGCTCCGGCCGGGTGCTGGCGGGAGGCAGGACAAATTTATGCGTTGATTCGTTATAGCCGTAGCTGCCCGGGCTGGCGTCGAGCTGCTGTTCGACGGGGGTAAGGCCGCCAATCGGCATGCGGTAGTAGCCGCTATAACTGGCCACCGCCGGGGTATCAAACGGGGACAGGTTGTAAGTATTATCGTTCTTAAACTGATCAACGGCGAAACTGTATTGCAAGCCGGCCTGATGTTCGAGATTCCAGAGGTTGTTATATTGGGAACTGAAACTGCCGCGCAGATCCGGCGTGCCGGGAGGGGCCTGATTGTTTACCTCCATGCGGCCGTGCCAGGGGAGGCGATCCTTGACCTTGAGGGTCAGATCGCTGGTGCCGGGTTCCAACCCGGGACTGATGACGGGGTAAATCTGGCGGTCGCGATTGGCATTGGCCAGATCGAGTTCGCGCTGAAAGACGTGGGAGTTCAGGAGGATGTTGGTGTGCAGGCTGGGCAGCGCCGCCATCACGTTATTGCTACTAAAATAGCGGTTGCCAGTCACGCGAACCGAGGCAAGGCGGCCTTCGGTGACCTGGATTTTGACGGTTTCGTTGGTGAGCTTTTGCTGGGGCAGGCCGACGGCCACGGTGACATAGCCGCGTTCACGATACGCCAACTGGAGATCGGCCAGGGCGGCCCGGAGACCGTCCAGGGTAACATTGGTGCCGAAGGACGCCGGCGAATTGGTGAGGGCGCGGGCGATGGTTTCCGGCGGCAGGATGGTGTTGCCGGAGACAACATACTTTTTGACGGTGAAACCGCGGGCCTTGCCGACCTGATTGGTCTGGGCGCCGGCGGGCCAGGCAAGGAGCCCGGCGCAGAGGGTGAACCAGAAGACGGCCATTACCGCGAGGCGTCCGCCGGGAACCAGCCGGTCAGAGGTTTTTTTTTCCGGCGGGGTCCCTTTTTCATTTTGATGACGCCACTCGCTGGGCGTCACGCCGAAGCGTTTTTTAAACATGGCGTTGAACAATCCCAAATGGCGGTAGCCGCTTTCAAAGGCGATGTGAATGATTTTATCCTCGGAATCCACCAGCAGCCGGTGGGCGCGCTGGAGGCGTAATTCGATCTGGCGGGAGCGGAGCGGTTCGCCGAATTCCTCCCGGAAAAGACGGCTGAAATGGCGTTCGCTGCAATGCATTTCGCGGGCCAGATCCGGCAGGGCGCGGCTGGCCAGTTCGGCTTCGGACATGTGGCCGATAAATTCCCGGAAACGTTCGCGGAGCTTGTTGCCGGGGTTGACGGCCGGGCCGGTTTGCAACAGGCCAGCCACGGCGCCGGACCAGAGTTGCAGCAGGGCGCAGCGCAGCGCAAGGCTGTCGTTGTCCGGCAACTGGGCAATGTGTTTAAATTTCTGCCCGAGCGGTTCCGCCGCGTTGAAGACCACCGCAATCGTGGCGGCTTTGGCCCCGCCGGTTTCCAACTGCCGGCCTTCGCCCACGGTCAGCAGCCCGTTGAGATATTGAGGCAGGACAAAGAAGTATTGCAGTTTTAGCTGGCCCAGCTGGCTGGCCCGAACCACGGCCGGAGTGCCGGTGGCCACCACAAAGCCGTCGCCCGGATTCAGCTCGCGGGCATTGCCGGCGAGCAGCCAATAGCCGCTGCCTTCGACCACATGGGCGACGATCCAACCTTGACCACGAGGGGACCACTCGCCGGACGGGCGCAGGGTCAGCTCCTGAAGAGTTAGGTGTCGTTCCACGGTCATTGAGGGCAGTAGAATGCCGCCGCCATGTGGCTGGAAGGTTTCGGTTGTGTTACAATTGTGAAACACCGGTGAATTCGGTTAGGAAGAAAAGTGTTCTTTCCGGTCGGTATACTTTTGGCCAATGACGAGGTTTAAACCTGCGGAGACAAGCAAAAGGCCGGTGCAGAAGAATTCTGCACCGGCCCATGAAACCCATCAAGTAACAGTCAGTTTGTTTACTTGGTGCTGATAGCGCCGCCGTCCGCAGAGCGCTGGACCTTCATTTCGGAAAGACGGATGCAGGTCACCGGGCCGCCGTTGGCTTCCAGCTTGGACAAGTCGGAATCGACACCATTGGTCACCATGTAATTGTAGAGGACAATGGCGTTGGGGTTGGCCGTAGCCGCATTGTTCACGCCGCCGTACAGGGCGTGTTCATAGCACCAGTAGCTGTACTTGCCGGTGTAGACGGGGGAGAAGTCCGGCAGGTTGGTGGTGTTGACGATGGCATAAGCGGCATTGTTGTCCTGCATGACCAAGCCGTTGGTGTAGGGGAGCTGGCCGTTGTAGGAGACGATGGCGGAGTTGCCGAAAGTGGTGCCGAATTTGCCGGCGGCATCAGGGTAACCCAAGTAGCCAAGCATCATGTTGGTGGTGGTTTGTTGGAGAGCCGAACGGACTTGGCCGCCGGAGGTGTAACCGACACCGTAACCGTAGCTGCCAACGATCTGGTTGGTGCTGGCCAGGAACGGAGCGCCAGTGGTCAGATTCATTTCCCAGATCTTGGGCGAACCGGTGAAGTAGGTGTCCGCATCCGTGGTGACCCGGGTGCCGGAGTCGGTGTTACGACCGGTGAAATAAACCAAGGTGTTGGTGTCGCTGGCATTGGTTGAACCGGTGAAGTAGGACAGGGCCACTTTGCCGGCACCCAACGCGTTCTGCAACTGCTGCATGTTCAGGTTCATCAAATTGGTGGAGGAACCATAATTACGAACCCAGACGAACGGAAGGACGGCCACGGTGTTGTCCACCAGCGTATAATTGTTAAAGGGCGTGGAAGCTTGGTAACAATCTGAGAAGGTGAAGTCCACCGCGTGATTGTCCAGCGTGGCGCTGCCGGAGGTGCCGCTCGAAAGGAACGGCAGGATGTCGCCGTAGCACAGCGAATGGATGCCCTGGGCGGAACCGCTCCAGTAGCACTTGATGTTGACGGTCTGGGAGCTGAACAGGCTGGGAATGGTACCGGTGAAGGTCACGACGCTGGCGCCGGTGACATCAGTGGGATAGGTATGGGCGGCATTGCCGTCGTTCTGGCTGGTGATATTGGCACCATACAGGTTCGTGATGGCGCGAACAGCGTTGGCGCGGAAAGCGGTGGAACCGGCGAGGTAGATGTTGACCTGCGCGGACAGTTGGGAAATGGCAGCCATACTGCCGATCATGGCGAGTGCGAGTGACTTTTTCATTTTTATCAGGATTTATTGGTTTGGTTTATTGTTCGATTTATAAGCAGTTGTAAAAATCAGTAAGCGACGAGGATGTAGTAAGTGGCGTTCGCCGGGCTGTCGGTGATGGACTGGGTTGAACCGTTGCCGGAGACGACGCTGGAACCGACGACGGACCAAGTGGAAAGCGGAGCCGTGAGGTCAGTGGAGCTCAGCAGGGTATAATTGATACCGGAGACCGAGCTGAAGCTGATGGTGTTGACCCCGCCACTGGAGACAATGCTGAGCTTCGGCTGGGGAATGGAGAAAGCCGACGGTGTGAAAGTGAAGGTACCGCTGGGCAGGAACGTGAAATAGCCGAGGTAACCGGCGCTACCGGCGCTGGGGACCAAGCTGTACAAGTCGGAAATAACCGGCGTACCACCCGTCGCAAAACCGGTCGGCAGGCTGTTTTCAACATTACCTTGGAAGGTGCCACGGAAATTGCCGATGGGGGTGCCGCTGCCGGAGACGCTCAGGACGCCCTTGGAGTAGCTGCTGCCACCGCTGATGCTCAGCGTATTGGCAAAGGCAATGGCGGTGGTGGTATTATTGGCACCGGTGGCGAGCTGACCGCCTTCAATCGCGGAGGCCATGCCGATACCTTCGATTTTGCTCTCGGTAATGGATTGGTTGTTGTCGCTCTGGGGTACCCATGCGGCACTCTTGATGAAGAACGGAGCGCGCGGGGCGGTAACCCAGAGCGTATCCGTGGCGGCGTCATCGGCAAACGCGGAGAAATCAGCACCGTCCCACGTGGAGGAGCCCAAGGCGTAGGTCAACTGGCTGGAGGTGAATTTGGTGCCCGACAGCGTAATGCGGCTGGAGCCGCTGGCGTAGGAGGAGGCGGCACCGATATCCACCACCAGATCCTTGGAAGCGGAGCTGGAGCGAAAGCCAATCAAAAGATCGCCATTGTTATAGGAAAACTGTGCCTGGGCAGCGCCACCCATGGCGACAGCCACCGCGGACAAAATGATGGTTTTTTTCATGTTGGTTGGTTCAATTAAAATTTTTACGACCAAACGATACCCGTTACCTCCCCGGTGAACTGCCATAATTCGGCCAATGACCCGCAGAATACGGACAAGATCCGGGCCTGTCAGAAAAGTCGTAAACACCACCAAACAGGCCAGTTTTCATTTACCATGGCCAAAAGCGGGTTTTTGAGCGAACGCGTAACGAGAATGTGACTTAGTAGCCCGGAAAAAATGAGGGGAATGAGGGAAATAACGGGTAGCCGGGGATGAAACCGAGGAGTTACGTGACTGAAACGGGCGTTGGGATGGAGAATTTTTTAGCGCAATACGGCCAGCCTGAAAAAAGCAAAGCTACGGAAAAGCGATGTATTCTTGACTTGTCTAGTAAGCGAGCCGTTGTTAACTTGATTCTACTGGCAGTTTTTGTCGAAAGCGCCAGCACGCAATTACTGTCCGATGGTGTAATGGTAGCACATGGCCCTTTGGAGGCTATTGTCATGGTTCGAATCCATGTCGGACAGCCAATTTTAAATGACCGTTTTCTCAATTTTCACCGTGCAACACCGCGTTTATTGACTTTCTGACTGTAATTTGGCTCGGTTGGTCACGCAAGCCCCTTTAAGGCCCAAAACCAGAAATTCACTGGCAATTTTACTGGCACTTCCCGCAGAAAATCAATGCCTCCACGACTGGTTTACCCTTTTTTCTTCGCCTTCTGCTCCCGTTCGTAGTCAGCCATGAACGTACGGCCATGGTGGGTTATTTCAAATCGTCTTGCTTTAGAATTCTGGCAGGTTGCTGGCTTGATAAATTTTTCGTCAATTAACTTGGCCAGTTCAGCCGACAAGTTTTTAGCATATTTCTTATCGGGTTCTTCTGGCATGGTCCACGGCTCCAGTTTCGCAGGTTTCATTTTGACCACCCAGCGGCTACACTTAAACATTTTCCTCAGCTCCGAATATGTATGATCACTGGAGATCGTCGGCTTGGGTGTAGGCACGAGCGGATGGATGGCATGCATCTCTGCCTTAACGCGCGCAATCCATTCGGGGCCAAAAACCGGGTAACCCTTTCGGATCAGTTCCTCGATTTCTGTGTTATCAAGCGTTTGTGATGCCATAATTTTTCAAGTCATTTTTGCTCATGCGGTCAATAATTTTAGGCCTGAGTTTTTGGTAGATCCGACCAAGCATGGTGCCGATGTTTTTGACACTCACCTTCAATATAGTGGCAATCTCAGCCTGTTTGTGGCCGAGGTAAACCAGATTAACCATTTTGCGTTCGTGCAGCTTGAGTTCTCCCACGGCGTCAAAAATTATCCGCCTCAACTCCAAAAGCTCGCTGGTTGTTTCGGGGGTGATCCGTGTGAGGGCTTCCGTTGCCTCTGGTCCATCGTCTTCGACAGCCTTATTGGTTAGGAGTTCCCAATCTTCAACAACGGGTTGTTTGAGTGGTTTCTTGCCCGCAAGAATTTCCGGGTCGCCAAACGAATGAACCTTGCCGCCGCCACGTTTTTCAGCCTGCAAATACTCCTTTAAATCCAACGCATCGTTTTTAAGAGCCGTGCGGAAATAGCCCTCAAGATGACCGAGGCTGGTAAAGTCATTGATATTTTTGTAAAGCGACAGTGCCAGCTTGCTTGCCAGATCTTCCGCGTCTTCCGCGGTGACAACATTCTCATCGGATGAAAATGTGCGGGTGACATAGCCGATTGCAATCAGTGAAAGCCTTGTCAGTAGCAGGGTCCACGCATCTTCATCCCGGGCGCACAACTTTTTGAGCGTGATGCGTCCGTCCGCCCAACTATCTTGGGAGGTGTCCGATGGCTCCATTGAATCCAAATCAGATTCTGTATCGTTGGGATCCACGCCAGTATCATGCCCAAGCTGTTTTCCGTGACCAGCAGAAAGTTGAAAATAGTTGTCAGAAATTTCCGGGATTCACCGCTTACCTTTTGAGCCCCGCTCTTTTTTTCCTATTTTACTAATATCCTCACTTTTCCCTCCTTTTATTCTTTTTCATTTAAATGCGGGCGCTCGTGCCTGCCTGCGATTTAACCCCGACCTGTGACGAGCTGCTGGTCGTGAAAATATTTAACCTATGAATTCCGAAATTGGAATCAACCCGGCTGGTGGTGCCACGAATACCACCCCGCGCACGGCAGCGGAAATCGCCGAGAACATGCTGGGGTCGATAGACTGGATCAGTAGCACCATGGGCTATTGCGAATGCCCGGGGAAGAAAATGCACGGATCAAAGGATGGCACGAGGGATTGTGCGGTTTACCTCGACCGGGTGCCGACCTTGAGTTGCTTCCACGGGAGCTGTAAGAGTGCCGTGGACGCTGCG
This sequence comes from uncultured Verrucomicrobia subdivision 3 bacterium, assembly GCA_903872345.1. Taxonomy (GTDB): domain Bacteria; phylum Verrucomicrobiota; class Verrucomicrobiia; order Limisphaerales; family UBA11358; genus UBA11358. The sequence goes on along the minus strand of CAIQKM010000134.1, from coordinate 2,894 downwards.
AATAAGCGTCTGCGTGCGGCAATCCTGAATCCGACCAACGATGCGGATTTTGTGCCGCGCAAGATAACCCATGAAGAACGCGAGAAGCTGGTGGCGAGGGAGAAGAACAACCGTCTGCAGCTTCGTGCCCGTAAAGCCCTGCCAACGATTTTGAAAAAGTATCGGTGGACCAGTGCCGGGATGTTGAACGACTCGCCCGTGAACGTCCGTGAGAATGAAGCCGATCACTGGAAGTTGCTGCTCGCGAAGTTTGAGCCTGACGACGTGATTTGGATTGGTGAACGCGAGAGCAGTGGCCGACCTGAAAATGCCGTGAACTTCAAAACGGTAAGCGAATGGGTGAAGCGTGAATATGCTCCTCACACTTTTGTGTGCCCGGCAACGTTTAAGAATACGTCGTGCTCCCGCTCGAATGATAACGTGGTGGAACGTCGTTTTGTGATCGTCGAGTCGGATTTGCTGACGCGCGATGAGGTTGGTGCCGTGTTCCGTTACCTCATTGAGTGCGGCATGAAGCTCGTCGCCGTGGTTGATACGGCCGGTAAAAGTTTGCACGGCTGGTTTGAATATCCCGGAGACGAAGCTCTGGATGAATTGCGCCTGCTGTTGCCGGCACTGAAGTGTGACCCGAAGATGTTGACCGCGAGCCAGCCTGCACGTTTACCCGGTGCAATGCGTGGCGAAAAACGTCAGAAGTTGATTTTCCTCACTGCTGAGGAAGTGGAAATAACCAAGTAAACAAAGGAGAAATTGCATTATGAACCTGTTTGAGAATTTACCGTTGCCGCCCGTTTATTATCACGGGCGCGAAGCCAGCTATTGGCGTGAAGACGACCGTGGTGGCTGGATTAAGATTAATGAAGGTGCCGTCCGCCTGTTTGTGGCGGATAACGGCTATGCGAAGAAGGCTGCTGAGGAAGCCAATGCCGAGGCGGACGACTGCCTGCTGCGAATCCAGAGTGGTCAAAACGTGGTATATGCCGCCCCGTTGGCCGGCTATGCGTCTGGTGACTACGAGATGAATGGGAAGCTGGTGTTGGTAACCGAGAGCCCGAAGTTTTTGGAATCGAAGGCCGGCGAATGGCCGATGTTGAACCGGCTGTTTGCAGGGATGTTTGTGGATGGTGCGATTGACCAGCGCCCGTTTTTTTACGGCTGGATTAAATATGCCATGCTCACGTTTAGATCGGGGGTTTGGAAGGCGAGCCAAATGCTGGCGTTGGCAGGTGATGCGGGTTCGGGAAAAAGCCTGACCCAGAACCTGCTGACCGTTATGTTTGGCGGCCGTAGCGCGAAGCCCTATCAGTTTATGAAAGGTGGCACTGAGTTTAACTCTCACCTCTTCGCGGGCGAGCACTTGGTGTTGGAGGACGAAAGCGAGAGTGTGGATCCGCGCTCTCGCCGTCACTTTGCGGCGGTGATGAAGACATTGCTATGCGCGAGGGATCAGAGTTGCCATGGAAAGCACCGCGAGGCCATTACGCTGAATCCATTGTGGCGAATGAGCGTAAGTTTGAACGATGACCCGGAACGATTGCTGGTCTTGCCACCGTTTGACGATGATGTGCGGGATAAAATCATCGCATTGAAGGTGGCGAAGCACGAGATGCCGATGCCGACCGGTACGCCTGACGAAGCCGAGCTGTTTTGGAATACACTGCTGGATGAACTGCCGGCCTTCCTCGCGTATCTGGAAACTTGGAATGTACCTGCTGACCTGGCTGATGCTCGTTATGGTGTGCGTGCGTTCCAACACCCGGAGATTGTGGAGAAATTGAACGCGACGAACAGTGAGGACCGGTTGCTGGAGCTGGTTGACCTGGTGATGTTCCGAGGCCAGGATGAGCCAAGGCCGTGGAGTGGGTCTGCGGCAGAACTTGAGCGTAGATTGACCGATGACCAGTGCGCCTATCGAACGGAAGCGAAACGATTGTTGGGCTGGAATGCGGCTTGTGGTGCGTTCCTGGGCAGATTGGCGAAGTGCCAGCGTGAGTTTGTGGCCGGCCGAGTGACGTCGAGAACGGTGCGTGGAAGAACGGTGTGGACGATCAACGCGCCTGATAATGATGAGCCGAACGAGCCACGCTGGGGTGTGCCTTGTCAGGAACCGGCCGAACCGCCACAGTTGGGTCAGGATGTTCGTGCCAGTCTCGGGTTGAACTGAAAAAGTGGTGGGGTGGTGGGGTATGTTTGTGACTTTAATAGGACGAAATTGAAAAGGAAAAATAAAATAGCCCCGTTAAAGTCAGAAAAAGTGTCCACCACCCCACCACTATTTGCTGCTGTTCAGGCTTCCAATCATATTACACGAAGCAGAGTTGACCTGGTTAAACAAATTTTGTCGCCTCCAGGTAGCGGTCAATCTCGGCGGGCGTGATCCGTTTGTGTCGCAAAGCTCCGGTGCATTGACCTCGCCCAAGTCACCCAAGTCCATCCCCAACACCTGCGTGTAAAGAAACAAGATGGCATTTAACGCTTGATTCTGCGTGCCCGCTGCCACATGTTCATCGTTAGCCAGATGATTGAGGAACGCCACAACATCAGCCGGGCCAAGGTCGCGTGGATGCCGCCACGTTCCCGCTGCGTCCCGGTGAAATTTCAGATAGCGGCGCACCCACTGACCATAAGCCTCCTCCGTCCGCAGACTGTAATGCTTCACCCGCATCACCTCCCGCAATTGATCCAGCAGCTTCGGATTGGGCTGGAATCCCTCGCGTCGCCGCCGGGACGCGCGATTTTGACAATTGGGGTGGGGCGGCGGCGATCGGTGGGCGGACGGCCCAGTTTGGCGGGTTGGGGCAGCAGGGGTTGGAGATAGGCCCATTGGGCGTCGGTCAGGTTGGTGTCGTAAGTGGCTTTTTTCATCGCCCCACTGGCGCTACCGCGAATGACAG
>CAIQKM010000133.1 GCA_903872345.1 uncultured Verrucomicrobia subdivision 3 bacterium | reverse complement strand
CTGCTCCATGGTGAACTTCGACCCCTCGATTGCCCATTTGGAGGCAAACATGAGATCCCGCCGGGCGGTGAAGATGCTGTTGATGGTTTCCGTGTAAGGAAGTTTTGCTTTAGCCATGGCGCTATGCTAACTCATGAACAGATCTCCGGCAATGCCTCAGTCTATGACCACGTGCTGGACCTAAACTGGAAGCTTCCGTTGGTCAGGGCCGGCGTCTTGATGCGGTGATGGCAGCGGAGCAATTGGCGCAAACTTATCGGCCAAGAACGTTTCCAGACCAGCCCGACCTGCCCGGATGCGTCGCCTGATTTCCCGGTTGATCTGCTGGTGGGCGACGCGATCTGGTTCCGGAATCCCCTGTAGCAAGGATGCCGCCAAAACCTGATAGCGTTCCCAGACCCCGGCGATTTCCTTGCCTCCATCGCTCGTGATGCGCACCCGCTTGGAATTCCAATGCTGCCCGACAGCCGCATCTCCTTTGGCCACTTCCACGAGCGGCGGACTATGCTTGGCCAGCTTAATGATCCGGCGGGAAAGCAGGCTCGGATTTTGGATCAGGGTGTCGGCCAGCTCATGGCAGGTCACAAACCCGTGACCGTCTCGCGCCAGCATATCCTGCCCCGGTTCATTTACGCCGTAAAGACGGAGGAGCAGATCCGCCTCCTCCATGGTTAGTCGGGTATTTTTAACCACCCACGGCAGCCCTAACTTGAGCTCACGGTGGGCGCGGAAGAGACTGCGGATCGTATGGGTGTACGGCAGTGGATCGGACGATTGGATCATGGCCATAACCGGAGTATAACGTGGCAAGTGCCCTGCGACAAGCACACAGTGCTTGACCACAGGCCATACACAAAGTATGCTGGCCTAGCTATGACGCCCGAACAGAAATCCACCGCCCAAGCCATCGCAACCCAGCTCCAATTGCAGCCTGCTCCCGGCTACGACGGCCACTGGGCAGCGGTCTTTCTGCTGTCCGGTGGCGGCAAGCTGTTCATTTCCGCCAGTCGCCAGCGCGGGCAGTTGCACATTTCTACCAGCCTGCCAGACGGACTGCGCGATCACCGTCCTTATTACCGGGCCGGGGAAGCGCCCAAGACTGGCATTAACGTGTCCGAGACCAAGGCCGTTACCTTGATTGTCGCCGACATTAAACGTCGGCTGCTGCCGGAACACGCGCGTGAGGTAGCGGCCTGCACCGAACAGAAGGTCAAACGTGACGCCTACCACGCCCAGCGTACGCAGGCTTTGGCACAAGTTGCCCAGCCATTCGGGCAGGCGGTCCAAGCCGTCGAGCGCACCGGCGAACCGCGTCCGGTATGTGTTGAACACCCCGGTTTATTCCGGCTGACCGCCAAGCCCTTTTGCGAAGGTCTGGAATTGGCCATCGAGACCAACCCGGCCATTGCCGGCCAAATCGCCAACTTGCTCGCAAAACTTTGAAAACACATGAACACCAATTTATTGAAGCAGCTGTTGAATATCCACTCACCGTCCCGCATGGAGCAGGGGATGGTTGCGTACCTCGCTGATTATGCCCGTGATCACGGCTACCGCTTTGAGACGGATCTGTGGAACAATACGTATCTGCGCAAGGGTAAGACCGGTCCTGTGCCCGCTGTCTGCGCCCATATCGATACCGTGCCTACGGTAGGCACCGGGAAGCTCCGCCAACAGAGTGGACGTCTGTTTGGCATGGATGGGCAGGGCCAGCTGGTCGGTATCGGCGGCGACGACAAGGCCGGCGTTTATGTCTGTCTGGAGCTGTTGGACCGACTCGACAATCTCGCCGTCATGCTCTTTGCGGCGGAGGAGATCGGCGGCCTCGGTTCCAAAAACGCCCCGGCGGCGTGGTTCACCGACGTGGGCTACCTGATCGAGTTCGACTGTCCCGGCCAAGGGTTGGTGTCGTACACATCCGGCGGCATCCGCCTGTTCGCCAACGACGGTGACTTTATTCAGCGCGCTGCTCCGGTAATGGCGAAGCACAAGCTGACCCAATGGCAGTATCACCCTTTTAGCGATGTGATGGTCGTCCGCCAGCGCTTCCCGATCTCCTGCTTCAACCTGTCCTGCGGCTACTACAACTGGCACCAGTCCGATGAGTTTATCGTCCTCGCTGATGTTGAGGCGGCCATTCATTCAGGCCATGCCCTGATCATGGCGCTGGGCTGTAAGTGCTACCCCTTCGCGGTGGCAGGCACGGACAAAGTCCCGCCGCACTTCGAGGTGACCGGGCTGAAGGTTACGCCGCCGGTCAACAATAAACCCCAGCGAATCAAATCCCTGCCGGTGGCACTAATGCCTGCGGGTAAAGAGGTGTTTGCCATTTAACTGTCACGCATGAACCGTAAACCGTCGCGGGCTGATCGTGGGGCAGGCTGGCGATTATTACTCCGACAGCAATGCTGTCCAGCTGCACTTGAGAGCGCGTTTGAATCGCAGGAGGGTCGTAGTCAAAACATTCGTCTCCCCAGCCTCGATTTTTTGCACCGTGCGAATATGCAGTTCAACCAACTCGGCCAGTCGCTCCTGCGTCATTGCCAAGCGCATACGCTCGCGGCGTATGTTGGCACCGAGTTGTTTCAATTGCTCATTTTGTGGCGCATCAAGCACGCCACATTAGGGCGTAAATTGAAGTTGACGACTACGCCATAGGAGGGCGTAAAATGTGCGTATGAATACACAAGGAACATCAACCGGCTTTTTTTCACCACCAGACCATGCTCAGGACACGGCGAGTCAAAGCGTGGACGACGCCCAAGGGGCTGTCGATGGCGTTGGAGAAGAGGTAAAGCAAGAGGGTGTTAAACTGGGGGAAGGCATTCTTCGCGGCTCGAATAAAGTACTGTTTTATGTCGCTAGCCGGTTTGATTGGCAACCGTTACATCGCTTTAGTCATTTGGCTGATGTGTTTGTTTATGTCGAACCGACAGCTACCACGCAGGATATTACGAACGCACTGGAGGCGGCCTTTAGAACAGGTGCTACGGCAGTGGGGGATGCACTAAAGAAAGCGGAGGCTGTTGGAAACCCTGAGGCTAGATGCTCAGCCTTGGTTAGCGATGGATTAAAATTGAAAGAGGATGACCTTTACCAGTTATTTGATGTCAATTGGATTTCCAAACCGCTAGTGGCTGCAAGGCAGAGAGATGGCCGTTACGGCTTTCTGCTCAATTTGCAGCGAACTGTCGGTGGGCAGCCAAAAACCATCTGGCTTATTTACCTTGTGGGTTGCCCGTTGAATATCTATCAGAAGCTGTTTATTGAAAAGAAAATCGCGCTGGAAATGCTCATCATCGGCGTGCCTCACCGGCCTTACCCTGAGAACATTCCCCAGCCCGGTGGGCATATTTTAGAAGAGGCCTTTGCTGAGGAAAATGACCGTCTTTTAAATGGCTGGCGGCAAACTTTCAGCTGGGACGGCCAATTTGGCCAGCTCATCCGCGCGCATAGTGGCCCAATGCCAAGTTTGGCGGCGATCGCCTCGGAGCTTGGGTGGCCCGTTAATCCCGCCCGTTACAACCTGCCAGTCGGGCTTGATGGGCTCGATGCGCTGGATATGCCGTACTTCATGTTCACCGGCATCTCGACCCTTGGCCATTACCAGTGTCCCTTAGTTGAGCCCGCCCATAAACCGGGGCAGCGCCACGTGACCATTACCCGGAAACATATTACACCGCAAAGCGCCCGTTCAGTCGAAGCGATTGTAGTCGGTCCGGATACGCTGCGGAAATTTCAAGGTGACCGCTGGCCGGATAACCTGCTCACAATTCTGGATGCGCCCATCCTGCCAGAGCCAGCACCGGAGCCGGGGGATGACCACCTTGACCTTCGCAATAAACCGCTACGAGCCTCGTTGCAAGCGATCGAAGACATTTGCGCGGCGCAGGGTAAAACCTCGGTCGCGGTGCATCTTTTACCGGGTTTTGAGGATGAAGTCGAAGACCTCCTCGTCTGGCGGCAGGAAGCCGGTCAGATCAAGCGCATTGTGTTCCACGTTGCCTGCAATGGACACTACTTTGATTACGCGCGGGCGGCAGACGTGCTGGATTAAGCCACGGATTTGAAGGTAATTGAAAATAAACGATTAAAATATGGCACCTAAACGCGACTTCATCGACTACGCCAACACGGCGGCGAATATAAAAACCGCCGCCGAGTTGGGTGGCATCAACGACCGGATGCGCCAGTTGGCTGCGCTGGAGCAGGACAAGGCCTATCGGCAGTACGAAGAAGATAACGTATTGATGCGGGAAGCGGCGCTCCGGGAAGCGGTGTTTTTCTACTCCGAAAAGTTGCGTGATTTGGAAGAGGGCAAGCCCACGAAGACGCCCGTGGTCAGGTACATCCTTGCCCGGCAGTTGAAAACAAGTTACGAACGGATGCCGGCATTTTCCTCTGGCGGCTTCCGGCAGTTTGATGACAAGCAGCGACTGGGTGATGTTCAGCGCGGTTATGATCGAATCATCGGGGAATTGGCTGCCCTTTTGACCCCGGAAGAAGTGGTGAAAGCCGACCAATGTGTCCGGCATATTTTTGACCGGGATAATCTACTAACCTTGATTTCCGTCCAGCAACAGGCAGCGCAACTAGCTCGCGACCGGGCTGCCCTGCCAAAACGTCAGGCTGCCAAAGAAATTGAGTTGGAACAGGTGCGGGAACAGAAAAATCTTCCGGAGCCGGCCTGGGTCAAGACTGCCGAGTTGGGGGCCGTTTTTACCGCACTCGTGGTGTGTTTAATCGCTGCGGTTTCATTCGTACTCGAATTCACTACTCCAAATGTGGAAAGCTCTGCCTTTTATGCTGAAATCATCGCAGGCTCGATTGTCCTATTGCTAATCTTGGCGGGCTGGTTGATGCTGAACCAATACCGAACCAGCCGGGCACAAGTCGCAAAGCGCATCTCACTTATCCAAGCAGAGATCGGGGCAATGGATCGCGCCGTTCGGGTGAAGGAAGAGGCATTGGATCAATACCAGCACCTCTATAATCACTTCGGCACTGCCCAACGGGAGGCATCGGAAAAGCTTCTTCGTGAAAGGGACGAACTGCTGGTCCAAATGGCCGGCGATGAAGCCAAAGGATTCTGTCCGGACACTCTGCCAACTTCAGAAAAACCCACAACAACGAAGCAGCTGGCTGATCTGTATGATGAAGTCAGTGACCTGCTCGCGTCAGGGAAATTTCAGGAGGCCATTCAACTGTTAAATGACCGTCAGTCTGCGCTCCCGTCGGCCCAGCTTGAAGAATTGCGGCGGCAGGCCGAGAAGGGTCTTCAGCGCCGCAACGAACTCAGCCACCGCATTCTCCCTGAGTTGATTGAGGCTCGAAAATTTTACGCCGCGCAAATCGCATATGCCGAACTGTTGGCTGTCAGTTCGGAAACCTGTGTGTATAGAGACATAATGGAAACAATCGAAAATGCGATTTCGACAGCCAATGAAACCACCCAGCGTGGCGACGTCTTGTTTTCGACGAAAAAGAGAGGCGAAGCCATTGCCACATACAAGCAGGCAATATTGATCTGCGCTGACTGTCCTGCCGCCCTAAATGGGTTGCAAATCGCCGAAGCCGCACACCAGACACGGTTACTGCTGGTTGGCGCTGCCCTGACTGCCGGCTGCATAACAATCGTTGGGACGGTCGCCGGTTTTGCCATCCAACGTTCGAATGTCGCCCGGGAAGAGCGGGCTTGGCTGGCGGCAACAAATGCAGCTGCTGTCCCGGCCACTAGCCTTGAAGCAGCAGTTCAGCCGATCCAGCATTATCTCGATCAGTTCCCTGCCGGACGCCATTCGGCAGCTGCCTTGGATATGATCACGGTTAAACTGCCCCGCCAAATTGATGAGCTGGCATGGAGTAGGACTCAGCAGAGTGCCACCGCCGCCGGGACAAATTACGACATGGTCAGCACGCTGTATGCCCAATACCTTGCCGATCAGCCACAGGGCCTTCATATCGCCGAAGCCAAGCAAATTGCAGAAGTTACCCTGCCCCGGAAAATCGATGAATTGGCTTGGCTCAACGCCACCAATCTTGCAAAGGCTGATGGCGAGAATTATGAAGCGGCAATCGGCTTGTACCGGCAATATATCGCCCATCAAACCAACGGGCAGCATATTGCTGAGGCACAGGCAATGGTAATGCTCACCCTGCCCAGTAGAATTGCCGAACGCGACCGGATTCAGGATTATCGTTCAGCGGTGACCCAAGCGCGCAACAGTATTGCCGCCAGAAATTGGTCAGACGCAGATGAGGCTATAAACCGAGCTTTAGGCATCATGGCTGATGGATCGGAAACGAGTACATTGATTAAAATGCAGCAGAACGTGGCTGGCCAGATGCGCGAAATCCACTATCAGGCTAGTCTGGAGACAGCTCGTAACGCCTTGGTGAGAGCAGATCCATCGGCGGCCTTGATGGCCTGCAACGCAGCTTTGCAAATCAAGCCGGGAGATGCGGTTGCAACCGATCTTTATGGGCAGGCCAACGCAATGAAACAGGCGAATGACTTGGCCTTAAAAAATAGCAGGCAGCAGGCAATGACCGCGATCAATGACGCTACCGCCTTGGCCTTGCAAAACCGCATTAAGGACAATCAGGTGGCAGCGGCAAGTGCTGCCAAAAGGGCGCTCCGCGAGAAAATGCTACGGGTTAATCCGCTAAACATCGACCAACTGATGCTACGCTGTAATAATGCAAATCCCGACTATATGCAAACGGCGTTCGATCGCACCTATGCCGGCCAACGAACAAGATACTTGGGCAAAGTTGCCCTGATTGACACCACTAACGCGACGGTTTACTTTGAACGAAAATCATTCGTGGACAATGGCAATAGCGTGCGCATCCTTCGCCCCAGCAAAGTTCACGCATGTGTCGCGACCACCAATGCCGACCAGCTACAGAATTTGGCCGTAGGTGAACAAGTGTGGGTTTACGGCATGTTGACCGCTATCACACCCCCACGAGGAAGCAGTACACCGTTATTCGGGGCTTTTGCGCAGTTGACCGGCTGCAACACCATTGAAATAACAGGCGCGGAATTCCTTCGCCCCGAGGATCTCACTGAACCGACACAGTAATTGGACATGTGGTGTTGGCCGCCTCAGCCGACTGTGTTTGAGTCAAATGGCGGCCCAGCATCGGGGCAGCCGCATCAGACCGGACTTCTCTGTCGCTGTCATCAAGGCGGTCGGACTGATCGGCCGAGCACCCCCTGTATTTAGGCTATGCAACAACCTGAGCTTAAGCTGGCCGAACGCTTGTCTGCACAGCGCACAAAGCAGGATGCCGCCGTCTGGCTGACAGCTATTCATGAAGCCGGGCATGCCGTGGTTGCAGTCTACTACAAGCTGCCGATCATCGAAGCCTGCGTCCAAGGTGGCGGAGATGGGTTTGTACTGCTGGATCAGGAGCAGATCGAACCACTGTTGTATACGGCGAATGCCACTCGTTCCATCAGCGCTCAAGCCGTGATGGGCTACGCCGGGTTTGCGGCCACACACCGTTTGAAGCCGGGGGCAGCTCTACGTTGGGAGAGTGGCGTTGATGACTGGGAGACAAACAACCTCTGGCTCTGGTGGTTATGGGATAATGTGCTCAGCAAGCGGTGCCCAGCCCATAGGCACGCGCCAATGACTGATGCACTGATTGAGCAGAATCTCGCACGCCGGGCGCGGCGGCTGTTTCTGATCGCGCGCCGGTTGGTCCATGGACTGTTCCCAGTCATTCAGATCGTGGCCCGCGCCCTGTATGAACGTCGTCGCCTGGCTGGCGCTGAGGTTGTGGCGCTGGCCGGGCCGCTCATCGCCAACCTGCGGCCTGAGCTGGTCGTACGACCGGTGGGCGGGCATGACGATTATCACTTCAGAATTCATCCGTATGCCGCGCGCATGCCCCGGCCTGAATCGTACGAACCGCTGGGACTGCGTGCCGGTGGTGACTGAACGTGTCAGCCGAGCAGCGGACGGTGTTCGTTGCAGCGATTTGAAAACGCTGTGTGTTGACAGATGAGACTGTTGGAAAGTGGTAGGGGCGGTGGGACTCGAACCCACAATCTGACCCTTATAAAGAGACTGCTTCACCATTAAGCTACACCCCCGACCGAAGTCGAAACTTCGTCGGTCATATCAAGTGTGGCTTTTGGTAAAACACGGACATTACGGAGTCAAAATGCACCCATCTTGACGTGACGTCAAGTGCGCATCATTTTTTGAAAAGTCAGTAACTATCGGCATTGGCGCGCGGTTCAAAGGCATAAAAAGACTGGCGATAAGCAACTGTTAGCAGGCTTACAACAAACGGTGCACACCACCCTGAAGAAGCGGATGGATGCAAACCGGAAGACCTCAGAACTGGTTAAACTGGTAGGGTTGCGTGCCTCCAGCCTTTGCGCGGAAGGCGCAGCGCTTTTCGAGCGCTCCCCCCCCGCCGCCGCACTTTTCAACCGCCGTTTACAGGTGGCCTGCAATAATCAAAAGCACACCTTGGAGGCCCTAAAGTTTAGAATCCACTCCGGCATCAGCGTCGGAATCCTCATCGCCTGCAATCCGCTGGTGAATGAGTTTGTTGACCTTAAAATGGTGGTCCAACACTTCCTGTGTTAAATCCCCCAGCAACCGTTGACTAAGCCGCTCATATCGGCCCCAGATTTTCTTTGCTAAGTCCTCGCCCTTGGGCAATATCCGTACCCAGCTTCGGCTTGATCTTGGTCCCTGCCGGATTTTCGCTGCATTGCCGACATGGGGGATTTTCTCCACCTCCAAATAGCCTTCGGCTTTTAGGGACTTGAGCCGCACTGAAAGCAATGCCCCACTGTGGACCAAACTATCACGTAAGGCCCGCACTGTGACGAATCCCTCTTTGCTGGCCTTTGGTTCAGGCCAACCCAAGCGGCGTGCCCCGTAAAGGTCAATGAGGACATCGGCCATTTCGACCGTTACTGGGCAATCTTTTGTGATTGTTCGATCTATCTCATTAACTAAATCGCGGCGCGCGACGAAAATGCTGGCTAGATTTTTGACCGGATGGCGTTTGGTTTGTTCTGGTTTCGACATGGAAACATTCTGGAGGTTCGATGTCGGACCGTCAATATGGTTAATTAAGTAGTAAAATGCACAAACCACTAACCGCACCGGCAGAAGAGGATGAGTCGACGCCGAGCCTCTTAGTAGTTACCGAAGTTGTTAAACGGCCAAACTACTATTGACACCAATCGGACTCTGTGTCAGTGTGTTTACATGAAACGCGAGCTACTGCACCAGTTGCTGTCCATCCCGTCACCGTCCGGGCATGAACTCAAATTGGCTGAATTTATTGTTGAATATGCGCGCATCCACGGCTGCTTCACGGCTATGGATGCCCATCGGAACGTTTATATCCGTAAGGGCAACTCTAGCCTCCTGCCGGCTGTCTGCGCCCACATCGATACTGTGCCTTCGGTAGGCACGGGCAAGGTGCGCCAGAAGCACAGCCGTCTGTTCGGCATTGACGGACAGGGCAAGCAGGTCGGCATCGGTGGCGATGACAAAGCTGGTGTGTTTGTCTGTCTGGAGCTGCTTGAAAAGTTGGACGAACTCATTGTCATTCTTTTTGCGTCTGAGGAAATCGGCTGCATTGGCTCCAAAAACGCCCCGGCGGCATGGTTCACCGACGTCGGCTACCTGATCGAGTTCGACTGCCCCAGCAAAGGGCTTGTCTCTTACACCTCGGGGGGCGTTCGCTTGTTCGCCAATGACGGCGACTTCATTCAACGGGCTGCCCCGGTGATGGAGAAGTACAGCCTGAACCAATGGCAGCACCACCCCTACAGCGACGTCATGGCCATCCGGCAGCGCTTTCCCATTTCCTGTCTCAACCTGTCTTGTGGCTATTACAACTGGCACGCCACGGACGAGTTCGTGGTCCTCGCCGAAGTTTCGGCGGCGATCCGCTCTGGCCATGCCTTGATCAAGGCGCTCGGCTGCCGGCGTTACGAGTTTCCGATCGGTGGCACGGATAACGTCCCGCCGCGTTACGAGGTCACCAGCCTGAAGGTCGGGTCGCCGGTCAGCCGTGCAGCTAAGCCGGTCAAAACGCTGCCGGTGGCGTTGAAGCCCACGGCTGTGGAGCTGGCACCAACGAACATGCCGGGGTTGGACTCAGAGGAATCGATGTTGGATCACTCTGGCCCCGAGGACGTCACTTTTTTCAAGCTGGCATTGCTCGACCGCCTCAAATTTCGCGCCTACCACGCGTTCACTCTGCTTGGCCCTTTCAAGATGGCGCAGCTCTGTGAGGCGTTTCGGGAGAACATCTTCCGATCGGATACGATCCGCACGGAGAACGGGAATACTGTCGTAATTCGGATGCTGTTCACGTTCGCTGACAATATGTACGGTTACCTCGAAGACGATCGCTTGAAAATCTACGGCACCTCGCCGGAGGTGGCGCGAACAACGGCAGAACGTTTCACCGCCTACATCCGGCCCAAAGCCGAGGAGAAGCCATATTTCTGCATCGTCAGTCTCGAAGACACGGGACCGTCTGCCCAGAAGGTCACGATCCATCGGCCTGCGCCCGTGACAACGGAGGATCTGGCCTTGAACTACGGCGCTGACTTTCCGGCGTGGGAAGATGGGTGGCTCCAACGGATGAACCAGTCGGCCAGCGGCCTGAGTATCCTGCTGGGTCCGCCCGGTTGCGGTAAAACCAGCTACCTCCGCGCCTTGATGACCCGGCTGCTGAACAAAGCGATTTTCTACTTCGTCCCGGTGGACAGCCTGGATCTGCTGACCAGTCCGCGTTACGTCAACTTCTGGGTCAAGCAGACCGAGCGCCACGCCAAGATGCGTAAGATTGCGATCTTGGAGGATGCTGAGGAACTGTTGCTGCCGCGAGAGGCGCATAGCCGCGACCGTGTCAGCAACCTGTTGAACATCGCCGATGGCTTCTTGGGTGACCACCTGAAGCTGCACGTGCTGGCCACGACCAACGTTGCCATGGACCAGCTCGATCCGGCCATCATCCGTCCCGGACGCCTGACTGGTAGCCGGCAGTTCCGTCGCTTGCTGCGCCCGGAGGCTCTGCGCCTCGCCGAGGCCAAGAGCCTTTGCCTGCCGAACGGGCAGGCGGACTTTAGCCTCGCTGAGATCTACTGTGGCCGTCCGGCCAGCGCCTTGGGCGATTGTAAGCGCCAGATTGGCTTTACCGCCTAGATACAGATGAACTATTTGGGAAATCACCGAAATACTTTGGGAGCTGCTGCTCCTGAATCGCCTGCCGGCAGGGAACGCTGTTTGCGCCCTCGCCGTAGGTAATCTTAAAACTAAAACAACCATGCAAACTAAATGAACGAAAATTATGAAAACTGAAACACATGATAAAAATGCGACGAACGCAGATCAGCTCGCGGTCCAAAATCATCAGATGGGTTGGTATATCGAGACAGAGAAGCCAAACTTGAACACGCGTCAAAGAAACGAGTCGATTATGCAATTCGTCGAGAGTGAAAAGATCTGGCCGCCGGGATGCTATGCACGAGGGCTGTTCATTCCACCCCTTCGCGAAGTTCTGATGCGCTTGCCGGAACAGGTTTTTGAATTTTTCGAAGAACATATTTCGTTTGTGCTTGATTGTCCGAAAGTCAAGGCATGGGCAATGAATGTACCGAACCTGATGTACAACGGCATTGGATATACTGATGACCGAAGCGAGGCGGCTTCCACTCCCAGCACCCCTGCAAGCATTGTTTTCATGCGGTCGGCGTGGGAATTGCCTCATGCGGCGATGGTTGGTTTGATTGCACACGAACTGGCCCATAGCTTCGTCAATGGTTCGGACTATTCTGAAGATGAAGCTTTGGCAAATGAAATGGCTCGCTCGTGGGGTTTTGCCGAGAAGTTGCTTGCTCTTGAAAATGAAAAAAACCAGCGAGTAAAGGCTACCCATATTTAGGCGTTGATGTCCGGCTCTGTTCTATTCAGCAGGCAAAGGCCAAGGGCCTTTGCCTGCTGGACGGGCAACATCCATGGTTGCGGCGACATGGGCTACGGAAGTATTCCGCGCATTGGCGTGCCGAAAGTCTTGATGACGGACGGGCCACAGGGGGGTCGTTTGGACGCAGGCACGGCAACCGCCTTCCCGTGCGGATTGGCGATGGCCGCAACATGGAATCCATGCATGCTAAACCAAGCCGGGGTCGTGATGGGTGAGGAATGTCGTGCACTCAATCGCCGGATATTTCTGGCCCCGGCAGTGAATATCATGCGCTCACCTCTGGGGGGGCGCAACTTTGAGTATATGGGTGGCCACCAAGATCAGCATCGAGTTCTACGCCGACGCGAAGGATGCCTTCTTGAAGGCGCTGGTGGAATGAAGTTGGCAAACATCCTGATTGAAGATAAAAACGTAAAGTGATAACAACACAAATCAGCAGCCGAATAATTATATGCAAAAACTCATCGATCAATCCGCAAAACTATGCGACACCGACATTACCAAGGCGACCTTGCCAGCGATTCGAGATGCGGTCAGCGAAGCCAATGGCTTGTTAGGCATCCCCGAACCCAAAGTTGCGGAAGATGACAGGACCAATGCCTTTCGTATGGATTTGGATTTAAATCTAAACATCGGTAAAGAAATCACGGTTGGGGGGCAAAAGCTGAAGTTTGAGAAAGCATTTATTGAAAAAATCGCACAAGCTTACACCGGGATTGGAGACGTTGAAAAGATTGCAAACACAGTTCATCAATGGATGCATAGTCAAGGATGGTTAAAGCTTGATTCTGAAATCATTTTTACTGTGGATCAGATGCCGAACGGATACGGTTTTTTGTTCGGGTACAATAATTCGGAATCAACATCCCGCAATGACCAACCAGTCTCAAAAATCGGATTCATTTTCCTCTATGCTGACAAGTTTGATCAAGCAATCGTTAAAACCCAAGAAGCTTGTGCTGGACTGGGAACAAAGAAACGGCGGCAGATTGTTATGCAAATGCTTAAGAGTGCGTCTGAAAAGTCATGAAAACTGAGGAATCAAGCCAGTCGGCGGAGTTGGATTCGGATCATGGCGATATAGATCCAAGCCTCGGCACTGGACTCGGTGGTTTCGTAATCCCGCACCAGTCGCCGCTGGCGCAT
>CAIQKM010000132.1 GCA_903872345.1 uncultured Verrucomicrobia subdivision 3 bacterium | reverse complement strand
GGCGGGAGTCGGGGCTACGGTTGGGGGTGTCGTGATGGGTTTGAGAATGTATTCTTTCATAGATGTGATGATCAATAGTTGGAACTACGTTCGTAGCGTGGCACTGAATGGTGTCGCGTTCAACCCATCATGGCATCTAAAAGCACCTTCGCCGCCGGCTTGAACGAACCCAGTTCGCTCGCCTTCAACAGCGCCGGCGATCTGTTTGAAGCCGACCTGGGCAGCGGCAAAATTTTCGAGTTCACGCCCGATGGCACGCAAAGCACCTTTGCCACCGGACTCAATCATCCCACCGCCCTGGCCTTCGACAGCCTAGGCAATTTGTTTGAAGCCGATTTCGCCAGCGGCAACATCAATGAATTCACTCCCGACGGAGTGGAAAGCACCTTCGCCTCCGGCCTGCCCGCGCCCAGCGGACTGGCTTTTTCGAACGAAACCCTGCCCGTGCCCGAACCCTCCACCGCAGGTCTGCTGACCATCGCCGCCGCCGTCTTGGCCTTCCGGCCACGCCACTGCTCTGGGCGTTCCTCCCCGTCCGCCACAACTCCGCGTTAATCCCCTTCCCCATCTGCGTGCATCAGCTTGGTGTCCGTCCGCCAGGCCGGTTGGCTCTTTTTCCATCGGTCCCACTTGTCTCATCCGTCCCATCCAAAAACAAACCCCGCATGCCATAACCAAAGCGTGACGCCCCCGCCGGTCTCGATTAGATTTCACCCACCGGCGGCAAGCCAGCCACGATATGAAACAATGCCATTACTGCGGCAGGGAACATTCCGATGCGGCGGAACGCTGTGAAATTGATGGCGAACCGCTGATCGCCAGCACACCGGCAGCAACAGCGCTGGCCGCTGTCACCACCTCCACCCTGCCCCAGCCGCGAGCTTTCACCGACCGCCAGTTGCGGCTCATCGAGCTGGGGCTGGTCTGCCTGCTGGCCTTTGGCGGCAGCATTCTCGTTTCCACCTGCGACCTGTTTCACATCAATTACGGCCATGCCAATGCCAACGCCTGGGGCTGGGGTATCCATGCCGTGCACGAGGCCTCCATCCTGGCGTTGCTTTGGTACCTGCTGCTGCGCCGGGGCAAAACC
This sequence comes from uncultured Verrucomicrobia subdivision 3 bacterium, assembly GCA_903872345.1. GTDB lineage: Bacteria > Verrucomicrobiota > Verrucomicrobiia > Limisphaerales > UBA11358 > UBA11358. The sequence goes on along the minus strand of CAIQKM010000132.1, from coordinate 3,360 downwards.
TTTGCCAGCCTGGGGCTGGTCTGGGCCTGGCGGGATCTGGGCTGGTTCGTGCTGCTGAAGCTGGCCACCGGCTCCGCGTATTACCTGACCTATACGTTCCTCCATTGGGCCTCGGCCGGGTACACGGGCAGCCTGGCCACCACCACCAGTCGCACCAGCGACCTGCTGTTCGGCGGCGGAGTTTCCTTCATGACCATCGGGTTCGCCTTTCTGAACCCCTTTTACGAGGAACTGATCGTCCGCGCCTATGTGATGACCGAGGTGAAAGCGTTGACCAACAGCACCACGCTGGCCATCGTGATCAGCACCGCCCTGCAAACGAGCTATCACTTTTACCAAGGCATACCCGCCGCGCTCTCGCTGGGCATGGTGTTTCTGCTGTTCTCCCTCTTCTATGCGAAAACGAAACGGCTCACGCCGGTGATTCTGGCACATCTGTATGATGACATCACCGGCACGGTATATTATATGTTCCGCTGACCGGGCGGCGGTGGAAATTGACCCACCTCAACCCAAGGCGTGACGCCGCGCCCCGCTCCGTTTAAGCTACCCCCTCCATGTCCGGTGACCGCACAGAATTGCTCGGTGATTTGCTCAAGGCCACGTCGCGTTCGTTTTATCTGACGCTGCGGGTGCTGCCGGCGGCCGTGCGTTCCCAAATCGGCCTGGCCTATCTGCTCGCCCGCACCACGGACACCGTGGCCGACACCGAAATCATTCCCCTCGCGCAACGCCTCGACGCCCTGCGCGCCCTGCGCGAACGCATCCTCGGCCAAAGCACCGCGCCGCTAAATTTCGGCGACCTCGCCCGGCAGCAGGGGTCGCCCGCCGAACGGGTCCTGCTGGAAAAGGTCGAGGCCAGTCTCGCCCTGCTCGCCACCCTTTCCGCCGCCGACCTCCAACTCGTCCGCGACGTACTCGTGACCATCACCAGCGGTCAGGAACTGGATCTGCAACGCTTCGGGCAATCTGGATTGCCCACGTCCACCGCGCCACGCCCAATCATTGCCCTGCAAACCGACGCCGAGCTGGATGATTACACCTATCGCGTCGCCGGCTGCGTAGGCGAGTTCTGGACCAAAATCTGCCGCGCCCACCTTTTTCCGCAAGCCCGCTTGGACGAGGCTCAATTGATCGCCGATGGCATCCGCTTTGGCCAAGGGTTGCAACTGGTCAACATTCTGCGCGATCTCCCGGCCGACCTGAAAAATAGCCGCTGTTACCTGCCCGCCGACCGGCTTGGCCCCGCCGGGCTGACGCCGGAAACGTTGCTGCTGCCGGCCAACGAAACGGTATTTCTGCCGCTGTACCGGAGTTATCTGGATCGGGCCGAAGGTCATCTGACCGCCGGGTGGCGTTATACCAACACCCTGCCCTACGGCCAGTTCCGGGTGCGACTCGGCTGCGCGTGGCCCGTCCTGATCGGCTTGCGCACGCTGGCGCTGCTCCGACCGGCCGGGGTGGCGGAACTGCAAGCGCGGGTCAAGATCACCCGGCCACAGGTGCGGAGCATCCTGTTCCGGTCGCTGCTGGCGAGTCCGTTCCCCGGCATCTGGCGGCACTTGGATGTGACTTTGGGGCGGGCTCAGCCTTAACTCCCCGCGAAATCCCGAGTCGCGAAACCGTCGCAAACCTTTCGCAGGACGTGCTTTCCCCCTCTCCGCCATTGGTAAATGGGGGAGAGGGCCGGGGCGAGGTGGCGCTCAACTATTCAACCTCGGGTGCAATGTAATGATTTGCCACTTTGCGTCAAACCGGCCGAAAAGCAGTTGCCACCGGCGGCAAATTAACGTAAAAAACGGGCATGAAGATTTTCTCCACCCTGGCCAACCTTTGCGCGGTCCTGATCTGCGCCAGCCTGCTGACCTCGTGCGCCTGCTGCCACAAGCATGCCAAAAAGGCTCCGGCCGCCCCGGTGGCCGCCGCGCCGGTCGCGCCCGCCCCCGCCGTCCCGGCCGCGCCGCCGACCAAAGACCAGCGCCTGGCCGCACTGCTGGTGAAGTACCAAACCGACCAGATCACGCCCGAAGAATATCACACCCAGCGCGCGGCCCTCATTGCCGAGCCTTGAACGTCGGCACCTTTTGACCCCGTCCCCTCAATTGCCGGCCGGCCGGAGCGCGGCCTCACGCCGTTTAGCAATTTTCACGTTTGCCTTGATGAGGCTTGATTAGCCTTGATTACAGGGGTTTTTGCCTTGATTAGGCAAAACGGGGCGGAAGTTTCGGGTTGGGCCAACAATTCCCTGGTAGGGCGGGAGCTGCGGCTCCGCCCCAATTTTCGGCCGCAATGGCGCGCCGGTTCGGCCCGTTCTGTTAAAGCCGGGTGATTCGGTGCCAGGCGGAGCCCCAAATCTATATGGGGCGGAAGGGCACTTCCGCCCTACCGAGTTGAGGGGCGCGGTTCTTGGGTGGCGGGCCGATGGCATGATGGTGGTTTGGTTTTTTAGCGGATGCCTTGATATGCCTTGATATGCCTTGATCATGCACGATTATTGGGGTTTTTGCCTTGATGGTGCCTTGAATGGCGGGGTGAGTCGCCCCTTCAGGGCTGAGTTTCGTGTGCGGGCGAACCCAGAGCGTTGCTCTGGGCTGGTATGGGACCGCGCCGTTGGCGCTCGGCAGATGGCTGGATCGTTTTTCACACTGGTTTGATTTGGTTTGATTTGGTTTGATTTGGTTTGATTCACGGGAAAACCCAATGATTCAGGGTTCTTCGGGTTTGATTTCTTCGAGGCCGTAGCCGCCGGCGGGGTCTTTGGAACGTTCCCGTTCGCGGCGGAGGTCTTCTTCGGTGTGGGCGTATAAGGCCAGATGGGCGGCTTCGTCGAAGCTGCCGTCGGGGCGTTCATCCCAGCGGACCACCGGGATGTTCACTTTGGGGAAGGTGCCTTTGGCGACGCCGAATTCGCCGCCGTCGGCGGCTTCGGATTCCTCGCCTGCTTCTTCCTCGTCGTCGTCATCCTCTTCGACTTCTTCGTATTTCGGTTTTTTTGGCTCCTGGCCGGCGGGGGTGATGTCGTCGGGGTTGGGGCGGATCTTTTTCATGAAGAGCTGGAAGTTGCGCTGGCGCTCTTTGTCGTCTTCGTATTCATCAAACAGGGCGGCGCGGACTTCGGGGCGGGCGGCCCAGGTCTTGAATTCCTCGATGAGTTCATCGTTGGTTTTCTGGCGTTTGCGTTCCTGTTCGGCGGCGAGGATGGCGTTTTTCTCGGCAATGAGGTCGCTGCGGCGATCTTGGATGAGGGCCTGATGGATGCGGAGGACGGCGTCGAGCTGTGATTGGATATGTTTGGGCACCTCGGCGTCGAGGGGCATTTTGGCGAGGAGCGCGCCGTAGCGGGCGTGGATGGCGGTGGTG
>CAIQKM010000131.1 GCA_903872345.1 uncultured Verrucomicrobia subdivision 3 bacterium | reverse complement strand
GCGCCAGCGGCGACTGGTGCGGGATTACGAAACCACCGAGTCCAGTGCCGAGGCTTGGATCTATATCGCCATGATCCGAATCCAACTCCGCCGTCTGGCTTGATCCCTCAGCATTCATGATTTTTCAGACGCACTCTTAGCAGCGACAAGGACCGGTTCGATGATTTGTTTGGTAAATATTTTGCCCTTGCCCTGAAGGCGAGCCAAAGACTTAGGGATCGTTTTTTGGCGAAGGATTCGCATAACGTTTGGGTCAGTGGCGATCCCGTAATTGACCTGCTCGCCATCTCTGGCTACGCGATACTGGCTACTGAACTGGGCGGGGTTCGGTTTATTGATAGTGTTACCCAACTCTGGGACGCCTATTTCACTGGTTTGGGTCAAAAGGATGAGCAGCGGACAATCGACTTGCTGGGGGCGTTTTCTGAACGCGCCACATTTAGAACACCGCCACGCGAGCTGATTCGAATCACTTGGCAGCAAAGATGGGAAGGATTGTTGCGTGAGCGTGGCTTGATCGATTCATATGATTTTCGCGCGCTGCGCGTGCAGCATCCTAGTAAATTGATTAAATGTTTTGCTGGCAGACCTGGTCTTGAACGGACTCAACACCTTTTTCTGGCAAGCCAAGTTTACACGCGGCCGAACGCCAAAGATTTGAAGCCACCTCGCGAAGTTAGACAGATGCAGACGATGTTGCAACGTCTCCGTGAAACCGCCGCATCAGACTTGGAAGAATGAAAATGCAAGATCAATTATCGATTCCCTACTTCGATAACGTCATGCCCCGACGTTCTGGCGATCTGTATACCACATTTTTTGTTGAAGATGTTGCCCAAAATGTGTGGCCGTTTGGCTATGGAGCATCAGAACGAATGGGTTCCGTCGAATTGAAACCTAACGACAAGAATGTCAGGCGAATCCTAACTACTGCGCTCGACCGAAATGGGCATGGTTTTGAAACGAGCATGCAAGAATTTTTTACCAAAGCCGCCGGCCAAGTTGCCGAACATGATTTTGCGGTTGCCGAAATTGTTTTCACTCAGGATTCCGACACAAACAAAGTTGAAGACGTCGATTTTGTGTGGATCAATCCTCTTCATATTATTAGGCGCTGGGGGAGGATGTATCAGCGCGTGCCGTTTGAGCTGGCGGCGGAACGCGGCTGCAAATCGAGAATCCTGCTACCACCTGAGCGGATTATGGTTTTCTCTGCCCCGCCACGTTATCAGAAACCCCTGGCACAAGTGCGCGAAGCATTGAGCATCATGAGTGATCACCGAAACGACTTTTTTTCTTTGCAGGCAATGGGGCAAAATCTTCAATTTGATGTTGTTGAACATAATCGCGCGAGGATGTTAGCCCTGGCTGAAGCCGGAAGGCCCATTGGATATGCGTGCCGAGGGATGTTTAATGAGCAAGCTGCTACGCCTTATTGGATTCGGTTAAAAATTCTCCATGAATTGTTTTTGATCGAATTGCGACAATCGCTTTTAAAGACTTTGAATGCCGGATTGAAAAAAACCGGAGAAAAAATGGGTTTTGACGGCCAAATCGAAGTCAACGGTTGGCCTACTCATCAAGACGTCGAGGTCGCGCTGAACCAGTTAGACGCCGGCGCTCCATCCTTGGTAGAAATACTCGACACTTTCTCAAGACGCTAACAAAGCTCGACGTCGCTTAAATTCACCGATCCCCGGGCCAGTATTAGAATTTCGTTACGCCGGAAACTTCACGGCATCCCGCCATTGCGCCACCTAATCCGGCCTCCGGCCACCTTCTCCCCATCTGATTGCGGAGAAGGAATCGAATGGCGGAGAGGGGGAAGAGTCGTTGTTCGAGCGGTTGGCCTGTGTGTGTTGCGACGCTGAAGCGGCATGAAGAGCCTGTGTGAAAAACCCTCGCATGAAAAATTTGGACCAGGATATCAACCAAGTAATGTGAGGGGAGGTTAAGGGAACGGGCGCTTCTAGGGATCCCGCTGGACGCGTACCGGGTGCTGGGGCCGTACCGATAGACCGTTTGCCTTTGGCAAACGCCGGCCCCGCCTCATTTTGCGGCCACGGTCGCCGCCGGGCTGGCCGGAATAAACGAGGGCATGGCCGCCAGCAGGTTGGGGAGCCCCACGACCGCCAGCGCCCGTTTGAAGTTATACCCAAAATGGGCCAGACTGACTTCGGCCCCTACATTGACCAGCCCCCGCACCAAAAAGCCGCCGGGCAGGAGCCCTTTGAAGGTGCCCCAGACGTGTTCGATGAGGGTTTTGCGCGCCGCCAGCTTTTCCGGGGCCGCCGCCACCTTTTGCGCCATCCGTTCCAGACAGGCTTCGTGCTCCCACCGGCTGACGGTGCGAAAAGCGGCGGCCGTGCAGCGGGCTTTGACCGGACAAGCGGCACAGGCCGGCGGATGATCATAGTTAAAGAGTAAACGGCCTTTGTCCGTCATCTGCCGGCGGCGGGTGAGTTCGGCGCCGTTGGGACAATGGTAAAGATCGCGCGCCGGGTCGTAGCGAAAATCCGCTTTGCCATAAAGCCCGGCCCGTTCGCTGGGGGAGTTCTGGACCGCCGGCAGATGCGGTTCCAAACCCATTTCCTGGCAAGCTTTGACATCCTCGTCTTTCCGGTAGCCGCCATCGGCCACCACGTCAGCCTGAGTGATGGCCAACGCAGTCTTGGCGGCCTGCGCCGCCGCCGCCAACTGGCCCTGGTCACAGACGGCTTGGGTTGCCTCGGCGCCGACCAGCAAATGATGTTTGGCATCCACACTGCCCTGCACGTTGTAGCCTACCAGATGGCCGTGCGCGCCCTTCATGCCACGGCTGTCCGGATCGGTGGCCGAAAGCTGGGTTTGACCCGTTTTTTCAAGGGTTTGCAACCGCGCCTGGATTTGGGCCTGCCGTTCCTTGAGACCGGCGATTTTGGCCTGTAACTGAGCGGGACTCAAAGCGCTGGGGACCGCCTCGGCCTGGGCGTCGGCTTGATCCAGTGCTTGCAGATATTCGGCCAGGCGGGCCTCGATCCGGGCCTGCTGCTGGGCCAGCTTGGTCTGGCTCCAGTTTTGGTCGCGGGCATTGACCGCTTTGATTTTGGTGCCGTCAATCGCCAGCAACTGCCCGCCAAACAGGTCCAGTTGTCGGCAGAGCCGGGTAAACTCACGCACGACGGCTTGAAAGGCGGCCGCATTGTCCTTGCGGAAATCGGCGATGGTCTTGAAATCCGGGGTCAGCTGCCGCATCAGCCAGATTACTTCCAGATTGCGCCCGCACTCCGCCGCCAACCGGCGGCTGGAGCGCACCTGGTGCAGGTAGCCGTAGAGATAAAGCTTGAGCAGATCCGCCGGCGGATAGGCCGGCCGGCCCCGGCCCGCCGGGTTTTCCTTGGGGAATTGAAACCCGGCCGCCCGCAAATCCAGGCCGTTGACGAAGGCCTCCAAAAAGCGGACGGGGTTGTCCGGTCCCACGTAATCTTCCACGCACGGCGGCAGCAGTTGCGCCTGTTGACGATCCGCGCCAGTCAGCAAATTCATACGCAATAGGCAGACGGCCGCACCTTAAAATAGTTACACTACTTTTTTGTATAAGGTATTATTTTTTACACAGGCTCTGAATGCCGCGCGCCGGTTTTCCCAATTCGTACTCGTTCGTGAAATTCGTGTCTCGCCCCCGGCTTTGATCGCATACCACTTCCGGTTTGAAACTGCTTATGCCGCTCCTGCGGAGCTGGGAATGTTGCGGGCGTGTTTCTACAAATATGGCGCTCCTCCGGAGCGGGGCAGGCCACCAATAGTGCGGTTTCAAACTGCAAGTGGCGGCACCTCAAATGCCGCCTATTTCACTTCGAGGTTCTTTAATTTTTCCTCGATGGCGGGGCGGTCGGGATAAGCGGGCTGTTCGGTGAGGAGGGCGTGGTAGTCGGCGATCAGTTCGCCGGTGCGGCCGGCGGTCTGCAAACGGGCGGCGAGGGTGAGGCGAAGGCGGAGGCGCTGCGGCGGCGAGGTGGCAAACTGGAGGGCCTTTTGCAGCGCTTCAATGCTGGAGGCGGGTTTGCCGAGTTGCTGGTTCAGATCGGCCAGTTTTTCCTGGAGCACGCCGCTGTGCTGGGCTTGTTCCAGGTGTTCCAGAAAAACGACCACCTTTTGGGGCGGCAGACCGCGATTCATTTCCAGGTCCAGCAGGCGCAGGCCGGACCAGTCCGCCAGTTCGCTCTTTTTTTGGAGCAGCGCAGTGTGCTGTTTCAGCAGATCGCGTCCAAACGGGCGATAGAGCGGATCGCCCACCACGGTGGTTTGCCAGGAGAGGGCGCGCTGCGCCGACCAGGCGGCTTCACCAAAGGTAAAGCCATTGGCCCAGGCCTCCAGGAAAAAGGCCACATTGGGAGTGAATGCCAGATAGGGTTCATACACGCAGCCCATGGTGCAGGTGGCGCCCTTGCCGATCAGGGGGCCCACCCAGTTGTGGGTCAGGGAGCGCAGGGTTTTGGCGCTGTAGGAATGGAGATGGTAGGCAAAGGCTCCGGGCATGAATTCCACGGTGGGGGCGGCAAACGGGCCGGAGGCGTCAATGTCATACCAGCCGGCGTAGAGGGCCACCTGGCTTAGGGGATATCCGGCCGGGAACGTTTCGGGCGTATCATCCACATTGGTTTCAAAGCCCAGCCGGTGCGCCAGTTCGGCCGCTCCCAGAATCCAATGGTCGCCGGGATAATAATAATCATTGGTCGCCAATCCGCGGGCGTCAAAATAGGCGCGGCCCCAAAGACCGGTGCTCTCCGCCGCCATGGCCTTGTCCACCAGTCCATTGGCCGCCTCGGCGGTCGGGCCGTCCAGCCGGGAGACCATGAGCAGTCCGTTGGTGGGCGTCATTGCCAGGGGATTGGTGCAGTTGCAAAACGGGTTGAGCAGCGGGCCGGTCAGCGTCAATTTTATATGAATCAGGGGCAGGGTGGTCAGTTCCGAATCCACCGACGCCTGGTTTTGCTGGAATTCCGTGGGCATGTCCACGGGGGGGATTTCGTGGAGCTTGTCATCTTCCGCGATCTTCAGCGGCACCCCATAACACAGGACGAGATAACGGATTTTCGACTGCACCACCTTGGTGATGGTCATGGGGGGATGATTCCCGTTGGTGGGCGCGGCCACTTCGGCGAATTGCCATAATTTTGCCGCCACCAGCTCATTGGCCAGCGGCAGTTGCAGGGCGTCGTGAAAATAGACCCGGGAAATTTCCTCGTTGGTGGAGAGGGGCAGACCCAAGACCTGCTGTGCGGGGACCTGGCGTGCCGCCGCATAATGTTCCGCCACCATGCGGGAGGCGGGCAGCAGCGAATTGTACACCACCACGACCTCGTTGCCGCCCGCCTCCGCCGGCTGAATGGCGACGAGCAGGAGCCACACAAGGACGGCTGCTAATCGGTTTAACTTCATCTTAAGCAGAGGCGGCATGTCACGGGTTTATTGGGCATTTTAACATGCATTGGGTTTGATTCAACTGGCGTTTACTTTCAGCCCGTCCCAGGCGAAGGTCACGCCGGGGGGCAGTTCCGCCTGGGCGACATCATGGTCGTAGTCGTGGGTGAGGTGGGTGAAATAAGTATGGCCGGCGCCGATACGCCGGGCGGCGGTGAGAGCCTCGTCCAGACACATATGGGTGGGGTGGGGCTGGTAGCGCAGGGCGTCCAATACCGCGATTTCCACGCCGCGCACTTTTTCCAAGGCGGCTTCGGGGATTTCCTTGCAGTCGCTCAGATAGGCCAGCCGTTTGCGCCCGGCCTGCTCAAAGAGAAAACCCGTGGTGGTCATTCGGCCATGCGGCAGATCCATGGGGGTGATGGTGAGGTCGCCAAGGGTAAACGGGCCGTTGATGACATGTTGTTCGGGCATGAAATAGCCCTTGGGCCACGGACCTTCATGAAAGGCGTAGATGAAGACCCGGCGCAGATGGGTCATCGTTTCTTCACTGGCATAGATGGGCAGGGGTAGGCCGCCGCGCAGATCGCAAAATCGCCGGCAGTCATCCATGCCGAGGATGTGGTCGGCGTGGGGATGGGTGACGAGGACGGTGTCCACCCGGTTCAGCTTTTCGCGGAGACACTGCATCCGGAAATCGGGCGGGGTGTCCACCACCAGTTTTACCATATCGGTGGCCACATAGATGGCCGGGCGGGTGCGCCAGTTTTTGGAATTGGCGAGAAACTCCGGCGGGTAGTCGGCGCCAATCAACGGAACGCCTTGCGACGTGCCGGTGCCCAGAAAAATGAAAGAAAAGGCCATGACTTAAACTTCGCCCCAGAAGCTATCACAGCCACCGATTTCCCGGCGAATCAAATTTATTGTCCGCCGGGAGATGGAAGTTTGGTCACAATCCGGGAAACGCCGGTGCTGGCGGATGCAATCATCGTCCTAACCGGAGGTGGCACCGGCAAAACCGCCAACCTGATGGCTAAGAGGCAAATTGCCCCGTATTAACAATTTGGGGCAGTCCCGTTCATTGATTGCCGCGAAACGCATACCCGGCGATCAGCCACACCGCATCCAAGTCGCTCGCCGGCGGCGGGTTGCCGTATTTGTTGGGATCCATGCTGGCGGCATAGGCAATGGTGACGCCCGACAGCCAGCGACGTGAGGTGGAATGCCCGTCCGCCCAGCTAAAGGTGCTCGACGAGCCATGAAACGCCGCCGGCGAG
>CAIQKM010000130.1 GCA_903872345.1 uncultured Verrucomicrobia subdivision 3 bacterium | reverse complement strand
CCAGGCCAGCGCCATTTGCTTTTGGTTGCTCACGCAGACGCCGGTGGCCGCCTTGCGCTTGGCCGCCGCCAGCGCCGGCAGCAGCATCGCCGCCAGAATGGCGATAATCGCAATGACCACCAGCAATTCAATCAGGGTGAACGCCTGACGTCTTCCATCGGTGACCGGGTGGCATTCACAAGCCCGATTCCCGGCATATCGCGGCACCAACGGGAAAGCCAACAACTCGCCTGAAAGTCTGCTTGCGTAAAAGCTTTTAGACATGGGTAACATTGGGTTTGGTGCTTAAGAGCCAATCTAAAGCAATAGCTGCACGGAGCAATAGACGTTTTGCGCATATATGGTATATTTTGCGCACAACCCATAAACGATGAAATCCCAGCCCAAAATTGCCGTAGCCCTGCCCGACTCCAAGCCATGGGGCATCACCCGTTTCTTCAATGGCGTCAATGAATACGCCCGCGAACATCAATGGCTCCTGACCTCCTGTCCGGTGAATCCGGACAGCGCCGATGATTTTCCCCTGGATTGGTCGCGGCTGAAATCCTGGCAGGTGGACGGCATTATTTTGCAGGCGAATGACCTCAAGCAATCAAACCTGCTGCGCAAATGGAGCATCCCCATGGTGAACATCGGCGAGGATCTCGGGCCCGCCTGCCAGATCCCGCGTCTGGCGCAAAACAATCAGCAGGTTGGCCGGCTGGCGGCGGAGCACCTGATCAGTCTGGGCTTGAAAAATCTGGCGTATCACGGGGTCCAGGGACGCTGGTATTCGGACGAGCGCTTGAAAGGTTTCAAGCAGGCCGCCCGCGAAGCCGGATTAAAAGTCAACAGCTTCTGCCTGCCCCATATGACCCGGGACGCCTTGTGGAATGAACGTTATGAACCGATCAAACGCTGGTTGAAAACCCTGCCCCTGCCCTCCGGCCTCTTTGCCGTGCACGATTATCGGGCGCTGATTGTCCTGTCCGCCTGCCGCGAAATCGGCCTCAGGGTGCCGGAAGATCTCGCCGTGATCGGCTCGGACAATGATTTGATGGTCTGTGAATTTTCCACCCCGACCCTGACCAGCGTTTGCGTGAATGCTTTTCGGATGGGTTATGAGGCGGCGAATTTGCTGGATCGCCTGATGCAGGGCAAGCCGCCCCTCCAAGATCCGGTGCTGATCGATCCCTCCGAAGTTGCGGCCCGCGCATCAACCGATGTGCTGCATGTGGACAATCCGGCGGTAAAAAAAGCCATTGAATTCATGCAGCAACATTTTGCCGAATCCTTTAAAATCAATGCTGTCGCCGAGGCGGCCGGCGTCTCGCGGCGTTTTTTGGAAACACGCTTCCGCGCTGAACGAAACACGTCGCCCGGGGAGTTCCTCGTCCATTTGCGCCTTAAAAAAGCTAAGGCCATGCTGAATTCACCCGTCCACCAGCCAACCGAGGAAATCGCGCGCGCGTGCGGCTTTGTCACCGGTAAAAATCTGCGCGCCGCTTTGAAGCGGATTCTGGACCTGTCGCCGAAAGACTTCCGTCACAAGGGACAAATATAGCCCCCTGACCGGGGTTGGCGCGCGTTTGGCAACCGGCGGGGCGCGTGTTCATTTCCTCAATCCCCTAATTGCGAACTGGCGCGGAATGGCCGGAACTCAGTGCCTTAAGCCAGGCGGTCGCGCGCTGGTTGAACGGGCTTTCGCCATGCTTGTCATTTTTGGGCGCCTGATGGCCCGCTTCGGGGAGCACCACGACTTCCACGGGACCGGCCAGGCGATTGCACAGGGCGAAAACATTGGACGCCGGGCAGGTCGTTTCCATCAGGCCGGGACCGACGAGTGCAGGACATTTGACGCGGTGCGCAAAATTGATGGCATCGAAGTAACGGCTGGTGTCCATGATGCGATCGGCATCGGGGCCGGTGGCGTGCGCCTGCCAGTAGGGCCAGCCCCAGCCCCGGCCGATTTGCTGCGCGGTGTTGCCGCAACCGGCGGGCTCCAGAATCATGATGGCGGAAACGCGCGGGCAGAGCGCGGCGGTGACGACGGACTGCAAACCGCCCTGACTGGTGCCTTTGACGACGAGTATTTTCCCGTTCCAATCAGCCCGCGTGGTCAGATACTCCGCCGCCCGCCGGCAGCCGAGAAACATGCGCAGAAAATAACTCGTCTCGCGATTGGTCTGGCCGATGGTCGTATAATCTTTCAACGTGGTGGCGGCGAGTTTTTCAAATTCATTTTCCGGCAAATCAAATGGAACATCGTGCGCGCTGATGTTCAATGCGAGCCAGCCGGCGCCGGCCAGGCCGGTGACATTTTCAGGTTTGAGCGGATAAACACCGGCATATTGAACGAGTAAAATGGCGGGGAATTTGCCGGAATTTTTCGGCCGGGCCAATTGGCCGTAAACATGCGAGCCGTTGATATTGTCGAGGGTCACCTTGCTGTAATCAATGGCGGGTTCGCCGGCGAGGGTCACCGGCTCGAGTTTTGGCTGGAGAGGCAGGCGGTCGGACTCCGCGATTTTGCCATCCCAAAACGAGTCAAAATCGGAGGGCGCAGGCAGCGGCCAACGAATGTTTTTATAATCGGCGGCCGCGCCCGCATAGGTGGTAAATTTCTGCCCGGAAGCGGTGGCGCCGCTCACGGTAATAAGCAACGAACCGGGCTCGCTCAACGATGTCTGAAATTCGGCGGCGCGATTGCTCAGTGCCAGCGTGCCGGCGGCAATCACTTTGGCGGTGTGCAGCTTGACGGTGTACGCCACTTGATTCACGGCATCCGTGGCCGCATCGCGCTGTTGAATTTGCACGGTAATTTTTTCACCGACCTGGTAAATGCCATCGGGTTTGGTCGTGCGCGCCACGATGCCGACCGGCCGGGGCGCGGGCGCGGCCGGATCGGTTTGGGCCATGACCGGAACGGCCAGAAAAAATACCGTGGCCAAAAGGGTGTTGGATAATTTTGACGGAAACATATTTTGCCAATCTTAAATCCTTTTAAAAGCCGGGGCGAATAATTATCAGATTCAAGCACCGTTCTTATTTTGTATGCAGCCTGAATTCCGGAGCATAAGCGCCATAATCGGCGTCATTGCGCCCGACTGAATTGGCGGGCGACTCATACATGAAGGCGGCATGGTTGGTCGTTCCGCGAATGGGTCGGGCTATGCGATAATTAAAGGCGGCCGGATTCGCGAGTGCCGCCGGGTTTACCACTTGGTTGCCGGTATCCGGAGGGGCATTTTTCCCCACAAAGATGTTTGCCTGCAAACCGGGGGTCACCTGTTGGATTTTAAAGAAGGTTCCGGCGCCATCGTTGATAAAAGTATTTTGCGCGATGAGCATTTCGTGGGGCGCGGGGTTTAGGAGACCTTCTTCGCCATAGGCGATCATGACGGAGCCGGAGCTGGCATTGTCTTGCTCAACAATATTGCCCGCAAATGTGTGCCGGCCGCCATCGGGAAAATCCAGGAACCAAGTAAGGGACCGGCCGGTCGGGTCGGTAAACATACAGCCTTGTATGTCGCTTTCAAAAGCCCGGACTTTCAGGATGTGGCCGCCGTTGCAATCGCGCGACCAGACGCCGCGCATGGTCAACTTGGTGATATTGTGGTTCACATAAATGTTATGCGAATGGCCGCCGCCGTCGCCATTGCGTGCAAAAACGGAATTTTCAATCGTCAGGTCGCAATGACTGCCGGCACGGGTGGCATTGAAGAAGCCTTGCATGTTGTCGTGAACATACAGGTGGCGGAGAGTTAGATTATTGCCGATGAGATAGACAGCAGCCTGATCCCACGCGGTTTCGTCGCGCTTGCCGTTGTCCTCATGCAACAGTTCGACGTTGTCGAGCGTCGTGTCGTTTCCATAAATCACCCAGATGCCCCGGCCATCGGCAATTTTGGACTGGCCGTCCATTTGCGGCCGGCCATGGACCCCGACGACGGTAACATGGTTCGCTTTAAGCACGCCGACATCATGGTAGGTTCCAGCCTGAATTTCGATCCGATCGCCGTCTTTGGCATCAGCGAACGCCTGACCAGGCGTGTTATAAAACCCGCGACCAACAATGCAGACCGGGCCGCTTGCTTGGTCGGAAAGAGCGTTCGTTGCGAAAATGAGGAGCATGGCCACGGAGGCCATTGCACTCAATGCGCGTGGAACTGGAAAACCAGAATCAAGGCGAGGTGACACGGTAAAATTGCACATGGTTGGTGGCGTTGGCGTCTATAAAATTGATTTGTCCCGCGCCAAAAATCCCGTTGGTCAGAGTCAGCCAGTTGGTAAGTGGCAAGGTCAGATTGGTGCTGGAGAGCAAACGATAGCTTTGGCCGTTGACGCCGGTGAAGCTCAAACCAAAGCCCGCCCCGCTATGCGATACGGTTCGGTTGAGTACCGGGGCGACCAGTTGGGCGACCACCAGTTGCACGGCGGAACCGGTGTTTCGCAAGGAGGCCGATGCTCCGGCCGGCAACGATGGCAACGTTCCCAGCTTGAACCCGGCGAACCCGCTGCCGCCAATCGTACCCGTGTAACTCAACAGCGTGTTCGTCCCGAGCGGCCGGCTGGTGTCAGAAATGTTGATCGTGTTTGTGCCGGCGACATTCAAGCTCCCGGCGGATATTTTCCCGCCGGCCCCAATGTTAAAGCGGCTGGCCGTGACCGCGCTGCTGCCATCACCCAAATTCAAAGCGCCAACCGTAAGCGTGCCAACTCCGGCCGGACTGCCACCCAAAATGACTCCGCCGGATTGCACTTGCACGGAACCGCCGATGGCGCCGGCGCCGCCCAGTGTGCCGCCATTGGCCACGGTCACGGCGCTGGTGCCAATGATGCCGTTCACCCAGAGCGTGCCGCCGCCAACCAGCGTGCCGCCGGTGTAAGTATTGGTGCCAAGAAGTGTCATCATGCCGCCACCCGTCTTGTTCAAGCCGCCGGCACCGCTGATGGGTACGGTGCTTTGAATCGTGATGTTTCGACCGCTGCCGGCATTGAAAGTACTGGTCGTTCCGGCACCCAAAATAATGTTAACCACGCCGCCACTGGTGCCATCGGCGCCGCTGATGGTGAGATCGGTCGCCGCGTCGTAATTGCTCACCGTGCCGCCATTCAGGATTATATTACGAACGGTGCCGGTGCTATAAGGAGTTCCCGCCACCGCCGTGATGTTGCTCGCCGCCAGCGTGGCGCCGCTGGCCAGCGTGTAGGTTGGCAGGAAGGTGGGCGCGGCACTGCCGGAAATCAGATAACCGAGATTGAGCGTCTGGATTTTGGCCAACCCGCCGTTCTGGATAAAATTCCCAAACGTGCCCGTGCCCGTGGCCGAGCAACCGGCCAGGTTCAAGGTGGTAACGTCTAACGTGCCGTTGCCAAAGGCAAACGTCCCGGTCTCGGTGCCTTGCAGGGCGTAAGGCACAGTCAAGGTCGAGACCAGCGCATCCACCGTCGCGGTTCCGAGATCCATCGTTTCGCTGTAAGTGCCGCCGGAGGATTCATACGGAACATTCATTGTGGTGACACGTGCATTCCCGCCGGATAAGCCGCGAAGCACCACGCTGGCATTGGCCAGTCCGCTTTCCATATAGACATTGCCCGAACCTTTGTAGTCACCCAACTGGAACGTGGTGCAGTTGAAAACATTGGTCGGGCCGAGGTACAGGTTGCCGGTGGTGTTCGGCGAACCGCTGCCGTGGCCGACATAAATATTCGCGGCGGTGATGCTGTTCGATCCGGCGAGATAAAGATTATAGAAGCCGGCGCTGGCGGCGGTGCCTTGGACGGTGAAACTTTGCCCGGATTGATTGTAGGTAAAGGTCGTCAATCTCGACAAATCCAGGCTGGCCGAACTCGTGAGTTGGCTAAAGGGGTTGAAGCCGGCCGCCGCAGTCACCGTGAGATTTCCATTCTGCATACTGCCCGTGCAGCCGTTCGCCGCCATCACATTCGCCAAGGTCTGAATGTTGCCGCCCAGATCGAAAATGCCATTGCCGGCGAAACCAACCGTGGCACCCGTCGGCAACTCGTTGTTGCCACCATTCAAACTGACCGTGCCGCCGCCCGCCAGCGAAAGGACGGCGGATGCGGCCGGGGTCACCGCCGCGCCGAGCGAGAGGTCTTGGTTGCTGGCCACGGTCCACGTTTGACTGGCGGGCAGGTTCAACGGCACATTCACGTTCGCCGAGGCATTGGCCACGATGCCCGTGTTAATCGTCAGCGAACCGCTGCCGGACAAAGTGTAAGCACCGTTCGTTGTCGGGCTAAAAAGCAACCATGAATTCGTGTGGGCGCCGGCCACATTCACCACCCCCGCCGTGCCGTCGGCGCCAAAGTTGGCGATTGGCGGATTAAGATCGTTCCAGGCGACGTCTGCACTGCCGTTCCACCAGTTGGTGCTGCTGCTGTTCCAAGTGCCGCCGCCATCCAACGGATGCGCGCCGGTTCCGACAGGATTCGCGTCCCACGTCAGGCTGTTGACCGGCGAACTGAAGGCCGCCTGATACGTTTTGCCGGCGGACCCATTCACATTCACCGAAAGCACAATCTGCGGCGAAAGCCGGACCACCGTCACCCCCGGATCGGCGGACAAGACAGCCGTGGCGGGCCGATTCAAAACAACCGTGATGCTGCCGCTGTTGGTTTGCGTGGGATCGGCGACACCGACGGAGATTTGAAAATTGTTTTGCGAAACTATGACCGCGGACTGTTTGTTGGCCGTAATGATGTCAGCGGAGTTCGTGCCATCCACCCAGAAATTGGCGGCGACCAGTCCGGCCGCCGGTTTGCTGGCGGCCTGCACAGTGGTCGTATTGGTGATTACCACCATGTCCGGGTTGGTGGCGTAGGCAGCCATGTTCGCCGCAGAATAACTCGGCAAGACGACATACGCATAACTGGCATTGGTGGGTTTGTTGCCGTGATTAAACCAAAGCGACAGGTAATTATCCGTATTGGTGTTTGGTGAGACGGTGTCATTCTGATCAATCGCGGTCCAAGCACCGGTGTTCGCCACGAAAGCCGCATGGAGATTGGTCGCGCCGCCCGGAAAATAATAACCGGCCACGCCATCCAACGCGCACCACGAAGCGCTCAGATTGGAACTCCACCCGACGACCGGCGGATTGGCGGTGCCATTCACGGTAAAACTATTCGTCGGCGAAGCGCCCAGCCGACGATCTTCCACCGTCGTGTCCACCTCCGACGCGTCACCGCAAGTAATCCCCGCGCCGACGCAGACGACTTCGTTGTCGAACATGAACCAGGATTTCTTGGCCGTCAGCGTGGTCCCCACTGCCGCCAGCGACATGCCGGCCGTGCCATAAAGATTGGCCACCTGCGCACCACCCACCCAACGCTGCCCGGTGGTCGTGCCCGACCATTGCGGCGCATCGGCGCGCGCGACCGTCTCCGCGGTCGTTCCCGGCAAATGATACATATCCACCGTCGGCCAGAAATCACCGGTGAACTGCGACTCCCCGCTGCCCATGTAGAGATACATCATGCCGTCGCCCGTAAACCAGCCGTGCAGATTTTCGCCGGCAAACGATTCATAGTTGGCGATGCGGCTGGAGGACATGCGCAAGCCCGCGCAAAAATTGGTCCGCCAGGCTACCACGCAATCCATGCTGGCGAACTGATATTGGCTGGGCGGCATGGCAAGCGTGCTGCTCCAGCTCACAATCGCATTGGAAATCGCAGGCGGTGCAAATTGCTCCACTGGCGGAATCATCCACGGCGCGCCGCCGCTGCCGGCGGGACCACGGGAGGGGTACCGGCCTTGCACCATCGCCATCCACTCGCCGTGATAGCACACCGGCATGTAGGACTGGAAAACCCAGTTGAAAACATTCGTCAGGTTTGGATCCGTGATTTGCCACGTCGAGCCGTTCAGCAAACTGACCAGCTGCCCGACATCCGCCAGCAAGGTGGCGCCGTATCCGCCCGTGTAGGGAAAGCTACTGTGAAACACAAACGAGCCGTCCGCATAAAATCCGTCGCTATTGGTCACATAGGCAAACACCGGACTCAAGTTGAGTTGCGCCGTGGTCATCAAGTTGCTGTTCTGGCCGATGATGGCGCGGATCAGCATGCCCTTGCACTGGTCGGTCAGATTCGCGCCGGTGTCCCAGACATGACCGTTGTTCGGCGGCTGAAAATGGTCCACGCTGGCGTTGTAATTGGTGATTTGCGCCGCCGTCAGCGCCGGATAAATCAGCACCACCGCGTTGTTGAAATTTTGCAGGCCGCCGATTTCCCAATCCCACCAGTTGTCATATTCGGTGGCGGTGGTTGTGTAAACGTTGGCGCACATCCAATCCAGGCCGTTGGTAATGGCGGCCGCCAGGGCGGCATTGCCTTGCAAGGAACAGCCGGCCGTGGCCCATGCCTGCGCCATGTTGGCCAGCCGGCCAAACGTACTATCCATGTGGGAGGATCCGGTGTTGATGCCCGCCTGACCGCTGCCCAGCGGCAGATCGTTCCACAGATTCGTGCGCCCGGCGTTGGTGTTCAGGGTGCTCCAGTATCCATTCGCCGAGTTGGCCAGGTTGTTCAAGGCGGTCGAACTGGGGTTGATGCCGGTCAAATAATTCTGCCAATACTGGCGCAGCGCGGCAAACTCGGCCGGCGTCACCGGCGGCAGCGCGGGCAAAATGGCGGCGGTCGTGGTGGCCGAGGTGTTCGCGAGCGTGTAATTGGTGGCGGCCGAACCGCTGATGGCAATGCCGGCGACCGTCACCAAAACATTGTTCGCGACATTGGTTCCGGCAAAAAAGGCGCCAACATAGGTGTCGGTAAAAACGTCTCCGGCCACGCGGTTGTCGGATAAGACCACGGACGCATTTGACGTCCCATCAAACGTTTTGTTCACGCCGGTGGCGCTCACTGTGAGAGGGCGGGGTGTCAGCGTCAGGGTCACCGAATTAGTGCTGCCACTGGGCGCGTAACCGGCGGCGCCGGAATAAACCGCGCCAATGCTGTGCGTGCCAATCGGAATCCCGATTGCGGCCGGCATGGCTGAAGTGCCGCTCGCAAGATTCACCGGCCCGCCCAAAGCGGTACCGTCCACGTAAAATTGGATGGCGCCCGTGGCCGCGCCGGGACTGACCGTTGCGGTGATGACGGAGCTGTTGCCGTAAATTTCCGTGTCGTTCCCGCTCAGGGTGGTGGTCGTCGCCGTGGCTGAAGATCCGGAAATGGTCATTTGAACGTTGCCATTGGAAAAGTTGATCGCACCGGTTCCCGCCGTGCCCGCCAGGGTGTAGGCGCCCGAATGGGTCACGCTGCCGGTGGTTTGTTTGATAATGTTGTAAGTGCCGTTGGCGAGCGGTTGCGGCGTGTTCACCGTAATGGTCTGTCCGCTCAGACTCAGCGTGCCCTGCGAAATCACCAGTGCGGGATTCACCCCGTCAAAGTTCAGGGTGATTGGCCGCGAACCCAGATTGACCGTGCCGCTGGCATTGCCCTTGATCACCGCGGCGGCAACGCTGCCGCTCGCCGTCAACGTGGTGCTGCCACTCAACCCGTAGGCCGGAATGGCCGACACATCGTAAAGCGCGCCGGCGGCGAGCGTGAGGGAAGGCGTGTTGTTGATGGAGCCGGCGCCGCCCAGCGCCAGCGTGCCGGCGCCAATGGTCGTCGCACCGGTAAAAGTGTTCGCCGCCGCCAGCGTCAATGTGCCGGAGCCATTCTTGTTCAAAGGCCCGGCACCCGAAACCACCCCGGACAAAATTTGCGCAGCCGAACTGTTCCAATTGAAAATACCGCTGTTGGCGATGGCCCCCGGATAGTTGCCGCCGCCCAACTGACCCGTTCCGTTAATGTTCAGCGTGCCCGCGCTAATGGTGGTTGCGCCGCTGTAAGTATTCGAACCCGACAGCACCAACTGCGCGCCGGAGCCGTTCCAGGTCAATTTTGAGCCGCCAGCGATTTCATCAATCACGCCCGGAATGACCAGCGTTTGCCCGGAGAGTGCCGTAAGGTTTGCCGCCGAACTGGCGCTGGCGAGATGGATGTTGCGAGTCGGCGCCAGCGTGACCGCAGCGCCCGTGGTGCCGCTTTCCAAGGTGAAGGTGATCCCGTTGGAAAAGGTCAGGCTGTTGTGCGGATCACCCAGGTTGCCATCAACCTGAAAACCCAGGCTGCCCTGACCGATGACGACCGGGCCAAAAAGTCCGGCATTTGTATTGGCGTCATAACGAAACGTGAGTTTGTTGGCGCCGGTTTTGAGAAAACCGTTGGTCCCGGCCAAATATCCTCCCTTGATCCAACATTCGCTGCTGCTGGAACCGACATTGATGGTGGGAATGGTCTGCGTCACCCCGTCAACGGCCAGCGTCAAGGTGCTGCCGCCGGCAATGACAAAGCTGGAACTGTTGGTTGACCACAGATTGCCGACCGTGGCATTGGCCCCCCAACTGATATTGACACCAAGCGGAATGCCGTTGGAAACCTGGCTGAAATTGGCCGTGACGCCCACGCCATTGGGTACCGTGTTCGGGCTCCAGTTGGCGGCGGTGTTCCAGCTCAAAGTAGCGCCCGTCGGCGAATAGTTGGTAAAATTGACCACCTGTGCCGGCAGCAAAAGCGTCGGGCCGGCCGCCAGCACCAGCATCAATAAACCGGTTTTCATTTTTCGGGTTGGTTCCATTCCAGGTTGGGCTGGGCGGAAAGGATGAAATCCAGATGCACTCCCTGGCTGATTTCCGCCTGCGTGATGCGGAGCTGTTTCAACGGTTTGCCGTTGAGGGTAACCGACTGAATATAGGGATTCTTTTCGGGGTCAGGGCCGGCGGTGATGACGAAATCTTTGGCCGCATAACAATCGGGTTGCAGGTGGATGACCACGCGGTCAAGCATGGGCGCGATGAGTTCATAACTGGGATTCAATTCGCAGCCGCCGCGCAGTTGAAACAGTCCCATGGCCATCAGGGAACTGAGGGCCCCCATCTGGCCCTGATCTTCGTCATCGTGGGCGTAGGCGTCCGGCGAAGTGGTGGTGAGGCTGTAATTGGCCTTGTAAACCTCGCGCACCCAGCGCTGGGATTTCACGGGGTCGCCGAGCAGGTTGAAAAGATGCGCGTGATGAAAGCCGGTGTTGTTCTCATATTGCAGCCAGCCGAAGCGAAAATTCTGCGGGGCGGCGCGCTCGAATTGTTCATTGAGCCGCTGGATGGTTTTCTCCCGGCCGCCCATCACTTGCATCATGCCGTCCAAGTCGTTAACCGGAAACCACGTCAGCACCGCCGAGAAGCTTTCCAGAAAACCCGGGCTGGCATAGGGCAGCGGGTCAAACGGTTCAACCCAGGTGCCATCGGCATTGCGTGGTTGCAGCCAGCCGTTGGCCGGATTGTAGAGATTGGTCCAGCCCAGCGAGCGGTGCAGATAATGCTCGGCATCGGTGGTGTGGCCTAGTTTTTGTGCAACTTCGGCGAGGATCCAGTCGCAAAATGAATTTTCCACCGTGCGGGTGACCGACCATTTGCGTTCGCCCAAATCAGCCGGCATCCAGCCGCCATGCTGGTCATAGATGTCCACATCGCCCATCGGGCGGTTGGTGCCGTGATGCATGGCCTTCATGGCGGTCAAGGCGTGTTCGCCATCCACGCCCGGCAAATCCATTTGCACGGCCCGGCCAAGCAGCGGCGCGGCCTGGTCGCCGCTCATGATGAAATCCACGCGCCCGGGCGTCGCCCCCAAGGGCAGCGTGCCAGTGTCGTCATAAAACCGCAGCCACGAATTGCAAAACCCGCGCAAGACATCGGGATAAGCCAGCCCCCAGATGGTATCGAGATTTTGCTGCGTCCACCAAAAGGAGTCGGACGAATGCATGGCAAAAGCCGGCTCACCCTTTTCGTTGAGCGGAACGGATTTGATTTCGATGGATTGATTTTTGCCGCCAACGGGATACGCACCATTCACGTCGTGGTTGATTTCGCTGAACTGGCCGTCATGGTAAAGGGGATATTTGCCGTTCACGTCACTGAAAATGCCGCGCCCCAGCAAGCTGTGCCACAGGTCGGTATAGAATTTGGTTTTGCGTTCCGGGGAGCCGGTGATTTCAATGCGGCTTAGGGCGGTATTCCATTCGGCGCGGGCTGCCTGGCGCACCGCGTTAAAATCCCACCCGGGCAATTCGGTGTCCAAGTTCAACTCCGCCTGCGCCACGGAACAGTAGGAGATGGCGACCTTGAGCTGCACGGCGGTGCCGGCGGCAACCTTGCCATAATTCAGCACGAGGCCGGTGTTTTCACCTTTGATTTCACTAACCTTCCGCATCATTTGCTGCGTGCGCCAGCCGTCCAGAGACTGAAACGGCCGGTCGGAAGTGATGACGAAGAATACTTCCGTAGGCACGACCATCCGGGAATCGGACGAGAGCCGGGAATCGGCAAAGATGAGACTGCCGGCGATGGTATTGGGGGCGGTGCGTTTGACATCGGCGATATACATCCGCGCCTCGTTCCACACCCCGGAAAGCGGCACGAGCACGGCGGCATCGTCCGCCCGCCCGAACGTATAGCGATGAAAGCCGACCCGCAGCGTGGCGGTGAGTTCGGCCTCAATGTCATAGCGATCCAGGTGAAGTTTCTGGTAGCCCGGCGCGACCGTTTGCGCCGCCGGATTAAACCCGGATTTCCAGCGCTCGGGTCCGGGAATGGGATTCACCTGACCGGACACCGGCATGACCGCAAGACTGCCAATTTGAAATTCATGAATGTGGCTGAAACCAAAAACGTTCGTTTCCGAATTCTGGTAGCCGGTGTGGTAGTAGCCGCATATTTCGGTGTCGGGAGCCAGCTTCACCATGCCAAACGGACGGGCGGCCGCCGTCATGAAAAAATTTCGGCAGCGGTCGGAACCGATCAGCGGATGCACCCAGTCCACCGGGGCTTGGGTCA
This sequence comes from uncultured Verrucomicrobia subdivision 3 bacterium, assembly GCA_903872345.1. Taxonomy (GTDB): domain Bacteria; phylum Verrucomicrobiota; class Verrucomicrobiia; order Limisphaerales; family UBA11358; genus UBA11358. The sequence goes on along the minus strand of CAIQKM010000130.1, from coordinate 12,519 downwards.
CCGACTGCGCGAGCGCATTCACCCCGGCCAGCAATCCGAACAACGCCATGGCCTGCCGGGCATAATAAATTCTGGAGGCTGATTTCAGCATGGCGTGGAGTGGCATATCAATTCTTTGATTGGATATGGCAAAACTATTTCCTGATTTCATTTACACCGGCAACCGGCCGAAGATTTTCCCCGGCAATGTTCAGGGCAAAGATTGTTTCCCCCGGTTTCCGTGGTGGCAGGATGACAACGAGTCCTTCCGCCGTTTGCTTCCAATCGGGCCTGTCGCCGTGCCCCAACATCGCCAGTTCATTAATTTTTCCGGCCGCACTTGCCAGCGACTTGATCATCAGGGTGCCATCAGCCGGCCACCCGAGCGCGATGGCGTAAAGAGTTTTCCCGTCCTTGGACTGGGTGAAGCGAATGTCGCTGGCCGTGTATTGCAGCTTCCCTTCATTAAAGCTGCCGGCTTTTACCACTTTGGACGAACCTTCGCCATAAATCTTCCACGGCCGGGTGCCAAAGATCGCCTCGCCATTCACCGCCGTCCACGCCGCCAGATCGCTGAGAATTTTCAATTCATCGTCGTCCAGCGTGCCATCCGGACGCGGCGGAAAATTCAACAGCAAATTGCCGTTTTTGCTGACTATATCCGCCAGCATCTGTATGACGGTGGCGGAGGATTTATATTTGATGCCGGTCTTGTAATACCACTGGCCAACGCACGTATCGGTTTGCCATGGATGCGGTTCAATGCCATCCATTACGCCGCGTTCGAGATCCTGCACCCAGCGGCCTTGCGAGGTTTGTTTGCAATTATAGACGGCTTCAAGTTTGCCACCGTGCCGCGCCAGATTGTCGTTGTAATAATGCGCGAGCAGTTGCCGGCCCACCTCGTCGGGATACGGGAGCGGACTGTCGGAATACAGCAGATCGGGATGATACCGGTCAACCATGTCCTTGATGCGGTTGAACCAATTTTGTTTGTAGGCGAAGGGGACATTGGTCCCATAATAACTAAACGTGGGCTGCTCGTTGCCGCTCCAATAGAGGTCGGAAAATTTCGGATCATTGCCGTCGTAGGGAACCCCGGCCAGCGGCCCGGTTTTGTCCGCACCATGGGCGGCGCTGTAAAACCACCAACTCGCCGCCAAGTGCTCGGTCATGCCAAAGCGCAGGCCGTGTTTTTTGGCCGCCGCCTGCCATTCACCGGCGATGTCGCGTTTCGGCCCCAGGTTCACACTATTCCATTTGGGCTGATACTTTGAGTTCCAACAATCAAAGTTGTCGTGATGCATGGCAATCATGCAGAAATATTTCGCGCCGGCTTTCTGATAACGCTCCATCAAACGGTCCGGATCCCACTTCTCGGCTTTCCAAAGGGGAATGATGTCCTTGAAGCCGACCTTTGATGGGTGGCCATAATGTTCGACATGATATTTGTTATCTGCATCCGACCCCGTCGGCTTGCCGTTCTTATCGGTCTGGTCATGCAGATAAAGCCGGCGCGCATACCAATCGCCCTGCATCGGCACGGACTCCGGCCCCCAGACGGCCCAGATGCCCAGCTTCGCGTCGCGAAACCATTCGGGACACTGGTATTGCTGGAGCGACTGGTCATCCGGCTGGAACGGCCCGTCGGCAATGGGCGTCAGGGGCAATGAATTGGTTTGCGCGACCGCCGCCGCCAGCGAGAAACCCAGCAATAATGCGGAACATATAATCTGGTTCGATTTCATGATGGGTTTGGATTCCGTGTACTAAATCTCGCCAGCTAGCCTGGTTCAGGGCAGCGGCGCAGGTTTGAACGTGCTGCCCGTAATACGCAGTGCGCAGGTTAGATCAGGCTTCGCATCGGCGGGAATTTCCACTGCCAAGCCGGCCTTGGTTTGCGAAAATTTCAAGCCGCCCTCGGTACCAAGCAGTTCAATTTTCTCGATGTTGTTCTGCGCCGTATCTTCCGTTTGCGCCAGCGCGCGGACGAGTATTTTATTATCCGCCGGCCAGCCCAGGGCGATGGCATAAAGCGTCGCGCCCTTGGTCGTGAAACGGATGTCTTTGGCGCTAAAATCAAACTTTTCGCTGAACGCGCCGCCCTTGGGCTTCACGGCGCCTTCACCATAAATAAGCCAGGGGCGTGAACCATAAATCGCCTCGCCATTCACCGCCGTCCACGCGGCCAGGCGATGCAGGATCGCCTCCGCATCGGCATCCAGCGAGCCGTCCGCCCGCAGGACGACATTCAGCAGCAGATTGCCGTTTTTGCTGACGATGTCCACCAGTGTGCGCGCCACCCAATCCGGCGAGCCATACATCTTCCCGGTTTGTTTGTCCTTATAATGCAGGTTGTAAAACCAGTCGCCAATGGAGGTGTCGGTTTGCCAGGGCGACGGGTCAATGCCGCCGCCGACGCCGCGCTCGTAATCCTGCACCCAACGGCCGGCGGAAACCTGTTTGCAATTATAAACGGCCATCTGCCTGCCCCCGTTCTGCGCGAGGCTGTCATTGTAAAGACTGGCAATCTGACTCAAACCGACTTCATTGCCGAACGGCACGGGGCCGTCGCTGTAAAGCAGGTCGGGATGATAGTTATCCACGAGTTCCTTGATTTCATTATACCATTCCTGCTGCCAGCGCGGATTTTTGGAATACCAGCCGTTGTCGCCTTTCTCGGCGGGGAAATGGTAAAGATCCCAATAGTTGGAATTCGCGCCATCGTAGGGCACGCCGGCCAGCGGACCGGTCTTGTCGGACTTGTGCGCGTCCTGAAACCAAGTGAAGCTGGCGCCCAAATGTTCGGAAACGCCGAAAGGCAGGCCGTTGGCCTTGGCGGCCTTCTGCCATTCGCCCACCACGTCGCGATGCGGCCCCATCTGAACCGAGTTCCAACGATGCAGCTTGGAATTCCACAAAAAGAAATTGTCGTGATGCGTGCCCATGCTGACGAAGTATTTTGCGCCAGCCTGTTTGTAGAGCGCCATCAGCTTTTCCGGATCCCACTTCTCCGCTTTCCAGAGCGGAATGATGTCTTTCCAGCCGTTGGTAGAGGGGTGGCCATAGCGGGTCAGATGATCCGTGTAGTCTGCGCTGGGCCCTTTATGAACACCGGTCTTCCGGTCCACCTCATCGGAAACATACAGCTTGCGCGCATACCAGTCGCCGGCCTCGGGCACAGCCTGGGGCCCCCAATGCGCCCAGATGCCGAACTTGGCGTCGCGAAACCATTCCGGGCACGCATAATTGGTCAGGGACTCCATCGTCCCGGTATAAGGCCCCGGCGTGATGGGCAGGTTGAAAGCTTGGATGGCTGACGGTATCGCCAGGGCCAGCGATATGAGCAGGGGATGTAGTTTCATGGTTGAACAATTGATTCAGCTAGTTTTGTTTTTATTCTGCCTTTTCAGCCGCCGTTGACGTTTCTCCCGCGCAGCACCCCTCGTTTCGGGCGGGTAAATTGCTGCGCGGATCAATTGCAGCACCACCGTCCGGCTATTTAATCGACGTGTAAATGACCACGCTGCGCGCGGGCAAGCTGACATTCAGCCCCGTCTTCAAATCCGGCGCCGTCAAGACCGCCGCCGGCCGGGCAAACCCGTCTTGGTCCGCCGGCAACGTGCCGCCGGGAAAATAATCATAGCGCGCCAGCGGCGGAACTTTTTCGGCGCCGGGCACCGTGACATGAATATCCTGCGGCGTGTCCGAGTCATTGACGAGCGCGAGCGAAAAGTCGTGACCTGCCGCCGCCGCCAGCGTGCGCAGGCCCGGCACCAGCGTCGCGGATGATTGCAACGTCGTGCACCCCGGCGGAAAACTCCGGGACAGCAGCGACCAGGTGTAATACCAGGGACGCAGATTCATGTCCTCGGGATGGCCGATCTCCTTCGCCAGACTGTTCCAGAACCCCCACTTCTTAAACAGCGTTTTGGTGACATCGGGCCAGGCGTTGTCCTTGTTTTTATTGATGTGCATCGCGTCGTCCAAATCCCACGCAATGGTCCCGGCCATCCCGGCGCGGGCGCATTGGACATTGTAGTCGGCCATCCACACGCCGTAGTTATGCTCGTAAATATGGGGCTGACTGTCGTTGCCCCCCTGCGGCTGCACCGGGCCGCCGGTCATGCCGGCTTCCCCCATGAAGAAGGGTTTGGCGCGGCCGTTCGGGTCGAAGCGGTCAATGTAATCTTTCTTCATCCAGCAATATTTTTCGAGGTAGCCCGACTCCAGTTCGGCGGCGGGCGCGTAATAATGAAAGTCATAGGCGGCCACCTCCTTCGGGCACTGCTGGACCGTCAGATCAATCCAAAAGCCGTCGCGCGGCAGAAAGCAGACATCCGGCCCGATGATGGTGATGTCCTTCGCCAGGCCGCGCCTGGCAAATTCCCCGTTGAGCGCGGTAATGGCCGCCTTCCATTTTTCAAACGGGATGTGCCCGGAGGAATTGCTGTTCGGTTCGTTCAGCAGGTTGAAATAAACGATGCAGGTGTAGTGCTTCGTGTGGCGCAAATATTCCACCTCGTCGGCGATGATGCGATGCCAGCGCGGATCGTTTTGATCCATGTGATATTGCTGGAGTTTATCCACGGCGATGTCCGGCCGATCCTGCTGCGAGGCGGGATGATCCCATTCCCCGAGGATCACTTTGACATGGTGCGCCTGGCAGTAGTCGAGCAGGCGGTACGTTTTCTTCATCCGGTTGTTGTCCCAGTTGTAAATGGGCTTGCCCGCCGCATCAAAGCCGTCGCAATACGTATAGGAACGCGTCATCAGCCGGACCATCGGCACGCGCATGAAATCCAGCCGCTCAAACATTTTCTGCCACGCCGCCTCCGTCAGGTCGAACCACGGATACGGACTCCACTGCACGCCGAAACCGAGGAAGTTCGTGCACAGCGGCGCGCCGGTGTCCACCGTGATTTGAACCGGCCCGGCCGCGGCCGAAAACGCCAGCATTGCCGCGCCGGCCGCGAACGGGAGCAACCTTTTTTTCATGGTAGTTTTCACGCCGGAAATTGCAGCACGTAATCCACCAGCTCATCGAAGTCCGCCGTGGCCACGCCAATGAATTTGTCCGCGCACCCGTAATAGACGAAAAGGGTCCCGTCCTTGACGACATTGGCCGTCGGAAACACCACGCCGTGCGGATACAACCCCTCCCATTCATATTCCGCTTCCGGCGACATGATCGGCTCCGGCGCCCGCGCGATGACTTTGCGCGGATCGGCCAGATCCAGGACCATGGCGCCCACGTGATAAACCCCCTTGGCGTCCACGCCATGGTAAATCACCAGCCAGCCCTTTTTGTGCTTCAGCGGCGGCGTGGAACCGCCAATCTTGCGCTCCCAGGGGAACTTCGCCTTCGCCAGCAGATAATCCCGGCCCCATTTGAGCGGGTCATCGCCAAAACAAATCCAGATGGCGGGATATTTCGTGCCGTATTTCGGCCCGGTCCACTGCATCGGACGCCGCAGCAGCGCAAATTTCCCGTTGATTTTTTCCGGAAACAAAATCACGTCCCGGTCATCCAGCATCGGATCACTGATTCTCCCAAGCCGGCGAAATTTTTTCAGGTCGGTGGACATCAGCAGCCCCGAGGACGTGAGGTTTTCCCCGAAAGCCTTCGGCTGATTCTTGTCCTGCGGATTAAACGCGGCATTGCCCGGCTGCAGCCAGTATTTGCCCGGGAAATAGGGCCGGTAGGCATACGTGATCAGAAAATGACCGTTCGTTTTCACAATGCGCGGATCTTCAATGCACCCCGCATCCTCCCCGTCCGCGCTCGGCGAGAGCACCGGATCTTTTTGGACGCGTTTGAAATCAAAACCGTCCTTGCTCCGCGCCAGCCCGAACCGGATCACGTGTCGCGCATCATTCCCCGCCGCCCGGTAGAGCATGTGAAACGTCCCCTGATCATAGATGACCCCGGGATTGCATACGACCAGGCTTTCCCACGGTTGTTTGGGATTGGGCGAGAGAATGGGATTGCCGGAATATTTTTGAAGTTTCATGGAAATATAATTTAACGCCAGATGAAGACAAAAAGCGCCGCCACGATCAGCAGCAAAAGCGAAAGCGTGCGAAAGTTTTTATACCACGGCAGCCCCGCCAGCTCCCTGGACTCCTCGTGGAAAAAAGCCGGATTCCACACATACCGCCCGACCACCGCCGGGCTGGGCGGCGCTCCCAGCAAACTGACGGTGACAATGATCACGAGCGACAGCAGAAAGACGACCGGGGCCACATAGAGAAAATTCCAATCCGCCAGCGGCGTATGTTTGATGCCCAGCAACAGACCGACTCCCATGGCCAGCCCGGCCAGCAAACCCGCAAACGCCCCCGTGGCGTTGGCCCGTTTCCAAAACAAGCCCGTGAGAAAAACCGCCACCACCGGCGGCGCCATATAAGCCAGAATTTGCTGAAAATATTTTACCACGGAATCAAACTGCCGGATATGCGGCGCCCAGATCGCGGCAACCGTAATGATGATCAGGCCGGCCGTGCTCCCGGCGGTCACTTGTTGCCGCCCCGTCAGCCCGGGCCGCACCTTGTTCACCAGATCCATGGTTACCAGGGTCTGCGCGGAATTCAGGGTGGAAGTCAGCACCGAGGTCATCGCGGCGACAAACCCGATTAAAACCAGCCCCAAAATTCCCGGCGGCAGCATCTCAAAAACCAGTTTGGGATACACCTGGTCGCCTTTGTCCAGATGCGGATACAGCACCCGCCCGGCAATGCCGGGCAACACCATCAGAAAGAAAATCACGAAATTCAAGGCCCCCGCCAGCAGATTGCCCCACCGGCCGTGATTCGTGTTCCGCGCGCTCAACGTGCGCTGCACCATCGTCTGGCTCAGGCCCCAAAAATAAAACCCCGCCAGCGGCAGGCTGATGAACAGCGCCGGCCACGGAACCGACGGATCGTTTAGCGGACGAATCAGGCTCAAATGTCCGGGCGGCGACGCCTGCATCACCGCCGACCAGCCCCCGGCGCGGGCGAATGCCGTTACCGTCAAGATCGCCGACCCCGCCATCAGCACGAAGGCTTGGATTAATTCCACCCGCATCACCGCCGAAAGCCCCCCGACCAGCGTGTAGGACGCCCCCAAAACCGCCAGCCCCCAAATCAAGAGCGTCTGATTGGCCTCGGGAAAAACCATTTTCAACATCAATGAACCCGCATACAAGGTTACCGCCAGATCCGCGAACATGTACCCGATCACCGTTAAAACCGACAAATACGTGCGGCTCCGGACGTCAAAACGACCCTCCAGAAATTCCGGCAGCGTATAAATTTTATTCCGCAAATAAAAAGGCAGGAAGAACACCAGAAAAAACACAATCGGCAGAATGGCCGCCGAAAGGCCGTAGTTGAAAACCGAGATACCCGTGTCATACGCATCGCCCGCCCACCCGACCAGGGACGAACTGGAAACCACCGTGGCGAACAAGGACAACCCCACCACAAACCAGGGCATGCCGCGCCCGCCCAGAAAATAATCCTCCGCATTCTTGCGCTTGGAGTTGAACAATCCCCAGCCGACGATGGCGACCAAATAGACCACCATCACGACAAAATCGATGGCCGAAATTTTAGGATTGAGCATAATGAGTTCGCGTTCAGGTTAGCCATAACCGACTTGCGGGCCAACGGCCCTTTTGCGCAAAAAGGGGATAATTTGCGCAGTCGGCCGGATTGCGACACTGGCAAAATTCCGGGAAAAGGGATCGTCCTTTGGAGCGTTTTAAAAAAAGTGCAGCCGTTCGGAGCGAGACGCGTCAGCCAAGCACAACTGGAAGTCCGCATCGAAGGACGACGAGATTTTATGATCAACGCCGGCAAGGAAATGTTTTATCCGGCACTGGAAAGCTGGCCGAGGCGCGCGGAGCAACTGCTCACTGGGAAATAAAGTCCGCCCCGCGACAGAAAAAATTGGATGAACATGGTGCCGACGGAGGGGGTCGAACCCACACATCCTCACGGATACTAGATTTTGAGTCTAGCGCGTCTGCCAATTCCGCCACATCGGCACTGTTCATGCCCGAGTTATCCCGCGAACGTTCTTTTGCAAAAACGGTCGCGACAGGTCCTCAGGGAGGCAAAGGATGTCAGAAGGGCCGCGCGGCGGCAAGTCGATTTGCGCAGTTGATTGGCCGCGCACGGCTGATTTGACTTTGGCCGCCTCCGGGTGTTCACTGGCGCTTATCTCGGGCAGCGTTTAAAGCAACGCAAATAACATGCATACAATCATTTTTGGCATCCCGGATGGAAAAAGCCGGAAACCATTGCGGATCCTGATCCGGATTTCGGTTCCGGCGATCGTAAAGTTGAAAACAATTTTGCGCGTCGGGTTGGTCGCGGCCATCCTGGCCGGAACCGGGCGGCTGGCCATGGCCCGTTCGGACGCCTACGATCTGGCAACCGTGAAGGACATCAACGCCTTTGCCGGTTCGGCGGCGGCCAAAGCACTGCTGGCCAAAAATGGTTTTGTGGTGGCGGATCCGTCATTCAAACAGATTCTTGAGCCCTACATCAAAAGCGTGGAGACCGGGGAATCGTCCGAGACCAATCCGAGGGGAACCTCCCTGCCTTCGTTCATTACCACGGATTCGGCCTGGCATACCTACCATGTTCTGCTGGAGGAAGGGGTCAAAGACTTGGAGGAATTGCAGTGCGCCCGGCTGCGGGATTTTTCGCGACAGCTGCTGGCGGCGGCTGGCCAACCGGAAACGGGGACCGACCAGGCGGAGCTGGCCAAGTTTGCCGCCATCGGCCTCGCGTTGCAGGATGCCGCGTACGGGCAGACCTTGGGGACCGAAGAGCGGCGGATCGTGGACGGACTGCGCACCGGCACCGAATCCGTCTCCGTGCCCATCGGATTTGAATTGTCCGCCGTGCAATTCCGGGCGCAAAGCTTTTACACCCAATCGCCCGAGTTGAGCGATTACTTCGCCGCCCGCCAATGGTATGCGGAAGTCCTGTTCCGTCTGGAAAATATACACGAGACGAAACTGGCCGTGACGCTGGCCAGACTGGTAAATGACCATCCGGAACTGCTGACCTTGTGGAAACAACTCTCGGATCCCTATGATGCGTTGCTGGCCCGGACGGAAGACGGCACCGTCCCACAATATGCCGCCATCGCCGGGACGGTAACCGGCCCAGACCAGGCGGCGCTGACCGAAGGGCAATTTACCAAAATCCAGCAACTCCTGAAAAAGCAATTGCCCCGGCCACAAGTAAATGACCAGTTGGTTGCCCCGGAGCAATATCTCCATTTTGGCGAGAAAACCCGGGGATTCCGGCTGCTGCCGCCCCGCCGGCTGCCCTGCGCGGTCTGCTTTCAAAACACCGTGGACCCCAAGATTCCCGGCCGCGAGTATCCGTCCGGCCTGGATTTCATGGCGGCTTCGCCCGACCTGCGCTCGCCGGCGGCCGTGCGGGCGGTGCAAATGGAATTTGGCAAAGACGTTGGCCGGCGCATTGTAAACACCGACTGTGGGCCGCTGCCGGATTCACTGCACGGCGAGGCCATGCGTCTGCTGGCGGTTTTGCAGAAACCATTGCCAGCCTCGGCCCCGGCCGCGTGCCGTACCGAGGCGTGGTCGGACCTGCAACTCTGGTCGCAATTGGGAGCTTGGGCGGAACAGCGGCATACGTGGGCGCTGCATGCAAAACTTACAGTTGAGGTTATGGGCATTATTTCGCCACCCAAGGGCATGGTGGCGCCGTATCCGGACTTTTTTTCCGGGCTGGCAAGCCTGACCCGCCGGACCGCGACGGCGCTTGAAACCGCCGGGCTCAACCCTCCCTTTGAGGCCAAAACGGCGGCCAGACGGTTGCTGGAACTATTGAATTTGTCCAAGAAGTTGCGGCCGCCCGGATATGGCTACAATGATGAAAATATCTCCATCCGATTCGAACAATTGGATACGTTCGAGGAACGCTACTCCGCAAAACATTACCGGGAATTTACCCGGGAAGGTGTGGACAACGCCTTCATTAGGGCGCAAACGGCCATCGAAGCACTGGCGAACCGCTGTCAGGGAAATGAGGTCGCCAACCCGGCGGATGTGGAGGCGCTCCGTATGTTCTACGAAAGCCGGCAGAATATAATGCCGATGCTCAACGATTTTGCCCCGGTCTGCGACCGGCTAGCCGCATTGGCCGGAAAATCCCTGAAGCACGAGGTCTTGACGGAGGAAGACGCCAAATGGGTCGAAAATTACGGCGTTACCCTGGCGGGCTTTCACTTTTACTGCGGCAATTCGTACGAGGTTCCACGGGACGATTTTCCCATAGTGACCCGCGTTTTTTCGAGCCCATTATCCAGCTCGCTTCTGTATGCGGGGCTGGCCCGGCCACAGGCGCTTTACATCATCGTTCCCGATGGAAATTCCGCGCAACTCTATCGCGGGGCAGTGATGACGTATCGTGAATTTGTTCGGCCAGCCGGCGAGTTGCTCGACGACGAATCCTGGCGGAAAATGGCCGCACAAGGCCAGCTCCCGCCGCCGCCGCCATTCACGCGCAGTTTTTATGCGGACATGGGCGTCGCGGAGTTATTGGAAATGCTCCGCACTTCTGGCCGAAATGAGCATTTAAATTACGACCAACTTGGGGATGTGCTGGGAGAAATTGAATCCCGAGCGACAGCAAAGGATTTGCCAATCTTGTTGCAAGCCTTGATTCAGTCCGGCAAGGATAATGAAAATGGCGGGGGTTATACGGTAAATCTGGCCATGACAATTGGACGGTTGCCTTGGAAGCCTTGCCAGCACGACTTGGTGGCACTGCTAGCCTCGTCAAACAGTGTTCTGGTCGGGGTCACGGCAGCCATTCTGGCTGACCATCCGGCGGAGATGGATCCCGCCGGTTTGGTCGCGGAGTTCAATCATGAGCCGCCCCGCGCCCGCCGCTATTGCTGCGCCTTGTTGAGCCGGCTGCCACAACCTACCGAAGCAGTCCGCCAATTATTACTTAAAGCGACATATGACCCGGACGACGGTGTGCGCTGGCAGGCAGCGTTGGCGATTAAGCAAGCCGGTTGGAAAGATGACCAGAGTGTAGCCGCCCTGTTGCAAACCTTGAAAGACCCGAACCAATGGGTGGTCTGCGGCGGAATCCATGCACTGGACAAACTTGAAATCACGAATGCTGCGCCAAGGTTGATGGCCATGCTGGAAGCCCAAATCACCGCCTCCAATCTTCCACCCGAAGAACTTGACCGGCAAGCCCGGTTATTCTCGGGTTTCGATGAAAACACGCTGATAGACTCAGTATTGGACGCGGATGGCTTGAGCCTGCGTTTTAGTACCGGAACATCCGCGCGCAACCGCCAACCGGCGGGTCTGCGGTTGCCACCAAAACCTGATCTCGGCAGGCGGGTTGAGATTTATGACCTGACCAGTGTGTTGATCGAAGCACTCGGTGATTTGAATTATACGCCGGCGGCAGATGTACTGGCCCGGTTCCTCGGCACGGACTATGAGGATGAGGCCATGCAAACTCTCGGCAGACTTGATCCCGCGCGATTAAAGGCCAGCTTGCTGGCGACCGCTGGCAACCGGCAGATTGACAGTTTTATCCGGGAGAAAGCGTTGCTCGCCCTGGCCAGCATCAATGCCACCAACTCGGTCCAGAACCTCATCCCGCTGCTGGATGATACGACGCCGATTGTTTATTCACAGGCTCCGTTTGGCAAGGAATGGCGGGTATGTGACCGGGCGTTATTGACCATTCTCGGCCTGCTGGGCTGGGATCAGCCGGCCCCCCTCACCATCATGATGAACCAACAACGGCGGGAATCGTTAATGCAAAAAGTGCGGGAATGGGCAAAGAACAACGGGCAAACCGCAAACTGACGATGGGGATTTATCGCCGCTCGTTGATCATGCGAAGGGGGCTGTAATTTTGTGTTATTTCCAAATAACATCGGCCAGTCCCGTGCCTCCTGCCACCCCTGTTTTCCAAATGCGTGCCCCCTTTGTAAAATTCGTGTCTGCCCGGCTTTCCTTTGCGAACCTCCTCCTCCTCCGCGTCTCAGCGTTAATCCCCCTTCCTATTCGTGTCAATTCGTGTCCATCCGTGGTTAAAATAATTGGATCCAGCGTCACGCTCGTAATGCGTCTTTATCGTTAAAACATTGCCCTTCCCCCGAATTTGGGAAAATTTCCCACGCCTTTTTCACCCGACCCCGTTTCCACTCAATGTTTACGCGGGTTCCGTAAAATCAGTTTTCCTGATTTCAGCCAATTTTCAATTTTAGACCCCGCTTTCCCCCAATAACCACGGCCCTCCCACCCGAGTGCGCTGTGAGCGCGTATTATTTTTTCCAGAACCCTGCCATACTCAGCTAAAAACACATGAGCCAAATCCAACCCATCGCCGCCGCGTGCCCGCCCCTCGTAGCGGCGGGCATCCTGCCTGCCGTAGAGCCGGCGCTTCCAGCCCGGCGGCGCTTGCTCTCTATTGGTCACCAAACTCCCTCATATCCGCGCGCCTCCTCCGTCATTGGATGTTGGGCGTTCGATGTTG
>CAIQKM010000129.1 GCA_903872345.1 uncultured Verrucomicrobia subdivision 3 bacterium | reverse complement strand
TCCTTGGTGGCGGAACATGCTTATACGCGGACAATCGTAAAACTACGAACCCACTGACTGGAGAGCCGGATGCGGGAAATCCGCCCGTCCGGTTCGGAGGGAGGGGTGGGGCTAATCCCCCATCCCTACCCCTATCGGCGGCGGGGACCGGCTGAAGCCGGAACTCCAAACCTTAACCGCGAAGAATTTTTTCCTTGCGGGATTTCCGCCGAAGCAGACATTGAACGAATCCGCCGTTTGGCGGACTAATTCAATATGAAAGCTTTTGCCCTTGTCGTGTTGGCTGCGTTGTCTGCTTCGGCCCAGCCGGCCCTTACCATTTATAACCAAAACTTTGCAGTGGTGCGCGATACGGTGCCGCTGGATTTGAAGGCGGGCGTGAATTCCGTCCGCTACACCGGCGCCACCGCGCAGGTGGAGCCGGACTCCGTCATTTTGCGCGATCCGGCGGGCGGCCATGCGTTGCAGATTCTGGAGCAGAATTACCGCAATGATCCGGTGAGCGAAACGCTGCTGCTCTCGCTGTTTGAGGGCAAGACGGTGGAGTTTGAAAACATTCGCACCAAGGACAACACGCAGATTCGCGAATTAATTCCCGGCAAGGTCGTTCGCAGCGGGTATGTGCCCGGCGGCGAAGCGGTGCAGCCGATCATTGAGGTGAACGGCAAATTGCAATTCAGCCTGCCCGGCACGCCGCTGTTTCCGGATTTGGGTGATGACACCGTGCTCGCGCCGACGTTGAACTGGCTGTTGCAATCCAGTGAACCCGGAAAATTTGACGCCGAAGTGGGCTATGTGACCGGTGGATTTGATTGGAGCGCCAGTTACAATCTCGTTTCTCCCGAGAAGGGAGACTTTGTTGATATCGTTGGTTGGATCACCATCAACAACCAAAGTGGCAAGACGTTCAATAGTGCCAAAATTAAACTGATGGCGGGGGACGTGAATAAGATTCAGCCGCCGCCGCCACAGGCTATGCCCATGTACCGGAACAGAGTTGCCATGGCCATGATGGCCAATGATGCGATGGCCCCGGCGGTTACCGAAAAAGCCTTCGACGAGTTCCACCTTTACTCCATCGCCCGGCCGACCACGCTGCATGATCGCGAAAAAAAGCAAGTGGAGTTTGTGCATGCGGAAAAGATACTGGCGCCGACGATTTACGTTTATAACGGGGCTTCGGATTTTCGTTTTTATGGCGGGGTAAATTTTGAGCAGGGATACGGCTCGGCAGGGAACAAAAAAATCATCGTGCAGCGCGAATTTGTGAATGCGGAGACGAACCAGTTGGGGATGCCATTGCCCAAGGGCAAGTTGCGGTTCTATCGGCGGGATGATGACGGTCAGTTGCAATTCGTTGGTGAAAACGAGATTGACCATACACCGCGTAACGAGACGGTGCGGGTGACCACGGGCAATTCTTTTGATCTGGTGGGTGAGCGCAAGCAGACGGATTTTCACATTGATACCGCCGAGAAATGGGTGAATGAAACATTCGAGATCAAGCTGCGGAATCGCAAAAAAGAGGCCGTTGAGATTCGCGTGGTGGAACCGCTGTATCGCTCGGCCAATTGGAACATCACGGCCAAATCCGATGAGTTTGTGAAAAAGGATTCGCAGACCATTGAGTTTCGGGTGCCGGTGAAGCCGGATGAGGAACGGACGGTGACGTACAGCGTGCATTATTCTTGGTAAGGGTTTGGCTTGCCATCGCCACGCACTCTGGCATAACAACCACGTTTAATTACATGGCCACTTTTTACGATACACACGCGCATCTCGATTATCAGGAGTTCGCCCTGGATATCAACGAGATCATTCAGCGCGCCCGGGCGGCGGGCATTACGCGGATGATTTCCATCGGCACGGATTTGGACAGCAGCCGTCGGGCCATTGAACTGGCGGAGAAGCATCCCAATATTTACGCCGCCGTGGGGTGGCATCCGAGCGAGGCGGTGCGCGCGCCGGAGGATTTTCGGCCTGCCTTGCGCGAGTTGGTAAAGCATCCGCGCGTGGCGGCGGTGGGCGAGATCGGGTTGGATTATTATCGCCTGCCGAGTACGACTCACAAGGCGAGTCCGGAAGAGGATGTTGCGTATAAGGCGAAGCAGGCGGCGCTCTTTGAGCAGCAGCTTGAAGTGGCGGTCGAATGCGGTCTGAACTGTGTCATTCACCAGCGTGCTTCTTTTGATGACACGCTCGCTCAGATCAAGCCGTTTGCGGCGCGGACGCGGGGCGTGTTCCACTGTTTCGGCGAAAGCCAGGAGCGGTTGAAGCAGATTCTCGACCTCGGCTGGCTGGTGAGTTACACGGGTATTGTGACTTTCAAGAACGGTCAGAACGTGCGCGACACCGTGGCGGCCACGCCCATGGGCAAGTTCATGCTGGAGACGGATTGTCCGTATCTCGCGCCGGTGCCGTATCGCGGCAAGCGTTGTGAGCCGGCGTATGTGAAGGAAATTGCCGAGACCATTGCGCAGGTGAAACTGTGCTCGCTGGCAGAACTCAGCGTGGCGACCAACCAGACGGCAGAGGCCTTTTTCCGTTTTGCTTGAACTAATTTTTACCGCAAAGAACTGATTGTTTAACCGCAAAGAACGCAGAGAACACAAAGAAAAAAGCCGGCAGGATTCTGTGTTTTATCTCTGTGCTCTCTGCGTTCTTTGCGGTTAATTCCCTTGGTTTATTTCAGCCGCGCGAAGGTCAGGCCGATCACGCCGCCGACGCCTACCACGCCGCCGATGATGGAACGGGCGCAGATTTTTTCGCCGTCCAGCCAGCGGGTCATGGGCAACAGCAAAATCGGGGTGGTGGCGGTGATGGCGGTGACGATGGCGGCTTCGGTGTGGGCCAGCGCCAATTGCATGAACGTGACGCCGAGCGTTTGCCCCGCCAGACTGTTGACCAGCACCCAGGGCCAGACCTTTCGCCATTTCTCCCGGGACGCCGCCGGGGAATTCTCTTCCCGGCTCGGACCGGCGGTTCGCGCGGACCGCCATTTGATCACCAGCAGCGTGATGACCGGGATGGCGATGCCGCCAAGTACGCGTTCAAAGCCGCTGGTGCCGGCGTCCGCATGAATCGTAGCGACGGCAAAGGCCTTGCGGCTGCACACCACGCCGAACGCGCCTCCGAGTGCCCCGATGGCGCTTGCAATGATGCCAATCTTCCAGTTGCGGGCTGAAATCTTGATGTGGTCGCTGGGCACCAGGGCGATGGCCACACCGGTAAGAATGATGGCAATGCAGCCAATTTCCGTGAGGTTCAGTTTGGTGCCCAGCCAGACCCATTCAATCAGGGCGGCGAAGGGGGCGGTGAGGCATTGGGAAATCAGGGCGGTACGGCGGCTGCCCAGGCGGGGCAGGGCTTGGAAATAGGCGGTGTCGCCGAGGCCGATGCCCAGAAATCCGCTGAGCATAAAGTAGGGCAGGGCGGCGAGGTCGATCTGAAAACCCATCAGCGCCGTCCAGATGGCGAGAAAAAATCCGGCCAGCGAAATGCGCCAGAAATTGGCCTGGACGCCGCCAATAAGCACGGCGGAGCGGTGTCCGCAGATAACGGACACCGCAAACATGCAGGTAGTCAGCAGCGCCGCCAGCATCCCCGTGCTGCCTTATAACTTGGTGGCAATGAACTGAGCGAGCTTTTGCGCGTCAGCGTTGAACAGGCGGATGCCTTCGGCCGTCTTTTCGGTGGCCATGGCATTTTCGTTCAACAGCCAGCGGAATTTCTTTTCGTCCAGCGAGATTTTTTCCAGCTTGGTTTCGCGGGCGATTTCGGGGCTCAGTTTGCGCGCGAGCGGGGCGGAGGTCTTTTGCAATTCGCCGAGCAGTTGGGGACTGATGGTGAGGAGGTCGCAACCGGCCAGTTCCTGGATTTCGCCGACATTGCGGAAACTCGCGCCCATGACTTCGGTGTCATAGCCGAATTTCTTGTAGTACGCGTAGATTTCCTTCACGGACACCACGCCGGGATCTTCGGCGGGACCAAAATCCTTGCCGGTGCTTTTCTTGTACCAGTCCAGAATGCGGCCCACGAAGGGGGAGATCAGCTTTGCTTTGGCCTCGGCGCAGGCGATGGCTTGCGGCAGTGAGAAGAGCAGGGTGAGATTGCAGTTGATGCCATCGCGCTGGAGCACTTCGGCGGCGCGGATGCCTTCCCAAGTGGAGGCAATCTTGATGAGAATGCGTTCGCGGGCGACACCTTTCTTCTCATAGAGCGAGATAAACTGGCGGCCTTTGGCGACGAGGGCTTCGGTGTCGAAGGACAGATTGGCATCGGTTTCGGTGGAAACGCGACCGGGCACAATCTTCAGGATTTCGTTGCCGAACAGGATCAGCAGGTCATCCAGCACGAGATGCAGCAACTCGGTGCCGCCGGCCTTGGACTTGTTGTCGGCAATGGCCTTGTCAACGAGGTACTGATATTCAGGCATCTGGGCGGCCTTGAAGATCAGGGAGGGATTGGTGGTGGCATCGCGCGGGGCATATTGCTTCAGGGAGGCGAAGTCGCCGGTGTCGGCCACCACGGTGGTGAATTGTTTGAGCTGGTCGAGTTGGTTGGTGGTGCTCATGTTGGGTTAAAAATGTCGCCTGCAACATGCCGTGTATTGGGCGGGTTGGCAAATCAAATGGGTGAACCTCAATTTGTTTACGATTACGATTTTGGGTTGCCAGGGATGCCTTTTGGGTTTGGTTTGATTTGGTTTGATTTACCCTGATTTTCAGGACTTTTGATAAAAGCCGGCGAGGATCGGGGAGGTTTTGGGGCGGGGCGGGGTGGCCAGCGGGGGGAGGATGGTGGGCGTCGGGCTGGCGGAGGGGTGCGGCGACGGAGGCGTCGCCGGCACTTTTGGTGACGGGGGTGTCGGAGCCACGACGGGGGTGGCGGGTTTTTCTTTGCGGGCGCGGTCGGTGCGGCGTTGGAGGCGGGCGACGTGGCGGTCGAGGCGGTGCAGGAGGTTAAAGCGGGCGAGGAGGTCGGGGTTGAGGGCGCCTTCGAGGGGCATTTTGCCCAGGAGGACGGCGTAGCGGGCGGTGATGGCGTGGGCGAGGCAGTCGGCGAGATGGCCGTCGGTGAAGCCGGGGAGTTCGGCGGTGTTGGCGGCAAATTCGCGGGCGTCTTCGAGGAGTTCCTGGGTGGTGAGCCAGTCGAGGAAGCCGCCGTTGTTCCATTCGGAGAGGTTTTGGGGGCTGATGGGGACGCCATTGAAGTGTTCGGCGAGGATGGCTTGGACTTCGGGGAGGCTGTTTAACCACTTGATGAGGTCCACGCCGGGTTCGCCGTTGTGGAGGCGTTGATTGAGTTGGTCGCGGAGTTGGTGGGGGAGACGGGCGATTTTGCCGGTGCGTTTCATAGGTTAAGCGAGGGTTGAGGATGAATTTATTCGCGGTGTGATGGAGGAAATGATGCGGTTGGGTTTATCAGTGGTTAATTTGGAAAGGACATTAGGGACAGCAGGGTCGGAAGGAAAAACCAACAGTCCTTGCGGACGGCCAGCACGGCCAGCAGCCAATGACGGAGGCAGCAGCGCGTGGGCAGAAGTGGGGCTGGTG
>CAIQKM010000128.1 GCA_903872345.1 uncultured Verrucomicrobia subdivision 3 bacterium | reverse complement strand
TCCGGTTTGGGGCAAGGGTGATTTCATAGGCTTTGGCCCACCCATTTTAAACCAACCATTCCCATTTGTTTGGAATTTTCGGTTTCCTATATGTATCCAACTCAATTATAGAATGTTGCTGCTAATTAACCAACACCCTCTTACAGGCCGAGAGATACGTTATGACGGTTGTCCCAGGGCTTGCGCTGCGCGCTTCACCCTGGGCTATAACCTGGCGAGCTTTCAGCCCTTGGGCGGAGGATTGTGGCGAAGACCAGAGCGTACGCTTCGGGAGGTGTGAGACAAGTTTTAGTTTGAAATTGAATATGTCGCTCCCACGGAGCTGAGAATTGGGGGGACGTGGTTGCTACAAATATGGCGCTCCGATGGAGCTTGGGGAGGTCTCTTTGTCGGAGCGCGCCCGTCCTCGGGAGGTAGCGCGTGGCTAGGCCAGGTGGCAGCGGAATTTGCCTGCACCATGTTGGCGAAACAGCGAGGGTGGGAGAGGTTCTAACCGGCTTGGTCTGGCGGTACGCTGCGGCTGGGACAGCCGCGCTCCGTGGGCGTCAGCCGTGTCATTTAACCACCGGCTGCAACTGGCCGTCGAAGGCGTAGGATTTGCCGGGTTCGGTGGTGAGTTTTAGTTCGTGGCCGGGCGTGCGGAGGAGGCAGGGTTTGCCCAGTTTGGAATGGATGACGGCGCGGGTCAGGGTGCCGGCGTTCCAGGTGAGGTTCACTTCAAAGCCGTCGCGGGCGCAGAGGCCGGTGACGGAACCGGCGGGCCAGACGGCGGGCAATGCGGGGAGGAGGTTCAGGAGGCGGAGCGGTTCGCCGGCGGGCGTGGGGATGAGTTCGTGGCTCTGCACCAGCAGTTCGCAGATGCCGGCGGTGGTGCCAAAATTACCGTCAATTTGAAACGGGCCGCAGAGGTCGAACAGGTTGGGCAGCGTCTTGCGCTGGAAGAGGCTATTCAACTGGCGGAAGGCGTAGTCGCCATTGCCGGTGCGCGCCCACAGGGGCATGCGCCAGGCATAGCTCCAGCCG
This sequence comes from uncultured Verrucomicrobia subdivision 3 bacterium, assembly GCA_903872345.1. Lineage (GTDB taxonomy): Bacteria > Verrucomicrobiota > Verrucomicrobiia > Limisphaerales > UBA11358 > UBA11358. The sequence continues at coordinate 7,695 of CAIQKM010000128.1, read as the reverse complement.
GTGCTGCCGTCGCCGCGCCATTGCAGGAGCACCTTGGCGGCGGCGAAGATTTTGGGGTCGGCGGGCGTGATGTCGTTGCCGGGATACAGGGCCCAGAGCGGGGACATGTGGCGATGGTTGTTATTGGGACGGTCCACATCGGCGAGCCATTCCTGCAATTGACCGTGCGCGCCGACTTGATTCGGCGGCAATTGATCGCGAATACCGGCGAGTTGCTGGGCGAAGTCGGGGTCGGTGTGCAAAATCCCGGCGGCGGCGATGGTGTGGTTGAGCAGCGCACGGATAATCTGGTTGTCCATGGTGGGGCCGGTGGTGAGTTCGCCTTGCTCGGGGGAGTAGGACGGCGAAGTGACGAGCCAGCCGGTCTTTTGATCCTTGATAAGGTCATCCACAAAAAAGAGCGCGGCCTGTTTCAGATCCGGATAGGCGCGGGCGAGAAACGCGCGGTCGCCGGTGAATTCATAATGCTCCCAGAGATGCTGGCAGAGCCATGCGCCGCCGGTGGGCCAGACGCCGTCAATGCCATTGATGGGGGCGGAGCCGCGCCAGAGATCGGTATTGTGATGCGCCACCCAGCCGCGACAGCCGTATTGAATGCGGGCGGTGCGACTGCCGCTGATGACGAGGTCGTCAATAAGGCCGAACAACGGCGCATGACATTCGCCGAGGTTGGCGACTTCGGCGGGCCAGTAGTTCATTTCGCAATTGATGTTGAGCGTCCATTTGCTTTCCCACGGCGGGTCGATCTGGTCGTTCCACAGGCCCTGCAAGTTGGCGGGCTGGCCGCCGGAGCGGCTGCTGGAAATGAGCAGGTAACGGCCGTATTGGAAATAGAGCGCGGCGAGGGCGGGGTCGTTGGTGAGGCCGGCGACTTTGACGGATTTCAACCGCTCGTCGGTGGGGAGGGATTCGCGGTCGGCGTGGCCGAGGTCAAGGGTGACGCGGTGAAAGAGGCTTTGAAAATCGGCCAAGTGCGCGGCGAGGACGTCCACGTATTTCTGGTGGGAAACGGTTTCCAGATCGGCGGAGCAACGGACGGCGGGATCGGCGCTGATGTCCTCGAAGTTTTTGAAACTGGTGGCGGCGGTGAGGTAGAGGGTGACGGCATCGGCGTTCGAGACGGTGAGGGCATTGCCGGTCTGACTGACGCCGCCGCCGGTGGCGATGACGCGCACGCGGGATTCAAAGCGCAGACCGTCGGTTTCCACCTGACCGGTGAGCGACAGGGTGTCGGCGGCGAGCACCTTGGCGGCGGCATTGGTGTGGAGACTGGTGAACTGGAGCGTGAAACTGATTTGCGCGGCCTTGTCGGCAGTGAAATGGAGCACGATGGCCTGGCCGGGCCGGCTGGCGAAGACCTCGCGCTGGAAGAGGGTGTTGCCGGCGCGAAAGCTGGTGCGGGCAATGCCGGTGGCGAGGTCGAGTTCGCGCTGATAATTCGTGGCGTTGTCGGCGCCGGCGAAGTGCAGGTGGAGGTCGCCGAAGGGTTGATAGGCTTTCTGGCGCGAGGGCGTGCCGAGGAAATTGGTTTTGGCGACGAGACCGGCGAGCTTGTTCTGGCCGGTGGCGAGGAGCTGGCGGATTTCGGGCAGATGGGCGAGGGCGTTGGTATTGGCGTAATCGTGCGGGTGACCGGTCCAGAGGGTGTCCTCATTGAACTGAATGCGTTCATCGGCGATGCCGCCGAACACCATGGCGCCGAGCCGGCCGTTGCCGACGGGCAACGCCTCGGTCCATTTCACGGCGGGCTGGGCGAACCACAGGGTGGTCGCGGGCGAACCGGTGATGACCGGCTGGGCGGCCAAACGACTGCCCGGCAAAATGGCAGCCAGCAGGGACAGGATCAGCAAATGGGGGCGCATGAGGGGATTATTACGCCAGTACGGCAGGGAGACAAGGTTGCGGCGCAGGGTGAGGCTGAATTTATCGCCAAATATCCTGCGAAAAATGCCCGGCGGATTTGCGTTCCGGGGAAACCGGCATTACTGGTGAGGCAAGTTGACCAATTGAATGATCACACCAGCCACTGAAATGCCCCGGGAGACCGGGTATAAAACCGCCGCGAGCAGTCGCGGTCATCACCACGCCCGGCGCACGCCCGCCGGCATCATCTATTTTCTGTCCATCATCACCGCCATTCTGCTGGCGGCGAATGCGTTTGTCCTGGCCACGTGGAATCATTTTTATACGGCGGACGGATTTCCATGGTGGGAAGCCGGGGCGCCCGTGCTGACGCTGGCGTTTGTGGCCACCACGGTCTTGGGACGCTGGCGGGAGCACTTTTTGATCCGGTGGGTTTACCGGATTTCGGCCGTGTGGCTGGGCTTTTTGAATTTCGCTTTCTTTGCGGCGGCGGCGGCCTGGATATTTTCCGCAGTCGCCACCTTGCTGAACTGGCAAATCGGGTCGGAGACCATTGCGAAAACGTTTTTGGGCGCGGCGCTGCTGGCCGGCATATATGGTCTGATCAACGCCAGCCGGCTGCGGGTGACACCCATAACGGTAAAACTGCCCCACCTGCCGCCGGCTTGGCGGGGACGCACGGCGGTGCTGGTGACGGACCTGCACCTGGGCAATGTGCGCGGCGAACATTTTCTGCGCCGGGTGGTGGCGCGAATTAAAAAGCTCCAGCCACGGGCGGTGTTCATCAGTGGCGACATGTTCGACGGCACGCGGGCGGATTTTTCCCGGCTGGCGGAACCGTGGCAAGAGCTGGTCGTGCCGGGGGGAATCTATTTTGTCAGCGGCAATCACGAGGAATTTGGCGAGCGAGCGCCGTTTCTGGAGGCGGTCCGGCAGACGGGCATCCGGGTATTGGACAATGAAATGGTGACGGTGGACGGGTTGCAAATTGCGGGCGTACACGATGGCGAGACGCATGACCCGCAGGTGTACCGCACCCTGCTGCGAACCATGAAATTGGACGGCCGGCGCGCGAGCGTTTTGCTGGCGCACCAACCGGCGGGTCTCGCGGTGGCGGCGGCGGCGGGCATTTCGCTGCAACTATCCGGCCACACGCATCGCGGTCAAGTCTGGCCGTGGAGCTGGCTGGCGGCGCGGGTCCACGGCCGGTTTACGTATGGCCTGAACCGGCACGAGACCTTGCAAGTGCTCACCTCCAGCGGCGCGGGCACTTGGGGACCGCCGTTGCGGGTGGGAACAAAGTCCGAGATTGTGCTGATACGTTTTGAATCCGCCGGGGCGGCGTGAACGGTTCGGGCCGGGAGGGGCTGACACTGCCCCGGAAGAGTAGCGGCGGGCATCCCTGCCGCCCGGGGAGAACCGCAAAACTGCCCGGCCCATGGTGAATAACCAGCCACTGGTGCTTGCGAAGCCGGTTCCGCCGGGCTGGAAGCACCGGCTCTACGGCGGGCAAGATGCCCGCCGCTACGGGGCGGGCACTTGGGGACCGCCGATGCGGGTGGGAACAAAGTCCGAGATAGTGCTGATACGTTTTGAACCCGCCGAGGCGGCGTGAACGGTTCGGGCCGGGAGGGCCTGACACTGCCTCGGGTTAAATCGCTGAGCGCCACCTCACCCCGGCCCTCTCCCCCATTTATCAATGGCGGAGAGGGAGAGAACCCGGTCGGCGAGCGGTATTGACGAAGTCACGGCTCTGGATTGGGGGCTGTGTCAGGCTGGCCCGGGCCCCAACGGACGAACGGTTTTTAATTTCCCTTTGGGTGAAAATGGCGGAGTCTCTCCACTTATATGAACCGGCGAGCCATTCCCGCGTATGAGATGAGCGAGGTCGGCCAGGAATCCCTGCGCCGCGAAGGGTTTGTGGTCACCACCCTGGTGCAATCCGTGGTGGACGATCCCCGGCGGTTGCGCCCGCATTACCATGATTTTTTCCAGATGATGTTCCTGCGGGGGGACGGCACGGTGATGCACGATTTTCAGGATGACCGGGTGAGCGGGCTGACGCTGTTCTTTTTGCGGCCCGGCCAGATTCACACCATCGGACCGAAGCTGGGGTTTGGCGGCATCACGGTTTCGTTCACGCAAGCCTTCTTCGACCACCGGGTGGCGCCGCCGAGCGCGCTCTTTGAGCTGCCGTTTTTCTTTCCGACGGGCGGTTCGCCACTGCTGTCGGTGCCGCCGGATGATTCCACCCGGATTGGCGAGGCGTTTTTGGAGATGCAGCGGGAATTCAGCGCGGCGGAGGCGAACGCCGCCGAGGTGCTGCGCGCGTGGCTGCGAATCCTGTTTGCGCGGGCGCTGCGGATTTATCACGCTGCCCATCCGGCGGAACGGCCATCGCGGCAGTCCCTGCTGGTGCGGCGGTTTCATCTCGCGGTGGAACAGGGTTTCCGCAGTGAACGCACCCTGGCGGGCTATGCGCGCGAGCTCGGGGTGACGGCAAATCACCTCAACGATGTGGTGCGGAAGGAGACCGGCCGGCCGGCCGGGAACATCATCCGGCAGCGGCGGCTGCTGGACGCCCAGCGTTTGCTGCTGCATTCGGATCTGGGCGTGGCGGAGATCGGCTATCAAACCGGCTTTCCCGATCCCTCCTATTTCAGCCGCTTTTTCCGCCGGGAAACCGGCCGCACCCCCGCCGGGTTCCGGCGGGAAATCCGAGAAAAGTACCAGTCAAAGACGGGTTAGTGCTGTCCGCCAAATTTGCGGATGCCACGGAATTGATTAATTTAACGTGGCTTATGCAAACCGTGGAAAAAGTTGAAACCGCCGCCCCGTCGCCGGCCGCCCTCCGGCCGCACACGACGGTGCTGCCGGTACTGTTCGCGATCAGTTTTTCGCACCTCCTGAATGACACCATTCAGGCGTTGCTGCCTTCCATTTATCCGGTATTGAAAGATTCCTTTCAACTGAGCTTTGCCCAGTTGGGTTGGATCACGTTTGTGTTTCAATGCACCGCTTCGCTGTTCCAGCCGGTCGTGGGCTGGGTGACGGACAAGCGCTCCATCCCGCATTCGTTGGCCGCGGGCATGGGGCTCAGCCTGGCGGGCCTGCTGGCGCTGGCGGCGGCGGACAATTATCCGCTCATCCTCATTTCCGCCGCCGTCATCGGGCTGGGTTCGGCGATCTTCCATCCGGAAGCCTCGCGGGTGGCGCACATGGCGGCGGGCGCGCGGCGCGGTTTTGCGCAATCCCTGTTTCAACTCGGCGGCAATGCCGGCAGTTCGCTGGGACCGTTGCTGGCCGCGTTCATTGTGGTTTCCCATGGAAAAGGCAGGGTGGCCTGGTTTGCGCTGCTCGCGTTGCTGGGGGCATTCATATTGTGGCGGGTCGGCCGCTGGCAGCAGAGCAACCTGGATCGCATCAGCCGCAAGCATCATTCCGCCATTCATCCGGCCAGCCACCTGTCGCGCCGGCAAGTCGGGTTTGCGCTGGCGATTCTGGTGGCGCTGATTTTCTCGAAGTTCGTCTATCTCACCAGCATGACGACGTACTACACGTTTTACCTGATCCACCATTTTCAGGTGTCGGTGAAGACGTCGCAATTGCTGTTGTTCGTGCTGCTGTTCTCGGTGGCGTTGGGCACGATTGCAGGCGGACCGGTCGGCGACCGCATCGGCCGGAAGCGGGTGATCTGGGGGTCCATTCTCGGAGTGGCGCCGTTTTCGCTCGCGCTGCCGCACGTGGGCCTCACCGGCACGGTGATCCTGACGGTGTTCATCGGCATGATTCTGTCCTCGGCCTTTTCCGCCATTCTGGTTTATGCGCAGGAGCTGGTGCCCGGCAAAGTGGGGCTGGTGGCCGGGCTGTTTTTCGGACTGGCGTTTGGCGTGGCGGGCATCGGTTCGGCGGCGCTGGGCCATCTGGCGGATCACACAGGCATCGAATTTGTGTTTGAAGTCTGCGCCTTCCTGCCGCTGATCGGGCTGTTGACGGCGTTGTTGCCGGACGTGGAACCGCACCGGAAAACCGGCTGAATTGCGGAGGGTGGAGTCGCGTCCGGCCGGTTTAGGTGATAAACTTGCATTGATATGAAGGAAAAAACAGGTTTCAAGCCGCTTGATCCGCGCGTGGGGATCGGGCATGTGCATTTGAAGGTGGCGGATCTGGACCGGGCGCTGAACTTTTATTGCGGTGTGCTGGGTTTTGAACTGCAACAGCGGTTCGGCACGCAGGCGGCGTTTATTTCAGCGGGCGGCTACCATCATCACATCGGCCTGAACACGTGGGAAAGCAAAGGCGGTTCGCCGCCGCCGCCGCGCAGCACGGGGTTGTATCACTTGGCGATTTTGTATCCCAACCGCGCCACGCTGGCGGACGCCCTGCGCCGTCTGATCGCCGCCGGGGTGGAACTGGAGGGGGCAGCCGACCACGGCGTGAGCGAGGCGATTTATCTGCGTGATCCGGATGGCAATGGCGTGGAACTGTATCGCGACCGCGTCCCGGCCGACTGGCCGCGCACGCCGGCGGGGGAATTGGCGATGTTTACGCGGATGCTGGATTTGGATGCGCTGCTGGCGGAGGGGGCGGGCTGAAGTGCGGGGCCAAGCCGGGCTACTTTTTGGTAGGGCAATAATGGTTTAACACTCGCCCTCACCCCGGCCCTCTCCCCCGAGGAGAGGGAGAACAGGTTCCAGCGTTTTAACTGTTCCACCCCAGCTTATTGTTCACGCCCTGGAAAACAGGAAACAGGAAGCATCGGCAACGTGCCAAACGGATTTATTTTCCCAGCTCAATCACCACCGGGCAGTGATCGCTGCCGGTGACGGCGGGCAGGATGTACGCTTTTTTCAGGCGCGGACGCAGCGCTTGCGACATCAGGAAGTAGTCAATGCGCCAGCCGATGTTGCGGGCGCGGGCGCCGCTCATGGGGCTCCACCAGGTGTAATGGCCGCCGCCCTTTTCAAATTCGCGGAAGGTGTCCACAAAGCCGGCGTTCACGAAGGCGGTGAAGCCGTTGCGTTCCTCGATGGTGAAACCGTGGTTGCGGACGTTGGCCTTGGGATTGGCGAGGTCAATCTCAGTGTGGGCGACGTTGAGGTCGCCGCAAAAGATCACGGGTTTTTTGCGTTCGAGATTTTTCAGGTATTTCAGAAAATCCACGTCCCATTGCTGGCGGTAGGGCAGGCGCTCGAGTTCCCGCTTGGAGTTGGGGACATAGACGTTCACGAGGTAGAAGTCGGCATACTCGGCGGTTTGGACGCGGCCTTCGCGGTCGTGTTCGGCGATGTTGATGTGCGGGGTGACTTGGAGCGGGCGGGTGCGGGTGAAGATGGCGGTGCCGGAGTAGCCCTTCTTTTCGGCGCTGTTCCAGAAGGTGGTGTAGGCGGCGGGCCAGAGCTGCTCCACCTGGTCGGGCGTGCATTTGGTTTCCTGCAGGCAGAGGATGTCCGGCTTCTCGGCATCGAGAAATTCCAGAAAATTCTTTTTGAGCACCGCCCGCAGGCCGTTGACGTTCCAGGAAATCAATTTCACGAGCGCAGGATAATCTAGGCCGGGGCGATGACAACCCCCGATTCCGGGAAAAACCCGCCGGTCGGAGCGCCGGTCGGTGACCGGCTTTGGGTGGGCGAACGGCGACCCGCGCGATTGTTTCTTTTGATTTGGGCAGTATTGGTTTAACCACGCGTCAAGCCGGCTGCAAGCCGGCGCTCGTGCGCCTGAGAAGGCGAGGGGATAGAACGGTGGGAGTCCGTTTCTGTGCGGTGAAGAGCCGTGCGGTATCGAACCGTAACTGCGTCGCAGCAATGCGGGGTGGAGAGCAACGGGGAG
>CAIQKM010000127.1 GCA_903872345.1 uncultured Verrucomicrobia subdivision 3 bacterium | reverse complement strand
TGTAATTGCAAATCTGGCGCAAGATGGTGAAATTGGAACGGGCTGGAGCTTTTTTGAGTTGATTCATCCCTGCCGTGTGGCAGGTGCAAACAAAAAACTCCAGCCTTTTCCCTCAAATCCTGTGGGACGGCTGTGGAAATAATTCTCAAACCTTCAGACTATCCGACGCTGGTGCTGATGAATCCTCGCCTATGGTGGCCGGTGACTTATGGCGAACAGCCGCTTTACACGATTAGTCTGGAAGCTTGGGTGAACGGTCGGTCCAGCAGCGTTGTGACAAGCCATTTTGGCGTGCGAACGGTTGGCACCTTGATCATTCCTGGTGGTGGTCGCGCCTTTACGGTCAATGGCCGGACCATCCGCATGACTGGTGGTGCCTGGGTTCCAGATATGATGATGAGCTGGAGCGCGCAGCGTTATCGTGACGAAGTCCGCCTGATGTCCGAGGCAAACCATACGGTTGTGCGAGTCAACGGTTGTGGCATCGTGCCGCCGGACGTTTTTTTTGAGGAATGTGACCGCCGAGGATTGTTGGTCTGGCAGGATCTTTCCCGCACCTCCATCCAGGGTTTTGCGTTTCGCCGGGATGGAAAAGATGGTTGGGGACCGGTTGATTGTGATGACCCGGCGCTCTATCTCGACAACATGACGGATTGCATCATGCGCTTACGCGGGCATCCCAGCTTGTTGGTCTGGTGCGGTTCAAATGAAAAATTTCCGCAGGCAAACGTGGGTGAAACATTGCAAAATGATCTGCTGCCAGCGCTGGATGGCACGCGGCCATGGCTGACCAGCTCGGACGAAAATGCACCGTGGCGGAAAGAGGACAACGGTTTTTGGTCCGGCGGGCCTTATCAGCTCGTGCGGTTGCCTGAATACTACAAGCTCTACGCAACCGATCCAAAGTTTGCCAGCAAGAATGAGATTGGTCTGGCATCACCTCCGCCGATCAACACGATCGCGAAGTTTATTCCCGACTTTGACCAGCCTGACGCGTCGTCGTTTCCTTTGAACCGCACGTTTGGCTATCACGACGCGACTGACAAATATTATCGGGCAAGCCACACCATTATGCGCGAGGATCTGGGCGAACCGGCGGGCATGAACGATTATCTGTGGATGGCCGACTTGTATAACGGCGCAAGCTATCGCGCCATCTTTGAAGCCGCCAACAAGTCTCGCCCGCTCAATTCCGGCACGCACCTTTGGAAAGTCAACGCCGCGTGGCCCAGCATGATGTGGCAGGTCTTCGATTGGATCTTGCACGCAAACGGCGGCTATTATTCCATGAAAGAAGCGTGCAAACCGTTGCACATTCAGGAGAGCGAAGATGACCAGGGAATCCAAGTCGTCAGCACTTTGCCCGTGGCAAAAAATGGTCTCCGCGTGCAGGTTGGCATTGTAAGTCTGGACGGAAAACCAGAGTGGACCGGAGAATATGCAGTGGATGCGGCGGCGGATGCCACTACGACGGTCACAAATCTACCGCAACTTGCAGCCGACGATAATCTCCGTTTCCTGTCACTCGATTTATTCGATAAATCCGGTGAGTTGTTGGATCATCAAGTCAAGTGGGTTCAGCGGGATTGCAAGTGGCAGCAACTGCTTAAATTGCCGACAGCCGATGTGGAGGCAACAGTGGTCGCGCAGCATCAAGTAGCAAAAGAGACGGTTTATGACATCAACGTCGTAAATCACGCGACCTTTCCGGCTGTTGATGTATCGCTTCAAGTTTTGCAAGGAACGCAGGGATGGGAAGTATTACCCAGCTTCTGGACGGACAACGCCCTGACCATGCTGCCGGGCGAAAAACGTCAGTTGACAGTTCGATTCAGAACTTCGCTGCTGAATAAAAAAGTTCCCCATCTCATTGTGGAAGGTTGGAATGTTACACCTAAAGAGATAAATGTTCTCGATGGCAAACCAGTGGTGTTGGGTTTGAAACTGGTTTCATGCAAATTCAATCACCTGACGGATGCGTATGAGCTTTCAGTCCAAAATACCGGCGCCTCTGGACCAAGACTGACAACCTGGCCACTGGATGTCATGACCGACGGACGGCTGATGCGTTCGTTGAGGATTGCCGTAAGCTCAAGCCAACCCGTGTCCATTAAGTTGCCTGTGAGTGACCTTGGCGTTGGCACGCATACCATAGGTTTGGGAAATGAAAACCCGATTTCATTTGCTCTGCGTCCACCATGAATGAATGCAACATTTCCAAACGCGCCGCAAAACCACCACATGGAAAGCGCCAGCCCAATTGGAGTGACCGTGGCAAAAAACTCGTCGGCAGTTGGTATGATGCGTGGCTGACGTGCATATTCATCGGTAAAAGCTTTCTGTTTGAAAACTGAATAATGACATATTAATTCCCCAGAATGATTGTGGCGGCGACGGTCACCTTTGCGGACAAATCCGATCCGCAGAGCGCGCCGGCTACGCTGTGTCTGGCCGAGGCGAACCTGTGAGGCGGACCCCATCTTTTAGACCACTGAGCGCAGAAAATAAGATGGATTCTCGCGGTCTGCTGTCATGGTTGCTTTTGTTTGTTTCTCGTTCACTCTGCGCCTTAAAACCATTTGGAAAAGAGAGAACGAGCCGTGCTT
>CAIQKM010000126.1 GCA_903872345.1 uncultured Verrucomicrobia subdivision 3 bacterium | reverse complement strand
TGTAATTGCAAATCTGGCGCAAGATGGTGAAATTGGAACGGGCTGGAGCTTTTTTGAGTTGATTCATCCCTGCCGTGTGGCAGGTGCAAACAAAAAACTCCAGCCTTTTCCCTCAAATCCTGTGGGACGGCTGTGGAAATATTGGTTTAACGCTCGCCCTCATCCCGGCCTTCTCCCCCCCAGCAAGGAGAACCGGTTGCCGTCTGTTTCGCAAATCAAGCCGCTGGATTGGCCGGACTGGTGGACGAATTCAATGAAAGTGTGAAAGGGAAAAGCCCTCTCCTGGGGAGAGGGTTGGGTGAGGGAGAGCGACAAAACAAATTTTTTGCCGTTTTGCGGAGTATGAATAATGGTGGTACGAAGGTGTTCGGCGGGATGCGTGCGCTCCCTTTTCAACGGAATCGTTCCGGCTATGCTCTCTGAGTTCTTTGTGATCTTTGCGGTTCAATTTCCGGCCGGTTCATGCCGTTTTGCGGCGGCTGCTGCTTGCGCTGGGGAGGTTTGCAAATTAAGCTGAACGCCTCTATGGAAAATGTCGTTATCATTGGCTCCGGGCCGGCGGGCTGGACCGCCGCGTTGTACACCGCCCGGGCGCAACTGTCACCCTTGGTGCTCACCGGCCTGCAGCCCGGCGGGCTGCTGACCACCACCACGATTGTCGAAAATTTTCCCGGCTTTCCCGAGGGCGTGGATGGTTACGAACTGATGTCCCGGATGCAAAAGCAGGCGGAGCGTTTCGGCGCGCGCACGCAGTTCGGCACCGTGGAGTCGGTGGATTTTTCCCAACGTCCGTTCACGCTCGTCGTGGATGGCGAAAAGGTGTCGGCGCAGACGGTGATTATTGCGACCGGTGCGAGCCACAAACATCTCGGCGCGCCGGGCGAACATGAATTGGAAAACAAGGGCGTGACCTATTGCGCCACGTGCGACGGCGCGCTCCCGGTATTCCGGAACAAACCGCTGGTGGTGATTGGCGGCGGCGATTCCGCGTGCGAAGAGGCGGCCTATCTGACGCGCTTCGGCTCGGTGGTGTATTTGGTGCATCGCCGCGACACGCTGCGCGCCTCGAAGATCATGGCCGAACGCACCCTGGCGAATCCGAAGATCAAACCGGTCTGGGACTCGGCCGTGACGGAAATCCTCGACGTGAAGCAGGACAAGGTAACCGGCGTGAAGCTGAAAAATCTCAAGACGGGTGCGGAGTCCGTGCTGGATTGTGCCGGCGTGTTTATTGCCATCGGCCACGTGCCGAATACGAATCTGTTCAAGGGCGTGATTGCCACCGATGAAAACGGTTTCGTCATTCCCCAGACGGGCGCGGCGACAACCGTGCCGGGCGTGTTCGTGGCCGGCGATTGCGCGGACCATGTGTACCGCCAGGCCATCACGGCCGCCGGCGCGGGTTGCGCGGCGGCGATTGACGCGGAGCGGTATTTGGCGGCGCAGGCGGTGTGATCCGGCTTTGAACAGAAGAGAACGAAGGAAACAAAGGCCGCACAGAGTTTGATGAAGCTGGAGGTTGGGAGCATTCCCGGCCTCCAGTTTTTTATGGTTTTGGAAGGGCGGCAAGCCGGATTATGCAGTTTTGCTATTCAAACCATTCCCAAAAGACTGGCCACCCGCTTTTGCCGTTTGTCAAAAGTGAGAAAGACACCGGCGGAAAGTGACCAGGCGGCTGCCAAATGCCAAAGGTCAAAAGTGGTGTGCTTTTCCCGCCATCCGTGCGCCTCGCCCAGGCTGCGGGCCATGCTTACGGAGTCAGCCATGCTCACTTCCTTGCTCTGAAACAGTTTGCTGGTATTGGCCCGGTCAAACCGGTTAATCACCCGCCGGGCGACATGCTCAGGAAGAGGTGAGTGATCCCGGTGCGTGGCCGCGCGAACCGCCGCCGGCAATTCCAGGCGGTGAACCTCGCATACGACAAAATCATGCCGGGCATATTCCCCGGCCATTTCACGGGCCACCGGATAATTGACATCCTCCTCGTTGAAAAGGCTCACCAGGAAACTGGTGTCACAATAGATGATCATTCCCGGTCCTCGATGATGATTTTGGCCAGATCAACGCGACAGGCCGGCCCGGTGGCTGGCATTTCCAAAAGGAGATTGTCCAAACCTTCAAGCAGGTTTTTTTCACCGGCATCAATCCGCCGCAATTCAAAAATTTTGCCACCGCGCTTGTGAACTTGCACGGACTCGCCTGGTGACAATGATTCCTCCGGACTCTCGTGTCTCAATTGGCGCCCGGTAATATGTTTCTTTGTCATAGTGCTAACGTAATATGTTAAACATTGGATAATGGCAACTAGAATTTAATCCGGCACCGACAACGATGCCGCGCGGAAGGAATGGTTTTGGAAGGGCTGTAAGCCGAATTTTGTCTGCGCCTTGCGGCGGAGAGAATCATTTATCTATGCAGCCATACCCGGAATCCGTCCGCTTGCGCGGAAGCTGGAGCGGGCCGCCCCGTGGATTCCCTATTTGGCCTTGCACCCGATGGGGTTTTCCGTGCCGCGTCGCTTGCGCTTCGCGCGGTGCGCTCTTACCGCACCTTTTCACCATCACCGCCGGCTTGCGCCGACGGCTGTCTGTTTTCTGTGGCACTTTCCGTCGAAACATCTTCCAACGTTTCTCCCGCGTGTATCCCGGCCCAAAAGGCCAGGTTACGCGGCATCGCGCCCTGCGGTGTTCGGACTTTCCTCCCCCGGCTTGCGCCAGGAGCGATCCTCCGCCCTTCCAAAACCATTAACAGCTTACTTCAATGATGAGTGGTTCTCAAGGGACACTTCAGAAAACATCCAACATCCAACATCCAACATCCAATGATTGGAGGCAGGTGACGGGCGAAGGAATTTGCCACCTAACAAAATGTTTTTCCTAAAACAAAAGGCATGAGTTGACTTAAATGGTATCTGATTTTATATATTGTTTATGACGCAAACAAAGATTTCCAAGGCATACCAGACGACGATCTCGGCGGAGGCGATCCGGCGGTTGGGCTTGCGGCCCGGCCAGCGGGTGAATCAGATTGTGGACGGAAAACGGCTGATTCTTGAACCGGTCGAGGACGTGGACGCCCTGGCCGGTTCTCTGGGAAAGGGCAAGCGGACGCATGGGATTGACGACATCAAGGCGGCCGCCCGGAAGGGCATCACCAAAGCCGGAGCGGCCGGGCTGGCGGTGGGGGCATAAATGGCCGCGCCCATTGCCATAGATGCCAGCGTGGTGGTTCGCTATCTGACGGGCGACGACAAGACGCAATCGGCGGCGGCGACCGAACTTTTCCGGGCAGCTCATGCCGGAAAGGTCAAGCTCGTGATTCCCGCCTCAACCATTCAGGAGACGGTTTATGTGCTGGAAAAACTCTACAACCTGGACGCCGCCGCCATCGCCCCCAAACTGATCTCCCTGCTGACGCTGCATAACGTGGACTCGCCGGACGCGGACTGGGTGGTGCCCGCACTCCAATTCTACCGGGAAAAGAACAGCGACTTTGGCGACGCCATGCTTTGCGCCTATGCGGATTGGGCCGGTTGCGGGGTGGCGACGTTTGACAAGGGTATCCTCAAGAAGTTTTCAGAAGTCACGGCCCGCACGCCCGCAGATTGGCTGGCGGGCAATTAAGTTCTTCCCGGTGCCTGGAAAAAACCCGCCGCACGAAGAATCGTGCGGCGGGGTGAAAGGTTGAACTGGCTCGCGGGTCAGGCCCCGACAGAGGCGAGTTCTTCGTTGGTCTCGATGTTCACGATCTTGAACTGTTCGGCGTGCATCCCGGTGTCGGCCCGGAAGGACAGCTTGCCGAAGTAACGCTTCTCGAGTTCGATGAGATGTTTCTCGTCGTCCTTGGTGAGGCGGTCCAGCACCGTGGGATGAACGACAATGCGGAGCTGGAAGTCGTTCTCGTCGCGCGTGCGTTTCTTGAGGATTTCCTGGAGCTTGCGCTGGATTTCCACGCTCATGGTCACGGTGCTCTTGACCTTGCCGCGGCCCTTGCAGTAGGGGCAGTCGTCATACACGGCGGCGCGCACGCTTTCGCTGTGGCGCTGGCGGGTCATTTCCATGAGGCCGAGCTGGGAGATCGGCAGGATGTGGGTCTTCGCCTTGTCGCGGCGCAAACCGTCCTTCACCCGCTGATAGACCTGCTGGCGGTCGCGGCCGGACTTCATGTCAATGAAGTCGAGCACGATGAGCCCGCCCATGTTGCGGAGGCGGAGCTGGCGGCAGATTTCCTCGGCCGCTTCCAGATTCACCTTGAGGATGACCGCTTCCTGATCCTTGCCGCCCTTATGGCGGCCGGTGTTCACGTCGATGGCCACGAGCGCCTCGGTTTCATCAATGACGATGTAGCCGCCGCTCTTGAGATGCACCTGGCGGGAGAAGGCGTTTTCGAGCTGCTTGCTGATGCCGAAACGGTCGAACACCGGCTGGGCTTCCACATACAACTTGATCTTGCTGGCCGAACGGCGGGAGATCTTGTTGATCATCTCGCGCATGCGGTCGTAGGCCTTGGGATTGTCCACCACGATGCGCTCGACATCCTCGGTGAGAAAATCGCGCACGGTGCGTTCGATCAAGTCGGGCTCCTGGAACACGCAGGTGGCCATGGGCTGCTTCTTGATCTTTTCCTGCACGCCGGTCCATTCCTCGAGGAGGAGGGCGAGATCGCGCACGAAGTAACGGAGCTGCTGGCCTTCGCCGGCGGTCCGCATGATCACGCCCATGCCGTCCGGAATGGAGAGCTGGCGGAGGATTTTCTTGAGGCGCTTGCGCTCCTCGGGATTCTCGATCTTCCGGGAAATGCCGGACTGGTCGGAGTTCGGCAGCAGGACGAGGAAACGTCCGGGCAGCACGAGGTTGGTCGTCACGCGCGGACCCTTGGTGCCGATGGGGCCCTTGGTAACCTGCACGATGATGTCGGAGCCGGGCGGATAGAGGCGTGGAATATCCTTCTGCGTGATCTTCGGGCGGCTGGGCCGCTTGCCTTCGCGCTCGACGATTTCGACGCCGGAGTCGAACTGGTTCGGCACGATGTCCCAGTAATGGAGGAACGCGTTCTTTTCGAACCCGATGTCCACGAAGGCGGCTTTCAGGCCGTCTTCGAGGTTGCGGACGCGGCCCTTGAAGATGCTGCCCACGAGGCGTTCTTCGGTGGTGCGCTCAATGTTGAACTCTTCGAGCTTGTTGTCTTCCGTCACGGCGACGCGCGTTTCGAGCACTTCGGCGTTGATGACCACTTCCTTGTGGATCTTCTTTTCCGGCCGGATCAGCCGCTGCACCTTTTTGACGAGGTTGGACGCGGCGTCGCGGATGGTTTCGATGAACCCTTTCGGCTGCTCGGGGATTTTCACCGGTTCGAATTTTTCCTCGGGCTCCTCCGCAATGATGGTGGCGGGAGCGTCATCGCCGGCGGACGGCGTGGGGCCGTCCCCATTGGGGGCGGACGTGGTGGTCTCGGGCGGCAAACCGGCGGCGATGTTCTCGGCGCGTTCGATTTCGGTGGCGTGGCGTTTTTCAAAAACGCGTTCCGCACCACCCTGCTCGCTGACCACTTCGGCGCGGGCCTCGAGGGCTTCGCGGTCGGGTTTTTGTTGAGTCTGCCCCAGGCCGCCTTTCGGCTTGAAGCGCATTCCGCGGCGCCGCCGCGAGAAGTTATTGTTGCCCATAATTAATATCCCTTTCGATGGATGTGTATGTTTTGCATCAGGCCCACGGCGATCAAGGAGCATAGCACTGAAGACCCGCCATATGATAGCAGCGGCAGTGGTACGCCCGTCACGGGCATAATGCGAATGTTCATGCCGATATTGACAAACACATGGCTGAAAATGAGCGTCACAACGCCCACCGCCATGAGTCTGCCCAGGCGGTCGCGCGCCTGGCCGGCGATTCTCAATCCGGTGAAGAGAACCACCGCATACAATGTCAAAACAATGACACTGCCAACAAACCCCTCCTCCTCGGCAATCACGGAGAAAATGAAGTCGTTGTGCGCCACCGCTCGCGGCAAATATCCGAGGGCATTTTGTGTCCCCTGCCGCCAACCCTTTCCGAACAGCCCACCGGAGCCGACGGAAATCAACGCCTGCCGCACGTTATATGCGTCGTCCAACTGCCGTTGACGCAGGCGTTGTAACTCCGCCGGAGTGGCGTTCGGCGGAGCGGAATCCTTGTAGTCACGGCCAAAGTAAATCAGCAGCCGGTTGCGCTGATAATTCTCCATGGGTATCTGCCAGCGCGCCGGGGCGAACAATACGTCCGCCACAAACAGCGACCCCAGCAGGCCCACGCAGGCCATTAACTGTAACAAATAGCGGCGGGGCGTGCCCGCCACCACCATCATCACCAGACCGGTCGGCAGCAATACCAGCGCCGAACCCAGGTCGGGTTCTTTTAAAATCAAAACAAACGGCAGCAGCATCATGCCGATGCCCTTCCAAAAAATCGCCGGCTGCTTCAGCTCCTCCACCGGCCGGCTGAGAAAACTCGCGCCGGCCGCGATGTACGCCAGCTTGGCGAATTCGCTCGGCTGGAACTGGAAGGCGCCGAAGTCAATCCAGCGTCGCGCGCCCCAGCCATGTGTGGTGCCGATCTTGGGAATCAGCACCGCGATGAGAAAAAGAATCATCACCCAATAGGCGACATCCGCCCAGCGCGAGAGTGTGTGGTAATCCACCACACAGACAAACGTGGCCATGCCCAGCCCCAAAACATACCAGACGATCTGCCGCACCCAGGCCTGGTCATACCACGGCTGGAGGGCCGCGGAATCATTGGCCATCGTGGCGCTGTACACGAACGCGGCCCCAATGAACATCAATCCGATCAAAGCCGCAACTTGCAGCTTGTCGAATGATTCCTTCGGGACGTTGTAGTTCGTGGTGTACATGGTTAATGACTCACCCGTCCGCCGGACACCGGCCGGCCGGCGTCATACATGGCCTCGCCCACCACCGCCGGCAGATGCAACTGCGACTTTTGGACGATGGTCTCGTAAATATCATGAGCAATGGGCGCGCATACCGAACCGCCGGAACCGGTGCCGGCCGACTGCACCATCACCACCACGGAGTAGCGCGGATTTTCATACGGCGCAAACGAGGCAAACCAGAAATTGTAGCCGGTCAGATGATTGGCACCATCCTGCACCTGCGCCGTGCCGGTCTTGCCGCAGATCCGGAAGCCGGGAACCGCCGCCTTGGTGCCGGTGCCCTCGGAGCTTTCCACATCCGCCAGCATGGCCTCGCGCACGAGCTCCAAACTGCGGGGGTGAACTGTCAGGCGGTCGCGCACCAGCCCGGCAGGCAAATCCTTGGCCGGTTCCGTGGAATCCTCATCCACCGGCTCAATCCGTTGCACCAGCCGGGGAAATAAAACCGTTCCGCCATTGGCAATGGCCGCAATCATGACGGCCATCTGCACGGGCGTCACCGCAATCTCACCCTGGCCGATGCACATGTTGGCCGTGTCGCCATCATGCCAGTCGTTGGCGCGAACGCGGTCCAGCGTCGGAAACGAGCCGCCGGTTTCCTGACGGGCAAACAGTCCGGTGCGTTCGCCCAGATGAAATTCCTGACCAATCCGGACAATGTTTTCCACGCCGGCGCGAATGCCGTTGGTCACGAAGTAGGAATTGCTCGAATGAATGAACGCACGTTGAAACTTGTATTCGCCGGGCGGCGCGGTGTCACGGATCAGCCGGCGGCCGATGAAAATGCCACCCTTGGCCGTATCACGCGGATTTGGGTCCACGCGAAAGGTGCGATTGGGGTCCAGTCCGGTTTCGAGCGCGGCCAGCGCCACGACCGTTTTGAAAATGGAACCCGGCGCATAATTTTCGTGCGTGGCCCGGTTGTTCTCCGCGCCCGAATCTTTGAAAGCCTGATATTTGTCCGCATTGATGCCCTGGGCAAACTGGTTGGGATCGTACGACGGCGAGGAAACCATCGCCAGAATATCGCCATTGCGCACATCCATCACGACAATGGAACCCCGCACCCCCGCGCCCCAATGCGTGCGCAGCGAATCCTCGGCCGCCTTCTGGATATCCATGTCCACGGTCAGCACCACGTTATGGCCAGGTTCGGATTTATTCCAGACGTTGGCAGATTGACGATAGCCCAGATTGTTCACGAGCACGGATTCCGCGCCGGCCCGGCCGTGCAAATCATCGTTGAACTGACCCTCGATTCCAGAGAGGCCCTTGTAATCCGGCAGGCGGTAATTGTAAAAAGATTCTTCGCCGGTGCCGGAACTGTCGTCGTGCTGCAAATAACCCAGCACGTGCGCCGCCACGGTGCCGTTCGGATAATTGCGGGCGGACTGCATGTCCAATTCCACGCCGCAGCCGTTGGTCATGTTTTCCGCGAACCGCGCAATCTGCGACGCGGTGAGATTTCTCAGAATCGGATACGGCAGCGCACGTTCCTGCGCGTAGTGGGTGTTAAAATCCTTCGGATCAAGCACGATGGGCACGCCAATGTTCCGGCTCACTTGGGTAACGATATCATTCACCACGCCAAGCCTCGCCTGTTGCCGCAAAGCGTCGAGGTAATCGGTCGTCAGGCGGAAGTTTTTGAGTTCGGCTTTGCGCAGGGAGTGTCCTACCCGTTTTTCCTCGGCGGCGATGCGGTCCTTTTGCGCGATGAGCGCGGCCTTATGGAGCTTTCCATAGGCGGCATCAAACGGCGCGCGCATGTCGTTGAGGAACAGGCTGAGATTGTAGCTCGGCCGGTTCTCGGCCAGCACCCGACCCTCGCGGTCCACGATCTTGCCGCGCACGGCGGGCAGGCGGATACTGCGGTACGCCTGCGTTTCCAGATGCTGCTGATATTCGTGCACGGAGACGACCTGCACCCACCAGAGCCCGGCGAGCAGAATGCACACCCCCACCGCCACCATCACCGCGACAAGGCGGAGGTGCGGGTCATTCTTCTTCAGTTCGTCTACGACTAACATGATCGGGGGAAATTATTGTCGGCCGCGACGGATTTCGCGGTCGAGCCGGAAGCTCGATTCCACGCGTTCCGCATAGCCAAGCCGGCGATTGAACCAGTCAATCACCCGGAAAATAAACGGGGTGGCCACGCCGCCGGCGGCGGTCATCACGAGCCATTGCCAGAGGGAACCCCAGCCCAAGAGCAGTTCCTTGCCGCTGCTGAGCATCATCAGCAAGGCAAGCAAAGGCACCAGGCCGCTCGCGGCGGTGCCCAGCACAAACTGGGCGAACGTGAGGTCGCGCAAAATCAAATCCCGGCGGAACTGGATCAGCCAGCCGACCAGAAACAACGGCAGAATGCTGATACCCAGCGGATTCTCCGAAAGCGTATCGAACCAGACCCCGCCAAACACCGCCAATGTGGCCACGGTGGACAGGCCGGTATTCAGCGCGGCGTAGACCATCAGCGCCGGCAGCAAATCAATCTGCGCACCCAGCCAGGTGCGCGGGGCGGAGAGCGTCGCCTCGCCGAACACGGCGAGAAACGCAAACGCCAGCACCAGGATAGATTTAAAGATGTTCATATCACTGAAACAGCACCCAGACCTGTTCCAAGGAACCCAGATTGGCGTCCAGTTTGATCCGCGCCTCGGTATAGAGGCCGTACTCCACCGGCCGAAAATCCGCAATGCGCCCGATGGGTATGCCCCGGGGGAAAATGCCGCCCAGACCGCTGGTCACCACGGTCTGATTGGGCTTCAAATTGACGTTGCTGGCCAGGTAGGCGAGTTCCACGAGCGAGGTGTCCAGCGGATCGCTGGCGGTGATCACGCCCATGTCGCGGGTGCCGTTTTCGACCAAAGCGGAGACGCGACAGCTATGATCACCAATGAGCACGACCTGGGAATCGGTCAGGCCCACGGAGGAAATCCGGCCGATCAGACAGCCATCGGCGGAAAGGACGGGGAGATTGTTGGTGAGCCCCTGCATGCTGCCACGGTCAATGCGGACCGTGCGCCACCAGTTGGCCGGATCGCGCATGATGACGTTGGCGAGCTTGAGGTGCCAGGGAGACTGCCGCTGCAAATAAAACAGGGCGCGCAACTGGTCGTTTTCGCGGCGGATGGTTTCCGTCTGGACGGCCTGGGACTTGAGCTGCTGATTTTCGCGTCGGAGGTCGTTGACTTCCTTGAGGAGTTCGCGGCGCGGGAGGAGATTATCCGCGAGGTCGGCGGGGAGCTGCTGACCGGCGCTGGCCAGGCCGAACAGCGGCAGAAACCAGCTGCCGATGGCCAGCTTCAGGCGCGCGGTAGCCCGCGTGGGGAGGCTCAGCAGAACCACCGCCACGAGGAACACCGCGCCCAGCGCGACATAATTTTTTTGTTTGAACATCCTGCAACTGCGCGGCCTGTTTCAGCCGGCATCAATGCAGGTGAACTTTGCGGGAAGAATCAGTATTTGGCGTTGGTGGCGACGCGTTTCAGGAATTCGATCTCCTGCAACACCCGCCCGGTTCCCTCGGCGACGGCACTCATCGGGTCGTCGGCGAGATGCACCGGCAGGCCGGTTTCTTCGGCTACCAATCGGTCAATGCCCCGGATCAGGGAACCGCCGCCGGCCATTACCAGCCCGCGATCCACGAGATCGGAGGCGAGTTCTGGGGGGCAGCGTTCCAGCGTGATCCGGATGGATTCGAGAATGCTCGAAAGCGGTTCTTGCAGCGCCTCGCGGATTTCCTCGGAACGGATGGTCAGGGTTTTGGGCAAACCAGTGCCCAAGTCACGGCCTTTGACATCCATGGTTAATTCCTGTTCCAAAGGAAAGGCGGAGCCGATGCGAATCTTGATTTCTTCCGCAGTACGTTCACCTATCATCAGGTTATAGGCGCGCTTCATATGCGCGACAATCGTGGCATCCAATTCGTCACCGCCAACCCTCAGGCTGCGGCTAAAGACGATGCCGGCCAGGGAAATGATTGCGATTTCGCAAGTCCCCCCGCCGATGTCCACGATCATGTTGCCCGCCGGTTCGTGTACCGGCAGGCCTACGCCAATGGCCGAAGCCATCGGCTGCTCGATCAAATACACCTCGCGCGCGCCCGCGTGGGTGGCGGAATCTTTTACAGCCCGTTTTTCCACTTCGGTAATACCCGAAGGCACCGCCACCACGACCCGTGGGGCGATCAATTTCCGATGGTGAACCTTCTGGATGAAATGGCGGAGCATGGCCTCGGTGATTTCGAAGTCGGCAATCACGCCGTCTTTCATCGGGCGAATGGCCACGATGTTGCCGGGCGTGCGGCCCAGCATCCGTTTGGCTTCCTCACCGACCGCCAGCACATTGGTTGTTCCCGCCTGGATGGCCACTACCGATGGTTCGCGCAGGACGATTCCGCGATCCCGCACATAGACAAGGGAGTTGGCCGTACCCAGATCAATTCCAATATCATTGGAAAAAAGGCTTTTGAATTGCTCAAGCATGAATTGCGCCTAACGCTTTAAAGTAAAATCATAACTGACGCCAGCGTCAAGCAGCGAAGTGGTCAAAAGGAGCCAAATTGTAACAAAAGGGCCCGGCGGAGGCTGTGCGGCCGGCCAAAAGCCGGATTTGACGGGTTTTGGCCCAAAACCGGATGGGAGCCAAACCGGCGGACCGCGAGTTGTCCCAACTCGCAGCGGGGCGCAAATCGGCACCGGTGGAATGATTTCTGTGCGGCTTTTGGGCGGAGCACTGCGGCTTGGGACAAACCGCACTCCGACCGGGGTGCCTTTTGAAAATGGTGCCAGCGAGTGGAATCGAACCACTGACCTCGGGCTTATGAGTCCCACGCTCTAACCAACTGAGCTACGCTGGCAACCGGCGGACGCACATTTTGCGAACATTTTGGCTGCTGTCAAACCGAGAATTTCACTATTTTGGGTCATGCCGCCCCTGCCCCGCGCCTTTTACGACCGCGACACCATCACCGTCGCCCGGGAATTATTGGGGAAAACGCTGATTCACACCGTCAATGGCGTGCCCCGGCAAGGCAAAATTGTGGAAACGGAAGCTTACCTGGGCCCCCACGATAAAGCAGCCCATTCGGCGCGCGGCCGGACACCTCGCAACGAAGTAATGTTCGGTCCCCCGGGTCATGCCTACGTCTATTTCATCTACGGCATGTATTTTTGCTTCAATGTGGTCACCGAGCGGGAGGGCCACGCCTCGGCCGTACTGATCCGGGCCATTGAGCCGCTGGCAGGGATCACAGACCGAACCTGCGGCCCCGGACTGCTTTGCCGGGCTTTGGGGATTGGAAAGCAACAAAACGGGCTGGATTTGCTTGGAAACGAGCTTTTTATTACTGAACCTGCCAAAATCGAGCATCACGTTATCGTTAAACGGCCGCGTATTGGGGTGGATTATGCGGGACTTTGGGCACGGCGGCTATTGCGATTCTATATCAAGGGTAACGCGTTTGTTTCCAAGCGATAAATCGTAGCTGTGCTCGAAGGCTAGGAAATTAACCCAAAAACCGGAGTTGACCGCCAGACCAGTCCGAAGCCCACGTTTGTAGTCTTTTCCTCACTCACATTTTTTGCCCGTTGATTTAAGCTGCGAATCTTTCCGGTAGTTTTCGACTACCCAACGTAAGCCCCGGCGGGGCGGCATGATAGTAGCCCGGGGCAAGGGCGCGATAGCGACCGCCGCCCCGGGTTAACACCACATCATACAGGTCCTTCCCCCATCGGATGGGGGAAGGTGGCCGAAGGCCGGATGGGGGGGACACGTTAAACCCATGGCTCACAGTTCACAAAACTGGCACTGCCACGCCCATGAAATCATTGAGCTTGCTGAGTTTTTCTCACTCTTCATACCACTTGCCGTTTGAAACCTCACCCATGGCGCCCCGCCTCAGCTCCAGCGAAGCGGCATAGGCAGTTTCAAACGGAAAGAGAATTGAGATTCTTTTCTCCACGTTTCTCCGTGTCCTCAGCGACTCCGCGTTTTGCCCTCGAGTATTAAATAATATTTTCACCCAGCCCGATCTATGGCTAAATCGGCTTGTGAAAATGAATTCTGGAAGCTGGTCGCGACGGCACCGGGTTCGTTTTTGCTTTTTTATCCGGAACATATTGGTTGGACTGACATCGGTCTTTGTCCTGTACTCCGGCGCAGCCATTCTATTTTGCGGCAACTCCGAATGGTGGGGTTGGCGTGAAATCTCCTTCTTTTTCAGTCGGGAGATCTTGCAACCGTGGCCGGGCATTATCTGCTTCGTTCTGCTTTTCCCGGTGGTCTTGATGGCAACCGCCGTTGCGTGGGCCTTGCTGTCCCGCCGGCAGCGACTGGCGTTTCTCCGCCGCCAAAGTGCCTGGCCAAAATTGAAGCCGTGGTTGCTCTTCGTAAGTATTCTGTTGGGCTGGGTCGCCCTGTTTTATCTGGAAGAAAACTGGCGCGGTCAGCGGGCTTGGGAACAATACCGTCACGAGTTGGAAGCAACCGGCGAACATTTGGATTTCGCCGCCTTCATTCCGCCACCGGTGCCGGACGACCAAAATTTTGCGATGGCGCCAATTTGGTCGGCCTGTAATCAGACGTTTAAAGCAGCGCCTCATCTGGCAGAGGGTGAATCATATTCCCCCGCCGCCACCAAGTCGGTCGATCCGCTGCACATGCCTATCACCCGAACCGGCGCATTGTTACCCAAACCAAGAATTCGTCTGGAGATGGCAGAAAGACCGCTTTCCCTCCCCGGCGGCATCATTCAAAACCAGGCTACGACCAATGTTCTGACCAAAGTAACCGATGTCAATTCTGTCTATCACCCTCCACTGATAGGCAACTGGATGGAGGGGAAGTTGACCGACCTCAAGGCCTGGCAATTCTATTATAGACTCCCTCAGGACACCAACACGCCCAGACCGGCACATACCAATGAGTTTCCGGTAGCCGCAGCGGCACAATCACCCGCCGCCGATGTGTTGCTGGCACTGAGCAAATATGGCGGTCCGCTGGATGAACTACGACAGGCCAGCGAGCGGCCTTATTCTAGGTTTCCGATCAATTATGAAACCAACAACCCGTTCGCATTGCGTTTCCCACACTATGCAAGGTTGAAGGAATGTTCCAGCGTATTACAGTTGCGCGCCATGGCCGAACTCAACAACCATCAGAACAGTAAAGCATTGGCCGATGTAAAACTCATTTTGTATCTGGCCGGAAGCATTCAAAATGAGCCGCTGGAATGGGCAGCCGCCGTCCGCCGGGAAATCGTCACGATGTCACTTCAGCCCATCTGGGAGGGATTGGCAATGCGATTGTGGTCGAATGATCAACTGGCGGAACTGGATCACGCACTGGCCCGCTACGATGCCCTGACCGAATACCAGCGGAGTCTGCGCGGTGAACTGGCGTTACAACTAAAGGAAATCGATTTTTTAAGAGCCGAGTGCATGACCACTCCCATCGTAGATATGAATGACGATACGGTTTGGGTTGTAACGCTGGCGTACCATGCTTGTCCAACCGGCTGGTTCTATCAGAATGAATTGGGCATGGCCCGGGCTGGTGTCGGCGAGTTACCAACAGCGGAAGAGATTAAAAATCACATGATTTCAAGGGAAATGGAGAAGCAATTTTCCCAGATTGGCAGTCAAGTGGAGGGATCACAAGCCACACCAGTAAATTTTATTGGCCGGGACTTATTCGACTTCGAATACAGCCACCTGACAGCCTGGGCCAAAATCCAAGCCTCCGTGGACATGGCGCGCATCGGCTGCGCACTGGAGCGTTATCGGCAGGCACATGGCAATTATCCCGAAACATTGGACGAACTCGCGCCGGAGTTCATGCCCACGATTCCGCATGACATCATCAACGGCCAGCCATTGCATTACCGGCGCACAACCGACGGACAATTTGTTTTATATTCCGTGGGCTGGGATGAGCAAGACGATGGCGGTACACGTCGTACTTTGGATGCGGATGGACGAACCCATATCGACTGGGTCTGGCAATACCCGACGGCTCCTTCGCCCCCGACCGGGAATTAAACGCAAAGACGCCGAGTCCGCCAAGAATCGCAGAGAGGGGAAAATTTGAATCCGGGAAAGCATATAATATTTTCTCCGCGTTTCTCCGTGCCCTCAGCGTCTCTGCGTTTAATCCCCTTTTCATTTGACCTGCCGCGCCGAAATTTCCATTGTTTGCCTACTCACATATGAATTTCACACCTCGCTCACTCCTTGCCGGACTGGCCTGTTTATCTTTGATTTGCACCGCTCACGCTCAAACACCAGCCAATCCGCCCAAGACCTTCATCGATTATTTCCAGCCGGTGCCGATCACCAGTGCGCTGTCCAAGGACGTTTGGGGCGCGGCCACCGTGGGACCGCGCGATCAACAAAACGGTCTGGAAGATGTGACGATGCAGCATTGGAACTACTGGGATGGCCAGATCATCAAAGCCCCGGACGGCAAATATCACCTCTTCGCCAGCCGCTGGGATCAGGCGCGCGGTCACAATGGCTGGGGCGGCTCCAAAGCAGTGCATGCGGTGAGCGACAAATTGACCGGTCCCTACGTGGACACCGGCCTCTGCTGGCCGGATAATCAGGGCGGCAAAGGTCATAACGTCACCGCGCTGGTGCTCCCGGATGGCCGGTACGCCGTGGTAATCAGCGAAACCCGGCCGGGCACCGTGTTTGTTTCCAAATCATTGGACGGCCCGTGGACGGAACTGGGCTTGATTCAGGTGGCTACGAACGAGTTTTCCAAGCTCGGCCGGATGTCCAATACCAGCATGATGGTGCGGCCCGATGGCGATTTTGAAATTGTCCCGCGCTCCGGCGCGATTCTCATCAGCAAGACCGGCGTGCTCGGACCGTACGTGGTGCAGGGACCGAGCATCTACCCGAAGATTGACGGTTTGCCCAAGGAAGGTTTGAACCATTTTGAAGATCCCGTGGTCTGGTTCAGCGGCGGTAAATACCACATCGTCGTCAACAACTGGAGCGCCCGCCGGGCGTTTCACCTGACCTCGTCCGACGGCATCACCGACTGGAAATATCAGGGCCTCGCCTACGATCCGACGAAAGATTTTGTGCGCTACACCGACGGCACGGTGAACCGCTGGAACAAGCTGGAACGCCCCAGCGTGTACGTGGAAAACGGCCACGTCGCCGCCGTTACTCTCGCCGTGATTGATGTGCCCAAGGATGACGAAAAAGGCAACGACAACCACGGCAGCAAGGTGATTGTGATCCCCTTTGACGGTGCGGGATTGGACCGGGATTTGCAATAGGCGGGGCGAATAGTGCCTGCCGGCCATTGATTATTTGTTCGTCTGGTAAAATTCAACGCATCCGGTTCAAAGCGACCGAATGCTGATTTTCCCAACCGGCAAAATCACCATTGGTTTCAAAGTGAGTTTCACAGTGTCCGTCGGCAAACCCATAAATTCGGGCCCATTTTCCAGGCTGAACTGGCAACGATTCACTGCGCAGGACGATGATCCGGCTCGTGATGCAGTTGGACAAATCTTTGAATGACCCTTTAAACAGTAGCTCAAATCCATTTGTGCTGGCAGGTGCCAAATTACTTGACCGCAAATAAGGCAAAATCTCGCCTATTTGTGTGGGAAAATGTTGCTGGTTATCCACCGCATAAAGAATCAAGCCTGCAGAGTAGAGTCTCGCGTCGTTATATTTCGAGAAAGAATAAATGTCATCCCGCTTCAATCCCAGGATTACGAGCAACAAGGCAAGACCGCCAACCAACCCCCAAGTGAAGATCAGTACATTGATATTCTCCCGATCCGGTTTCATAATTTCAGGCAATTTTTGGTCTGGTTTCCGCACGGTTCCCAGCACAGGCCATATCGAAATTTTCTTCCGTTACCGCTGGTTCGCAAGGTTTTTTTCACCCCCTACTACCATTTTGCATGGCAATGAGAAATGATGCGTCCACGCCCTGCCAGCCGAGTTGCTCCAATTTCCAAGACAAGTTCACTAAAACGGGATCATCCTCCCCTGCCCCATCCCTGTTGATCGGTGGCTCTTCCCATCGCAAAAATAGGAAGTGTTCCGGCCCCGAAGTGGCTGTGCCTGGAAAAACCATTGGCAGTTTGAAACTGCAATAATGGTGGCCTGCCTTAGCTCCGGAGGAGCGCCATATTTGTAGTAATAGTCACCCAAAATTCCAAGCTCCAGCGGAGCGTCATATGCCGTTTCAGTATAAAACCCAGCCACGCAGCCAGTGCGGTGGATTCATCCACCTTGGACACCTCTTGTCCCACCCACCGGTCATAATTAGCTAAAAAATCATGTCCCTGCCTCCGCCCATCCGGAGCGATTGCTCCTGCCAACCCCAAGTCAGCCATCAGCGCGGAGCCGGCAGCCTCATTCCCCGCCAATCAAGGCAAAAACCCCTTTAATCGTGCCTCATCAAGGCAAATCAAGCCTCATCAAGGCAAACGCCATTTTTTCCAAACCGCCGCTTGGTTGGCGAATCAAGCCGCTGGATGGGGCGGACCGGCCCACGAATGGTCAAAGCCTGTACCAAGGAGAAATCCTCTCCTGGGGGAGAGGAAACAGGTGAGGGCGAGCGTCCCACTAACTTGTTTGGCCGCGTCGCCAGTCTTATCCGCTCCCGGCATTCCCGAGACCCAAAATCCGAAAACCGTGCCCGACTCCTCCCCAATCAAGGCAAAAACCCCTTTAATCGTGCCTAATCAAACCAAATCAAGGCAAACGCCATTTTTTCCGAACCGCCGCCTGGTTGGCGAATCAAGCCGCTGGATGGGGCGGACCGGCCCACGAATGGTCAAAGCCTGTACCAAGGAGAAATCCTCTCCTGGGGGGGAGAGGAAACAGGTGAGGGCGAGCGTCCCACTAACTCGTCGAGCCGCGTCGCCATGCTTATCCGTTCCCGACATTCCCGAGACCCAAAATCCGAAAACCGTGCCCGGCTCCACCCCAATCAAGGCAAAAAACCTTTAATCGTGCCTAATCAAGGCAAATCAAGCCTCATCAAGGCAAACGCCATTTTTTTCCAAACCGCCGTCTGGTTGGCGAATCAAGCCGCTGGATGGGTCGGACCGGCCCACGAATGGTCAAAGCCTGTACCAAGGAGAAATCCTCTCCTGGGGGAGAGGAAACAGGTGAGGGCGAGCGTCCCACTAACTTGTTTGGCCGGGTCGCCAGTCTTATCCGTTCCCGACATTCCCGAGACCCAAAATCCGAAAACCGTGCCCGGCTCCGTCCCAATCAAGGCAAATCAAGGCAAACGCAAAAAACTCATCGAGCATCCAGCCAACTGCCCCATCCGTGTCCATCCGTGGTAGAAAAACTTCCCCGCCCCGGAGTGCCAGACTGATTGGGTTTGCGGTTGCCGGGGTATCTATGGCTTAATCTACCCCCGTGAAAACCGTTGGCATCATCCCTGCGCGCTTTGCTTCCACGCGCTTTCCCGGCAAACCGCTGGCGCTCATCGCCGGTCGGCCCCTCATTCAGCACGTCGTCACCCAATGTCAAAAGGCAAAATCGCTCACGGAGGTCATTGTGGCCACGGATGATGAGCGGATTGCGGCCGCCGCCCGTCAGTTCTGCCGGGTGGAAATGACCCGCGCGGATCATCCCAGCGGCAGCGACCGGATTGCCGAGGTGGCGTCGCGCTGCGATTGTGATGCGGTGGTAAACATCCAGGGCGATGAACCGCTGATTGATCCGGCGGTAATTGACGCCGTAGCCGGCGCCCTCGCCCGCCACGAGATGTCCACGGCCGCCACCCGCATCAAGCATGAAGCGGAACTGGACAATCCGAACGTGGTAAAAGTAGTTGTCAACACCGGCGGTCAGGCGTTATATTTTTCCCGGCGCACGATTCCGTATCTGCGCGAAGCCGCCAGTGGTTCCACCCGCGAACAGTTGGCGGCGTTTCCTTTTTTAAAGCATCTGGGCATATATGGGTTTCGCCGGGAAACCCTGCTGCGGCTGGTGAAGTATCCGGTGTCCGCGCTGGAGGCGGCGGAGAAGCTGGAACAGTTGCGCGCCCTGGAAAACGGCATCGGCATTGCGGTGGTCACGGTGGATTATGACAGCATCGGCGTGGATCTGCCGGATGATGTGGCGCGGGTGGAAAAAATAATCCACAAGCTATGAACAGCGGGCCGTATCAGATTGAATATGGCGCATCGGCCTTGGCCGACCTCGACGATTTGCCCGCCCGCGAACGCGCCCAGATTCTCCGCAAGATTGAACGGCTGGAACGCGGACTGCACGGCAACATCAAGCCTCTGCATAATGCCGAAGCCGCCTTTCGGTTGCGCATGGGCGACTACCGAATCTTGTTTGACGTGGAAGACAATGTTATTGTGGTTCGTAAAATTGGTAATCGAAAAGACGTTTATGACTAAAACCGCCGAAAGAACCGTGGTTCGATCAATCCATCAGAAGCGCGAGCAAATCGCCACGCTGCGGGAAGAACTGGAGGAATTGAACGATTATCTCGACCTGACCGAAGCCCGCGTGCGTGACGAGGGCAAACCGCGCCTGACCCACGCTGATGTCAAAAAACGTTACGGCCTGAAATGACCCTGAACTCCGCGCCGGCGTGAGAACGCTGACTTATGAAATTGTGATTGAGCAGGAAACCGACCAGAAAGCGGGTTATTCGGTTTATTGCCCTGATTTGCCGGGCTGCTTTTCCAATGGCGGCTCGGCAGCCGAGGCGAAGAATAACATGGCCGAGGCCATGGCGTTGCATTTGGAAAGTTTGATTGCACATGGCAATCCGATTCCGCAGCCGCGCCACGCGGTTCAAATTGAAACTATTGATCTGGCCGTCCCGGCATGAGCCGGTATCCGACCATTCGCGCGGCGGAGTTGTTAATTTTTTGAACTATTGTGACCATCTGCAACCAACATAAAACGGAAGAATTTCCGCCGAGAACCTACGAAATCCAAGCAGGATTTCTGTTGGGAATGCAGTCTCATCAAGACTGGGTTGATTGGGCAGTTGAAGCCATTCTGGCCGGTTATGATTCCCGGAGTCTTCGCGTTCTTGCCGGGTTGCAACCGCCATTTGACGACTCGGAAATCAACCGCCTCTCAAAGAATGCGTTCATTGAGTTGAACATTCCCCCGCTGACCAGGGGAAATTGCGTCCCACACTATGTTGTTCCAATTTTACGCCGGATCTTGGATGGCACCCTCACGCAAAAGGAAGCGCTAAACAAATTGAACGACTTGTATCTGGCGACAGGTCATGACAATTCATTAAAGGCGTTTTATTTGCTTTATTTTGCAGCTTGCGACTTGGAAACATCAGAAGTTCAGCGGTATTGGAAAGGCGCAAACCGTAACAATATTAATGAAATCATTGATGCTCATATCCAAGATTGGCTAAATAATTACAGGCCAATTGTGCCGGTGTGACCGATTATCCGTGCTTTTTCTGTGTTCATTGGCGGCTTAATTAATTTATATTTTTAAATGAAGAAATTCATATTTGTAACGGGCGGCGTGGTAAGTTCCCTGGGCAAGGGCCTCACGGCGGCGGCTTTGGGCACGCTGCTGGAAAACCGCGGACTCAAGGTCGCGCTCCAAAAGTTCGACCCCTACCTCAACGTGGACCCGGGCACGATGTCGCCCTACCAGCACGGCGAAGTGTATGTGCTCGATGACGGCGCCGAGACCGATCTGGACCTGGGCCATTACGAACGTTTCACCAGCGTGAAACTCACCCGCCTGAACAACCTGACCAGCGGCCAGGTGTACCAGACCGTGCTCAACAACGAGCGCGAAGGCAAATATCTGGGCAAGACCGTCCAGGTAATCCCGCACGTGACGGATGAGATCAAGAACCGCATCCACGTGCTCGCCGAAAAGAGCGGCGCGGATGTGATCATCACGGAAATCGGCGGCACCACGGGCGACATCGAAGGCCTGCCCTTCCTGGAAGCCATCCGCGAATTCGCCCTGGAAGTGGGCTACAACAACGCGATTTTCATCCATGTCACCTACGTGCCGTTCATCAAGGCGGCCGGTGAATTGAAGACCAAGCCCACGCAGCAATCCGTGGCCAAATTGCGCGAAATCGGCGTGACCCCGCACGTGCTGGTCTGCCGCTGCGAACGGCCGCTGGACAAGGATTTGCGCCAGAAAATTTCGCTCTTTTGCAACATCCCGGTGGAAGCCGTGATCGAGGAAAAGGACGTGGACCACTCCATTTATGAAGTGCCGCTCATGCTCCAGCGCGAACGCATGGACGACCTGGTCTGCCGCCTGCTGCACCTCACCACGCCCACGCCGAACATGACGCACTGGCAGGAGATCATCCGCAAGCTCATCGCGCCGCAGCATCGCGTGCGCATTGGCGTGGTGGGCAAATACATCGGTTTGCAGGACGCCTACAAATCGGTCTATGAGGCGATCATCCACGGCGGCGTGGCGAATGATTGCGGCGTGGAAATCGTGCAGGTGGACGCCGAGGACATCGAAAAGAACGGCGTGGAGAAAACGTTGAAAGGCCTCGGCGGGATTCTGGTTCCCGGCGGATTCGGCGAACGCGGCGTGGAAGGCAAAATCCTCGCGGCGCAATACGCCCGCGAAAACAAGATTCCCTATCTCGGCCTGTGCCTGGGCATGCAGATTGCCACCATTGAATTCGCCCGCAACGTGCTGAAGCTCGCCAAGGCGCATTCCACGGAATTTGACCCGGCCACCCCGCATCCGGTCATTGCCATGCTGGACGAACAGCGCAAGGTCACCAAAAAAGGCGGCACCATGCGCCTGGGCGCGCAGCCCTGCCAGCTCGCGGTCGGCTCCAAGGCGGGCCAGTTGTACGGCTCGTTCGTCATCCACGAACGCCACCGTCACCGTTACGAATTCAACAACGCCTACCGCGAAAAATTCGAGCAGGCCGGCTTTGTTTTCAGCGGGCTGTCCCCGGACGGCAAGCTGGTGGAAGTCATTGAGCTTCCCGGCCATCCCTTTTTCCTCGCCAGCCAGTTCCACCCGGAATTCTTGAGCAAGCCGCACCAGCCGCACCCGCTGTTCCGAGGCTTCATCGCGGCGGCCCATCACCGGATTCATCAGAAGCCGATTTGAGGTGACGGGCTTGGGTGAAACCTCGGGGCCATTGCCTGGTCGGCAAGGTCCCGCCGCCGCACGGATGATGACCGGCTGACGACGCGTAGCGCAGGCCTTATGAAACCGCACGATAAACAACTGCTCAACCGAATCATCCTGATCGGCGCGGGCATTGTGCTGGTGTCTTTCTGTCTCTGGCGGGCGTTGCAGGCGCATGACATTCACAGCCGGTTACAGGCCATTCGCGCAGCCGGTTACCCCGCCACGCTGGCCGAGCTGGACGCCTACTATCCCGCCGTGCCCGCTGCGGAAAATGCCGCCATGGCGCTGGCTCCGGCGTTCGCCGCCCTGCGAAATGATCCTGACGCACACTCCAATGAGTTCATTGAACTGATCCGCAGCTCTCGCTATTCCTCCCTCGCGCCCGAAAAAAAACAGCTCGTGGATCGCTGCCTTGAGATAAATTCCCATACCCTGGCCGTCATGGCCAAGGCCATCCGGCTGCCACACGCGCGCTATCCGGTTGATTTCTCCCTCGGACCGGAAACCCTGCTGCCGCATCTGGATTCGCTAAGGGATCTGGCCGCCATCTGCCGTGCACGCGCGGAACAGGCCATCGCCTCCGGCCGCCCCGCCGAGGCGGATGAATGGACGATTGATATTTTTGGCCTGGCGCGGACTTTGGAGGCGGAACCCATATTAATTTCCTATCTGGTCCGCGATGGCATCATCCGCACCGGCGTCAGAACGTTGGAAACACGCTTGAACGCCGGTGAATTGACCGCCGGCGAATTCGCCGGCTTGCAGACGGAATTAACCAATTGTGATTTGCCGCAGGGATTGGCCCGTGCCTTGGCGGGCGAACGGGCTTTAACGGCACCGTTCATTGAAGACCCGTCCGCCTTCAACCACACAGCTTCACCGGTTTGGGCCATCGTCCGGACCACCGGTTTTTTTGACCGCGATCTCCAATATTATTTGCAGGCGATGTCCACCAATATCGCCCTGGCCGGCCTGCCTCCGCCGCAAAACTTGGGCATGATCCCGATCGCGGAAAAGATGGCCGAAAACGCCCGGAAAGGTTGGTATTACATGTCATCCATGATTTTGCCCGGCGTGACCTGGATCACCCTCCATGAAGCCGAAAGCGACGCGAATCTCCGGCTGGCCCAAACCGCCATTGCCCTCGAACAGTTTCGCCTGGCTGAAGGTCGTCTGCCGGAACATTTGGCCGAACTGGCCCCGCAATTTCTCCCCGCCGTACCGGCGGATCCCTTCGATGGCCAGCCGCTGCGGTATCACCGTTTGGACACCGGTTACGTGGTGTATAGCGTTGGCAGAGATAAGCAGGACGACGGCGGCCGCGAACGGCCCGCGCACGCAAAATCCAGCGACCACACCACCTACGACCTCACTTTCACGGTAAAGCGATGACCTACCACGGAGCCATTGAGTTTCTGTACGGACTGCGCCTGTTCGGCGCCAAGTTCGGCTTGGAAAACACGTTCAAGCTGGCCGGACTGGCGGGCAATCCGCAGGCAAAATTGCGGTTCATTCACGTGGCCGGCACCAACGGCAAAGGGTCCACCTGCGCCATGCTGGAGAGCATTTACCGTGCTTCCGGCCGGCGCACGGGACTGTTCACCTCGCCGCATCTGGTCTCCTTCCGCGAACGCATTCAGGTGGATCGCCGGCTGATTTCCGAGGATGAAGTGGTGCGGCTGGTCGCGGAAATTCAGCCGGGGCTAAAAGAGTTTCCGGCGGGCCATCACCCGACCTTCTTCGAGGTCGTAACGGTCATGGCACTAAAGTATTTCGCCGCGCAGGGGTGCGAGATCGTCATCTGGGAAACCGGCCTGGGCGGACGGCTGGACGCCACCAATATCGTCACCCCGTTGGCCAGCATCATCACCAACATCGCCCTGGATCACCAGCAATGGCTGGGCGATACGCTGGCCAAAATCGCGGCGGAAAAGGCGGGCATCATCAAGCCGGGCGTGCCGGTCATCACGGCGGCCGAGGAACCGGAAGCGTTGACGGTCATCCGCCGGACCGCCCGGGAATTGTCTGCGCCGCTGACCGAAGCCCACACCGCGCCGGCCAATCTTCCAACCTTGTCCTTGCTCGGCGAGCACCAGAAAAAAAACGCCGCCCTCGCGCTGGCCGCGATAAACGTTTTGCAATCCGAACTGCCCGTCTGCGCCGAGGCCGTCCGCACCGGATTGGCCACCGTGGTCTGGCCGGGCCGGATGCAACTGCTGCAAATGGCCGGTGGCCGCCAATTACTGCTTGATGGAGCCCACAATGTGGCCGGCGTGGAAACCCTGCGAGCCGCCCTCGAAACCACCTTTCCCGGGAGGCCGTTGGTGCTCATTTTTGGTGCATTGCAGGACAAGGCATGGCCGGGTCTCTGCCGGATTTTGGCGCCCCTTGCGGCCAAAATTCATACCGTGCCGGTGGCCAGCGAACGCACGGCCACGGCGGCCGACCTGGCCGCCGCCTGCCGCGCCGCCCAGCCGGCGGCGGAGGTAACCGCCCGCAAAAATTTGGCGGACGCATTAATCGCCTGTAAAGACGAGCCTTTGGTGGTGATCGCCGGGTCCCTCTATCTCGTGGGCGAGGCGCTGGAACTGCTGGGCCGGCCGCCGACTGGCGACGGCGAACGGGGCTTAAACGAGTGGAATGCCCGGTCGGCCCATGGATAAGCAATGCCAATTTAAGTACTAGTAGGACTAATACTTTTCCCGGCTCATTGACGGTGCCCCGATTCATTACTAGAATCCAGACCCGTTATGTCTTACGCCGATACCCTGCCAAAACAACGACCTTTTGGCGAAACGACCCGTCCCGACGCCTGGTGGCTCCAACCACTGGTAGTCTTCCTCGGTTTCTCCGCCTTTATCATTTACTCGACTTGGGCCGCCTTTCAAGGCATTGGCGACATGCACACCGGTCATGCCAGCTACTGGTATGGCGGGCACGGCGCCGATTACCTTTCGCCCTTCTACTCCCCGGAATTCTGGGGCGTATCCGGCCACGCCCTTTTGGGTTCCACCCTGCCCGCCTGGTGGCCGGCGTGGGCGCCCTTCTCGCCGGCGTTCCTCATTCTGTGGGTGCCCGGCGGTTTCCGCTTCACCTGCTACTACTATCGCGGCGCTTACTACAAGTCCTTCTGGGCGGACCCGATTAACTGCGCAGTCGGCGAACCCCGCAAAAAATTCCTCGGCGAACGCTATTTCCCGCTGATCGTTCAGAACATTCACCGCTACTTCTTCTACCTCGCGGCCCTGTTCATTGTCCTGCTCTCCTATGACGCGTGGAAGGCCATGTGGTTCGAGACGGACGGCGTGAAGCATTTCGGCATCGGCGTGGGCACCTTGGTGATGATTCTGAATCCCATCTTCCTGGGTCTCTATACCTTCGGCTGCCATTCGCTGCGCCATCTGATCGGCGGCTTCCTGGATACCAAATCCAAGGCCAAGACCTGTGGCAAGGCTTACAGCTGTGTCAGCTGCCTGAACCGCAAACACATGATGTGGGCGTGGGTCAGTCTGATCTGGGTCGGCTTCACGGATGTTTACATCCGCCTGTGCGCGACCGGCCACCTCACCGATTTCGTTTTCTTCAAACTCTAACCCGCAACCCGGATTTTACCTGTGGCTACCAATTACGAAACTTTTGATTACGACGTCCTGGTGATCGGCGCCGGTGGTGCGGGCCTGCGGGCCGCCATCGAAGCGTCCGCCGCCGGCGTCAAGGTCGGTCTCATCTGCAAATCCCTCCTCGGCAAGGCCCATACGGTCATGGCCGAAGGCGGCATGGCGGCAGCCATGGGCAACGTGGACGACCGCGACAGCTGGAAGGTTCACTTTGCCGACACCATGCGTGGCGGCCAATACGTGAACAACTGGCGCATGGCCGAACTCCATGCCAAGGAAGCCCCCGCCCGCGTCCATGAACTGGAAGCGTGGGGCGCGGTGTTTGACCGCACCAAGGAAGGCAAAATTTCGCAGCGTAACTTCGGCGGCCACCGTTATCCCCGTCTCGCGCACGTCGGCGACCGCACGGGTCTGGAACTCATCCGCACGTTGCAGGACCATGGCATCCATCAGGGCATTTCGGTGCACATGGAATATACCATTGTGTCGCTGCTCAAGGATGGCGACCGCGTGGCGGGCGCTTTTGGTTATGACCGCGAACGCGGCCGTTTCCGCGTTTTCAAGGCCAAGGCCGTGGTGGTTTGCACCGGCGGTCTGGGCCGGGCCTATGCCGTCACCAGCAATTCCTGGGAAGGCACCGGCGACGGCGTTTCCCTCGCGTATCACGCGGGTGCGGAACTGCTGGACATGGAATTTATCCAATTCCATCCCACGGGGATGATCTGGCCCCCCAGCGTGCGCGGCATTCTCGTGACCGAGAGCGTGCGCGGTGAAGGCGGTGTGTTGCGCAACAAGGACGGCAAGCGCTTCATGTACGACGACATCCCGGACAATTACAAGTCCCAGACCTCGACGGACCCCGAAGAAGGCTGGCGCTATACGCAGAACGACAAGAATGCGAAGCGTCCCCCGGAATTGCTCACGCGCGACCACGTCGCCCGCTGCATCAACCGCGAAGTGAAGGCCGGTCGCGGCAGCCCGCACGGCGGCGTGTTCCTGGACATTTCGTGGATCAAGGAAAAGATTCCGAACTCCGCCGAGCACATCAAGCGCAAGCTCCCATCGATGTACCATCAGTTCATGCAACTGGCCAACCTCGACATCACGAAGGAACCGATGGAAATCGGCCCCACCACGCATTACGCGATGGGCGGCATCCGCGTGAATGCCGAGACGCAGGCGACGAACATTCCCGGCCTGTACGCGGCGGGCGAATGCGCCGCCGGTCTGCACGGGGCGAACCGCCTCGGCGGCAACTCACTGTCCGACCTGATTGTTTTCGGCAAGCGCGCCGGCGAATACGCCGCGATCTACGCCAAGGAAAATCCCGCCGCCAACGTCAGCGAGGCGCAGGTGGCCGCGGCTTACCGCGAAGCGATCGAACCGTTTGAACGTCCCGCCGGCAGCGGCAGCGAAGGCCCCTACCAGGTACAATACGATTTGCAAAACATGATGCAGGCGAATGTCGGCATCGTGCGGTTGCAGAACGAAATGGAATTCGCCCTCGCCGGCATTGATAAACTCAAGGCTCGCGCCGCCAAAGTGGCCGTGCAGGGCCATCTGGAATACAACCCCGGCTGGCACACGGCGATTGACCTCAAGCATCTGCTCACGATTTCCGAGGCCATCACGCTGGGCGCGATTGACCGCAAGGAAAGCCGCGGCGGGCATTTCCGCGAGGATTTCCCGAACAAGGACCCCGAAGCGGCGAAGTATAACAGCGTTATTTCCAAGGCGGCCGACGGCTCCATGAAATTGCGGCGCGAAACGATTCCGCCGATGCCCGAAGCCCTGAAACAAGTCATCGAGGAGATGAAATGAACAAGACGGTTACCTTTAGAATCTGGCGCGGTGACGCCACCGGCGGAAAATTCGTGGATTACACCACGGAAATCACCGAAGGTCTGGTTGTCCTCGACGTCGTCCACAAGATCCAGGCGACGCAGGCGAATGACCTCGCCGTGCGCTGGAATTGCAAGGCCGGCAAGTGCGGCTCCTGCTCGGCGGAAGTCAACGGCATGCCCAAGCTCATGTGCATGACGCGCATGGACACGCTGAACACGGACAAGCCCATCACCATCGAGCCGATGCGCGCCTTCCCGAGCATCCGCGATCTTGCGACCGATGTCTCTTGGAACTTCCGCGTCAAAACCAAGATCAAGAAATTCAAGCCCCGCGCCCCCGATGCCGCCGACGGCACGTGGCGCATGCAGCAGGAAGACGTGGACCGCGTGCAGGAATTCCGCAAGTGCATCGAATGCTTCCTATGCCAGGACGTCTGCCACGTGTTGCGCGACCATCATCTGCACGATGAATTCATCGGCCCGCGTTTCCTGGTCTATACGGCCGCGCTGGAAATGCACCCGCTGGATACCGAAAACCGCCTGCCCGAACTGAAACAGGCGCAAGGCATCGGTTATTGCAACATCACCAAGTGCTGCACCAAGGTGTGCCCCGAGCACATCACCATCACCGATAACGCGATCATTCCCCTCAAGGAACGCGTGGTGGATGAGTACTACGATCCGTTTGGCTGGCTCTGGAAAAAGATCCGCCCCCAAGGCTGATCGGAGTTCCGATGCAACGTTTCAAAGCCCGCTTCGCCACGAAGCGGGCTTTTTGTTTTGCATCGGTGGAATGGGGTGAGAACACGTAGGGTCAAGCGCCGTAGGCGCGATATATTTGTAGAATACATCCCCATTTGGAACAGAGCCCCGTCAGGGGCGGCATATTCCGCACCTACGGAGCTGAATAGGTTTGGGGATTGGTTTCTACAAATATGTCGCGCCTACGGCACTGCGGACGGATGGTTGTACGGCTGGTGCAAACATTCTTGCCGGTTCCCCTGCCCTATCCTCTGTGTGGCGACGAGGCGTCGCAGCCACATGACGGTCACAGCCGCGACAGAATACGACCAACCTGTTGCCGGTGGGCTTCGAGGGTGCCTTCGCTCCAGATGACCAGGTGTGAGCGGGTAATCTTCTGTTCAATGGGCATTTGGGAGGCGATGCGCTGGCGGATTTGTTCCGGATTCCAGCCCCGCCCGGCGAGTCGCTCTGTTTGGGAAGCGGGCAAGCAGGCAACACAAACAATTTTATCAAAGGCCGACTCCGCCAGGGTTTCAAACAAGAGAGGGATCACGACGACGGCCAGCGGACAATTCTCCTGTCGCCACGCCTCCACCTGCGCCTGCCAGCCGGCGCGAATGCGGGGATGCAGAATGGCTTCCAGCTTCCGGCGGGCGGCGGCATCGGCAAAGACGATTTGCGCCAGCGCCACGCGATCCAGTTCGCTACTGGCGGTCAGCAGAGCGGAGCCAAAGGCACTGACGATTTCAGCGAGGGCCGGCTGGCCGCGCTGGACCAGATGACGGGCGAGTTCATCGGTGTCAATGAGGCAAACCCCTTGGGACAAAAGAAAACTGGCGGCGGTGGATTTTCCCATCCCCACGCCGCCAGTAAGTCCGATCAACTTCATGTTCCGGCCAGCTTACTGACCGCCGATCACCGCGCGGAAGAACCGGCTGGGATAATTCGTCAGCACGTCAATGTTCGTGGTAAACGGCGGCGTGCCGGTGTAGATGTTCACCCAGGTGGGCGACAGCAGATTCGTGGTGGCCTGAATGACGGTCGTCAGGTTCGCATCATTGGTGATGGTCAGCACAAAGTGACCATTGGCCGTGGTATAAGCCGTCAACTGCGGCGGCAACGGCTGGGCCACGGAGAACACAGTGTCCGCGAACTTGTCATCCGGATTAGGATCAATGGTCGTAGATGTAATGGACGGGCTGTTGGTATAGGTGCCTGTAACCGTCCCACTAAAGCTCAACGTAATGGCGCCACCAGCATTGACACCCAGATTACCCAGCTTCCAAGTGATCAAATCGCCAACCCGAGTAACTGTATTTGAGGGAGTTACGGAGTTGAGGTAAACTCCGATACCGGGCAATGCGTCAGTTACCACAACATTGGTCGCCGTGGCCGGGCCATAGTTGGTTACCGCCAGATAAATGTTGGTGGTGGCGTTCAGCGCGAGCGAAATGTTCGTAGGAGCATATACTTCGTTGTCGGCGGGCGCACCCACCGGAGTGCCGGTCACCACGGAAACAGACCAGCCGTTATTGATCATGCCGACGTTCAACTGGGCGTCATCCTGCACAAACAGAAACCAAGCACCGTTGGGGTTGCTGCCATTCATGACGGAAAGCGTGTTCCCCCAAGGCGGCGTGGGAGCGGAAATAATCACCGGGTAATTGGTGGATCCATTGGAGTTGGTGTTATAATTACTGGTGGTGGCAACGAGGGCATTAATCAAATTAGTGCCATTAGGAGTGCCAATACCGGTGCAAAGGTCGTACCCGGCAACCGCATAATAGTTGGTAAGACTCTGATCCCAAGTATTGTCACCGCGAGTAACGTCATGGAAACATTTCAGATAGTTGGTAGACTTGGCAATGGCATAAATTGCTGGATTAATGAAACCGGCTGAAGGCACTCCATTGGCCGCAGCCTGCTGGTTCACAAGCGCCATATAGCCAGCCAGCAAAGGTGTCGCTGCGCTGGTACCGCCAACCAAATTGGTCACTGTGCCACCCAAAGTGGTATCCGTGTACACATCAACAATGTTGTCGGCGGTCAAGGCGATGTCCGGAACATTACGCATGGTCGTGGAGCCTTGGTTGGTAGTCATGTTTATACCCTGCTGCCAGGAAGGAATAGTCCGGGTGGCACTGATACCACCGCTGGTGCCGGCATAACCATCTGGGTTCCAGCCGAAATCGGCTGCATAACCTGAGTTCCAAGCTCTCTCCGAGGCGTAAGAATTAGCCACGCCATTCATCGTCAAGGTGGTTCCACCGACGATAGTAATGTAAGGATCATCACAAGCGGGATAAATGACGGGCCATCCGATGGTCCAAGCGTCACCGTCCCCTGAACAGTTCAGAAAAGTTTGTCCCTGAAGTGCCAATTGCTTGTAGAGCTGTTCACCGGCGGCATCCACTGGATATCCCCAAGAAGCACTTAATTGCTTAATTTGGTTACTGGCTGTCATGCTGCTCAAAATATCATCCGGATTCCCACTTGGACCTGCTTCAAATACTACAATACGAGACAAAGCGGGAGCCATGGACATAACCATTTCGATATCCAAGCAGACCTCCACATTGCCACTACCAGCGGACCCATTAAAGCCGTCCAATAACACATTTGACAGCGGCATGTTCGTCAAGCCGGCCGTGTTTTCATACGCCTGAATATCGCTAAAATTATAACCATCATATTGCATTAGCCCAACTATCTGCCCTGAGCCATTTAAAGTACCTCCCGGCAGATATGCAGTACGAAAATCTGTCCCCATGTAACCGCCATTAGGCCCGGATCCAAGGGCGGGCTTGACTCCTGCATTGCCAATCTTATGCACCATGGGATGAGGTAATTGGTAATTATTAATCCCTTGCATGGATAAAATGGGCAACTGCACATCCACAGAGGGTTCCGTATCCGGGCTAAAAAACTGCCGACTTTCTTGCGGATGTTGATAGGTCTGCATCTTTACATGGAAAGAACGTTCCACATCAGATACTTTGGCGTCCACATCCACCAACACCCGGTTGCCGTGGGTACGAGTAACCGTAAAACCGTTGGTTTTGGCAAAGTTAATGACAGCCTGATAATCCTGTTCTGAGGGTCCAAACTGCGCGGTAAAATCATCCGGGGATAAATAATGATGATAATTGGCGTTGCTGGGGTCATTAATCTGATCCAGCAAATTGGTCAATCCTTCCTGGTTGCGCAGCGGCAGGCCAATAGACAGATGTAACACGTTGGTGCCAGCCAGACGTCCAGTGGACGCCAGCTTCGTCACCACGGCGGGCACATGCCCGGACAACTGTTTGACGGGGGCCGTCACGGCGGCGCTCGCCGCCTGCAGGAAGCAGGCTGCGGCCATCAATCCGAAACTGATCTTGAAAAAAGTCTTGCTCATATAGCCTCTGTTTTAAATTCGTGCCTCACCACATCACGGAAAATTCCGGACCGGGTAGAATTGGGTCGGTTTGTTGGTGCTGGTGGTTATCTGCGTGGTGTGCGGCAGCGTGTTGGTGACGCCGTCGTCGAAGGTCAGGGTCACGTTGGTGACACTGTAGCCGCCGCCCGTGTGCGCCATGATCAGGGTGTTCGTCCCGGCGGGTGCGACGACCAAGGCGTCAATGTCTCCCGGCGAGGTGTGCCACAGCTTGTTCAGGGTGACGGTGGCCTTCACCAGCGAGGTGCCCACGCCGTTCACGTTGATAATACTCGGATAGGGCGACGCGTTGGTGTTGTCGTTGATGACAATCGTGGTGGCGTTCGAGAACGTGGTAGTGGTCACCCCGAGGGTGTAGCCAAACACGGCGGTGCCAATCACGTTATTGCCATCCAACAACCGGAAGGTGGCGGCCACCTGCTGGCTGTTGGTGCCATGGACGCTGAAGGTGTACGGCCGGGAAACCGAGTGGCCCGCGTAGTAGAGCGCGCCGTAATTGTTCGTTTCCGTGGCCACCCCCGCACCGGTGGTGGTCAGCATCGGCGTAATGCCGTTGGTGGCCAGCAGGATCGCGGAGAGATTGCTCACATTTGTGCCGCCTGCATCGCGGAGAGCGAACAGAACCGTGTTGGTGCAGTTCGTATCAATGATGCCGGAACCGAAGTTCGTGCCATTGCCCCAGATCAAATACGAGCCGGCGGGCACCACATAGCTGCCGGTGTTGTCATGGATGGTCAGGGTGGCCGCCGAGGGCGCCACCAAGGCCGAACCGCCGCTGGGGCTCGAGAGTTGCAACTGGACGGTGAGGTCGGGCTGGACCGCCGTGGTGTCAATAATCGGCACCTGGAAGGTCTGGCTGGTCACGCCGTTCGTGAAGGTCAGCGTACCGTTGGTGGAACCGAAGTTGATGCCGGCCAGGGCCGTGCCATTCGTGGCCAGGAAGTTCACGGTCACCGTGCTGTTCGTGTAGGACGAACGACTCACCGTGATGGTCGCCGCCACCCCGGTCTTCTGTACCGTGAAGGCGGAACTCGCGAACGAGAGGCCGGAGACAGTATTGATGATCGTCACGCTATTGGTGCTGGGCGCGGCCAGTTTGCCCGGCGCGGTGGGGCTGGAAAGCACCACATTGAACGTCCGGTTGCTGGTCACGAGACCATTGTTGA
Source organism: uncultured Verrucomicrobia subdivision 3 bacterium (assembly GCA_903872345.1). Lineage (GTDB taxonomy): Bacteria > Verrucomicrobiota > Verrucomicrobiia > Limisphaerales > UBA11358 > UBA11358. The sequence continues at coordinate 37,577 of CAIQKM010000126.1, read as the reverse complement.
TGATCGGCACGCTGATGTTATTGGTGGCGATGCCGTTGGTGAAGTAAAGGATGCCGCTGGTGGCCGTGTAATCCACACCGGCGACGGCGGACCCGTCCACCGTGGTGTAGCTCACCTGCAACGGAATCGTATTGGTGGCGACCGCCGGTTCCAGATTGGTGTTGGAACAGACGACCGGAATCACCGCCGGACCGGCGTTCTTGAGCACCGTCATGGTGGCGTTGGTAAAGCTCAATTCGGCAAACGCATCCTGCACGATCACCGTGGTGGTGCTCTGCGGCAGCAGTTTGGCCCCGCTGCTCGGATTGGACAGGCCAATCGTGAAGAAGAGGTTGCCGACGGAATTGGTATTGTTAATCAACGGCACCGAGATGGCCTTGGCCGATTCACCCGCAAAGAACGTCAGCAAGCCGGACGTGGCCAGATAGTTCGTGCCGGCAATGGCCGTGCCATTAGTGGTGGCATAGTTCACGGTAACCACCCCGTTGGTGTTGCCAACGCGCTGAACATTCACCTGAATGAAGCCGGCGGATTCCACGGCCGAGTTGGTGGCGCTGACAAAGCCGACCCCCACGTTTGTATTAATAATCGTCAGCAACGCGTTCGTCGGTTGGAGCAGCGAAGCCCCGCCGCTCGGGTTGGACAGGAAGACTGACAGGTTGACCGATCCCTGCACCGACGAGTTATTGATGATCGGGATCGCAATATTCTCGCTGGTGTCACCATCATTGAAGGTGACGGTGCCATTGACGGTGCCGTAATCCACGCCAGGTTGGGCCGTGCCTGCGACGGTCGCATAGTTCACCGAAACGGCTCCCGAGGAACCATTGGTGCGCAAGACGGTCAAGTAAGCGGTACCGGCGCCCGAGGAGGTCACATAATTGCTGGACGCGAGGAACAACTGTCCGGGCGCCTGAACGGTGTCAACAATCGTCAGGACCGCGTTGGTCGGCGCATAGAGCAGTGAACCGGTGGCATTGGTCAGCGCAAAGACCACGGTGCGGTTGCCCTCGGGGATCGTGTTGTTAATGATGGGCACCTGCACCACCACATCCGTGTCGCCCGGGTTGAAGTAAACCGTCAGGTTCGTGGAGACAAAGTCCGTGCCGTCAATGGCCGTGCCATTGGTGGTAGTCTGGAAGTTCACCGAGGCGTAGCCGCTGGAACCGCCGATACGGGCCACATCAATGTTCGCCAGGCCGGTCAGGATGTTCTTGGCCACGGAATAGTTGGCCAGACCGAATTTCACGGCGGAGTCGTCATTGATGATGGTCAGGGTCGCGGGTTGCTGGTTGCCCAGGGCCGTCTGCGCCGACGGATTGGACAGGTTCAGGCTCACAATCAGATTGGGCGTGATGTTGGAATCGTCAATGACCATCACGGGAATCTGCTTGAGCACTTCACCGGGCGGGAACACCACGTTCGTGCTGACCGCGATATAGTTCACCCCGGCGACGGCATTGCTGTCCGCCGTGGCAAAGTGAACCGAGACGCTGCCGGAACCGTCGGCATTGGTGCCGCTGGTGCCGCCCGTGCGCCGGACGCCGATCAGGGCCTGAATGCCGTTTTCATGGACGGTATAGCTGGTCAGGTTGAAATCAAACGCGCCGGAGCCGGTTTCGGAACCGCCGTAGATGCGGGCGATATGACCGGCGGGCTGGTCGTTGTACTGGGTGAAGCTGCCGGCAATGACCGACATCTGGTCGCCGGGCTGGATGACCAGCGCCTTGACCGCGCCGTTCGCGCCGTCGCCAAAGTTGATGGACGGATCCACCGCGCCGTTGGGCATCAGGCGGGTGATATTGTTGCGGGTGACGCCGTTGGCGACCGTAAACTGACCGGCGACCATGATGCGGTTATCCGCCTGGATGGCGATGGCATTTACCGTACCGTTGATGCCGGAGGTGACCCCGGCGGTGAAGTTCGTATCCAGACTGCCATCCGGATTGAGGCGGGCAATACGGTTGATGGCCTTGCTGTTCACATTGGTAAAATCGCCACCAATCAGAATCTCGCCGTCACCCTGAATTGCCAGGGCCCGAACCGTGCCACCGATATTCACCTTGGCACTAAAGTTAGTGTCCAAGCTGCCGTTCACATTCAGACGGGCCAAGAACGGTGACAGCACACTGTTGACGTTGGTGAATTGACCGCCGATCAGCAACTGGCCGGCGAAGGGCGAGTTGGTCGGATAAACCGCCACACTGTAAATCGTGGAGTTCGGACCGGTACCGGTGTTGAAGGTGGTATCAATCGTGCCATTGTCGTTCAAGCGGACAAGGTACGGGCTGGGATAGCCATTCATGGTGCTGAACGCGCCGGCCGCATAAATCTTGCGGGGACCGTTAACGAAGGTTTCCGCCAGCGAATAAATCGTATTATCGGCACCGGCGCCGGGGTTGAAACCGCTGTCAATGTTGCCATCGGTCTGCAGACGGACAATGCGGTTCAATACCACCCCGTTGATGGAACCGAAGGTGCCACCGGCCAGAATCTTGTCGTCGGTCTGGTCAGCCAGGGCATACACCGGGCCGTCGGCGCCGGCGAGGCCGAACAGGAAGCCGGCGCGATCCAGCGAACCGTCCACATTCAGGCGGGCGAGATAATTTTCCGGAACACCGTTCACACCGATGAAATTGCCGCCGGCCACGATTTGGCCGCTGGATTGCAGCGCCAGTGCGTAAATATCACCATCCATGCCGGAGCCGGGATTGAAGGTGGTGTCACCGGAGCCGGGCGGACGGTTGTAGGATTCGGCATCCACAATTTCCACAATGGAATTGGTCTGCGAACCCAAGGTTGCGCCCGTGCTCGGATTGGACAGGTTCAAGCTGAAGTAGAAGCTGGCCGGGGGCGGATCCACCACGCCGTCGTCACGCACCTGAACCGCGAAGCTCGCGGCCGTCTGGCCGGGGGCAAAACTAAGGGTGCCGTTGGTGGGGGTGTAATTGATACCGGCCACGGCCGTATTGTTGGCGGTGGCGTATTGCACGGTCACGGCGCCATTGGTGCTGCCATTGCGCAGGACGGTCACCAGGGTGTTGCCACCGCGTTCGTTCACAATGTAAGTGGCGGCATTGAACTGGAAGCTGCCGTAGTTGTTGTCGTTATTGATGACGACCACGGCATTCGTGATTGCATTGGTCGCAAACAGGGCCGAGGCGGGCGAACCATTCAGCGTCGGATTGGAGAGGGCCAAGCCGAATTGCTTGCTGGTACCGATCACATGGTTGTTCAGCAGCGGAATGCTGATCGTGCGGGGCGAGACATCGCCGCTCGTCCAGGACAGCGTGTTCGTGGAACCGATATAATCAATGCCATTGGTGGCGGTGCCATTGGTGGTGGCATACTGCACCGTGAGCGTGCCAAGGCTGCCAACCGTGCGGGCGACGGTGACATTTACCGACCCGGCGCTGATGGCGGCGGGATACACATTCGTGTTAAATCCGAGGAAGCCCTGGAAGTTCGGATTTATGATCCGCAAAGTGGCATTCGTCAGGCCCAGTGAAGCGAGACCGTTCACCGGCGGATTGATATTATACAGGATCAGGTTAACGTATTTTTCCACCGGAGTCGTATAATTCGTATTCAGCACCTGAATCGCGAAAGACCGGCTTGTATCGGCCGGCTGGAAGGTAATTGTACCTATGGCCGGCACATAATCGCTGTTTGCCGAAGCCGTGCTGCCGTTGGTGGTGGTGGCATAGGTCAGGGACACCAGGCCATACGTTCCGTTGGTGCGGGTTACCGCCACCGGCGCGGTCTGGCCGTTGGCCGTATAGCTGGAGTTGGCAAAGCTGAACGTGCCGGACGCATGGTGATCGTCAATGAGTGTCAGCGGAGACGCGGCCACGCCCAACCCCACGCCGAGGGCGATGTCTTCGCCGCCAAGATAGAACTGGTCGCTGGCCGGGTTGGCCACGGTGTACGTGGCATTCAGGTTGCTGAGGGAATTGGTGTTGTCCAGAATATTGACCAGCAGTGTGCCAAGATCAGAGGAAGCCCCGGACCAGTATGAGCCAAAGGCGTCCTCGGGGAATCCGTTCGTGCCAAACAACCCGTCACTATGCATGCGGGAAGGCTGCCGATATTCCCAATCCACGCCATAGTACGGAGCATTATTTTGATAGGAATAATCCTGGCCCGGCAGGGCCAGGCCCGGCGTAACCGAGAAATTGACGCCGGCATTGCCCAGGAAACCGTTGTTACGGACCAGACTCACATACATCGGCGACTGGCTCTTGTTGATGGTGTAGTTCGGGTATAACAGGCCGACGTTGCCCGGTCCCGGGGTGGCGCCGCCAACCAAACGCGCAATGTTGCTGCGATTGCGGATGCCTTCGCGACCGCGGGCGTTCGGAGTGATGGTGCCGCCATATTGTTGATATACGACGAAGCCATTGGTGTCCAAGTTGTCGGGGCGGACATCATAGTCATCCGACTGACCGCCGCCGACGCGTTCAAACGTGCCGCCAATCATGACATTCCCGTCGCTTTGGAGACCGCAAGCCACGACCGTGCCCAACGGATCGGCATAACGTTCACGGGGCAGGCCGGCGAATTCGTTATAAGCGGTGTCGAGGAAGGTGGTGTCCAAGGTGCCGTCGTTGTTAATCCGGGCGAAACCGAGGCGATGGGTGCCATTATAAGCGGTGAACGCACCGCCTACATAGAAGGTGAAGTTGGTCTGAACAATAATGTTCGTGCTGAGCACCGAGTACAAATTGTTGCTGGTGGAATAAATGACATTCGTGTTCAGTACGATGCTATAAATCGGACCATCAACCCCGGTGCCACAATAGAAGGTGGGATCGATGTAGCCATTGGGCGTCAGCCGAACAATGCTGTTCTTGGGCTGGCCGTTCACCTGGGTGAATTCACCGCCGGCCACAATCGAATCATCCGGCTGGATGCCAAGAGTGAAGATGGGAGCATTGGCCCCGGAGCCGGGATCAAACGAGGCATCAAACGTGCCGTTGGTGGAGAGGCGGGCAATGTAGTTCTGACCGACCACGCCGTTCACCAAGGTGAAATCACCACCGACCACGATCTGGCCGTTGGATTGCAAACCGATGGCATAGACCGCCGCATTCAGGTTGGTACCGGCATCAAAGGACGTGTCCAGAGAACCGTCCATATTCAACCGGGCCAGGTAATTCTTGGTCCGGCCATTGTAGGCGGTGAAATCACCACCCACCAGCAACTGGCCATTCGGCTGTTGCAGGATGGCGTTGACCGTGCCGTTAAAGCCCTGACCGGGATTAAAGCTGGTATCCAATATACCGTTGGCATTTACCAAGGCAATCCGGCTGCGGAACGAACCATTGTAGGCGGTGAAATTACCGCCAATAACCAGTTCGTTGTTCGTGGACAGCGTAATGCAGGTAATGGAGTCATTGGCGCCGGAGCCGGGATTAAACGTGGTATCCAGCGTGCCATCGGTATTGGCCCGGGCAATGCAATTCCGGGTTGAAAGGTCATACGAGAAAAAGTCGCCCACCAAAACCGTCTTGTTGTCCGGCTGAACCGCCAGACCGTAAACTTCGCCGTCCGTACCAGGATGGCTCATCTGCGGCGGCACGGTCGGGAACGGTTGCACCATGTTATAGCTAAAGTCCGCATTGTAGTTTTCATCCACGGAACCCGCCGGCGGATGATTGTCCGCCGCCAGAATGGTGACCGTACACTGGTTCACCATGCCACAGGGAAATTCATTGCCATTGCTGTCAATCTCATAGAGGGTGATCACGAAGTCCTCGTTGAACTGCTGCATTCCATTGTCATAGACATTGAAGGAAATGGGTTTGGAATAGAAATCCTTGGCCCCCCAAGTCAATGAACCGCTGTAGCCACCCGGGAAAATGAAATCGGGCACCAATCCCGCCACCCCGCCCGAATTAGCAGGATCTGGCGTGGCATAGTCAGAGCCCGGTTGCAAGGGGAACTCATTATTGCGCAACGAATCAACATGATCCAAATAATAGCTGTTTACGTTCCAATAAACGGTGGGGGAAGCCGCCTGGTTCGTGCCGCTGCGGTTAACGTAAACCGTCACCGGGGTGCCGTTATAATAACTGCCAACATCCCGGGTAACCCGGAAATGGGACTTCATGAAGTTAAACACCGAATTGGTAGGAGTCAGATTGAACACCGTGTTCGTTGACACGTTGGTTACCAAAGTTCCGCCCACCACGACGACATTGGTTACGCTCCCGCTCGTGAAGGATGGGCCCATGGGATCAATATCCGTGTCGAGAATTCGAACCACCATCTGGTTGTAGGTATTATCGAGCCGGGGAGGTTGGACATCCGAAGACTCTGCCACATCCAAGGTTGCATTCGTCAGCACCACAAGGAAATCCCGGTTAACGCCAGAATTGAGATTACCACCGCCACCACCGGTAGTGGTGCTGTTATTGATTATCGGAATGAAAATGGTCTTGCTCATTTCCGAATCATCAAAGGTCAGAGTGCCGCTGACAGGGGTATAATCCGACCCGGCCACAGCCACCTGGTCGCCGTTTGCCAAATAGGTGGGGTTCACCAGAAAAGGATTATTACCAATTCCTGCGATGTTACCGGGCAAGGGATTCGTCGAAACCAAGTAGGCATCATTGGTGATGGACATCGTGGTATAGTTGACCTGAACCCGACCGGAGGATCCGGCAACACGGGTCACCTTTACTATCGCCCCGAGGACATCAAACTGATAATTGATCTTCAGCGTGGTATCATAACGGGCGGGATCAAGACCGCCACCCTGCCGTGTCGTTTCATTTTGGGAAACTTCGTGGAGCAGCATGGATTGGTTGTTTGAATAGGTCAAACCCGTCAAATCCGCATTTTCCGAGGCGAAGCGGAAGACGCCGGACGGATGCAAGGCCCAATTCAACGAAATCAACCCCGTGGACGGAGTGGTAACAACTCCGCCAAGGCCGGATGACACAATTCTTCCCGTAACAAGGTTGGTGCTGGACGAAACCTTCGTATCCACACCGATGAAATAGGTTGTACCCCGAACCGCGTTAAACGTCACCTTACTCGGTCCACTATAAGGCTGGTAATAAGCTTGATCCCGAATCGGAGTGGCTAAGGGCAGGGAATAATTGGTGATGCTAAATACTCCGCCAGAAAAACTATAATTATAATACTGGTAATTAAGGTTATAGTACTGCTGACCAATGGCGTTATATTGGTAATTCGGGAAGATATCGTCATTGGCGGCAATCTGGTTCAAACTGGACAGGCTGGTGCCGGTAAACACCGCCATGACGGTATCCAGAGTATAAACAAAATTGGTATCATCCACACTGCCGATGGTGTCAAACGTAACCGACCCGCTGTTGGTGGGCGTCCATTGGAACCAGACCACATGATTGGCCGTGGTGCCGGCAATGAGCGGATCCCCAATTTCCGGCGAACCGGTGGTATTATCTGAATTGGTTTTGCCCCAATCGCCGGAAATGACCAAGGGGCTGGAGAAACTCAATCCGTACGGCGTATTCGTACCAATGATGGTCACTGTTTCGGTAGTGGGTGCCAGCAATACGCCGCGGGCGGAAGGCGCCGAAAGAGCGATGCCAAAGGACCGGTTGGTATGCACCAGATTGTTGGCAATAATCGGCACGATAAAGGTGGCATTGGTCTGGCCGCCGGTAAAGGTGAGCGTGCCGCTGGCGGCCGTATAGTCCACGCCAGGAACAGCCGATCCGCCGCCGGTGGCGTAGTTGACCGTCACCGGGTTGGCCGAAGGATTGGAGTTGAAAACATTGATAACCGCCCCGCCGGAAGTCTTGTAGGCATTCTGCGCCGACTTGACGAAGCTGATTCCGGCGTTGACATCGTGGATCACCACCGTGGCCAAAATCGGCGTGGTCAACTGGGCGTCAGTGCTGGGGCTCGACAGACTGGCCGTAAAGGTCAGATCGCCGGTCACCAGCGGATCATAAAGCAGCGTGATGGGGACAGCGATGAGCGACTGGCCGGGAGCGAACGTCAGTTGGCTGCTGTACGCCACGTAATTAGTGCCAGCCACCGCCGTGCCGTCCGTGGTGGTAAATTGGACGGTGGACGTACCGTTCGTGTTGTTATAACGCATCACGTTCAAGACCACCGACCCGGCGGCCGTGCCGTAAGGCTCGGTGACATAATTGGTGGCCAGCGCAAAGGCAATGCCCGTGTTCGTGTTGAGAATCGTGACCGTGGCGTTGGTGGGCGACGTCAGACTGGCCCCGCCGGTGGCATTCGTCAGAATGACGGAGAACAGCTCCGGCCCTTCCGCCGTGGGGGTGTTCAGCACCTGCACCGGGAAGGACTTGGTCGTTTCACCGGCCCCGAAGCTCAGCACTCCGTTGGTGGTAATATATTTGGAACCGGACAGCGCCGTACCATCCGCCGTCTTGAACTGGACCGAGACGGAACCCGAGGAACCGTAGGAGCGAACGACCGTGATGTAGGCATTCGTAAAACCAACACCGCCGCCTTCGGTCACCGTGTAATTGGTGGCGGAGAAGCTCAACTGACCTGGCGCATTCACCGTGTCAATGATCGTCAGCGTGGCATTGGTCGGATTAACCAGCGTGGTGCCCACGGCATTGGTCAGCAGCAAAGGCACCGTGCGATTGCCTTCCACAATGTTATTGTTGTTGATCGGAATGGGAACCACGACATTGGAAACGCCCGGACTGAACACCACCGTCTGGCTGACGGGCGTGTAATCCGTGCCGATGGTGGCCGTGCCATTGGTCAGGGTGGTGAAGGAAACCGTGGAGGTGGAATTGGTGCCCCCGAGGCGGATAATGTTCACCTGCGCCACGCCGCTCACAATGTTCTTGGCCACGGAGTAGTTCGGTGAGGCAAAGGCAACGGCGGAGTCGTCATTGATGATAGTCAGCCAGGCAATCGGCTGAAGACCAATTTCGGACGGCGGATTCGGATCCGTGGCCGGGTCGGACAGGTTCAGGCTGAGTTGCAGGTCCGGGGTTACGACACCATCGTCATATACGGGGATGGTGACATTCTGCTGAATTTCGCCTTCCGGGAAATCGAGGTTGGTCACCAAGCCGGCATAATTGATGCCCGCCACGGCGGTGATATTGCTGGTGGCGAAGGGCACATAGACGTCGCCGGTGCCGTCGAAGTTCGTGCCGCTGGTACCGCCGGTGCGGACCACCGTGACGACAATGTTGGTGCCGGTTTCATGCACCGAGTAATTGGCCTGCGTAAACTGGAAGGCGCCGGAACCGCCAATCGAACCGCCATATATGCGGGCCAAATGCTGGTGGTTGTCGCCGTTGTAAGTGGTGAACCCGCCGCCGATGATGATCTTCTCATCCGGCACATTCGTGGGATAGCCGGTAATGATGTCTTCCTGAATGGCGATGGCGGAGACGAAACTGTTCGCACCGTAGCCGAAGTTGATGGTCGGATCCACCGAACCGTCCGGATTCAAACGGGTGATCCGGTTGCGGGTTACGCCGCTGGCCAGCGTGAACTCACCGCCCAGCACAATCCGGTTGTCGGTCTGCACCCCAATGCTGAACACGGCATCATTGGCGCCTACGCCCGGACTAAAGGAAGTATCCACAGTCCCGTCGGCGTTCAGGCGCGCAACATGCGGCAAGATGGCGCCGTTGACGTTGGTGAAGAGACCGCCAATGATGATCTGCCCGTCCAACTGCAAGGCAATGGCCCGGACGGAGTCGTTGGCCCCGCTGCCGGCCACATTAAACGTGTTGTCCACCGAGCCATCCACATTCAGCCGCGCGATGTGATTAAAATTAGTCGCGCCGTTGTAGGCGGTGAAATCACCACCAATGACAATCTTGCCGGCGTTTGGAGAATTGGTCGGATAAACCGCCAGGGCATAGACGGCGCCATTGGCGCCCAGTCCGCCGGAATTGAAATTGGTATCGGGGGTGCCGTCATAGTTCAACCGGCCGATGCCGTTGTAGTTCTGTCCGTTCAGATTGGCGAACGCGCCGGCCACCAGCGCCTTGCTGGCGCCGCCGACAAAGGTTTCGGCCAAAGCATAGACCGCGCTGTCCGCCCCCGAACCGGGATTGAAGAGGCTGTCCAGCGTGCCATCCGGATTCAACCGCGCAAGCCGGCTCAACGCCACACTGTTAAAGCTGGTGAACAGACCGCCCACCAGAATATGGCCGTCGGATTGCACCGCCATGGCCCGCACCGAGCCATTGGCGCCATAGGAGGTTGACGGGAAAGAGAAGCTCGAATCCAGCGTGCCATCCGGGTTCAACCGGGCGACGCGATTGCGGGCCACGCCATCCGCCATGGTGAAATCGCCACCCACCAGCAACTGGTTGGTGCCGACGAGCGTGAGGGTATAGACATTGTCGTTGAATCCGGCCAGCGAACTGTAGGTGGTATCCGCACTGCCGGGGGTTTCATTCACGGATTCGCTGTCAATGATGTTCAACGTGGCCGTGCTCGGCACGCCCAAGGTATTCGTCGCACCGGCCAGAGCCAGCGTCAGAGACTTGAGCCCGGCGCTGACACCATCATCAATCACCGGCACGTTGAAGAAGGCGGCCACCTGACCATTCGTGAATGTCACCGTGTTGGTCACAGCCGAGTAGTTCACGCCGGCTAGGGCGGTGCCATCCACCGTGTAATAGGAAACCGTGAGGCTCTGGGCGCTGCCTCCGGTACGCACGATCGGGATCAGCGCGTAGCCGCCGTATTTCTTGACGGAATAAACCGGGGAGCTGAATTCAACTTTGCCCGCGTTATCGACGTTGTTAATAATCAGGGTTGAGTTCGTGTACTGGCTCAGACCGAGCAAATTGGTATTGGCTACGCCCCCGATAGTGGCGTTGCTCAGGCGCAAATTGACCGTCAGATTGCTCGTCACCAAGCCGTCGTCAATCACCGGAATCGCAATGGTGCGCGGCGTGGCGTCGCCGTTGTTCCACGAAAGCAGCACGTTGGTGCCAACATAATTAACCCCGTTAACGGCGGTGCCGTCCACCGTGTACATGTTCACGTTCAAATAACCGGAGCTGCCGCCCAGACGGTTGACGGTGATCAGTGCGGCCCGGTTGTTTTCATTGGTGGTATACACCGAGCTGGAGAAACTGATATGGCCAGGCGTATAGTTGCCGTTGATGATGGTCAGCACGGCATTGCTCTGGGCCAAGCCGGCGCCGCCGGAAGTCGTATAGAGCCGGAGCTTGACGTTGCGGTCGGGCTGAACCGTCGTGCGATTCAAGATCGGAACGGTAAAGGTTTGCGAAAGAACCGACTGACCGAAGGTCAGGGTGCCGGTCACGGCGGTGAAATCTAGGCCGTTGGTCGCGGCATTCGGCGGCGTGCCATTGCCGGCGGAATAGTTGACATGCACCACGCCATCGCTGCCACCGGTGCGCGTCACCGTGATGGTCGCCACGGCATTATTGCTCTGCACCACGGAGTAGTTGGTAGAGCTGAAGGCCAGCGTACCGGCATGAATCGAGTCATCAATAATCGTAAAGGGGGACGCCGTCTGGTAACCGAGCGCGGTGCCCAGTGGAATATTTTCACCACCCAGCAGAACGAACTGGGACGCCGGATTGGTAAGGGTAAAGTTGGCGCTCAGGTTGCCGGTCACATTGGTATTGTTAATAATCCCCACGTTGACATCGGCGGTCGTAACCCCGGTCGGAACGGTGGCATAATTCGGACCGTAGGTGCAATCATCCTTCATCCAGATGGCATAACTTGAAGCCGACCAGGCGGTGCTCCAAGTGGGAGTCCGGGTGGTCAGGGTCATGTCACTGCCGCGGGCAATGCCAACGCCCGGTGCGGCCGTATTGGTCCCAAAGGTGACATACACTTCACCCAAGTTGCCGTTGGTACGAACGAGTGATACGTACAGATTGCCGGAGGATTTATTCGCCGTGTAGCTGCTGTAGGAAAGCTCAATGTTGCCAGGTCCGGGAGTGACCCCGCCAATCAGACGGGCCACGTTGCCGCGGTTGTGGATATCATCGCGGGTGGAACCACCGCCCACTCGCAAAAAGCTGCCACCGATGAACACGTTGGTCGTATAGGGTTCCACTGAAATCGCATAAACCGTGTTCCGCTGGTTGACCGTCGGGTAAAGCGCGGGGTTGACCGCATCCGGGTTATGATAATGATTCGGAATACCGGCAAACTGGTTGTAAGCGGTGTCCATGAACGTGGTGTCCACCGTTCCGTCAATGGAGTACAGGCGGGCCAGACCCACGCGACGGGTTTGGTTAAACGTCGTGAAATTACCGCCAATCAGAATGCCGCCATCCGGCTGCAAAGTGATGGCGTAAACGGTATCCACGTCGCCGGTCAACGGATTCAGCGTGCCCGTTCCGGGATGGAACGTCGGATCCACCGAGCCGTCGGTGTTCAGCCGCGCCAAGCCGTTATACTCGGTCAATTCCATGTTCGCAAACGAGCCGCCGACGAGAATTTGCCCGTTGGACTGCACGGCCACCGCATATACCGGATCGGTGCCGGACGTGTCGGGATTATAGGTACCAATGCCGGGGTTAAAAGTAGTATCCACCGAGCCATCCACATTCAGCCGGGCCACCCCGCCGCTGGTCACCCCGTTCACCGTCGAAAACGCACCGCCAATGATCACCCGGCCGGCGGAATCCAGAGCCAGCGAATTAACCACCGAATCCGGACCGCTTCCGGAGTTAAAGGTCGTATCGAGCGAACCATCCTGGTTCAAACGCGCCACCTCATTGATATTGGTGCCGTTATAAGAAGTGAATTGACCGCCCATGACTACCTGGTCGTTCGGCAGCAAGGCGATGGACCAGACCATCCCATTTGCGCCCAGCCCGGGTGTAAACGAGGTGTCCAGCGAGCCGTCATAATTCAAACGGGCGATGCGGAACCGGTTCGTGCCGTTGAAGGATGTGAAATTACCGGCAATCAGCAATTTTCCAAAGTTGGTGGACGTGACCGGATACAGCGCCAACGAGGCAATGAAGTCATTGGCACCGCTGTTGGGCGGAGCCATGAAAGACGGATCCTGAAAGCCGTCATTCAGCACGCGCACCAGGCGATTGTACGGAGTCGAATCGTAGGAGTTGAAACTGCCGGCCACAAACGTGGTACCATCCAGCACCTGGCTCGCCAAGGCATAAACCGTCCCGCCATTCCCGGCCGTACCGGGGTATTTTTGGTGGGGCGGGTTTGAATTCGGGGAATTGTCCGTATTCCAATTCCGATCCACCGCACCTGCCGGCTGGTCGTTGAACAGAATCGTTAAATTGGCCACGCCTACATCACCCACATAGGACGGCGGCGGGCCGGGGTTCGGTTGCGGGTTGAATAGCTGTAACAGCATGTCTTCATCGAATTCCACAATCCCGTCCTGGAAGATCGGCACCGAAAAATACTTGGTGGTATAATCGCCATCACCCCACGCCAAAGTACCCGTCACCGAAGTGTAGTCGACATTGGGCGTAGCGTAATCCGAACCGGCACAGAGCGTGAAATTATTCAAGGCATCGGTCGGCGGCCGATAATCAATCCGGTAATCCACGCTGCAAGACTTGCCCGCGCCGGTCCGGTTGACGCCAATAACCGCATTGGCCGTGGTTTCGTACACCCGGAAAAACCGATGCTGGAAGTTAAAATAAATCGCTCCGGTGTCATTGGTTACCTGCCCACTGGCAAAATTATCATTCAATATGTTTAGGAGGCTGCCCCCCCCCGTGGGACTGATGGTGGCCGGTTGCAAATCTGCCGATTCCAACGGGTCGTTCGTGACCCCCGTCAAAGTTGCATTTATCAGACTGGGCAACGAGGATCCATCCGGAGTGGAAGGAGAATAAGCGCTGACTGGCACGGTGGGAATGTCCAACGACATTTGATAGTCATCAAACGCCAGCGTGCCGTAATTATTGGTGCCAAATAGAGGGGCGGCGGATACCGTGGCAAGAACCACTATGGTTGGCTTGGAATACGAGTTGGTGAACGTGATAAGCGTATTGTTGTTGGTATCCACAAGGACGACCGGCGTACCGATGAGAAAATTTCCAACCGGCGGAATATTAGAGGGATAGCCGCCATACGGAAGTGGAATGGATGACGTAGGGCTATTAGTCCCAACATCACTCACCGAAATAACCGCTAAGTTGGTGGTGGCCGAATTTGTGAGTAGCGAAGAGAACTGGTTAATCTCGACACTGCCGTTGGTGTAGAGCCCATTCGTATAATAACTGGAGGTCACGACGATATTCGTGAAATACCAGTTGGTGGATACATAGGCCCCTATGAGCGGTTCCGAAATGGTTATGGAACTGTTATAACCATAAAAATTCGTGATCTGTGTTCCCACATAGATATCGGCCAAATTTGTGTAAAGGACGCCGTTGTTCGTAATCACGCTGCCGTCGCTGACATTCGTGCCGGAAATTGCATTCGTGGCCGTGAAGCTGAAATAATTGGTTTGGTAAATAAAGAAGATCGGCGAGTTGGTGACCTCGTTGGTAAATGAAACGCCGCCATTGGCGAAGGTCGTGGGCACCGGCACTAGCGGGCCACTCACCAGCGGCAACGTGTTGGTTACATATAGGTTGGTATTGGCACCCGTAATGGTATAAGACGTAATATTCGTCAGCGTACCCGTCACTGGATAGTTTTTGAAACCGTTGTCGTAGTACTGATAGTTGTTGGTGTACGCAATGTAATTTAGTGTCTGATTAACGGTTTGGCCAATGCCGTTCGAATCAATCAGAGTGGTGCTGACATTCGTTCCAAAGTAATTGGTTTGCAGGCGATTAGTATATTGAGCGGCCAGCAGTTGATAACCCACAAACACGCGCCCTACGGAACCGGCGGTACGAGTCACGGTCAGACGGGCTCCCTGCAAAGAGGGCGAAACCGAAGGATCCAGGGCGATAGTCGATTCCGAGGCGCTCACTGGGTAGTAATTGGCGGTAAACTGGAACGTGCCCGCTGGCGTCACTTCCAATTGCACCGGGCTCCAGTTCAAATACAGCGCGCCGTTGTCATTGCCCACGCTCGTGGCGTTGCCGTTTACCGAGATGTAGTATGTCGTACCGGCCACGGCCTGAAACTTCAGATAGCTCGTCTGGGCGGCATCGCTGAAGATGTTGAACCCGTTGTTGTCATCGGAAATGATGTTCGTCAGTCCGGTGTCGCACAGCCCGGTCGGGGTGGTGTACACCGCCAGAATCGTGTCAAAAGCGCTGCCAATGGTGTCAAACTCATAGGTGCCGCCGACCGTACAGGTCCAGCTATACCACACGGAGTTGTCCACCGCTTGCACGCCGTTATCGTCGGTTGTTACCGTGCCGGGCTCGCAAATTTCAATGCCCGCCGCGGTATTGGTACCGGTGACCGTTCCCGTGGTGCCCGCAATCAACTGGGCATTGGCAAACAGGTCGTTGACCGGCTGGGCCAGAACGGTTCCGGCGGTCAGGCAGATGCCCGCCACCAGACCGGCGCGCAGGCCGCCAAAATTTTTAAAGAGGCTTCGGAAGCCCCCGGCAATGAGTCGTTTCATGTTCTCTTTCACAACGTTTCTCCAGTCTGTCTGCCGAAACCAGGTCCCGGCGGAAATTTTTGAATTCTCAGCGTTAATCAAACAAAAGTTGGGCATCATCTTATTGCGGATAGGTCAGCCACGGTTGTTCCACCACCTGGTAGAACCGCATGGGGCCCGAGTTGGTATCCAGGAAATAAACATTCGTCTGCGTCAGCGGAATCAACCCCGGCGCAATGTTCACACTGGAATTCGTCAGCAACGTCCAGGCCGAGGCAAGGAGGTTCGTTTTGTATTGCACAAAATAATTCGTCGCCGTGGCCGGAATGGTCCAAGCCAGCCGGCGCGTCGTCTTGTTCGTCAGCGTGATGGTCAAGCCAATCTGCGACGGCACAAAAATCTGCGTCGGATTGCCCGAATTACCCGAGGTCAAATTGCCGCCGGAAGAAATGTCGCTGCTTTGGGCCAGCGCCTGATTGACCACGTTGGTGGTGCCATTCGGATAAACCAGATTGGTGTAGCTGTAATAGCCGGCATAGGCCGGCACCCAGCGAAGATGATCGCTGTTGCTCACCCCGTTCACGTCAATGCCCTTGTGATTGATCTTTTCCGCCACCGAAAGCCCGTTGATGTAGGCTTGGGCGTAATAAATCACGAAGTTGGTCGCAAACTTGAGGGCGGTCGGATTGTACCCAACGTCCCGGTTGGTGGCGTAATCAAGCAGTTCCAGACAATCCACATAGATGGCATTGGTCACCCCCGCGCCAACGGTGCCATTAAAGGTAAAGGTTCCGTTCCGGCCGCCGGAAACCTGCGAATCCAAAATCAGATGTCCGATGGCCAGATTGTTGGAGTATCCGGCGACGCTGATCCCCCGATTTACGCCGGCCCAAGTGTTGATAATGTTTTTCCCGCCGGGCGCAATATTGGTCACCGTGGTCCCCAGCAGATCGCCGCTTAACGGATTGTAGGTTGCGTTCAACCCGCTGTCCGACCCGCCAATGCCCAGCGCCCCCACCACCCAGATGTTGCCGTTGGTCAGGCCGTTGGCCACGAGGTTTGTCTCGCCATCGGAGATTGACTGCACCCCCAGCAGGTTCAACGCCCGGCCCGCGTTGATATATTCGCCGGCAACCAGCAGATTTGTGCCGTTGATATCAACATCCGAACCCGCCAAGGTGAAACCGTTCACAAAATTTGCGGAGGATGAATTTAAAACGAACGTGCCGGATCCGCTGTTGATGCCGCCGTTATTGGTAAAGTTGACGGCGGAAACCGACATGGCCTGATTGGTCACGAGACTGTTGTTGATAAAAGCACCCAGCCAGTTTTTGGGGAGCGTATTGAAAGTGACCGTAGAATTGGTTGTGACCGCCAGCGTTGCGGAATTGGTCTCATACGTGTAATTGGTCAGGTAATACGTAAAGCCGGTGTAAAGATTGGTGAAATTCGCGTTATTATAACAACGGATGGCACCGCTGTTGGTCAGCCAAACCAGATCCGGGAACTGCGTCGTGGACAATGTGGCTCCGGAGCATAGATTAAACTCACCGTCCAGCGAACTTGCACCCTCGCCGACCACGTTCGTCGCCAGCGTCACGCTCTGGGCGTCGGCAAAAACACTGGTCCCGTAAATATTCAGCACATCGCTGATAACCAAGCTGTTGGTGGCGTGCAGGCGCAGATTCTGAATCCACGGCGGGGTGGTGGGTTGCAGGTTGTCATACACCAGCATCACCCGGTAATCCTGGGTAATCCCGTTCGTGTCCGTATAAACCAAGCGCGTGCTCCACGCCTGCACCGTGCCGGACCATTGCGGAATGGAAGCCATCAATAAATTGCTCACTGTCAGGAATCCGTTGGTCACCCCCAGGCTCACATCGGAATATGGCGTGGCAATCGAAGCTCCCGGACTGCCGTTAAACTGATTGGTGCAGATAATCGACATGTAGTTGGGACCGGAAATAATCGCTTGGGCCATGTTCAGCGCATTGCTGGCGCTGATCTGAATGCGGCCGGCAATGTTGGTAATCGAACCGCTCGGGTTCGATGAACTGGCATTGGTCACCGCCGTGCCGGGCACCAACTGACCGTTCATGTAAGCATAACGGTTGGTAAAATACTGGTCCGGATACTGAATAAACCCGGGTCCGGTCGGATTGATGTTGTTGATCAGGGGTGAAAACGACGTGACAAAGGTGAAATTATTCGGAATGCCACCGAAAATCGGATTGTTGGTGGAGGCCGAACCGACGTAATCGTCCGTCAAGTAAAGGTAGTTGGTGTAATAATTGCCGCTGGACGGATCCAGATAGGCGCCATCCCATTCCACATGGGCCGCCCCGATCCCGAAGAAATTCAGCGGTGAACTGTTGTTGATGCCTTCAAAATAAATATTATACGGGACATTCGTACTGGCGTTCTGAATGATGATCGCGCGGTAGATGATGTTCGTGGGATTGGTCACCTTGATGTCCACATAGGACGTGGCATTGGTGATATACATCTGATTGAAATAGTTCGGCGCCAGCGGCGGCGAATAAGCCGTTGTCGGCTGCAACGCAAAATAGGGATCCCAATCCTGATTGGTGTCCAAAGCCGTCACCCCATAGCTGTTCAAGGTCGGCACATTGTAAATGGAGTTGGAGGCCAGGAGCGATTCAACGATCAATGTGCTGTCACTCAAATCCACGTTCTGGCCAATCATTTTCATGCCCCCGTTCACGCCCACATCCAGCGTGCCCGGATTGATGATGTTCGTCGCCGAAATATAAATCTGTCCGTAACCGCCGATCAGCCCGGTAAGATTGTAGAAAATGCCGGTCAGGTTAGCCTGGGAACCGGCCGTGATATCACCGGCGTTATAAAACGTCCCCGCCATGACATGTTGCGAATTGCTGCTCAACTGAGTGTCAAACTTGAATCCGGTATTATCCGTCATCACCCCGTTGTTCGTATAGTTCACCGTATTCCACGGCTCAAAGTACAGGGTGAAAGTGGACAGAGTCTGATAGTTGATGGTAAACGAATTGTTGATGACAAAGCTGGTGCAATCAAAATTCGGAATCGCCTGGGGCGGGTCCGTGTACGTGTACACGGCATTGGGATCGGACGGATCAACGATGTCCGTGGCCGGCGCCATGTGCGCCAGCACCAGCAACGGCAAAATTGCGCAAAAAAACTTCCACTTCATAAGATAATTTGACGGGCGATGGTAGAATTTCATGCCGTTCAATGGATGGTGATTGAATAGTTGAAATTAACCACGCGATTCGCCGCATCGGTTAGTTGGATCGTGAAATCATACACCCCGGCCAGGTTGTTTGCCGGCGTGCCGGAGAGAACCCCGCCTGCGGACAGATTCAAACCGGCCGGCAGACTTGTCCCCGGTCCAACCGCCCAAGTGTAGGGTGAAACCCCGCCCGTGGCGGAAAATTGCACCGCCGCATATGCCACTCCGTTGTAGCCATCCGCCAGTCCGGCGGCCGGTGTTGGTGTCACACTGATGATCAACTGATTTTCAATGTTGTAGATGCTGGTGCCGTCGGGATAAACCACCGGGTCATTGGTCGAGCCGTCATACGAACCCCATCCCAGCAAACCAACCTGGGTAAATTCGCTCAGGAACTCGTTCGTCGACAAGTTATTGATCGCCAGATCGCCATTGCCATAAACATTGCCGACCTTGTCGAAACTGATTTCCGTGGGCGTTTCAATCGTGCCGGGACCCGCCAGGTTCGGCAGGATATTGGCAATATTGAAATTCAAATTGCGCAGATCAAATGCGGCCCCGATTTCGCCGCTCAGTGGCGAAGCCAGATCTTCAGCGGAGAATAGAATGTCCGCGGAAAGCAGAATCCGTTGGAAATACCGGGTCTCATAGGCATTGTTGGTCGGGTTGTACGCCACCATCGTATAGTTGTTGGTGTACGGCGTGGAGAACGTATCCGTCAGCGGATCGGCAATGATGCTGTCCGGCATCCGTACAAACTGGATGCGCCCGATCCCCTGATACCAACTGGTGGCATTCGTCGCCTGCGTACAGGACACCGGATTCACCACCCACGTGTAATTGGTGAAGTAGGTGACAATGCTGAGGGAACTGGCGTAAACGAGATTGGAAGATCCCGTCCCATTGGTGCTGGACGAAATCGTAGAGGTTAGCGAGGTAATGAGGTTCGTGACCGCCAGTACATTGGTCAAATTACCACTGGGATAAAGGAATGACAGCGGACAGACATTGGTATAAAACTGCGGCAGAATGAAAAAGTCGCCGGAAGGGACATTCGTGTAGGTGACAAGTTGCGATGTCACATTGGTCACCACGGGACTTCCCACCGGGTAACCTTTGGGCACCCCGACGGTGGAAGTAAGCAAATACGCGTAGGAATTGGTGGACCAGATACGGTTGGTGAATACGTTGGCAAAAGTGGTTGCATACATCTCAATCAATGCCGGAGAGTAATTGGTCACTACCACAAACACGGGCGGTGAACCGACGGGCGAACCGGGGTAGTTGGTGAAATAGGCGCTAATCACCCCGTTGGAACCCATGACATAATAGTTGGACGAACTGGAAATCACCAACCCGGGGTAAAGCGCCTGCATCACCGCCGGACTGTTGGTCTTGGACAGCGCAACCAGCGAACTGTAATTACCGTAGCCATAGGTGCCGTCATAATAATAAAAATAACTGAAACCATTGGTGCTGGTAAACGCATTGGTGCCAATGTACGAGTTCGTACCCGTTACAAAAACATTGGTGCCGGTATAGTTCGGGAACAATTGCTGCGTTGAATAATTGGTTGTGATCGAATACCAAGCAGCGCCAAAAGCGGGGCTTTCCCAATTGACGTTGTTCGTCCGGTACATGTACCGCAAACCGGCCACGTCATCCCGCGTCAAATCCGTGTAAAATCCGCCAACTTCGACCGAGCCGGCGGTCAGCGTGTTCGTGTCAAAAGGAATGCTTCCCAAACCAACTCCAAAACCTGCCACGGCGGTATAGGTATTGGCCAGCGGATCCACCGAGATCGGAAAGGTCTGCGCCAGCGGATTTGCGCCCGTACAGGCCTCAAGGATTTCATACGTGTAGAGCGTGTCATTGACGTATGGCGAATACTGAACCTGCTGGTTCAGACTGGTCATCGGATCAAAGTTGCGTTGCACCACCAAATACAGTTCGTTAATGGGACATTTCCCGCCGCTCGGCAGGTAGCGGTCATGCAGAGTCCAAGTAAACCGTTCCGGCTGCGAAAGGCCCATCTGCTCCGCCAGCAAGTTCAGCGTTTCCGACTTCAAATCAGTCAGCCCCAAGGCCAGAGCCGTGGTGTCCTGATGTTGCGAATCAATGGAATATTCGTTCAGCGCGGCACTGTAATTATCCACGTTCGTCAACTGATTCATAATGGCGAAGGCGGAAACCACGGCGGATTCCCCGTTGGAACCGAAAAAGCCGGAAAAATTCTGGTCAAAGGCATAGACCATCACCGGCGTGTTCCGCCGGTATTCTTCGCCAATATTTTTCGGCGTCTCCAAGTCGCCTCCCAAACCATATCCAATGACGGGCGTCTGCCACTTGTCCCCATAAGTCGCTGGCAAACCCGCGTGGCTGGCCAGTGGCCCGGACAAGGCAAAGCCCCAGGACGCCTGCGCGCCGGCCACGAGCAGGGCGACCCAACAATAACGCTTGATCAATTGCTGCATACAAATTTTTTATTGGCGCAGGAGCACGACGCGGTAGTAACCGGCGGAACTGCCGCCGATGTAAATCGAATCCGACGTGCCCGCCGCAAACCGGGGCGAGCCGACATTGCTCCAAGAGTTGAAATTAGTGGTTACCTGGACCTGATAAGTGGCGCCGGCCTGCGTATTCCAGTTCAGGAACAGGCCTTGGGCGGTGCGAACAACGGACTGGCGCAACCAAGTGGTGGGATCCAGCGGACTGCCGCCGCTGACAAACACCTGCAGCAGGCTAAGCCCGCCCTTGTCCAGTGGCGCATTCACATTTATCGGCCAAGCGGACGCATTCAAACCGTAATATTGTTCCATCCATTCAAAGGGAATGCCAAACCAACTCGCACCGCTCCAAACGGTGCCGCTCCCGGCAGCGGAAATCGGCGAACGCCGGCCATCGGTCACCACATAATCCACTTGGAAGGTATGGGTGGAATTCGCGGTCAAACCGTTCAAGGCGGTCATGGTCCATTGATTCGTGGTCACCGCCACAATATTGGTGACCGCCCCGTCCACATAAACCTCGTAATTGGAAACCGACAAGCCCAGCAACGGCGACCAACTGACCACCAACCGGGGTTGGAAAACATTGCTGACGACCACAAAAGGCGCCCAAACGTACGGCGCGGACATCGGCTGCAACACCGCCGCCACATTGGCAAAACGTTGGGCCGCCAGATCAAAGTTCAATGGAGTCACCGGGGCCAGCGTTGACCAGACCGCCAGAAAACTGCTCACCCCATCCGAAGTCACCACCCCTTCAAATTGCTGGTTGGCCGTGGTCGTATTCACCCGGAATTCATTGCCTACCGGCACGCCGTTGTTGTGCAGTTGCTGGGCAAAAACCCCTTCGCGCGAACCGTCCTGTCCCAGACTCGTCCAAGAAATCAGATAGTCGTAGGCAATGGCACTGATGCGGGGATTATACTGGTCGCCAGTCACATGGGTGTTCACCACGCTGATGCTGCCGCCGGTGGTATTGGTAAACGGACGGGCATAGACATCCCAACTGTTTTGCTGAATCACCTGGTTCAATCCGCCCCAGACGAACATAAAGCTGCCGTCCTGAGCCACGGCTACCGCCGGATTGGCGCAGGGCGAATAGGCCGTATTGACGAGAAATTCCGAACTGGTGGCCGTACCGCTGGCATTAAACAGCCGGGCATAAATGTCCACGCTCGGAACCGGCGCCGATGTCTGGCCCGCATAAATAGTATTGGTGCCCAACGATCCCACCACCACCCGTTGTTGCTCGGAAACCCAACCCGCCACAAATCCGCCGTTGGGCAACGCCGCCACCGTGGGCGTCCGCTGATTGTAATTGGTAAACTGGTTCACCAGGAATTCGGTCCCGACTTTTGCCCCCGTCGGACTGAGGATCTGCCCGTACACATCCTGCAAAGAATTGGTGCCCGCCTCGTTGTAGCTGGCCCAGAGCACCACCGCGTTGCCGTTCGTCAGCACCGTCACCACCGGATTGATCTGAAAGTTGTTCGTAAACGTGTTTACCAGGATGTCATTGGTGGTGGTGAAGGTATTGGTGGCGGTGAAAAAGCGCGCGTAAATGTGCTGGTAACCTTCCTTGCCCCCCTGCCAGACAAAAACCGCCCCGCCATTTTTCAGCATCGTCACCCGGGCGTTCTCCTGATCGCCGGCCCCGATTTGATTCACGCGGAACGTTCCGAGCGTGCCGGAAAATGTGGCGTCCAAGCGGCGGGCGCTCACGCCCCAGCCGTCACCATCCGTGGCATTGTCCTGCCAGACCACAAACCCGCCGGTCGTGGAAATCGCGGCATCGGGAAACACCTGATTGCCCGGCAAGGCCCCGACAATGGAATATTCCCCCCCGTTCGTGCTGTAATAGTTGGTTTGCGCGGAAGAAATGGTGGCGGACGCCAGCAGCAAACCGATGGCAGAACACCAGGCACAAATAAAAGACAACGTCATGGGCCGCAAAGAGCATACGCCATGCGGGTGACTTTGTCTAAAAATTAACGCTGCCGTCGCGCGGTTGCCCGCACCGGCCAGATGGTTGATCCAGTTTCGCAAATTCATGTCTAAATCAAATGTTGTTGCCGTTCCAGCGGCGCCGTTTCCAAAGACGCCAGCATCCCGCGAAAACCCCAGCCTTGCAACAGCTTGGCCAGTTTCTCCCGGTTGACGGGCTGCGGCACCAGTTCACTTGCCGTCAAATTCAGCGGCACGTCGTGCAGGCGTACCAGCGCCAGATTCCGCCGGACGGTTTCCGCCGCTTCCCGCAGCGCGAGCCGCAACCGTTCCGATTTCACCTCGTCCAGCCGCCGGAACAGTTCATCCAGGCAGCCAAACTGCTGCAGCAATCCGGCGGCCGTTTTGGCTCCCACCCCCGGCACTCCGGGAATGTTGTCCACCGTGTCGCCCATCAGGGCCAGCCAGTCCGCAATCTGCGCCGGCTTCACGCCAGTCTTGGCCAGAACTTGTTCGTCCGTCCAGACGGTTCCGGTCTTGTCGTTCGGATTCAACAATCCGACCGGTCCGGAAACTAGCTGCATAAAATCTTTGTCGGCGCTGGCGATCACCACCGTCATTCCCGCCGCCGCTTCCCGCCGCGCCAAACTGGCAATAATATCATCCGCTTCCACGCCGTCCCGGCAAATCTCCGGCACTCCGGACGCCGCCAAATAAGCCGAAATCTCATCAAACTGCGGCCTCAGGTCCCCCGGCATTTCCGGCCGCTGCGCCTTGTACGTGGGCAGCGCCGCCATCCGTTCGGCGCTTAGTCCGCCATCCCAAACCACCGCCAAATGCGTCGGCTCCAAGGCCAGCCGCATCTTTTCCAGCATCTTCACAAACCCGTAAATGGCATTCGTTGGCCGACCGTCCGGCGCCCGCAATTCCCGGATCGCATGAAAGGCCCGGTACGCGTACGCGTGCCCGTCAACTATCAATAATCGGGCCACGACTTGAACGATTTAGGCCACTTCCTTGCTGCCCGTCAACTTCACGGGGTTTTCCCGGTGATCGGACCCGGAACAAACTTCTGCCCGTCAATCTCCGGCTGCGCCGGAATGGCGTTTTGGGTAAAGGGCAGTTCATCATCCGAATGCAGCCGGTTGCCCGCCGGATCCACAATCGTCGCGGTCACGAAAATCATCAGGTTCTTTTTGATATCCTGCTTGCTCTGGCTCTGAAACAGCCGGCCCAGCAATGGGATATCGCCCAAAAACGGCACCGAATCCTTGGTCGAGGTCACCGACGAGGAAATCAAACCGCCCAAGACGACCGTCTGGTTATCCCACACATTAACCGTGGTCACCACCTGGCGGATCGTGAAGGTGGGCAGCACAATCGGCAACTGCACCACGTTCAGACCGGCGGTCACGTTGGAAATCGGCGGTCCGGACGTCGCCGGATTGTCGTAGCCGTCGAATTCCGTATCCGAGGGAATCAACGTAAGATTGATGGTATAACCGTCCGAAAGCACATACGGCACCACGTCCAGAATGGGGCCGACCTCAATCTGGCTCGCAATGGGGCTGACGGCGGAAACGCCGGGTGAGAACGTATTGTTCTGGGCCTGCGATTCGCCGGCCAGCGCCAGACTGCCAGCCACCAGCGCAACGGCCGAAGGCTTAAAGAATTGCTTGTGATTTTTCATATTATGACAAGATCAAAGTGTTACGGTATCGCGCCCCCGCCCGTGCCGGTGGTGGTTGCCGAGGTTCCCTGCTGGAAGTTGTAATCGGTAATGACCGTTTTCAACTGCGTCGCCTTCATCTGGGTCTGACGGCCGCTCGTGGTCACCACTTCCGGTTCCGCCAGGGTTTCCACCCCGGAACGTTGTTGCAAGGCATTGATCACCACCCGGAAATTCGGGTCCGTCATGATGCCCGTCACCGTTGCCAGCGCCGGCGCATTCAGTGAATTGCGCAGCCCGGAAGTCAGCGACTGATCCGTCGAGGAAGGCGAAATGACATTCGCCGACGAACTGCCCGGGAACACGCCCAAAGGATTCGCCGCCGACGTCGAACCGGTCGCCAGCGAACCGGCGCTGCCGCCATTGGCGATCACGGATCCATTAACAAAGTTGCCCAAGTACCAGTCAAAGCCCAGCGCCTTGCTGTCCGTCTGGGAAACTTCAATAAACCGCGCCTTGATGTGAACCTGCGGAGCCACGCGGTTCAACGCTTGCAGCGCCTGTTCGATGGTGTCCAGATCCTGTTCGGTGGCGCGCACCACCAGCAGACCGAGACGGTCATTGAAAAATACGGATTTGGGATACAGCAGATTGACCCCCAAGGTGGTAAAGAACTGGCGGGCCGCCATGCTTACGTCCGCCGTCAAATCCAGACGGGTGATGTATTTCAAACCGCCACCACTGTTGCCCGCAGTCGGCGGAATACCGCCACGATCCAAGGGGTTGGAACCACTGCCGCCGCCGCCGCCAGTATTGCCGCCACCGCCGCCGCCGCGGTTGCCACCGCCACCGCCACCGCTGCTGCCGCCGCTGGAACGGGCACCGCTCGCGCCGGGCACCGCGTCAACCACGCCGACTACGCCGCCGGAACTGTTATTATTGCCGCTGCTGCCGCTGCTGCCACCACCGCCACCACTGCTGCCGCCGCCGCCGCTGCTGCCACCCGAAGAGCCCGGGGAGCCGAAGTTTTGCGCGGTCACGCTTTCCAAACCGGAATAAAACGTATTCGGGTCAACTTTGAAGGTCCGCACCACCAGGGTCGGCGGCTCATACCGCGTATCCCGTTGCTGGAAGATGATGGCGTAATCACGGATGGAATATTTGATGGGTTTGTTGGCCACCGTGATGATGGCGTCAATCACATCCGCGAGCCGGACATCCGAAAGGTTCAGCTTGATGAGGACGTCCGTTCCGATGTCCACCGGCTCGGAAGATGCTGCCGTGTTGTTGGCCGGCGAAAAACCGGTGGTCGGATCCACCGCATTGGGCAAAGCCTGACCGGCGCCGCCACCAAATCCGCCACCAAACCCGGCTCCCGGAGCACCGCCACCCGCTCCGCCTCCGAAACCGCCGGCTGTACCACCCGTGGCCGGCGGAGGCGCCGACTGGCCGGAATTGTCGGCGTTCGGATTGATGATAAAGTTAATGCCCCGCTTGTCCGGATCCCGCGATTGGGCCTTGGCCTGCAGGTCGCGCAGCACTTCGTTCAGCGGCAGACCGTCATAGGACACATTGTCCAGATGAATGCGATCCAGCTTCTCCATGATCAGCGTCCGGCCCACACCAGTGTAAATGTCGGAATTTGTAGCATACGGATTGCCGATTTCCGGCAGCGTCGAAGTATTCTTGGGCATCACCCAGGTCTTTTCCACCTGATTCATGCGGGCCTGCGTATCCTCTGTATGCTGCAAGGATTCCCGGCTGTAACGCGCCTGCTTGACCAGATTCAAATAATAAAAGGCCGACTGGTTGTCGGGATCCAGCACCAGCGCCTCTTTCAGCTTGGCATCCGCCTCGTCCAGCTTGCCCATCTCATAAAACAACTTGCCATCCTGCACCATCGTCCCGGAATTTTCCTTGGCCTTGGCCACCACCGGAATCTGCTCCACCGTGCTGGCATCCGGCATCTTCCCGGCCATAAGCTGCATGCGGTGGTCGTTGTCCTTCTTGAACGCCAGCGCGGCGGCATTGCGCGGGTCCGCCTTTAACACCTGCCCCACTTCCACATCGGCGTTATGATATTCCCCCCGGCTTTGGTCCTGACGGGCCAGCGCCAGACGCGTGGAGGCCAGACCGGCAATCGCCTGGGCTGTCTCGGTTTTGACGCCCGCCCCGATGAGCTGCGTCAAATCATAGCACTCCTGATACTTCTTGGCCGCCCCGGCCAGGTCACCCCGCGACGCGGTACGCTTGGCTTCAACCAGCGTCTGATGGAGGACGATTACGTTGGCCTGACGCAAAACCGCTTCAGAGATGGCGGTATCGGTGGGCGAGGATTGCGCCTGCGAGCTGGCGGCACAAAGCAGCAAAAAGCAGAGCGATAAAGAAACGGCTTTAATCATGGCAAGTAGGAGTTTCAACTAAATCAGGAAAACCTTTCGAAAATATCAAGGCGTCGGCGCGTATCGCAGTTTGGTTCGTTTTTGGTTTGATTGGGCAGAAAGTATCACTTCGTCCTCACTGATGGCAACGATATTATACTCTTCACCCGCAAAGGTTATGCTGGCGCCAACCCGCCGGGCCGGAAAACTTTTCCGCTCCGGATCGTAGCGCAAATCCACCGAATACCCGTCCACCCGCTGGTACGGCTTGTCCGGGGTCAGCGTAATGGTCTCATTGGAGTCCACCAATTTCATAATCAGCTGATCCGGGCTTTCGGGCGCACCTTTGACACTCAGCAACTCAAACGTGTCATTGGCCTTGTCTCCCAGCGAGACGCCGCGGTGTTGAACATGCTGCGCGGATACCTTCACCGCCGCCTGTTTGACCACCCCGATCAGATAGCGGGCCACCGGTTCATTCGTTTCCACCTTGTCCAGCTTCAAAATCAGATACAGCGGATTGATCTTAACAATCGTCAATGCCTTGCTGCCAATGTCTTCCTTCTTGATTAGCCGGCCATCCAGCGTCTTTTGCCATTCCAACGGATTAAATAGCTTGTTCGTCGTCTCCAAATCCAGATTGAAAGACCCGTTCAACCGCTGGCTCAACTGGTTTTCCAACCCCATGTCCAGATCCGGCAGGGGCGTGACCTTCCCATGCAGGAATATGGTCTTGTGGTTTTCCGCGTCCTCCTGGTCCGCCTTGATGAAGAATGGCATGGCCACCAGCAACCCCACCGACCCCAGCAATACCACGGTCAACAGGATCTTTTCGTAATGTTTCTTGAGAAAATCCATGGCTATTTTTTGGGCAGGAGTTTCACGACCTCAATCTGCAACGTCACCCGGAGCAATTGTTCTTTGATAATGGTCTGCAACCCCCCCTTGGAGGTGGCCGGCTGACCGGCCGGCGGCAGGCCGTTTGCGCCGGGCATGCCCATTCCCGGCATCCCCGCACCGGGATAACCGGCACCCGGATATCCTGGCATATATGGACGTTCTCCCGGCAAGCCCGGCATGGGCATATTCTGCCCGGGCGGCAGGTCCGTGCCACCGGGATTCCCGGCGGCTCCCGCCGGCTGTACACTGATGGATTTGACAATCATCGAATATTTGGAAGTGGCAAACCCGGCCAGCACCTGCGAAATCTCCGGGGTGAACGACCGAAATGTCACCGCGTAAGGCGTGAGTATCGCCAGCTCATTCGTGGTCGGGGCGGCATCCAGGTAGTCGCCCGCCGGCCCGGTGGTGTCGCTGTCCGAAATCCGCAGCCGCTGAATGCTGTCCAAAGAGTTGACCCGGGCCGCCAGCAAAATGTCAGCCAGCACCTTCACCTCGCCCAACTGCAACGACAGCGGGGCCAGACTGGCAGGAGATAAATTTAACTGATTACGATAAGCTTCAAAGGAAAATCCATAATTGGGGGACAGCCCCACACTGACGCTGGCCGCCTCATCCTGCAGCCCCTTGATGGTAGTCGCCAGCGCCGACCGAAAAACGGCGCTGTTTCCGCTTTCGCCGGCCGGCGGAATGGATGGGATCGGCTGAAAGAAGGCCGACACCGAGCTCATCCAGTCAAGCAACTGCTTCTGCTGCTCCTGTGCGATCTGAGTATTGTTTGTCCGGTCGCTGGACAGCGAAACCGGCTTCTTGGACAGCGTTTGCAAAGTGGCGTACGTTTCGTTCAGCTTGTCCCGCGCGGCAATGTTCTGGTTCCAGCTTTGATAAATATAGAAGCCCGCCGCCACGAGCAGCCCCAAGGCGACAACGCCACCGATGACAAAGGCCAAATTTCGTTTTATCCAGGCCATATTAAAGCTTCAAGGGATTGGCCAGCGACAGATTCACGTGAAACGTAAACGTGCTGGTGGTGGGGTCTTGTGAAATGGAACCCGTAAGCGCCGTCGTCTTGGGGTCAAAAAAAGCCGAGCTTTTCAAAGCGGTTTCCACGGCATCCGCAATGCGGCCATCCTCTTCCTCGCTCACACTGATGGCCCGGCAAACCAGCGTCAGGTCGTTGGTGGCGGTCGCGTTCGCCGCCGTCTGATCCGGCGTGGCCGGCGGTGGCGGCGCACCGCCCGGCATACCCGTTCTTGGCATGCCCATGCCCGGCATACCCATGCCCGGCCCGCCCCGCATGTATTGCGGATTCATCAGCGGCACCACGTTCGGCTGGGGCGGAGCGTTGGGATCCGTTGCCGCGGCATCCGGCAACTGCAGCTGCTCCACCCAGATGCCCACTTCAATGCCCGGGTGCTGGGCGGAAAGCTTTTTCTGCGCATCCTGCTCGGCGGCAATCATCGCCCCCCGCAAGGCGGCCAGACCATCGGCCCAATAATACCGGCCATTCAACCAGGTCGCAATCTGGTCGGCCTGTTTGCGCGTCGCCTGCAGCTTTTGAAAGGCCCGGTCAAATTGATCCACCTTGTTCTGCAGTTGCTGCACCTGCGGATCCAAATCGTTCTGTTCCTTTTGCTTGTTGTCCGCCAGCTTCTGAAACAGCAAACCCACCACAAACGCCACCCCCACCACGCAGGCCACGGTCGCCACCAGATACGGCTTCTTCTGGTTGAACGCCTGCCAGCGCAGCGTGCTCTGCGGCATCAAATTCATTTCCACCGGGCAGGTCGCCAGGTTGCGCAACCCCAGCCCCACCACCTCGCCCAGCGAATGGGCTACCCGCGACAGACCTTCCAAATCCACCGCCGGGTCAATCTGCACATTGCGAAACGGATTGAAATATTCCACCGGCACATTCAGCTTTTCCGCGAAAAACTGCGCCGTGTACGGCATGATCGAAGCGCCGCCGGACAAAAAGACCCGCTGCGGCGCCGACCCGCCCTGCTGGCCGCGGTAGAACTGCAAGGTCTGGTTGACCTGAATGTGCAGCTTGGTCATGAACTGGCGCGCAATCTTGCTGATCGCCGCCTGATGCGGGTTTTCCGGCTCCTCGTACGCGCCGCCCAAACTCACAAAACCTTCGGCAATCTTGATGCGCTCCGCATCGTCAAACTTCAGTTTCGCCTCGGTGGCAAAGTCCTGCGTTATGGTATTGGCCCCCAAACTGATACTGCGCGAGAATACCTTGCCCTTTTCAAACAGAAGCACGTTGCTCGTCTTCGCCCCGATGTCCAGCAACAACGTGCAATCTTCCAATTCACCGTAATTATAGCGGAACGCATTGCACAAAGCGGCCGGCGAGGCGTCACAAATCTGCAGCTTCAGCTTGGAGAGTTCGGCAATCTTGAAGAGCCCTTCCACGATGTCGGACTTGATCGCCACCAGCAGCACTTCCAACTCCCCGCTCGGGGCCGTGCCCAGAATCTGGTAATCCCAGACCACTTCCGACAGCGGAAACGGCACATTCTGCTGCGCCTCGTACTGGATAATCTGCGTAACCTTGCTGGAATCCACCGGCGGCAGTTTGACAAATTTGGAGAAAACGTGAAAACCCGGGGCGCAAATATTGACCGGACCGGCCTTGAAACCCTTTTCCGCCAGCACTTCGGGCAGCGCCTTAAGCAACGCTTTTTCCCGACCGCCTTCCTGGGACCCTTCCAGTCCGAGGGGCTTGATGGCAAAATTCTTGAGACGCAAGCCACCGGACTCGTTCGTCTCGAATTCTGCCATCTTGAGGCTCCCCGCCCCAAAATCAGCCGTGAGAAATGATTTCATGTTTCTTGTCTGCAATTCGCCCGAACAGCGCGGCGCACAACAAAAGCGACCGTATTCCGATGCTTACGAATGGCAGTGAAGTTTTTTAGGGCAATTTGGGCCTAGGGTCAAACTAAAAAGAAAAAAGTTACCCTCATTTTGCAAAAAACATTGCATCCCGCCCCCGGCTTTGGCTTCATCCTGCCGTGCCGCAAGTTAATGTCAGCAGCCGTCGCCGCCGGATTGTCACCTATTCAGGTCACGTCCAGGGCGTCGGTTTTCGCTACACGGCCAGAACCGTGGCCGCCGGTTTCGAAGTGGTGGGCACCATCCGGAATCTCCCCGATGGCCGCGTCGAACTCGTCATCGAAGGCGACCGCGCCGAACTCGAGGCCTTCTGTCTTGCGCTGCGCGATGCGGGTCTTGCTGGATTTATCCGGGACGAGGCTGTATCTTGGGCCGATGCAACCAACGAATTTCGCGGTTTTGAGGTTGTCCGTTAACAAATGAAATACGCTATTATCGCAGATATTCACGGGAATTTGGACGCTTTCCAAGTTGTTCTGGAAGACATCCGTGAACAGAAGGTTGACCAGACCGTGTGCCTGGGCGACGTGGTCGGCTACAATGCCTGCCCCAAAGAATGCCTGGACATCGTCCGCTCCCTGAACATCCCCTGCGTCAAGGGCAACCACGATGAATATTGCTCCGCCGAGGACGCCCTCGAAGGCTTCAATCCCCTCGCCGCCGAAGCCGTCATCTGGACCCGTAACCAGTTGAGCGTCGATGACAAAAAGTGGCTCGCCGACCTCAAGTACACCCGCATGGCCGGCAACTTTACCATGGTGCATGCCACCCTGGACGCCCCCGACCGCTGGGGCTACGTGTTCGACAAGCTCGCCGCCGCCGCCAGCTTTCCCTATCAAAATACGCAGCTCTGCTTCTTCGGCCACACCCATGTGCCCGTCGCCTTCATGCGCGACACCGCCGTCCGCGGCGGCACCTATTCCAAATTTAAGATCGACCCGTCCAAGAAGTATTTCATCAATGTCGGCGCCGTCGGCCAACCCCGCGACAACAATCCCAAGTCCGCCTACGTCATTTACGACACCGCCGCCAACACCATTGAACTGCGCCGCCTGGACTACGACATCGCCGCCGCCCAAAAACGCATTCTGGATGCCGGCCTGCCCGAACGGCTCGCGGAACGGCTGGCCTACGGCCGTTGAAAATTCTCATCCTCAAGCCCAGTTCGCTCGGCGACGTCATTCAAGCGTTACCGGTCCTGCGGCTCCTCAAACAGCGCCATCCCCTGGCGCAGGTTTACTGGTGGATTGATTCCGCCCTCGCGCCGCTGTTGCAAAACGACCCCGACCTCGCCGGGGTCGTTCCCTTCGAACGCAAACGCTGGGCCAAACCCCGCCACTGGCCCGAAATGTTCCGCAGCATCCGCTGGCTCCGCGAACAGCATTTCGACCTCGTCATCGACCTCCAATGCCTCGCCCGCAGCGGCGCCTTCGCTTGGCTCGCCAATGGCGAATCCCTCATCGGCCTCGACGAAGTCCGCGAAGGCGCGCGCGGTTTCTACGATGTCGCCGTCCCCCGCCGCACCTATCACACCCACGCCGTGGACTGGTACCTCGCCGTCCTCCCCCGCCTCGGCGTGCCCGTGCACCAAAACTTTGTCTGGCTCCCCGAGCACGCCCCCACCGCCGCCGCCCTCCGCGCCCGCTGGCCCGATGACGGCTCCCAGTGGATCGCCCTGCAACCCGGTGCCCGCTGGCTGAACAAACGCTGGCCCGCCGAACATTTCGCCGCCCTCGTCCGCGCCCTCGCCGCCGATTTGCCCGACGTCCGTTTCGCCATCCTCGGCGGCCAGGACGACCGCGAACTCGGCGCCACCATCGCCCTCGCCGCGCCCGGCCAATGCGTGAATCTCTGCGGCGCCACCACCCTGCCCGAGATGATCGAGTGGCTCCGCCGCTGCGACCTCATGGTCACCAACGACACCGGCCCCATGCACGCCGCCGCCGCCCTGCACAAGCCCGTCATCGGCCTTTTCGGCCCCACCGAACCCCGCCGCACCGGCCCCTACGGCCAGCTCGAAAATTGTCTGCGCCTCGACCTCCCCTGCGCCCCCTGCATGAAATCCGAGTGTCACTACGTGAACCCCGAGGAATGCCTCCGCGGCCTCTCCCCCGCCCTCGTCCGCACCCGCGTCCTCGCCTTTTTCCAGCGGTAATCCGGCATTGGAGGTTGGACGTTCGCTGTTGGATTGTTGGATGTTTCCCCCTGATTTGAAATGTCAAATTTGAGATTTGAAATCCCCCTCCCCATGGTGGCCGTCCGCCAGGACCGTCAGGACCGCAAGCCGCCGACAACTAATAGCAACCCGCCGGGAGCGAAAGCCCCCCGCCACTGGTAGGCTCTCCGCCATGAAAATGAACACCGCCCACAAGCTGGTCGTCGGCCGTCTCACCCTCGCAACCGCCGCCACCCTGCTCACCCTCCCCACGTTTGCCGATGGCCAGGCCGCCACGGCCCCCGGCGATGCCGCCATCACGCCGGACACCCGTTACGGCCTCTTCAACGGCCTCGACCACCGGAGCTGGTACAGTCAGGGCGATTTTCCCGAACCGTTCCTCGTCGATGATTCCGGCCTGGAAATCAACGAAGCCCGCCTGGACTGGACGCATCTCAAAAACGGCGACCAGCACAGCGACACCGTCAAGGCGGAAGTCGAAAAAGGCTTCGGCCTCCTCACCCTGGAACTCGAAGTGCCCTACGAACGCGACGCCTCGCCCGACGGCATTGTCCAAGGCATTGGCAACATTGACCTAGGCGCGCGCTATCCCTTTTACCAATACGTTTCCCGCACCGGCTTTTTCGACACCACCTTCGGCGGCGCCTTTGAAGCCGGCATCCCCGCCAGCTCCGCCATCAGCGTCAACCCCGAGTTCGTTCCCAAAATTTTTAACGACACCAAAATCGGCGACCACTTCACCGCGCAAACCGTGCTCGGCTACTCCACCCTCACCGGCGGCGGCCCGCAAGGCAATTTGCAGACCTTTGAATACGGCTTCACCTTCGGCTATTTCATCGAACACGCGCAATTGCCGCTCCCCGGCGTGCAACGGTTCATCCCCATGTTTGAACTCATCGGCAACACCGGCATGAACAAAGATGCCTCCGGCCAGAACAGTCTCACCGGCAACGCCTGCTTCCGCCTCAATCTGAAAACCATCGGCCGCGTGCAACCCCGGCTCGGCCTGGGCTACGTTTTCCCGCTCAACCACGACGCCCGCGCCGACCTTCACTCCGGCATTGTCACCAGCCTCGTGTTTGAGTATTGAGGCAGCGTGAATATCGCAACCGCCCCCAACCTGCGCCTGACCCGCCGCCAGTTCCTGCTGCTCACCGCCGGACTGGCCGCCGGCTGCCAGTCCGGCAATAACGACGCCCATCCGGCTGCCCGCACGGAGCAGATGATTGACGCCGGGCCGGCCGGCGATTTCGCCGCCGAGGGCGTTTATAGCCGGTTTCGCGATCGCGGATTTTTTGTGATCCGCCAGGGCGGCCGCCTGTTTGCCCTGTCCGCCATCTGCACCCACCGGAAATGCAAACTCATTGCCGAACGCGACCGCTCATTCTCCTGCCCCTGCCACGGTTCCACTTTTACCGCCACCGGCCAGGTGACCGACGGCCCGGCCCGACGCGACCTGCCCGTTCTGCCCGCCCGCATCAATGAGCAAGGCCGGCTGATTGTCAGCCTTGGCATTCAATGACCCCTGACAGTTTCGGGGAGGCTGCCGATTCGAAAACCAGCTCCCCTGCGAAATGTTCAATCCGCGAACCTTGGGCGCATCCTGACCTTGCCGCCAAACCCTGAGTCTGGTCATGCCGGAAACCGTTCGCACGGCGGTTTTCCTCCCTCTCCGCCATTGGGAAATGGGGGAGAGGGTCGGGGTGAGGGGTCTTTGGCCCAGGGGTCAGTATCAGGCTGTGCCCGCGAAACCTTTCCCTGCCGCATACGTCTTTACTGTTATATGAAAACATTTTGTCTTATTAAATCGTTTTCGTTGCTTGCCACCGGCGCACTGCTCACCGCCAGCTGTGTCGTGCGCGAACGTGTCGTTTACAGCGCGCCGCCGGCCCCGGTGACCGGCGAGGAAGTTGTTGTCGCCGGCGCCCCGCCGCCGCCCTTGGAAGACGTCTATATCGCCGCCCCCGGCCCCGGCTTTTTCTGGGTGCGGGGCTGCTGGGCCTGGCACGGCCGCTGGATCTGGGAACCCGGCCGCTGGGCTCGTCCCCCGCATCGCGGCGCCGTCTGGCTTGCGCCCCACTATGAAAGAAGACACGGCGTGAACGTCTATATCGGTGGCCGGTGGAATTGAACGGCTACACACAGCGCGCCCGGCGGTAATCAAAATACCGGCGTCAGCATGCATATACTGAGCGATACCCGCCCCTAGCCGCTGGTTAATCCACTGCGCCCCCCAGTCCCCGCCACTCCCGCGCTCCCCGGCCGGGGAGCCAGCCGCCGCAATTAAGAAGTGTTGGCTAAGCCGGTCATTCAACGCTCAAGTTGCGGCACTCCGCCAGCAATTCATCCTCCCGCGTGGCGACGAGATATTCCCGGGCCAGAGCAAAGGATTTTTTGGCCGCCGCCAAATCCCCCTGCCGCGCCAGCACGCAACTGAGATACGCCCGCGCCACGCTCAGATGCCCGTCGCGAAACGGACGGTGCTTGGCCGCCTCCACCAATTGGATGGCGGCCTCCAAGTCGCGCCGGGCCGCGGCGCAATTACCCTCCAAATAGGCAATAATTCCCCGGCAACGGATATGAAAGGGCCTGGCAATATCCACAATTGGCTCCTTCTCCAATTCCACCATGGCGGCACGTGCCTTGACCGGATCGCGCTGATACCGCGCATACCTGTTGGCCAAGTCTAAATAGGCCGTCGAAGTGGGTTTTTGGCCAATGGAAATCAGATTGTATTCAATGGCCTTGTTGTGCTGTTTGGCCGTGCCGTATAGCCCTGCCACAAACAGATAATAAAGCCAGTCTGGACAATCCGGTCGGCCCTGACATTGTTTGAACTCCTCCAAACCGGCCTCCAAATC
Organism: uncultured Verrucomicrobia subdivision 3 bacterium; assembly: GCA_903872345.1. Lineage (GTDB taxonomy): Bacteria > Verrucomicrobiota > Verrucomicrobiia > Limisphaerales > UBA11358 > UBA11358. The sequence goes on along the minus strand of CAIQKM010000126.1, from coordinate 1,504 downwards.
ACCCAATCCCACCAGGGCTTTGGCCCGGTTTCTGGTCAGCTCGGTCACTGACACTTTGATAAAATTTATCCGTTCAATGGCTTTCAGCATCCGTATCAGCGACAAGACCTCGTTCCACTGGCACCAGTCCACCGCCTGAATTAATTTGCGGTAATAGACCGAAGGCAATCCCAGAACCAGCAGGAAGGCCACCCAGGCCAGCATGCCCACAAACAATAGCAAAGCTGTGATGTAATGCCCCAGTACGAGGTTGTAGACAAACAAAACGGCAACCACCAAGCATCCTGTCAGCGTTTGACCAAGGCCCTTTCGCAAGACATCCCAAAATGTGGCGGTCGGATCATCCCGATGCTTTAAACGGCCCTGCGCCGTCACCCGGATTTCTTCCCCGAACATTTTGGGGCGGGTGTCAAACCCGACGCTCACCGCCGCCATGACATCATCCTCTTTCAATTCCAAATCCGTGTACCCTTGGGCCATCAAAATATATTTTGCCTCATCCGCCGTGGAAGCCTCGATCTCCCGCACGACTTTGTTTCCCGACTTGTCCACCGCCGTCCAAACATAGTTCGACATAATGACTCAGGTTATATGATTTTGTCCGCCAGCCAACGGCCCGACCATAAATTAGTTTTTAGCCAAGGCAAGCCAGCATTAGCAGCCAGTCCCACAACGTATCTTTTACCCAAATGCTGGGCATACTGTCCGTCGGCAAAACTTCTCTGTTTCCTTCGTTCCCTTCTGTTTAATTTTTCCAGGAGCCTCACTTTCAAACACCAAAATTAAAATCCACGATGGACAACCGCAAACCCATTTTGCTACGGTCAACCAAGCGAAACAAATGCCCGGAGCCCCCGCATAATGAAATCCATTCCCAGCCTCCCCGTTCACGCAGTCTGCGCGCTCTGTGCCGGCACCTTCCTGCTGCCAACCACCAGCACCCAGGCGCAAAATCTATTCGTCTCCAATTACGCCAACGGCGGCCCGCTCTACCAGTACACCCCCGACGGCACGCAAAGCACCTTCGACAGCGGGCTCCCCTATTACGAAGCCATGGCCTTCAACAGCGCCGGCAACCTGTTCGTGGGCGCGCAGAACACCGGTGCCATCTACAAAATCACCCCCGCCGGCGTGCGCACCACCTTCGCCACCGGTTTTAACGGCGTCTGGGGCCTGGCCTTCAGCACCAACGGCTATTTGTTCGAGGCCGACGCCTTGAGCGGGCACATCTATAAGATCAGCACCTCCGGCTCAAAAACCACCTTCGCCTCCGGCCTGTCCAATCCCGAGGGCCTGGCCATCAACACCGCCGGACTCCTCTTCGAGGCGGATCTCGGCAGCGGCAAAATTTTTAAATACACCGCCGCCGGAGCCCCTATGAGGGTTGTCAACTGGAAGTGAGGTTTTCGAGTAAGATTCTTTGAGTGAGGTGTTCGTCACGCGGAGCGCAACGGAGTGGAGCGGAGACGTGCGCGCAGCGACGAAATACAACTAACGTGTAAAT
>CAIQKM010000125.1 GCA_903872345.1 uncultured Verrucomicrobia subdivision 3 bacterium | reverse complement strand
CGCGGCGGTGGCCGTGGTAACGGGCGACACACTTGTCGAACTTGGATTTGGGCAGGAAGTCGAGGAGTTGGGCGAAGACGGTGCGACCTTCGTTCATAAAGTGGCACACCGCGGGAATGCGGGGTGCCACCCTCAAGGAATCGTCGCAGAATTGAAATCGAAAAATGACCGAACAGTGGATATATACAGGTTTTACCGACCTGAAATCATTCTCAGCTAAATCTTAACCGGACAGTAGTGATACGGTATAGGTAGTACCGACAACGGTATTGGGGACGGTAAAAACCTGATTTCCATTATAAGTCCAACTGCCATTGGTCGAATTGACAGTGGCAACCACCGTGGCGCTACCATTGGTAGCCAAGTGATAGTTCGGATCATTTAAAATCTTGTTCCATGCGTCACCATAGTTGATAGCAAATTCGGACGCCCCTGCATTATTGGTCGGAATCGATGTGGCAATTTGGGAAATAAGCGGCGTACCGGTGCCAATCAGAAAAGCCACATCCATGACCGGTGCTCCGGTCACCTTGGGAAATGCGCCGGAATAATCATCCCACACTCCTTTTAACGGACCCGCAAACAAGAAGGTTCCTTGGGCAAAAGTGGCGGGGGCGGCAAGGAGGGCTAGACCCATTGCGATAATGATTCGTTTCATGCGGTTGAGGATTTGAAATTTGCAGTTAGGCCTATTGATAATTAAACAAACTCCAGCACCCCTATCTAATCATAACTGTCCGCATAGTCAAACGCCAATCGGCCCAGAAAAAAAGAACCGGATGCGCCGCCCGTTTCGCGAATCAAACCGCTGGATGAGCCGGACGGGTGAACAAATGCCAGGTTTTTTGAACCGAAGCCCGCGAAGCCAACGAATTTTTTCGTTACTTCCGTTTCCTTCTGTAAATCCTGATTCCCCGCCCCAAAAAATCCGGCTTTATCTTTTACGCCAACGGCGCAGAATCAGCCCATGTACCAACCCACCCTTCGCAACCGCCGGGACTTTCTGAAAACTGTCGGCGCGGCCGGTGCCGGCATGGCGCTGAGCGGCTCCGCCTTCGCCGAGCCGCTCGATCTCCACGTGCCCAAGCGCAAGCTCGGTCGCCATGCGGAGATGGTCTCCTCGCTGGGCATCGGTGGCCATACCCTCGCCGTCGCCAAAACCGTCGAGGAATCCACCCGCATCGCGCATGAGGCGATTGATTACGGCATCACCTTTTTCGACACCTGCTGGGAATATCATCAGGGCCGGGGCGAGGAATGGATGGGCGCCGCCCTGGCCGGCAAGCGCGACCAGGTGTTTCTCATGACCAAAGTCTGCACCCACCTGCCCGGCCAGCAGAGCAAGGAAAAGGCCCTGACCATGCTCGACCAATCCCTGAAACGCCTGCGCACGGATCATCTCGATCTCTGGCAGATCCATCAGGTTGGTTCCGCCGCCGAGGCCGACGCCATCTTCGCCCCCGGTGGCGCGATTGAAGCCGTGGAGACGGCCCGTCAGCAGGGCAAAATCCGTTACTGCGGCTTCACCGGCCATCTTAATCCGCAAACCCATCTCCGCGTGCTCGCCCATCAATATCCCTTCGATACTGTGCAGATGCCGCTCTCCGTTTTTGATTCGCATGACGACGGCTTCCAAAAGCTCGTCATTCCCGAACTGCTCAAGCAGGGCATCGCGCCGCTGGCCATGAAAACCCTCGGCGGCAACGGCCAGTCCGTGCGCGACAGCGTCGTCACCTCCGATGAAGCCCTGCGCTACACCCTGAGCCTGCCGATTACCACCCTCATCTCCGGGATCGACTCCCTTGCCTGGCTCCGCAAAAACGCCGCCGTGGCCGCCGATTTCAAACCCTACACCCCCGAAGAAAAAGCCGCGCTGGAAAAACGCTGCCTCGCGCAAAACCGTTACGAGCCCTACCGTCACTGGGCCTACCTCGACGGCCATGGCCATCGCCCGCTGGTGGCGTGACCGGGGGTGGCATTTCCCATTGGCCATGGGCAATTTCAATTGGACTGCCGCCCACGGCGGGTTGCCGGCATTGGGCTGGCAAGCAAAACGGAGAACCCCGGGCACCCGCTTCATTGAAAACGTGGCCGCCCCGCCCGCAACGCGCCAAAATACAATTTTCCAATCTGGCTTCGGGGGAAGTTTGACGCCGCAGCAGTTCCAGTCTCCACCCCCGGTTGCCAGACGATAAATTGAAATAAGCCAATCAAACCGGCCCGGATCAGCCCACACACATCCTCCGGGTGCATGGATTTTGGCATTCAAACGCCGAAAATCGCGCGCCCCCGCCCGGAGGCGGACCAAAGATTTTTCATGACACTGATTGATTTCTGCCGCAGGCTTTTTATATTTGCGCGTTTGAACCTATTGCGATGAGCGACACAACTGACAACCCGGCGCCCTGGAGCATTGAAAATGCCCGGACGCTTTATAACATTCCGAGCTGGGGCGCGAAGTATTTCGACATCAATGATGCCGGGCACGTCACCGCCACGCCTTTGCAGGAGGCGGGTGCCAGCGTGGACCTCACCGATGTGCTGGAAGAGGCCAAAAGCCGCGGCCTGAAATTCCCCCTGCTCATCCGCTTTCAGGACATCCTGCGCCATCGCGTGGAGGCCATCAACAAGGCCT
>CAIQKM010000124.1 GCA_903872345.1 uncultured Verrucomicrobia subdivision 3 bacterium | reverse complement strand
CTTGGTGGCGGAACATGCTTATACGCGGACAATCGTAAAACTACGAACCCACTGACTGGAGAGCCGGATGCGGGAAATCCGCCCGTCCGGTTCGGAGGGAGGGGTGGGGCTAATCCCCCATCCCTACCCCTATCGCAGCGCGGGGCGGCCCGTGCTATCATTCGCGGGCAGTGCGAATCGCAGCCTCTCGCACCCGGCGGAATGAATTGACCTGTGCCGGGGGGGCAGGCTTAATGAGCGCATGAGATTGATGTCGTTGTGCGCAGTGGCGGTCATGGCCGGTTTGCTGTCGGGATGCGGTTGGTTTCACCGGGGCCAGGCCAGGCCCGCGCCGGTGACAGTTGCCCCCGTGCCCCCGGTCATTGTCACGCCCGCGCAAACCTCCGCCGCCTATGTGCTGCTGGTGAATGATTCCGGGCGGTTTGTGGTGCTGAATTTTCCCGGCGGGCAGGTGCCGGCCGAAGGGAAGATACTGGATATTTACCGGAATGGCCTGAAAACGGCCGAGGTGAAACTTTCCAAATTTCGGCAGGAAAACAATGTGACGGCCGACATTCTTACCGGCGAGGTGCGCAAAGGAGACGAGGCGCGCGGAGAGTGACCGTTATTCCCCGGTTTTTGGGGATTTTTCCACGAGCGGTTTGACGGTCTTGGGCATGACCTCTTTTTTGTAAGGGGAATGCAGGTTGAAATAAATGCCGCAGAGCGGGCGGGCGGTGTCGCTTTGGCTGAGAATGACGGTGACCTGCCGGTCCAGGGCAATGCCGTGGCGCATGCCTTCGCCCCGGGTTTCGTAGGCGCTGATGGCTTTGAGCAGAAGCGATTTCAGGGATTCTTCAAATTCGCAGGGGGTTTTTTCAAGGCAGACGACATGCCGGTCGTAGCATTTTACGGCCTCGGCAATTTCACGTTTAAACAGCTCAATCGTCATCATGGGTTAACTTAGACCATCTGGGGGAATTGGCCAATAAATTCAATCCCGGGCGCGGGCGATGGTGCTGATCCGTTCGCCAAACAGGGCGGTGCCGACGCGGATGATGGTGGCGCCTTCCTCGATGGCCACCTCAAAATCGCCGCTCATGCCCATGCTCAACTGGGGCAGGGGTACGCCGAGCACGGTTTCGCAGGCGGTTTTCAATTCGCGGAGCTTTTGAAAGTAAGGCCGGGCCTTTTCCGGCACGGGGCTGTAGGGGGGGATGGCCATGAGTCCGTGGACTTCGATTTTGGGCAGGGCGTTGAGGGCTTCCAATTCCGCGAGCAAGGTTGGCGGTTGGTAGCCAAATTTGCTCGCTTCGCCGGCGACATTGACTTCCAGCAGGATGGGGACGGTTTTGCCGGCCTGTTCGGCGCGCTTGGAGATTTCGCGGGCGATGGCCAAGCTGTCCACGCCCTGGATCATTTCAAAGAGTTCCACGGCGTCGCGCACCTTGTTGGATTGCAGATGGCCGATGAACTGCCAGCGGGCCTTACCCGGAGAGAGCGGGATTTTGGCTTTGGCTTCCTGGATTTTGTTTTCGCCAAAGTGGAGCTGTCCGGCGGCCACGGCTTCGTGAATAGTTTCCGGGGGATGACTCTTGGAGACGGCCAGCAGGGTCACGGAACTTTCATCGCGTCCGGCCCGGGAGCAGGCGGCGGCGATGCGTTGGCGGATGACGTTTAAATTTTCGGCAAAACTCACGGGCACAGTGTAATGGCAGATGGCGGGGGATGCAAACGGGTGGTTATTTAACCGCAAAGAGCGCAAAGATCACATGGAAAAAATTCTCGGGAAATTCAATGCGGTCTTTGTGTTCTTTGCGGTTCAATGAATCAAGGCAACGCGAGTTCATAGTTTAAAAATGAGAGGCAGTAAACGGCGGCGGTTTCCACGCGGAGGGTGAGTGGGCCGAGGGTGATGGGGCGGGCGCCGGCGGCTTCGATGGCGGATAATTCGCCGGGGGTGAAATCGCCTTCGGGGCCGATCCAAATGGCGGCGTTGTGCGGGCTGCGGCCGTGCCGGGTTTGAAATTCGCGGAGCCATTCGTGCGGATGGCGGCGTTCGGTTTGCAGGGAGCCGACCAGCGGGAGGTCAAAGGCTTCCTGGCGGGCGAGGAAATGGGGGATGGTGACCGGGGTTTCCACGCGGGGCAGCCAGGCGGCACCGCATTGTTTGATGGCTTCCACGGCGACTTGCTGCCATTTCTCGCGTTTATTTTCCGCACCGTCGGCATCGAGGTGCGTGACGACGCGTTCCGATAGCAAAGGGATGATGCGATGGGTGCCCAACTCAACGGCCTTTTGAATGATGTCCTCGATAATTTTGCCCTTGGGGATGGCCACGAGCAGAGTGATCGGGCAGGCAGGCGGGGGCGTGAAGGTTTTTTCCTGCACGGCCAAGGCGATGGAGTTTTTGCCCGCGTCCTGAACTTCACCAAGGTAACGGTGGCCGGCCCCGTCCAGCACGGTCACCGTTTCGCCCCGCTGCAAGCGCAGGACGTGCAGGCCGTGGTGCGCTTCACGGCCGTCCAGCCGCAGCACATTGGTGCGGCAGTTTTCCGGCGGCAGGTAGAAGCGGTGCATGGGCCCTCACTTGAAGAATTTTTTGGCCTTCTCGAAGAAGCCTCGGGCGAGCGGCGCTTCCTTGCCATCGCACAGCGTGGCGTATTCCTGGAGCTTGGCCTTTTGCGCGCTGTTCAGGTGGGTGGGCACCTCGACCTGCACGCGGACGAGCAGGTCGCCCTGGCCGTAGCCTTGCAAATTTTTCATGCCGCGCGCCTTGAGCCGGAGCAGGGTGCCGGGCTGGGTGCCGGCGGGAATCTTGACGGTGGCCTGACCTTCGAGGGTGGGGACATCAATCTCGGCCCCGAGGGTGGCCTGAACGAAACTGACGGGAACTTCGCACAGCAGGTCGTCGCCTTCGCGCACGAAGATTTCGTGTTCCTTGACGGAGAGGAAGACATAGAGGTCGCCGGCGGGACCGCCGCGAAAACCGGCTTCGCCGTTGCCCTGGGAGCGGAGGCGGGTGCCGGTTTCGACGCCGGCGGGAATGCGCAGCTTGATTTTGGAGGAGCGCTGGCGTTTGCCTTCGCCGTGACAGGTTTTGCAGGGTTTTTCCAGGATATGGCCCTGGCCTTTGCAATGCGGACACGTTTGTGCAATGCTGAAAATACCGCGCGAGGTGAGCACCTGGCCGCGCCCGCCGCAGGTGCCGCAGGCTTTGATGCGCGAACCGGGTTCGGCCCCGGCGCCGTTGCAATCTTCGCACTTGTCCGGCTTGTTGAGGGTGATTTCCTTTTCAACGCCGTGGGCGGACTCTTCCAGCGAGATTTCGAGGTCGTAGCGGAGGTCGTCGCCGCGTTGCGGGCCATTGGGATTCTGGCCGCCGCCGCCGAACAGGTTTTCGAAAATGCTGCCGCCGCCACCGCCGCCGGCACCGCCAAAGACTTCGCGGAAGATGTCGAACGGGTCATGGAAGCCGCCGCCGGCGGGACCGCCGCCACCCCGGGCGCGGGCGCGGGGATCAAACGCATCGTGGCCGAACTGGTCGTAGGCGGCGCGCTTTTGGGGGTCGCTGAGCACTTCGTAGGCGTGGCCCAGTTCCTTGAAACTCTCCTCGGCCTGCTTGTCGCCGGGGTTCTTGTCCGGGTGGAATTTTACGGCCAGGCGGCGATAGGCTTTTTTGAGTTCCTCATCGCTCGCGCCGCGGGCAACCCCGAGCACTTCATAATAATCACGTTTGGCCATCTGGAATTTGAAAATTAAGGGTGATAACGGTCCGCCGGCGGGAATATTCCGACCGGCGGTTTATGAGATTTATGAGATCTTACTGGGGAGTGGCCGCCGGTTTTTTGGCCACGATCACGGTGGCGGGCCGCAGCAGGCGGTCTTTGAACTTATAGCCTTTGCGCAGTTGCAGGGCGACGTGGTCCTCGGGCACGTCGGCGGATTCCTGCTGGGAAACGGCTTCATGCACGGCGGGGTCGAAGGGCTTGCCGAGGGCGTCAATTTCTTCCAGGCCGGATTCCACGAGCGTGCCCTTGAGCTGTTGCTGGATCATCTGGACCCCGGATTGCAGGGAGGCCAGCTTGTCGCCTTGGGCCGATTGGGCGGCGGTGAGGGCCATTTCGAAATTATCCAGGGCGGGGAGCAATTTCTGGAGCAGGGCCACGTTGGCATACTGCATGGCCTCGGTTTTCTCCCGGGCGGCGCGTTTCTTGAAATTATCGAAATCGGCGGTGGTGCGGAGCAGGCGTTCCCAATGCTCGTCGGCCTTGGCGGCGCGGTTCTTGAGGTCCTCGATCTGCTCCGGGGAAAGGGGCGGGGCGGCGGTCGCGGCTTCCGGGTTTTCCGGCGTCAACGGTTCGTTTTCGGTTTTGCTCATGGGCTTTTTTCGTCCAAAATGAAACATTTAAATTGGTTTCTTATTTTATGATTATCAGTCTATTGCGGATAATCAGCCAAACAGAGAATGGTGATCACGGCCATCCATGCGGCCGTTTCATACTCCCGCAGGGTTGCTCCAAAGCGCTATCAGGGCCAGAAGTTCTGCCATGTCACGCCATATAGATAGCAGATAAGCCGGAACATTCAAGCCATTACCGGGCGGACAACAGGGGAGGAAACCCTCGATTTATGGAGGCGGACTCTGCGACGGGCTTGCGGAGGTGCTGGCCACCGGGGCCGGTTGCCCGGTTTTCTTCGACCGCAGCAATCCCCAAACTGACAGGGTAAGGATAATCCCGGAGGAAATCATGATCACGGCCGGATAAACTGTTGACCGGTATTCTTCCGAAACCAGCAGGTCCTGCGTGCGGTAGGCATACACCATGCCATAAATTTCCGGCACGACAAACACGCCGTTGGTGGCGTGTTTTTGGGCAAACACCTGCTGGGATAAATTCGCCATGCCGGCCACCTTCCGGTGATGCTGGTCCCGGGCTTCATACAAGTACAAAACGGGGTTGATCAGCAAGACCCAGGCGATGCCGAGAAAGGCGATTTGCTTGTACATAAGTATTGTGGTTTGAACCGGGGTGACTTTTTTCCGCTGCCACTTGCCGGATTCAAATTCCGGGGTTTATCAGAACATCTGATTAAGTAAAACATGTTTACCAGTGAATAATGAGGCAAGCATGGAAGTGTTGTAAACCCGAAAAAGCCTCAACCCACTCCTTTTGACCTCTTTTTGAGGATGCAAGCGCGTTAGCCATGCCGTCTGGCGTCCGGTTTCATCCGGGTGGTGGTCGCTCTTAAACACCGGGAGCGTGGAGGGTTTTGGCTTTTGAGCGAATGAAACGGACCGACTCAAGGGCCAACCCTTACAATTGTTTCAGTCCTGAATCTGACTCCAGTAATTGTAGTTTGTGATTACGCTATTCTGAACGGGGTGGAAAAGTCCGTTGGTGCATCGGAACAAATCAACATAATGGCCCTGCTTGTCCTGGATAATGACGGTATTAGGCTCGTAAATTGAGGCGGATAGCAAACGGATGGAGTAGGGTGAACCGGCTTCGCTGCCAAACTGCAGGCTTCCCGGGACGGAGGCGGTACAGTCGCCCACTGGTTTGCCATCGTGGTAGAAGACATGTTTGCTCCAGATGACCGTGGTGCCATTGGTTGACTCCGTGAACCGCACCAGATTGGCTTGTCCGTCGCGGGTGAACACTTCCTCGTGCTGGATGAAAAGCTGGCCATATCCCTTTGGCAGTGGAGGCGTGATGTCATTCGTGCCGTAACGCGCCGGTCCGTCAGAAATGGTATTGGTCACAAACGACACCCAATTGCTGAAGCCGGACGTGGTGGTTTGAGTGATGACGCGGAGGCCGGTATCCGCGCCCAGGACTGATGAGCAGGATAGAAGCAAGGCGATGAAAAGTTTCATGGTGCGGGCTTCAAACGGATTGCATTTGCAAAAATCCCAACTGGACAACCGCCGCCGTGATGTTTGCCTGGCTCATAACTGGCTAGACCGGAAGTGCTGGATTGGAAACTTCTGGCGGCGTCACTTTGGGTGACGCATGAACAACCACGGTCCCGGCGATGAAATCATGTAGCGCCCGCCGCTTGCGATTGGTCAACAAAACCAACAGCTCACTCCAAACCCAGGCAGTTTGAATCCACTGCAACGGCGTTTGCCAGGACGGTGCCAACTCGTTCATACGCTTCGCACGCTCCATGAACGATAATGAAACGTATTCGGCATCGCTCATGTGAAACACCGACAAAATGAATCCGATGGACATTAACAAGCCCAGCAACGCTTCGGGAAAATAACGAAGCAACGCTTCACGATAACCGACGGGCTCGCCATCCAACTTGCGAATGCGGATACCCACGATGAGCTTGCCTGGGGTCCCGCCGTAGCTGCGCACCAAATAAACGCTATAAAACAACCCGAGCAGGATGCCGGGTAGAAAGTAATAAAGCTCAAACAGCCGATAATGCGAACTGCCCCAAAGCGACAATGCGATCAACGGTATCATTATCACGAAATCCAGCAAGTTGGCGGCCAATCGCGGTCCAAAACCGGCGTAGCGTAATGTGTCTGTATTCCACTACTGTCCGGTTTAAAACCCCAGTAAACATTGATGATCGGTGATGTCTGATGGCGGAGGAGTGGGCGGTTGTTGAGTAAGCGCCTGTAAAATGGGCATTTTCTCGAAGAGCGTGAGGCTTAAAATCTGTAAAATAGT
>CAIQKM010000123.1 GCA_903872345.1 uncultured Verrucomicrobia subdivision 3 bacterium | reverse complement strand
GCGCCAGCGGCGACTGGTGCGGGATTACGAAACCACCGAGTCCAGTGCCGAGGCTTGGATCTATATCGCCATGATCCGAATCCAACTCCGCCGTCTGGCTTGATCCCTCAGCATTCATGATTTTTCAGACGCACTCTAAGCATTACGACCTTTCATTTTATCTCTTTAACACCGAGAGCGGCGAACTTGTTTGGAATGGCAGTAGTTATGGCACTTCGCTGAAAGCATCCTTGACAGCACTGTCCAAGGATGCGTACTTCCCTCGCCGCAAAGATTTATCCAAATGATTTAGGGCTTTCGTTCGCTTATCCATGTTTAATTCGTTTGGCATTTCGTTATGCGAACGTTTGAGACAGCTTCAAGTCCAATTTAGCAGGTCGCCGCAAATTGATACTTTTCTCTTCCTGATGTTCTTTTGCTTGATAGCTGAGTCGCAAGCCGACAGGTGCCAATGATATCCAATCCTTCAATTTGGCGATCGTGGTTGACTTTGGTTTTTCTGCTTACGGGTTCGATGCCAGCTTTGGCATTCGAGTTGTTGCTTTCTGATAGTGGTCGGAACCTAGAATGGTCCGCGCAGATTCAGCCTGGCGATTCGTTTCGTGTTGCTGGTGCGACGCGGAAACCTGTCGGTGGCGTATTCAATCTGTCCTCCTCCTTGGGCCAGTTTCTGCTGCCAATGCCTCATGATGATTATTTGTCCAGCTTAGATCAGGCCGGCGAAGCCAAATTGGTAAAGGAATGGGGTGACCTCATCTGTGATCACGTTCAGATTGCAGTGATGAACCGGGAACCATGTTTTGAGATTCGCCTGCTCCAAAACACCCCGGCACCAAAAAATCCTGTCGAATCGTGGGACGGCAATCTGAATGCCGGCAAATTTGCCCGGATTGCTTATGCTTCACTCGCTAAGTCCATCGTTTATCTCAAGGAGCGGGATGTACCCGTCGCAATCACGGCCGCCATGGCGGACACGGGCGCTGAGGCGTTTGCCCGCGTGCCGGATGCTTGGAAAGGGTATGCGAACATTTTTCACCGGGTGGACTTGGTGCAGGGCCATGCCGGACTAAAGGAAACCGGAGAGATGATCTCCATCTTGGGGCCCCAAAAAATTCGCATTTTCATCAACACCGCCGCCAAGCCGACCCCGATTATGACTGTCGGAAGGCGTGAAATTGCGGAGGCATTGCTGGCACGCTCGCCGGGCCTGATGGTATATTACGTTCATCCGGAAATTGTGGATACATCCGAACCGGATCATGGCCGTCCAGCGGCGGATTGGATGGATATCTTGAGCGGTTGGACGCCATTGACCATTGAACATCTGGCTGGCACTAATTCCGCAACGTCCGTCTCAGCCGAGGCCAGTCCAGATCGGAGGCCTCCATCCGATTTGAAATGACCGAAATATAAAACCAAAAAAACAAAATGAATAACAAATTGGCTTGTTGTCTTACCGCAATTCGAAATTTAGCCGGAGGTCTCCCTAGTTGCGGCTGTTGTCTGGCGCTGCTGTTTTTTTGTCCCCATCTGTTACGCGCGGCCGACCCGAGCGCGCAAGCAGTTCCGGTGGCGGTCGAGCAGGCGGTTTTGGACGAGGACTGGCCAGCGGTGACAACCCAGTTGGCCGGCGTGGAGACAAATGGGGCGTCTGCTACATTGCGCCTGATCAAAGGGCACGCCTGCTTGGCCTTGAACCAAAACAACCAGTCCTACTGTCTTTTCTTGAGCCTGACTTCCCGGACCGACTGCGTTGCTTACGGAGACTGGGCGACATCTTTTGCTGCGCGGAATTCCGACCATGCCATTGCTCATTATTTCAGCGGGGATGCTTTAGCGCGCCAGACGAATTGGACTGCGGCCATTGCAAGTTTCACCAAGGCGCTCGCTTTGAACACCAATCATGCGCTTACCTTGAACGCGCGCGGTGTTGTTTATGCGCATCTGGGTAAAGTTAAAACCGCCAAGAAAGACTTTCTCGCGGCCATTGATTCCAGCGGCGGAACGCTTGCTGATGCCTACAATAATGCAGGTTATCTCTGGATTCAGCGCAAAGAAGACGCCATAGGGGCGCAGAACGATTTTGCAAACGCGATTCAGCATTCTTTCAAATTTGTCCTGGCGTTGCACGGCAGGGGGTGTTCCGAATTATTGTTAGTCAGCAATACCGTCGCTGCTGCCGATTTGGGTGAAGCAGTTGCGAACAGCGGTGCGATTCTTCCGTTGTTACTTCTAAACCAAGAACGGTACGCTATACTAGTGACTGGCGAGAAGTCGACCAACTTTCTGGCGGATTTGCAAAAACCAGGAACTACCATGAGTGTGGGTATTGGTGGTACTTTTGATCCCAAAACCTTTAGTTTTGGTGCGAATGGGAATTATTCATATTCTGACACGAAACTTGGAGGTGCCTACGCAGATGTAAAAATTCAAAATGGAAATTGGCCGTTTTTACCTCTCTACGGCTTGGCATATTGGTTTGGCGACTGAATTTCAAATGGCTTAGTCTCTAGTGGCTCATGAAATGTCATTCGCACATTTGGATTCTGGCCGGATGGTTGTCTTTTTTGGCGGTTTTCGCCTTTGAAGCCCAGGGCGTTACCCCCGTTTATCGTGCGTTTTCATTTAATGGAGCGCAAAGAGAAATTCGGACAACTGGTCACGCCAAACCGATCGAGTCCGAGTTGGGCGGAATAACAACTCCAATTGCGCTAGTATATGACGAGGCCCATCAGGATTTGATTCTGGTAGGCAAAGTGGAACCGGCCAAAGAACCCTTATCGTTAAATGATGCCGTGGTGGCCATGCGCGCGGTGTTGAAATATGGCAAAATTCCGTTGGTCAGCATTGACCGGACCCCGAACAGCGAGCGGAGCGGGGGACAGTTTGTCCGGTTCGACGGTGGGATTGAAAACACCGAGTTTGGCAGGAGTCTTCTGGAATCTGACAAGGTTCTTAAGAAAATGGGCTTGGGCATCCTTCCTGGGGTTGCTCCCGGTGCCAAGTCTTACGCGGCCATGGTTGCCGAACGGTGGATGTCCGGAGAATCAAACTTAACGGTCATGAGCCGTTTCTGGTTTGTTCCTTCCGATAATTCGCTGGTCGCAACCAATCGGGGGATCGCCTATGTTGACCATCTATCTATTGCCGTGCTGACACAACTTGTGGGCTCGAGCCAAGCAGTTTCCAATGCTCCGCCACGTGATAAAATCGCCGAAGTGTTTTCCCGGGATCTTAACCAGCATATGGATGAATTGGTTGGAAAATATCCTTGTGTCGATCGGCTTAGAGAATTGTTTCGCATCACCGGCCTCATGGAAGTGCTAGCGGATTGGAAGCGGACCTACGGTGCCGGACCGCTGGGGTTAAGTTATTGGGTCGACTGGTATCCATTGCCAACGGAATTAACGGCAGACCGCGTGGATTTGCTTTCCAGCCCGCCAGTCAAGCGGCCGGGAGACAATAGGCGCATTGTAGTCGACGGGGGCATTGACCTGACCATGCTCCTGACTGAATGGAAGGAGGGTTCTTCCTCCGCACTACGGCAACTGGTCATTTTATCTAGGCCCGCCACCAACTCAGTGGTTTGGGCAGTTCCTTTAGATCAGAACCCTAGCGGCAGTTTGCTTGCCGTCATGGCCGAGGCCGCCCGTTCGCAAAACGCAGCCGCTGGTAACAATGCGGGAGATGAAGGATGCACATTGAGATGTTCAGAGTTTGACAGTTTTCGGATGTCCCCTGGGTCTATATCTTTCCAGTCAACGATTTACTCCAGTTCCAGTATGCATATCCAGGTTGGTCAGGAAACTGCTTCGGATGCGATGAAAGCGATTTCCGATAATGTCCCCAAACCATCAACTGTTAACCTGACGGCATTTCAATTGCACAATCCACTTGCTGACCCAGCCTCAAGAATAGGGGTGGGATTGGGGAATGACCCATTCAATTCAATGAACCGGCCGCAAAGTTTTTTAGCCATGAGTCCAACGTTTCAGAATTCACCAAATTCGCTTTCCAGTACGTTTACTTCGCCGGCGAGGTTTGATGACTTGGCCAACCTGCCTAATTACAGCCACTTTAATTATAACAATGATGTGCCGAACATGTTATCCGGTTTCGATTCCCTTAACGTCAAGGGTGTATTGTTGCAACGGGCGGCGCATCTGGAAGGTGAACCCATGCGGGCAAGCGAGCTTGGGCTGGTTTTCGAGGATGCCAACGGGGGAATGGATTTAACAAAATTACGCCGGTTGGAAACGGCAATGTGGGCGGCCTATTTGAGTGTGGAGGGGCCGGGGATATCCATTGATCCGGCTGAAACAGAGAACGGAAAAATAAATCCGCACGTTAATACTCAGAACGTCCGCTATATTGGCGCCGTTCACAATACGGATTTAGGCCGGGTGATGCGGGAAACCGATTACTTGATGAAACGTTGGGCAATTGGCACCTACCGGCCGGAGATCGCGGATTACCTTAATACTGATGAGATTTCAAATGAAACCGGCCATCAAGTGCTGGGGCGGGCCAGCCGGTTCTGGCTGCTGCCGCAAGGGATCGCTTTCAAACGGGCAGGTGGCATGTTGGTGCTTTCGTCCGGCCACATGACGGTACAAACCGAATATCTGGAAAACAATCCGAATGGGGAAAAGAACCCCGAAAACGAATTGTTTGCCGAATGGTTTACGTCGCATTACAATCAAATTGCCTCCAAATACCCCATTTATCAGGAATTGTTTGAATATGCACAATTGGTTGGCTTGGCCACCTACCTGAGGGAACAGAAAATGCCTTTATTATGGTTTCTGTTGAAAAATCGCGAGATGATGCTGACTGAACAGGCGATTGAAAAAGTGCCGTTGCTGCTTAAACGTGCGAGTCACTGGTATGTGAACCTTTCCGGCGGGGTGGAGTTGCAAGCCACCGAAACGGTTCGAAATCAAGCCAACATTTCGGACGACAAAGGACTGGCCAAGTCTCTGGGGACAGCAAGTGCTACCGCGACCAACGAGGCGGGCACCGACCGGCCGGTTGCGTTTACGGATAAAGACATCAATTATTCGGTTTCCACGGCAGGGTCATTCTCGCCGTCCGGCACGGCGGCGCAGGGAGACATTATACAGACGGACTATGCTCATTTTGAAGAGTATCAGGAAATGGTCGGTACGAACACCTGGAAACTGACGACGCCAGGACTTGAACTCATCCGGCATTACAGTCCTGAACGGCAAAGTGCGGCGCAATTTGGCCCCGGCTGGCATTTGGCCGTGCCGTTCCATCTGACGGCAGGTAATGGCGCAGCAATGCAACATGGAGTGACACCGGATCGCCTAGAGGTACATAACGTTCTCTCGGGTCATACGGAAGTTTTTCAACGGATTCGCGTAACCAATAACGGTAGGAGTTACTGGGGGTATGAGCCATTGAAAAAAGACGAGTTTAAAATAAGGGTGACCGTGGCGGATGGCGCTTGGCTTGTCGAGGATTGTTTGGACGTAAAGCTGCGGTTTGATGCCGATGGCGATTTGACCCGGATGGAACTGCGGCCTGACAAAGAGTTGTCGGTCAAATTAGGCAAAGAAGTTCTGCCGCGAGTGATTCCCGGGTATATGGTGCTTTATCACTACAGCTTGGGTGGTAACAACGCAAAACGATTGGACGCGATTCAACAAGGCGAAACAAAAGCGGAGCTTCAGTGGGATGAGGGGGCAGGCACGATGCGTATTGCGGCAATCACAATAAAACGGGTTGCGGGAGCATCGCAATTGATACAGTATAAATATAGTCCTGACGGGAAGCTGGGTTCCGTGCAAACTATTGGTGGTAATTTAGAAATCAATTATCAGGATAACGGGATGCGTGTGGTGGCTTACAACAAATAAACAGATATGTCCGGGGAAATTGATCAAAGCAGGAAATTGCGGGCAACGCCCCGCACGGACAATTGGGCGGAAGCACCAGTGCTCACCAGCGGCTTGATTGGAGCGCTAGTTGTGGCGGTGATATATGTCTTCATCCTGCCATTGTTCGCCACCAGCCATTTTGGGCGGGTATTGATTGACAGTGCGTGGGTGGGAAAGACAATTTTCACGCTTGGTTTTTGGGGGTTGGCCCTGCTCTTTTTCAAATGGCGCGATCAGGAACAGTTGCGAGTTCTGCTGGATGAGGATTTGTTGCCCGCGACGTTGTCGCGCAGCATCTCGGCTGACAACGCGACGCATTTTATTCGGCTTATTCAATGCCGCTGCGAGAATCATGCGTTTCATCCATTGACGCGCCGCTTGGTCCAGGGGTTGGCGGCCCTCGGGAGCGGCCGCAGTCGGGCGGAAATCCAACAATTGATGCGGAATCAGGGCGAGGCGGATGCGGAACGGTTGGAGGGGAGTTACAATCTGATTCGTACCTTTATCTGGTCGGCGCCGATTCTCGGGTTCATTGGAACCGTCTTGGGGATCGGTTCAGCCATCGGCGGCTTCTCCACATCGATGGGCACGGCGGATGACCTAACGGCGGTGAAGAGTTCACTTGGGCAGGTGATCGCGGGATTGGCATTTTCGTTTCAGGCAACCTTTGTCGGGCTGGTGACGAGCTTGGCGCTGGTGTTTGCGACCAACTTACGGCACAAGGTGGAGACGGGAATGTTGGCCGAAATGAACGATTACTGTGAGCTACATTTCTTGAGCCGGGTGGCCGGGCCGGCTGGGGAAGGCAATGTCGAACCGGTTCCGGCTGATCCGGAAGGTGATAAAACAGTGGTTTCGTGAACAATTATGCGCCGGCGCGAGGAACATGCGGTGCTAACACTCTGGCCGTTCTTGGATATTCTCTCCTGCCTGGCGGGCGCGTTGACGGTGGTGATCGCCACGGTTTTGATAACAGACCTGATCGAAGATCCGGTATCGAGCCAGCCAGTAAACGAAAAACTGATTCAGATCAACCGGGAAAACAAGCTGAAAATGGCTGAAATCGAGCGTTATCGCGAGTATCTGAAAGCGGCGGAGCGGCGGCTGACCGACTTGCAAAAAGCAAAAGAAGACGACATGCGGAAGGAGCAGGAGTTGGAAGACGGAATTAAGCGCCAAGCAATGGTGGTTTCGCTGCTGCGCCAGCAAGATGCAGTGGAAGGCCAAATTGATGCGTTGCGAAAAAAGCACGCCCAACAAGAGGAGCAAATTGGCGTATATCGCAAAGTGAACCAAGGATACCAAGGGACGAATGTTACCGACAGGATTGAGGTTGAATATACCGGGCGAGGCAAGGGCTTGAAGCCCGTTTTTGTGGAATGCACCGAAAATGGAATTATCATATATACCGGCGACAAAAAAATTTTTGTGCGCAGTCAGAATGTCGCGGTGAGTGATGACTTTCGCCAGATCATGAAGCTGGTTCAATCCACGGCGGGCGCCACGGTCATATTCTTGATACGGCCGGCCGGCGTGGAAGCCTTTGAACAGGCGGAGACCGTCGTAAATAATGCCGGGGTCCGGAATGGAAAACTGCCCATTCCCGGCGATGGAGTGATTGACCTTGGGCCTTACGGCGGGACCGCGATGATGCCATCAAAGTCTTGAATTATGCGCCCCAAAGCACCCACGGGGGAAACCGAGAGTTTAAACGGACTACTGGATACGATGACCAACGTCATCGGGGTTTTGATCCTGATGTTGCTGGCCTCGTCACTAACGGTGCATCAAGTTGCGCGCACGATTGAAAAAAAGAGCACCCTGATAAACAAGCCCAAAACGGACCAAATATCCGAGGCCCGACTGGAGGGTGCCAGGCTGGAAAAATCCCTCGCGGAATTGCAATCGTTGGTGATGGATTTGGAATCGGCCCGGCCCTCAAATGAGGATGCAAACAGCTTAGCAGAAGCGCAAAAGAGCATCGCCAACCGCTTGAGGGACACCCAACTTGCCTCGTATACACCGGATAGTATTCAGGCAAATTTGCGCACGGCGGAGCAGCGGCTTGCCTCTATGCAGGCGGCCGTGGCTTTGCAGTCGGAAATCCTGGCACAATATCGTGCCAGCCATTTGGTCCGGGCACCTGGGGTAGCCCCCAAACCCAAGACTCGAATTGCCCGGGTGCCGGACCCGATCCCACCGCCGGCAAATTCCCAGCCGGTTACTTTTTTATGTCGATATGGACATGTGGCTGCCTACAACGAGTCAAAATTGGAAACCTTGCTGAAACAAGGATATGCCGCTGCCATTGGACAGGAGGGCGCACAAGGTTTACCCCCGGTGGAACTATATCAGAAAGTGGAGGCATACTTTGCGGCCACCCCAATCGGACAGGACGGTTTTCGTTGGCAGGTGCATGCCGAGTATGACACCGACGCGCAATCTGCAAAGAGCTTTATTCAATTGCGAGCGAATCTCAAATGGACGGATAGCGGGTTGGGCGAGGGCTTGGAAAAAATTGAAGTAACAAACTCGGCCTATCGGCAAGAATTGCAGGGTTTATCTTTAAAAACAAACTATTTGCGGTTTCTGGTCTGGCCTGATTCGTTTGCCGAATACGTCGTGGCGCGGGAGATTGCCGACGCCTCCGGTTGGTCGTCCGGCTGGCAGCCACAAGATGTCGATGGAATCGAATTTATCATTGCTCGAACCGCCATAAAAACACAATCCACTTGGGAGGTTCCGCGGGTTGCTAAAATCTCACGCCGCCCGGTCGTCAGTTTGTATCCAGCCGGCGTGGGGGTTGGAATGGGCGGCGGCGGTGGGGGTGGCGGTGGGGGTGGCGGTGGTTTTGGAGGGGGCGCAGGAGGCTCGATTGATTGAGCCGCAAGCTTGCTTCCCCTAAGAGTGCGTCTGAAAAATCATGAATGCTGAGGGATCAAGCCAGACGGCGGAGTTGGATTCGGATCATGGCGATATAGATCCAAGCCTCGGCACTGGACTCGGTGGTTTCGTAATCCCGCACCAGTCGCCGCTGGCG
>CAIQKM010000122.1 GCA_903872345.1 uncultured Verrucomicrobia subdivision 3 bacterium | reverse complement strand
TTGGTGGCGGAACATGCTTATACGCGGACAATCGTAAAACTACGAACCCACTGACTGGAGAGCCGGATGCGGGAAATCCGCCCGTCCGGTTCGGAGGGAGGGGTGGGGCTAATCCCCCATCCCTACCCCTATCGGGGGCACCGGCCCACCCAAGTCCCCATGGCAGCGGTGGACAAGGGAAGTTTTGGGCGAGGATGGCAAATGGCGCCTTGAGGTTTGGGCCGCAACCGCGTTGCGGTTGAAGACGGTTGGGGGCGCGTACCCAGGGTAGCTCGCGGACCGCAACCGCCGGGTTGGGGGTCGGAATCCCGGTGGGATTCGCCGAAGACGGGGAGGATGGCAACGCGTTTGTGCGTATCGGGGTGCCGGCCCGACAGGCCGGTGAACGATTTGATGACATTTTACCCAGGCCTCCGCTCGCGGACTCGCTCCTGCCTGGGCTATAACTTGGCGGGCTTTCAGCCCGCGGAATCGGCGCCGGGCTTGGGGTCGGAATCCAATTGGGATTCTCCGCTTCTTGCCAACTATTTGGCGGCTTTGAGGGCCTTTTTCAGGGCGGCGATGACGCGGCGTTGGGTGGAGAGGGGGGTGCCGGCGATGCGCGCGCCGGCGGCGGCGGGGTGGCCGCCGCCGCCGAATTGGGCGGCGATGAGATTCACGTTCACGCGCGGGTCTTTGGAGCGCAGGCTGAGGCGGGTGAGGCCGGGTTCTACTTCTTCAAAGACGCAGGCGACGACCACGGGTTCGATGGCGCGGATGTGGTCAATCAAGCCTTCGGTGTCGTCGCTCTCGGCGCCGGTGCGGGAGAAATCCGCTTTCTTGAGCCAGAACCAGGCGATGCGGTTGCCGTCGGTCAGGCGGAACTTGCTGTAAACGTGCTTGAGCAGTTTGGCGCGGGAAAGGGGATAGGACTGGTAAACCTCGTCGCAAATTTTGGCGAGGTTCGCGCCGCGCGTTACGAGTTCCGCGCCGGCGTGGAAGGTGCCGGGGCGCGTGGAGGGATACTGGAAGGAACCGGTATCCGTGGAAATGGCGGTGAACAGGAGGTCGGCAATGGGCGGGGTAATCGGCCAGCGGGCCGCCTTCAGGAGCCGGAAAATCAGGTCGCCGGTGGAGGGTTCACGCGGGGAAACCCAGTTCACATCGCCGTAGCGCGGATTGCTCTGGTGATGGTCAATGTTGATGAGCACCTTCCGGTTCTTGATGCAATCGCCCACTTTGCCGAGCCGTTCGTAGCTGGCGCAATCGGTGGTGATGACGCAGTCAAAGCTCTGCCCGCTCACGGGCTTTTGGAGCAGGCCTTCGGTATTGAGAAATTTGTATTTTTGCGGGACGGTGTCCTGATTCCAGACGGTCACTTTTTTGCCTTCGGCGCGGAGGGCCAGGGCCAGGGCGAGTTGGGAGCCGATGCAATCGCCATCCGGCCGGATGTGGCCGCCGATGCAAAAGGTGTGGTGTTCCCGGATGACCTCGAGAATCCGGTCAATGATTTGGGGATGCGGTTTCACTCGGAATCGGAATCATCGCTCGGCTGCTCGGGCTCGAGCGGGGAGGTTTTCTCCAACTCCTCGATGATCTGAAGCACTTTATTGCCACGCACGATGGAGTTATCCATCACAAACTTGAGGGTGGGGGTGAACTTCAGGACGACCGATTTGGCCACCAGGCTTTGGATGCGGATGCGGTTGTTTTCGATTTCTTGCAAGCCGCGCTTCTGCTGGTCGGCATTGCCGAGAATGCTTATGAAAACGATGGCGGACTTGAGGTCGCCGCTCATGTCGATGTCGTTGACGGTGACCAGGCCCACGTCGTTCACGTGGAATTCGCGGCGGATGGCTTCACCGATGGAGCGCTTCAACAGTTCGCGCACGCGTTCATGTCGGAGGTTGGGCATGGCTTAATGGGTGGCGGTGTTTTTTGCAAAACCGCCGCCGCCGGAGGCGAACCCCCGGGGCGGCAATGAATCGGATCGGGGTTTCACAACCGGGCCGCGGTTTTTTCAATGATGTAACACTCGATGAAGTCACCGACTTGGAATTCGCCAAAGGATTCCAGGCGGATACCGCATTCCATACCGGCGCGGACTTCGTTGACTTCGTCCTGGAACCGGCGGAGCGACTGGGTGACGCCTTCGAAAATGATGTCTTTGCGGCGGCGGACGCGGACTTTGCCGCGAACGATGCGGCCGCTGGCGATCATGCAACCGGCCACGGGCGCGCCCTTGGACAGTTCGAATACCTGGCGGACTTCCGCCGAGCCGATGACGGTTTCCTTCAGATCCGGATCCAGCAGGCCGGCCATGGCGTCCTTCACGTGATCAATCAGTTCATAGATGATCGCGTACAGTTTGATCTGCACGCCCGTGTGCTTGGCTTTTTCCGCCGCCGTGCTGTCCAGCCGGGTGTGAAACCCGAGGATGACGGCCGAGGAGGCGGAGGCCAGCGCCACGTCGTTTTCGGTGATGGTGCCGACGTCGCTGTGCAGGATTTCGAGGGAAACCTTGTCCGAATCAATCTTCTTGATGGCGTCCACGATGGCTTCGACGGAGCCCTGGGTGTCGGCCTTGACGACCACGCGCAGAACTTTGCTCTGGGCGGCTTCGAGGGACGCAAAGAGGTTTTCCAGCGTGACCTTCGAGCGGCTTTCGAGATTCTGGCTCTTGGCTTCCATGGCGCGTTCTTCGGCGAGGGCGCGGGCGGCTTTTTCATCCTCCACGCAGCTGAATTCCCAGCCGGCTTCGGGCACACCGTTCAAACCGAGCACGCTGACGGCCACGGACGGGGCGGCTTCCTTGAGCCGCTGGCCTTCCTCGTTGATGAGGGCGCGGACCTTGCCGTAGAACTCGCCGCAGATCACGACATCGCCCAGGTGCAGGGTGCCTTTGCGCACCAGCACGGTGGCGGTCGGACCGCCGGGGGAGACGCCGGATTCAATGACGTTGCCCTTGGCATTGCGGTTGGGGTTCGCCTTCAACTCCAGCAAGTCGGCCTGGAGCAGGATCATTTCCAACAACTTGTCAATGCCCTGCTTGGTGAGCGCGGAACATTCCACGTAAATGGTATCACCGCCCCAATCGTCCGGCACGAGGCCCTTTTCCTGCAATTGCTGGCGGACCTTGAGCGGGTTGGCGTTCGGATGGTCGCACTTGTTGATGGCGACGAGGATGGGCACCTTGGCGGCCTTCGCATGGGCGAGGGCTTCCAGGGTCTGGGGCATTACGCCGTCGTTGGCGGCGACCACGAGCACCACAATGTCGGTGACGTTGGCGCCGCGGGCGCGCATGGAGCTGAAGGCCGCATGGCCGGGGGTGTCGAGGAAGGTGATCTGGGCCAGCTCCGACTTGCGTTCGGGATGCGGCACGGAAATGGTGTAGGCGCCGATGTGCTGGGTGATGCCGCCGGCTTCGCCGGCCGCGACACTGGCTTTGCGGATGACGTCGAGCAGGGAGGTCTTGCCATGATCCACGTGACCCATGATGGTCACGACCGGCGGACGCGGCTTGAGTTCTTCCGGCTTGTCGTCCATGTCCAGTTCCAGCTTCTTGACCTGGGAATGGACCACGCCTTCGCCCTTGGCGCGTTTTTCCGCTTCAAAGCGATAGCCGTAATGGGCGGCAATCTGCACGGCGATCTTTTCATCAATGGCCTGGTTCACCGTGGCCATGACCTTCAGCTTCATCAGTTCGGCGATGATGGTGAAGGGGCGCTGCTTCAAGGCTTCGGCCAGGGCGCGAACGACGATCGGCGGTTTGAGGGAGATGACCTGCGCATCCGTGGGCAGGTTAATCTTGGGCGTCTGCGGCTGGGCGGGCCGGGGCGGCGGCTGTTGCTGCTGAATCGGCCGGCCATCGCGACCGCGCTGCTGATATTGCGGGCGGCCGTCATTGCGCTGCGGCGGGCCACCGGGGCGGCCGCCTTGCTGGGGCCGCTGCTGGTTGCCACCGACCACGCCGCGGTCGCCACTGCGGTCACCGGGACGGGAGGAGGACGGGCGGACGGGCAATTGGATGCGGCCGACCAGTTCGCCGATCTGCGGTTTGGCCGGGTAAATGGGCGCGGGCGGAACGGCGGGGGCGGCCGGCGCGGCGGGTTGGGCGGAAACCACCGGCTTCGGCGCCGGGGGCGGGGTCACCGGGGCCGCCGCCGGAGCGGCAGCGGCGGGCGCGGCGGGCGGAACCGTCACCGCCGGAGCGGCGGGCTTGGATTCCACCGGAGAAATAACAACTGGCGCCGGCTCGGCCACGGTGGCCACGGCGGGCGCGGCGGGTGCGGGCGCAACTCCGTCCGTTTGGGCGGATTTGGTTTCGACGGCTGGCGGCGGTTCCGGCGGGGTTGCCACCGGGGCGACCGGGGCCGCTGCGGCCACGGGTTGTGGGGCGGGTGCCGGCGGGGCGGAAATGATCAGGATCTTTTCCTCAACGGGGGCTGGTTTGGGGGGCTCCGCAACGTGCGGGCTGGCCAGCCGGGCGGCGATATCAGGCCGCGATTTGATGATTTCCTCTTCGAGCCACTCGGCACTGATCTTATCAAGCGAACTGGAGGGGACTTTGGCGGCGGCAATGCGCAAGTCCTTGGCGATCAGGAGCACGTCTTTGCTCTCGATGCCAAGTTTCTTCGCAATGTCGTATATACGAACGGGCATAAATCTTTTTCATTGCCACGGGACGAAATGTGCAATTCGCCGTCATGACTCAAATAACAAAAACCAAAACTATTCTGGTTTGCACCATAACAAATCAACTAACTCGCGGCGGAATCACCCACCTGCACCGTGCGGCGCGCCGCTTCGGCCTGGGCCGCCTGCAAAATGGCCGTTTCACTGGCGCCAATCTCGGGAATGTCCGCTAGGTCGCCAGGTTGAACGGCCAGCAAATCTTCCAGCCGGAAAATGCCCACATGCACCAGCGCATCCGCCTGTTCGCGGGTGATGCCGGGAATCAGCGCAATCTGCGCCACGGCTTCGGCCACCTTTTCATCAAAACCCTTGGTGACGATGTGCTCGGCGTCAATGTCCACTTCCCAACCCGTCAGGCGGGAGGTGAGGCGGGCATTTTGGCCGCGCTTGCCAATGGCGAGCGACAATTGATCCTCGGCGACGAGGATTTTCAGGCGCTTGCGGACGTCGTCGGCCTCAATGCTCCGCAGCTTGGCCGGTTCCAACGCTTTCGTGACAAAGGACTTGATGTCCGAGGACCACGGAATGACGTCCACCTTTTCGTTGTTCAGCTCGCGAACGATGTTCTTGACGCGCTGGCCGCGCAGGCCGACGCAGGCGCCAACCGGATCCACTTTGGAATCACGGGAATAAACCGCCATCTTCGTGCGGAAACCGGGTTCGCGGGCAATGCCCTTGATCTCGATGGTGCCGTCGTTGATTTCGGATACTTCCAATTGGAACAGCTTGACGATAAAACGGGTGTCAGCGCGGGACAGGATGATTTCGGGGCCATGCGGGCCTTCCTGCACGGCTTTGACGTAGCAGCGGATGCGTTCGCCGACCTGATACTCTTCGGTGGGTACGCGTTCCTTGTTCGGCATCAGACCTTCGTACTTGCCGAGGTCCAGAATCACGTCGGAACGGTCAAAACGACGGACGGTGCCGCTGACGATATCGCCCACACGGTCCTTGTATTCCGTCATGATCATGGCTTTTTCAGCCTGACGGACCTTTTGCATGAGCGCCTGCTTGGCGTACTGGGCCGCAATGCGGCCGAAGCCGGCCGGGGTCACTTCTTTTTCAACTTCGTCACCCACCTTGGCTTCGGGCTTGATGCGCCGGGCGTCAAACACGGAAATCTGATCGTGCTGGGAGATCACTCGATCTGCCACGATGAGCTTGGCGAAGGCGCGGATGTCGCCGCTCTTCTGGTCAATGTCCACGCGGAGTTCGCGGGCGGGCCCGACCGCCTTCTTGGCAGCCGACAACAAGGCTTCTTGAACCGCGGCCATGAGGGTTTCGCGGCTGATGCCTTTTTCCCGTTCCCAGAATTCCAGTCCGGCTATAAAGTCTGCATTCATGCGATCAAAATTTTGACGCTCGCGGTGTTTGTATCCAGCGAACAAAAAAGTCGGAAAGACTTTTGTCTCCGACTTTTGCAACGCTGGCCGAAACCAGCTCAGTTTACCGCTTAATTCAAAGAAGGTAGTGATCGTCGTGGAATACGTCAAGCCCCAAAGAAAAGTTAAACGGGCAGGGCAGGCTGATGGTCATGGTGGATTATTAGTTTTGGCGGGAGATGTAAGAGGTTGGAATGATGGCTTGCTGTTCGCTATTAACTGGTTGTGATTTATTGAACGGCGGGTCTCGATTCTTGTCACTTATGTATGACGTGACATCCCAAGACGTTTAAATCAGCAAAATGAGGATAATACTTCACCCGGCACCTTCCGCGCAGAGCTAGGCGGACGGTTGATGGGTGTCTGTATCAACTCAGTCCTTTTACTTCCCATCCCTTGCGATAATCCCGCCGGACAAAAGCATTGGCATCCTTCAGGCCAAATTGCAGCCGATGGCTGTTCCATTCCAGGGTGGTTTGGGGAAACCGCAGCGCCACGCTGCCCAACAGCACGGCTTCGGTCAGCGGACCGGCATACGCAAAATTCGCCGTGGTTTTGCCCCGGCCCTGACAGGCTTCCACGAATTGCCCCCAATGGTTGGCACCCTGCAATTTGGGGAATTTGAAATCCTTGAATTGCGCGGCGGGATACAGGATCGGCACTTCATAGTGCGGCAGGGCCATGACGCCCTTGGTGCCGATGATAATGGAACCGGTATCCGGCGCTTCCTGGCCATCGAGCAAGGCCAGCACTTCGGCGGGAACATGCGCCGTGCCGTCGTACCAGGTCACGGGCAGGGTTTTGCCTTCCGTGCGGCGGGTGCCGGCGAAGGTGTAATGAATTTTTCCGTTCAGCGGCCAATTATATTCATTGGGTGGCGGGCTGTCGGAACGGACGGTTAAAACCGTCGTCAGGCCAATGGCCTCAAACACCGGGTCAAAGATATGGCAGCCCATGTCGCCCAGCGTGCCGGTGCCGAAATCCAAGCGTTTGCGCCAGTTGGACGGGTGATAATAGGCGTCGCCGATGAACGGACGTTCCGCGCACACGCCGAGCCACAGATCCCAATTGAACTCCGCCGGCACGGCATCCGATCGTTCCGGCCGGGCCGAGAAATCGCCCCAGGACTTGGGGCACCACGAATGCACTTCCTTGATCTTGCCAATGACGCCATCCTGGATGATACGAACCGCCAGCCGGTAATAGACCGAGGAATGAATCTGAATGCCCATCTGCGTGACCACGCCCTGATGCCGGGCAATTTCGGTCATTCGGCGCACTTCATAAAGGTCATGTGCGAGCGGTTTCTGGCCATAGACATGTTTGCCCAATTGCATCGCCGTGACGCCAATGGGCGCGTGCATGTGGTCGGGGGTGGAGACGTTGACGGAATCAATATTGTGTTCCTCGCGTTCCAGCAATTCCCGCCAGTCCTGATAAAACCGGGCGTTGGGAAACTGTTTCAATGCTTCGGCGGCGCGGTTCCGGTCCACATCACAAATGGCCACGATTTCCACGCCCGGGCGTTTGGCGATCTCGGTGAGGTCGGCCCAGGCCATGCCGCTGGCGCCGAAGCTGGCGTGCCGGAGCGGGCGGAGCGGCGGTTTGGCCAGCAGCCCAGACGTCATGAACGGCGCCGCCACGGTGGCGGTGCCGAGGGTTTTGAGAAATGACCGGCGGGAATGTGGGCGGGCGGGCATCATGGTGAAAGGCTGTCAGGGCAGCGATTGAATGGATATATTCCGGAACATTACCGGGTCATTGTGGCCGGCGAAGCCGAAATGCCCGCTGGTGCGATCTTTGCCGGGATGCGCGTAATCGTGCAGGAACGTTTTCACCGGACCCAGGTCGCAATCCAGAATGACGGTGCCGTTCATATCCACCTTGATTTTGGAACCGACGACGGTGACTTCCTCGTAATTCCATTCGCCAATGGGATGCTGGTAACCGCGCAGCGCGGCCACCATGCCATAGGCGGAGCCGTGGGCCTGGCGGGGATCAATCTTGTCGCCGGTGGCTTGTTCGTAATTATCATCCAGCACCTGACACTCGCACATGCCAAGATAGGCGGTGTCGCCGTGGCCGGGATAGCGGATGGCCAGACCGTTATTGCCGCCGGGCGGCAGTTTGAATTCCAAGCGGACGCTGAAGTTGGTGTATTCCGCTGCGGTATAAATCGTGCCGCCCTTTTTCAACTGCCAGACGATGGCTGAATTGGTCACGCGGCAGCAGTCCAGCGGCCCGGCCCAGCCGGTGAAATCGCGGCCGTTAAAGACGGACTGGTAACCGGCGGGATCGGTGCCGCGCAACCGTTGATCCGCCTCGTCGCTGCCGATTTCGCGGATGAACAGATTGCGCCAGCGGATTTCGCCGCCGTGAGTTTGCAATTGAATGGGACCGTATTTGGGTACGGGTAACTTGCGGTCGTAGTAATTTTCCAGCACCGCGCCGTTGACGGTCTGCTTGCCGTTGAGCCACACCCAGACATGGGAACCGGTCATGATCACATGCACGTGATTCCACTGGCCAAACGGTTTGTCCGCCTTGACCAACGGATCTTTGCCGGGCGCGCCGGGGGAATTGTTCCATAGGCCGCCGGAGCCCTTGTCCGCGCCCAGCGCAAACTTGTCCTGCTCGGTGGAATCCCAAATCTGCACCTGCGGGCAGCCGCGCAGATAAATGCCGCTATCGGCCAGCGGCACGGTCTTGTAATCGGCGTACAATTCAAAGTCGCCGTAGTTCTTGTCGGTAGTGAGAAACAGGCCCTGGCCGTCGTTTACCAGTTCGCCTTGGTTCACGGACCAATGCTGGTGAATGTCCGCGAGGCTGGCGTCGTGTTTGGCCTGAAAATCGGCGGCGGGCAGGGCTTCATACTTGCGGGGGTCTTCCGTGCTCGCGCCCCACCAGCCGGTGAGGTCGGCGCCGTTGAACAGGGCGGCAAAGCCCGGCGGCGGCACGTTGGGAGCAGCGCTTTCTTCTGTTGTACGGCAGCCCGTAACCGCCAATACGGCGGCGGCAAATGAACAAACAACCACGCGATAATTCATATAGTGTGAATACAATGTGTTAAACCTTGGACGGCAGGGTAGCTAAACCATTCGGCATGTGAATCTTTTTCGCATCCCACATTCGGGTGAGACGCGGTGGCGTCTGCGGCGGTTATAGCAAAAAAACAAAAAAGCGCGGAAGGTTTCCCTTCCGCGCTTGGAATATTTATTGGCTGCGAATTACGCCTGGGGCGCTTCGACCGCCGCTTCCTTGTCGCGATCTTCCATCGCGGCTTTGCGGGAGAGGCGCACGCGGCCCTTTTCATCCACGCCGAGGCACTTCACCGTGATGTCGTCGCCGACTTTCACGATGTCTTCGGTCTTCTTCACGCGGAAGTTGGCCAGTTCGCTGATGTGAACCAGGCCGTCCTTGCCGGGGAGGAATTCGACGAAGGCGCCGAATTCTTTCACCGTCACGACTTTGCCGCGGTAGATCTTGCCGATTTCGGCTTCGCTGGTCATGCCGCTGATCGCATCCACGGCGATCTTCATCCCTTCCGCCGTGACGGAGAAGATGTTGACCGTGCCATCGTCTTCGATGTCGATTTCGCAACCGGATTCTTCGACGAGGCGCTTGATGTTCTTGCCGCCGGGTCCGATGATCGCGCCGATCTTCTCGGGGTTAATCTTCAGGGTCTGGATGCGGGGAGCGTACTTGCTGATGTCCTTGCGGGGTTCCGCAATGGTCTTGGCCATTTCCGCCAGGATGGCCAGGCGCGCGATGCGGGCCTTTTCCACGGCGATGTCCATGATGGCATGGGGCAGGCCCTTGAGCTTCAGATCGAGCTGGAAGCCGGTGATGCCTTTTTCGGTGCCGGCGATCTTGCAATCCATGTCGCAATACGCGTCTTCCCAGCCGATGATGTCGGTGAGGAGCTGGTACTTGGAGATACTGTCGCCGCTGTATTCGGTGCAGATGCCGACGCTGATGCCCGCGACCGGGCGGATCATCGGTACACCGGCATCCATGAGGGCCAGCGTGCCGCCGCAAACGGAGGCCATCGAGGTGGAACCGTTGGATTCCATGATTTCGCTGGTTACGCGGACGGCATAAGGATAGGTGTCGAGCGGGATCATCGGCTCGATGGAACGTTCGGCGAGGGCGCCGTGGCCGATTTCGCGGCGGCCGGGACCGCTGATGCGGCCGGTTTCACCGACGGAGAAATTCGGGAAGTTGTAGTGCAGGATGAACCGTTTCTGGTTCTCGCCGCCGGTGTAGGAATCAAATTCCTGGGTGTCGTCGCCGGTGCCGAGGGTGGCCAGGGTGACGGCCTGGGTTTCGCCGCGGGCGAACAGCGCCGAACCGTGGGCGCGGGGCAAAATGCCCACTTCGCTGGTGATCGTGCGGACCTGTTCGAAATTACGGCCGTCCAGGCGCTTGCCGCTGTCGAGGATCAGACTGCGGACGGCTTCCTTCTGGATGTAATAGAATGCGTCATTGATGACAAAGGGCGTGACTTTTTCGGCCCCGTACTTCGCCACGAGCTTCGCGCCGACTTCGTCCTTGATGGCGTTGCAGGCGCCTTCGCGGTTGAGCTTGCCGGGGGTGAGCAGGGCGGGCACAAAACGGTCGCCGGCGAGCGCCTTGGCATCGGCCAGGATTTCGTCGGGAACGATCTTGAGGGTGATGGCGCGCTTTTGCTTGCCGGCTTTCGCGGCGAGTTCCTTCTGCGCGGCGATCAGGGGCTGGATGACTTCCTGCGCGTATTTCAACGCGGCGCTGAAGTCGGCTTCGGTGATTTCATCGGCGGCGCCTTCATACATGACAATGTCTTTGTCGTTGCCGACATAGACGAGGTCGAGATCGCTCTCGGCCTGTTCGGCGTGCGTGGGGTTGGCCACGAACTTGCCGTCGATGCGACCGACGCGGACGGCGCCGAGCGGTCCGGCCCAGGGGATGTCGCTGACCATCAGCGCCGCGCTGGCGCCGACGATGCTGAGAATATCGGGATCGTTTTCGCCATCCGCGCTCAGGAGCACGGTCTGGACCTGCACTTCATTGTACCAGCCCTTCGGGAAGAGCGGGCGGATGGGGCGGTCGGTGAGGCGGCAGGTGAGAATTTCCTTTTCGGTCGGACGGCCTTCGCGCTTGAAGTAGCCACCGGGGAACTTGCCGGCGGCGGCGGCTTTTTCGCGGTAGTCAACGGTGAGCGGGAAGAAGTCCTGCCCGTCTTTGGCCTTGGTGGCGGCCACGGCGGCAACGACCACGATCGTTTCGCCCATTTGCACGGTTACGGCACCATCGGCCTGTTTGGCCAATTTGCCGGTTTCAATGGTAATTTGCTTGTCGCCGATGGCGGCGGTGATTTTTTCTGACATAACTTGTAATCCACCGCCTCCAGAGGAACTTCAGTGAACCCCGAAGAGTCTTTGATTCGGAGCTGAATGAAATTTCCCGAAGGCAGCGGGGCTTTCTTTGCGAGATTATTGGTTGAGGAAGAGGGTGCCTCGCGTTTACACGCCGGTTCCGGACTATGTATGGAAGGGCGGCGCAAAGCGCGCCGCGCCCTCCATAAATTCTAAATGGGCAATTACTTGCGGAGTTTGAGCTTTTTGGTGATCGTCTGATACCGGCTCAGATCGGTGCTCTGGAGATAATCCAGGAGACGGCGGCGCTGGCCGACCATCACAAGCAGACCACGGCGGGAGCTGTGGTCTTTCTTGTTCCCTTGCAAATGCTCGGTCAAATGGTTGATGCGCTGCGTGAGCAGGGCGATTTGCACGTCGGCAGAACCGGTGTCTTTCGCGTGCAACTTAAATGTTTCAATCGTCTTTGTCTTCGCTTCCATAAATTAAATGAGTCCGGCAGCATATACATGCCGCGCCACCCTGTAAAGAGAATTAACAAATGGAATCTTGCCGGTCAAACCGGCTGTTTTAAGGGCCATTTCCACACCAGCTTCCGTCGCGTGGCCGGGGTTAATTTAAACTTTTCCCCGATCCGCAGACCCTCCACCCAGAAAATGATCCCGTCCGCTGTCGTCGCCAGTACCCGTTCGCGGCGCTGTTGGACGGGGATTTTCGCGTTTACGAACAAATCCTGCAATTTAACCGGTGATTTCAAACCAATCGGCTGAAATCGGTCGCCCGGCTGCCAGTGCCGCAATAAAATATTGGGACCCACCTTATCTCCATCGAAGGTTTCCCTGCCCGCCAATGGCTGTGGCCGCGCAAAGGATTTCAGTAACTCCATTTTCCACTGGAAACGGTGGCCGGCAAAAGCCGCGTTGCCGGTTTTTCCCTTTAATGTCACCGCCAATTGCCCGGAATTAAATTTAGTTGCCGGGGGGATATGCCAGATGAGTTGGCCATCCGGCTGCCGCCAGAGAAACCGGCCGGAATCGGCGTTAACCGGTTTTTCCGGCGACTGACGCAATTGTTCAATGAGATCAAATTCCGGTGGCACCCCCAGTTCGGCCATTTGAAGTTGCACGGTCTTCCGTTGGATCGCCAACGGGAGCCGGTCGTAGGGCGGCACCGCGCGGGTTGGTTTTGGCAACCGGATTTCTGCGAGCCAGGCGCGCGCCGTTTCGGTGGCAAATTCCGCTTCGCCGCCGAGGATATCCATGGTCCGCAAAACGGTGCCGGCCAGACCCGGCTGATATTTTCCCACCAGCAGGGGCAGCAGTTCATTGCGGAGCCGGTTGCGCAACGGGTCGTTGGTGGCATTGGTCGCATCCTCACGAAAACGAATTTTGTTTGTCCGCGCAAATTCCCGCAGCTCCGCTTTGGTGAATTCCAGCAGCGGTCGTAATAACGTGATCTGCCGGTCCGCCGGTGACGGCGAGCGCCGTTTCATGCCCGCCAAACCTTCGCCGCCCGCCCCGCGCAGCAGGCGCAGGAAAAACAGTTCCACCTGATCATCCGCGTGATGGGCCAGCGCGATCACGGGGATTTTATGGTCCCGCGCCGTCTGCGCCAGAAATTCGTGACGCAAGGTGCGCGCCGCCATCTCCACCGAAATTTTGGCGCGTCGGGCGTAACCGGAGACATCGCCGCTTGCGCTGAAGCAGGGCAGGGACAGCGCCGCCGCTGTCCGGCTCACCAATTGGGCATCCGCGCGGCTGGCGCGGCCCCGGAGCTGATGATTGAAATGGGCCACGGCCAGTTGCCAGCGGTTTCGCCTGGCCAGACCGTGCAGCGTGTGCAGCAAGACCATGGAATCCACCCCGCCGGAAACCGCCACGAGGACGCGCTGCCCCGGCGGAATCAGCCGGTGACCCGCCAGGCTGACGGCCAGCCGTTGGAGAAGATTGCTCACGACGGGAGTCTAGCGGATATGCCGCACCGGGCCAAGCCGGGGGGCGAGGCATGGCTTCATAGGGACGTATCCCGACCAGGCACCGGGTTAAACGATGAGCACCAGTTCCCCCCGGCCTTCTCTCCCATTACCAATAGCGGCGAGGGAGGAAATCCGACCCGCAAACGGTTTGTCTTTTCGTTGACTAATATTGGAAGTTGACAATCATATTTCGAATCCTAAAAATTGGTGTGCATATTAAAAAACATATGAAAAATAATTTGCAATCGCTCCTGTTTGCCGCCGCGACCACGATCGCGATTTCCGCAAACGCTCAAACCACCATTTATGTCCAGCCGGCGGGTGCCACGGGGGGCAATTTCTGGCCGACCGATCCCGGTTCGCTCCGCTGGCAGCAGGATTACAGCAGTAGTTTTTTTGGATCTTCGCCCATTTCCATCAGCTCATTTAGCTTTGTCAATGATGGCGGCGTCACCGGACCCATATCATATCCGTCCTTTTCCATAACGTTTTCGACCACCACGGTTACCCCGGGATCGCTCTCAACGACGTATTCGGCCAATGTCGGAGCGGATGCAACCACGGTATTTTCCGGGCCGATCACGCTGACCGATATTGGCGGATTAACCACCTTTAATCTGACCACGCCGTTTACTTACGATCCGAGTCAGGGCAATTTACTGATTGATATTGACCATGGCGATTCCAGTTCTGGCACCCCGATGTCCTTCACTTCCTACGGCACAGAACCGGCAGGACTGCTGCAACGGGTTGCCGATGCGCCGGATACGGCCATCGGCAATGACTTTGGCTTTGGTGCGTTGCAAACGGAATTTGCGGCGTCCCCCACGCCGGAGCCGTGCACCCTGGCGCTGGCGGGCTTGGGCAGCTTGAGCCTCCTGGCCTTCCGCCGTCGCAAATAATTCCCTTTTACACAAACGCCGCCACATATGCTGTGGCGGCGTTTTTTATTGCCCTTTGGCCGACAATTTAACCCGCACTGGGGCAACCACCGGCCCGCGTCAATCGGAAATCGCAAATTCCTACGGCTTCATCCGCTTCAGCTCCGCCTCCGCGCTGGTGTATTCTTCAAACGAAACCACGCCCGTGGCCAGGCACTTTTTGAAATCATCCGCCGCCGTGGCGGTGTCGCCGGCGATCAAACGTTTGGTTCCGGCATAAAACCACGCTTCGCAACGTTGCTCGCGGCCGGTCTGCGCATTCGGGTTTTCCGCCGCCTTTAGAAAATCGTCTTCGCTGATTTGCCCGGCCAGAAAGCGTCCGACCGTGCTTGACCAGTCCCCCGGCTTACCATTGGTGCGGTATTGCAGGTAGGTGGCCAGCTCTTGTGTGGCGGCCGGGGCTTCACCCCAGCGGGCGCGAATGAGCCAGGCCCGGTAATGGGAATAATCGGGGGTTTGCGATTTCAATTGCCAGGCCTTTTTGAAATCCGCCAGCGCATTGGTGAAATTCTGCGCGTTGTAATAGAGGCAGCCCCGGCTGTGGTACAAATCTCCATCCTCCGGGTAATCTTCAATGGCCCGGGTGGTGCTCGTGATCTGGAAGGTGTTTTTGTTGTTCGCCCACCACAGTTCCCATTGCGCCGGCTGATTCGCCGGGATGGTCAGGCCGGAAAATCGTTGCAGGATCCTCTCCGCCTGATTTTGCACGTCGGCATTCGGATCGCGCAAAAGGGGGATGACCAGTCCGATGGTTTGAATATCGCCGAGGCGCAGCAGGGAGACGAGCCCGACCTGTCGGGAGCGGGGCACCGGGCTGTGCAGCAAGGTCACCACGTCCTCCATGGTCATGCCGTCCCGCTCCAGACGCATAATGGCCGGTCCGGATACGTGATCATTCGTGCTATTTAGCAGCGGCGCGATCAATTCCCGGGGGATCACCACCGGCGAGTTTGCCAGCGCTTGCAACGCGTTGGCGCGAACCTCCAGATTTGTATCCCGCAACATGGTCAGCAGCGCGGTCGGTGGTTCCGCCAGGTTGCGCGTATTGCGGCTCAGAGCCATGCTGGCGGCTTGCCGGACATTCTGGTCCCCATCCTGTATCAAACCGATGAGCGGGGCGGCAAATTCCGGCCGCCATGCCTCGCCCGCCGCCACCGCCGCGTCCATTCGGACTTCCGGTTCGGAGTCTTGGAACAGCGGCGGGACGGCCTCCGCCAATTGGGAAAATTCCATGAATGGCATGCCATTCCATTCGGTTAACGCGAAAGCGGCGTGTATCCGCACGACTGGATTGGTGTTTTGCAAGGCGTGCAACAGGATGGGCACGGCATTTGATCCCAGCCGCGTGAGATTTTGCGCCACATAATAACCTGCGTCACCGGCCAGATCTTCCACGAATACCGCCGCCGCCGGGGCAAATAACAGGTCGTGCATTTCAGCGGGCTGGAAGGTCCAGGTATCTTTGACCAGCCACCAGGTTTTGCCGGCAAAGTGCGGAATGGCTTTTCCGCAGGCGGGAAATTCCTTTCCGTCCACCGTGGTAAACTGAAGCAGTTTTTCGTAGGGCACGGAATTTCTCAGGATTTGATTTATCGGCACGTTTGTTTCTTCGGCGATGGGCGGCGGTCCGGCAAATTCGGGGCGCATACGCTGAATAAACGCCCGGCTGGTTTGCCGCATCTGCTGCATTGCCTCAATGCGCCGGTGGAAATGTTCGACCGACAGCCGCCGCACCTCCGGGAAATCCTTTTCAAACATACCCCGTTCCACCCGTGGCTCCGCCGACAGAACATACACCTGCACTTCCGACGGCGTACCGTTCACTGACGAGATTTTCAGCGGAAAGATGCATTGGTCGCTCGCAAACGTGAGGTGCAGTGGATTCAATTCCCCGTTAGCCAGTTTCTCCTCGGCCGACAGTTTTGCCCAGAAACCCTTGAGATTAATTCTGACCGCCACGAAATACCAATGCTGCTTCACATAGCCGGCCAGCACATCCGACTTGTCCTGCGGGTATTCGAAATGATTCGCCTTGAGCCAGCGTTCCAGCGCCCCGGTGTCTTCGGTGGACAGCACTGCGATCTCGTAGGCCCCAATAGTTTTGAAATCCACCACTTTCACCGGGTTCGGCTCCGCCCGGCCAATGCCAAGTGTGTTCATACCCCCAGGCCCTGCCGAGCTGGCGTTGCCGACCCCCGCGTCTTGAAATTGTTGCTGGGTGTACTTGCTCAGTTCGTAGAAGCACTCCATGTCGCCCTTTTCCACCGTGGGCTTGTTCGGCACGGGGATGAGCCAGCCGAATTCCGCCACCGGGCCGCCATACTTTACCTGCAAAATCAAATCCTCCCGGCCCGCATCATAAACGATGATGGCCTTTTGGGTCGGTTCGTTGATGTCCTTTTGCTTGTCCCAGACGAATTTGGGCGCCACGAACATGCCGTCCGCCCGGCTGCTTAGCGGGTGCCACAGCCCGGCCAGCACGGCGAGCGCCAGGCTGGTGAGATGCAAAAGGGGAGCCAGGGATGATTGGCCAACCCGGAGGAAGTTTTTCATAAGCCGGAATTTGTTGCGGTGCCGCAGATAACCTTGGTTAAAAATTATCCATGGTACCATTATGCCCATATATGGGTAAGCCGATTGAGCCACGCCCGCCGGACGTTGTCAATCGCAACTGCATTACGAGGATCGGCTTGGGCGCAGCTTGACACTGCCCCGGGTTAAATAGCTGAGCGCCACCTCACCCCGGCCCTCTCCCCCATTTATCAATGGCGGAGAGGGAGATAACCCGGTTGGCGAAGGGTTTTAACGATGTCACGGCTCTGGATTGGGGGCAGTGGCAGGATGCGCCCGATCGGCTTGGGCGTGGCTTGAAACTGCCCCTGAAATGTAGCGGCGGGCATTCTTGCCGGCCGTGGAGGGCGGTATCTTGCCGTCCAGGCAGAACCGTGAAACCGCCAAGGCGCTTGCGAATAACCAACCCTGGTGCCTGCGGAGCCTTTTCCGCCGGGCTGGAAGCACCGGCTCCACGGCAGGCAAGGATGCCCGCCGCTACGGCGTCAGCCTTAGCCGGTAAAAGCTCTGCGTAGTATTGGTATCCGGCGTCAGGCTGAAGTTCAACGTGCCCGTGACATCGAGCGTATTGGTGGACACCGGCTGCCAGTTGCTCGGCGAAAGCGTGCCGGTGGCTTCGAGGACATACGTGTTGCCCGGCGACCCGGCAAACTGGAGCGTCAGACTGCCGTCGGGATTGGACGTAATATTGCTGATGGCCGGCAATAACACCGTAAGATTTACAATCTGATAATTCGTCCCGCCCCAGCCATCGGTGAGGGTGCAGGTAAACTGGTCGTTTACATTGTTCGGATTCGCATACGTCAGGGTGCCGGCCGTGTTGGTGACGGTAACGCCGTTGGTGCTCGGACTGATGGCCGCCAAGGAAACTGTGTCGCCATCCACATCGCTCCATTGGGCGGAGAGGTTGGTGAGGGCAATGGTCAACACCGTGCCGGCCCCGTAGGAATACGTCATGGTCGCGCCCACGGGCGGATGGTTGGTGACGATTTGCGCCAGCAGGTTGGTGGCGGCGAGGTCGTTGGCATCGCCGGAATAAATGACGGTAATCCAGTTCGTGCCGCGCGGCAGGGTGGTTGTGTTTGTGC
The DNA here is from genome assembly GCA_903872345.1 of uncultured Verrucomicrobia subdivision 3 bacterium. GTDB lineage: Bacteria > Verrucomicrobiota > Verrucomicrobiia > Limisphaerales > UBA11358 > UBA11358. The sequence continues at coordinate 17,114 of CAIQKM010000122.1, read as the reverse complement.
TCATGGCCAGTCCGGCCGCCAGCGGCTCGGTATCGAACGTCACCCCGTTCGTCAGGAACTGGATCGCGCCGGTCGCATTGGTCGGATTCACGGTGGCGGTGAAGGTCACGCTGTCGTTAAAGCCGGCGGGATTGACCGACGATGCCGGCGTGACCGTGGCGGCCGCCAGGTTTACCGTGAGGGTCACCACCGCGCTGGTGGTCGCCCCGCCGGCAGCCGTGGCCACCACGAAATAATTTCCCGCCAGTGTCAGGCTGACATTGGTTTCGGTCAGCGTGCTGTTGGTGGCTCCGCTCAGCGGGTTATTGTCGAAATACCATTGGTACCCCGGCGGCGTGCAAGCGGCGGCTCCGGCGTTGAATACCGCCGTGGAACCGACCATATTCGTCAGGTTCTGTGGTGGCACTACCATTATGGGGGCTGTTTCATCCACCACCACGATGGTGTTGGTCGAGTAAACCGTGCTCCCGGCTATGTCCGCCACGGTGATGATCACCTGATTCGTGCCGATCGGTAGGAAGGTTTGATTGGTCGGGCTTTGGGAAATCACCAGGTCACCATCTGCATTGCTGGCGATGACGCTGTTCGTGCCGGTCACATCCGGCATCACCGCTTCGCAATTCGTTGTCGCTGCCAGCACCAGGTTGGTAAAACTCCATAGCACGACGGGCGTATTGGTATCCTGCACTATCACGGTGCGCGTGACGGTATTGGTGTTCCCGTTGCCGTCATCCGCCCGGTAAGTCACCGTGTTGGTTCCCAGGCTGTTGGTGTTAACGACTCCGCTGACGGTCACGGCCACCGTGCCCGCGCAGGTGTCATAGGCCACCGCCCCCGGATCGATATACGGATTGCCCAGGTCCACATAAAACGGGTTGCCGCCCACCAGGGAGATCAGCGGTGGCTGGGTGTCCTGCACGGTCAGCACGGCATTGCTGGTGACACTGGCATAAGGATTGGCTGCGGTCACGCTGACCGTGTGGCTGGGCAGCGTCAGATTGGTGAGCGCGAAGGTGGTGTTGGTGGCGTTCGTGACGGGCACGGCATCCAGGCTCCATTGATAACTCACCGGCGGCGTGCCGGTGACCGTGACGGAACAGATGACCAGATTGCTGCCGCACTGCAGGGTCTGGTTGGTTACCGAGGTGCTGGTGAAGGCGAGCGGCACGATCACGGTGAGACTGGCCACGCTGCTGGTTGCCGCGCCATTCAAGTTTGCGGCCACCACAAAATAATTCCCCGCCAGCGTTACATCCAAATTGGTCTGCGTCAGCGTGCTGTTGGTCGCGGCCGTCAGCGGATTGCCGTTAAAAAACCACTGGTAGCCCAATGCCGAGCAGGCCGTGGCTCCGGCACTGAACACCGCCGTGGTGCCGACCGCGTTCGTCCGACTTTGGGGCTGTACCACCATCGCTGGCGCCGATTCATCCATCACCGTGATGGTGTTGGTCGAGTAGGCTTTATTCCCGGACGGATCCGCCACGGTGATGATCACCTGATTCGTGCCGATGGACAGGAACGTCTGGTTGGTCGGGTTTTGCGTGATGGTCAGACTGTCGGAGGCATCGCTGGCGATGATGTTGTTTGTACTCGTCACATTGGGCATCAACGCGCCGCAATTCGTGGTGGCCGCCAGCACCAGATTGGTGAAACTCCATTGGATGACCGGGACGCTGGTATCCCGCACAACGACCGTACGCGTGATACTGTTGGTGTTGCCGTTGCCATCATCCGCCTGGTAAACCAGCGTGTTGGTACTCACGGTGTTGGTGTTCACCAGCCCACTGACGGTTACTGCCACCGTGCCCGCACAGGTGTCATACGCCACCGCCCCGGGATCGGTAAACGTATTGCCCAGCTCCACATAAAACGGATTGGCACCGACCAGGGTGACCAGCGGCGCCACGGTGTCTTGCACGGTCAATGCGGCAGTATTCGTCACGCTGCCATAAAGGTTGGTGACTGTGACGCTGACCGTGTGGCTGGGCAGCGTCAGATTGGTAAGGGAGAACGTGGTGTTGGTGGCGTTTGTGACGGGCACGGCATCCAGGCTCCACTGATAACTCAGAGGAGTCGTGCCGCTGACAGTGACGGCCAGGTTCACCACATTGCTGCCGCACTGGAGCGTGCGATTGGTCACGGTAGAGACCGTGAACGCGGGCGGCAGCACCACCGTGAGGCCGGCCACGCTGCTGGTCGCGGCACCGTACAGATTGGTGATGATCACGGTATAATTGCCGCTGCTGTTGGTGGTGACGGCTGTGAGAGTCAGCACATTGGTGGTGGCGCCGGCAATGCCGGTGCCGTTGGCCAGATTGGTCCCGTTCTTCAACCACTGATAGGCGAGCGGGGTATTGCCACTGGCGGCCACGGTGAACACCGCGTTGCTGCCGCCGAAGACGGTCAGGCTCGCCGGTTGGTTGGTGATGGCCGGCGGGAAAACCACCGTCAATGCCGCCACACTGCTGGTAATGGCGCCGTAGGCATTGGTGATGACCAAAGTATAATTGCCGGCATTGTTGGTGCCGACCGGATTTATCGTCAGCGCGGCCGCCGTGGCTCCGGGCAGGTTGGTGCCGGTCAGCTGCCACTGGAAGGCGAGCGGCGGTGCGCCCAGCGGCGTGGCGGTGAGGGTGGCACTGTGGCCGTTGGTAACCGTCAGGCCGGCCGGTTGGACCAGCAAGCCCGGTTTTGGCGCGAGGGCGTTGATCAGGTTGGTGCCATTGGGGGTACCCAGCCCCGTGGCCAGATCATAGCCGTTGGTCGCGTAATAAAGGCCCGCCGTGTTATTGCCGATGTTGTTTCCGGTGGTGATGTCATGAAAACATGTGGCGTAGCTGGAGTTGGTGGCCAGGGCATAGACCGCCGGGTTGAGAAACCCGACAGTGTTGGTGGCATTATTGGCCGCCGCCTGCTGGTTGATGAGCGCGTTGAAACCCGCCCATAAAGGCGCGGCGCAACTGGTGCCGGCCGCCCCGGCCGAGGAACCATTATTGTACACCACCGCCACCGCCGAGGCGGTCAGAGCCACGTCCGGCAAATTCCGGTTCACCGTGGACCCGTTATTCGTCGTCATGCTGATGCCCGCCTGCCAGGAAGGGATGCCGTAGTTGCCGGTGACGCCGCCGCCGGAACCGACGTTGCCACCCTGGTTCCAAGTGGTTTCCGAAGACCAACTGGCGCCGGTGCCGTTCATATTCAGGACGGTTCCGCCCACGGAAACCACGTAGGGGCTGTCCGTCGGAATCGGCCCGCTGACACTGCTGAAGGTCTGGCTGCCGGTGTAGGCATCGGCATCGCCCGACGCCTCAAAGAAACTCTGTCCCTGGGTGACCATCTGCTTGAGGATGGAATCCAAGGTCGTATTGCGGCCATTCCAATTTTGGGTTGGTCCATAACCGAAAGACCAGGAACAGCTCACCTGCCGAACCTTATTGCTGGCGGCAATCTGGTTGAAAACATCATAAGGCGAATTGCCTTCCACCACGATCAACTTGGCCAGTCCGGGGGCCATCGCGATGGCCACTTCGATGTCCAGTGACACTTCAAAGTTGGCGTTGGCCACCCCGCTGTAGCCGGGCGTGTTGGTCACGCCGTCCACCAGGATGGTTTGCAAAGGCACGTTCGTATAACCGGCCTGACTTTCGTAACTGGTAATGTCATTGGTGTAATAGCCGTCAAATTCCGCGATGGCCACAATCTGGCCCGCGCCGCTCAACGCCGATCCGGGGGCATAGGCGTTGCGGAAATCCCGTCCGCGATAATTTCCGCCCGGCCCCGACCCGTTGTAGTTTTGCGGCACCGGGTTCACCTGATCCATGAGGTGGGCCATCGGGTGTGGCCGGTTGTAGTTTTCCAGCCCCCACATGTCCGCCACCGGCAGGCCGCTCGGGACGGAAGGTTCCGCATCCGGCGCGAAAAAATCCCGCGCCTCGGTAGGATGCCGGTACTTGTGGAAATTGACGCCAAACGCGCGGCCAATGTCCGCCGCCGAACCTTCCACATCCAGCACCAGCCGGTTGCTGTGACGGTTTTTCACCTGTAAACCGTTGGTTTCCGCAAACTGGATCACGTTGACATAATCCTGTTCCGTCGGCCCAAACCGGGCGGTGAACTCGGGCGGTGTCAGGAATTTGTGGAAATTGGTACTGTGCGGATCATACAATTGGGTGATGAGGTCATCGAGCGCGACCGAATTGTGCAACGGCAGGCCGATGGCCAGGCTTAGCCGGTTGGTGGCGGGCAGGGTACTGATGGCCGTCAACTGGCTGGTAATGGCCGGAACGTGTCCCCGCAGGGTGGTGCGCGCGGTGGCCGCCCCAAAAACGGTGAGCAATGAAATCCCCCAGATAACCACCAGGCCGGCGGCTTTTTTCCCAATGTTGTTCATGGTTCTAAAAATTCAACGGTCTGGCCGCGCCCGCATGTTGCGATCATCTCGCAATCATCGGTGCGAGGCAAATCTCTTTCATCTTAACGGGCGCGGAAAGCTGCACAATTATCGCATCCCGAACCGGGTTTTTCAAACTGGGATATTTTTCCGCCGGTGCCTGTTGACTTCTAATGGCTTAGGCTATGAAATGTTGTGTCCGCCCGGTAATCTCCCCGTTGCCGATGAAAAACATTTGCCCCGTCACCGCCCCGCCACTAACTTCAATTGGTGTCCGTCAAATTAACCATTCTTGGCAGCGGTTCCGCCGGCAATTGCGCCTATCTGGAAACTCCGGAGGCGCGTATTCTGGTGGATGCCGGGTTCTCGCCCCGCCAGATCCGCCAGCGCCTGGCCAGCATTGGACGCACGCCGGAAAATCTTTCGGCCATCCTCATCACCCACGAGCACTCCGACCACATCAGCGGACTGCTCGGCATCGCCGATAAATTTCATATCCCCGTTTATTGCAACCGCCCCACCCAGGACGCCACCATCTGGGCATTCAAATCCAAATGGAGCAGCGCCAAGGATCCCGCCCTGGCCGGGCTGGATTCCGAGGCCAGACTCAAGGCGAAGATTGATTGGCGCATTTTTAACACCGGCGGCGGCTTTGAAGTGGGTGATGTGGCCATTGAAACCTTTTCGATCCCGCACGATGCCCAGGACCCGGTCGGTTATCTCCTGCGCACCTCCGCCGGTATTGCCGGCTTTGCCACCGACCTTGGCCACGCCACCAAGCTGGTGCTCGACCGCATTCGCGTGGCCAATGTGCTCGTGCTGGAATCCAACCACGATGTGAAGTTGCTGCAAGACAGCCGCCGCTCGTGGAGCCTGAAACAGCGTATTCTTGGCCGCCACGGCCATCTCTCGAACGAAGCCGCCGCCGAAGCCGCCGCGCACATCATGTCCGCCGAATTGCGCCACCTGTATCTGGCGCACCTCAGCCGCGAATGCAATCAGCCCGGTCTCGCTCAAAAAGTCATGGACCGCCGCCTCCAGGCCATCGGCGCCACGCATGTGAAAGTGCAGGTGGCCGCCCAGGATGTGCCGGCGGAAACTTTGGAGTTAGGCAACGATCAGCCTCTCGCCAAACCGTTTCAGGCGATTATCAACGGGCAACATTCATTGGGCATTTAACAGCCACACCAGCGCCTGCGTCGTCGTCACTTCCTTGAACGTCAGACGATCCCACACATTCAGGAATTTTCTCACTTCCACGCCTTTGGCCGAGGCCAGCGCAATGAACACCGTGCCCACCGGCAGGGCGGGGGTGCCGCCGCCCGGGCCGGCCAGTCCTGTCACTGAAATGGCGTAGTCCGACCCAAACGCCGCGCGCGCGCCCAGCGCCATTTCCTGCGCCACGATTTCGCTGACCGCGCCGTGCTCGGCGAGTGATTCCGCCCGGACTCCGAGAAACTTCTGCTTCGCCGCGTGACTGTAGCTTACTACTCCGCCCAAAAAGATTTCCGACGCGCCTGGCACATCCGTAATGCGATCTGCAATCAGTCCGCCCGTGCAGGACTCCGCCAGCGCCAGCGTTTTTTTCAATTTCAACAGCCGGTGTACCACCACCTGGCCGATTTCTTCGTCATCCCGCCCAAAGATGGCGGGGCCGAAAACCTGTTGCGTAATGAGTTCGCCTTCCTTTACCAGTCCGGTCGCCGTGTCGCCGCCGGCGGTCAGGCGGACATCCACCGCGCCGGGCCGCGCGCAATAACCGATCTCCAGCCCGCGTTCCACCAGCGGTTGCAGCGGTCCGGCCACCATTTCCTGCACGCGCGACTCGCCGATGCCCGTGGTTCGCAGCGTGCGGCAGACAAAAATTTCATCCGCGAATTCCCGTTGCAGCAGCGGCACCACCGAGGTGTCAAACATCGGCCGCAATTCCCGGGGCGGTCCCGGGAGCATCACCAGCCATTGGGTTTTCGACTTGCCGGTGTTTACCGGAATGGCCAGCCCGGGCGCGGTGCCGGTGGCGTTTAGAAATACCAGCGCCCCCTCCGGCACCAGCGTTTCCACCGAAGTCCGCTCCGGGCGCGGGCGGTTCCGCTTTGCAAAAAAGTTTTCAATGTGCGCCAGCACGTCCGCGTTCGGCACCAGTTTTTTGCCCAGCATTTCCGCAATCAGTTCCCGCGTGATGTCATCCGAGGTCGGTCCCAGGCCGCCGGTGGTGATTACCAGGTCCGCGTGCGCCAGCGCCTCGCGTACCGCCTCCTGGATGGCGTGGCCCGTATCCGCCACCGCCACCTGCCGGGTGACCACGTGGCCGAGGTCGGCCAGCCGGCGGCACAGCCATTGCTGATGCGTATTCAGCACCCGCCCCAGCATCAATTCACTGCCCGTATTGACAATTTCAACATTCACGCCCGCAGTGTCGGCTGGGAATCCCCTGCTGGCAAGTTTTTGCCGGTCAAAACGAGGTGGCGACGGCTCGTTGCCAATTCCCTGAAGGCAACTACTTTCTAAACGGCATCAGCCCCAAATACATCACCAGCCACACCGGCACGGCGAACACCGCAATCGCCTCCAGCCGCAGCCAGGTCCAGTCCAGCCAGTGCGACTGAATGGGATAAATCGCAATCATGAAATAATTGGCAAACCGCGTATGACCCAGAAAACGGCCATACTTGGGAAACCGTTTGCGCACCCCGCTGATCAAGGCGGTCAGCCCGAACAGCAGTACGAGCGCGGTTACCGCCAGATTTACCGCCGGCAGCGCGTGCAATTCCCGGTGGACATCCTGCGGGTCGCGTTTGGTGAAATACTGGCTCAGCCACTGCGCCGCCGCCCACAGAAAGCTGAACCCCGTCTGGATGGCCGTCCGGAAACTGGCCTTGGACGACGTTAGTTCGTTCAGCAGCCACCCAAAGTACAGCGGCACAATGCCCCAGATGAGCGTGGCATGCTCAAAGGGCGTGGCGATCAGTTGCGCAAACGCGGACCAGTAATGATTCATTCGGCGTGCCCAGTCTAAACCGGGAGGCTTGGGCGGGTGAATGAATTTTTGAGGCAATCGGTTTGAGCCGGGGCGCGGTTTTTCTCAAACCGCAGCGCTTCACGGTCAAACGGCGGGTAGAACGGCCAGAGGTTTAACCTTGCAGTGGCAAAACCGGCGGGACTCTGCTAGATTGACACTGTTATGAAACGCCTGACGCGCGAAGAATTGTTGGAACGCATCTGGATTGACCCGGAGCGTTGCGGTGGCAAACCGTGCATCCGGGGACACCGCATTTGGGTGACGCTTATTCTGGATCTGCTGGCGGATCAAGTGTCGGTGGCGGAAATTCTTCAAAATTATCCCGGACTCGTGGAAGCGGACATTCTGGCCTGCATCGCCTATGGTTCGGAAATGTCGCGGGAACGGTTTGTGGACATTCCCCTGGAAGCGCACGTGTGAAGCTCAAGTTAGACGAAAACTTGGGTGAACGCGGGCGGGCATTACTGGTCGCCGCCGGACACGATGTTTGTACGGTTCCACTCCAATCACTGGAATCCGCATCCGATATCACACTTATCGAAGCCTGCCGCCGCGAGGGGCGCGCACTGGTAACGCTGGATTTGGACTTCGCCAATCCGCTCAATTTTCGCCCCGGCGATTATCCCGGCATTGCCGTCCTGAGGCTGCCCAAGAAAGCCACCGTGGATGACTTGCTCCAAACGCTTGCCATCTTCGCCAAGGGGCTGGGCCAAAATCCATTCGCCAGTCAATTGTGGATCGTTGAAAAAGGGCGCATTCGCCTATATCAACCGGACGCGCGGCTCTGAGATTGCCTAAGAGGTATTCCAGGCGACCGCTTAACCGACCTGCACCGGCAAGCCAATAAAGACTCCTACTCCTGCCACTGCGGCCTGTGATGATTAGCAGACTTTGCAATGTAAAAAAGCCGGGAGGAGCCTTCGCTCCTCCCGGCTTGCTGATTTATTGCACGGTACCGGACCGGTCAATAGCTGGTGTACAGGGTCTGCACATCGGCTGCCGTGAAGCCGTAGGTCGAGTATTCCTGCACCTCATCAATCACCCCGTTGAAGTTGAGGTTATTGTTTCGGATATCGCGTCCCACCGCCGTACTGATTGTGCCGGCCATGGTAGCCACCGCCGTGCCGTTGGTTGAGGCTGCCAGAGTGCCGTCAATGTAGATGCTGCCCGTCAACCCGCTGCGGACGGCCACGACATGATGCCAGGCGCCGTTGTTCACGGTTTGCGCAGTGGCAAAGTTGAACTGGTAGGCACTGTTGCCATACAGGTAGAACTGCACGGTGCCGTTGGTGTTCAATGCCAGCTGATATTCGCCGTTGAAACCCGCAGCATCGCGCTGCTGCATGATGGTTCCTTGGGTGGTGGCCGAGGTCTTGATCCAGGCCGCCACGGTGAAACTGTTCGTGCCGGATACCGAGGGGCCCGTGCCAAAGGTCACCCAGTTGCTCGCGCCATTGAACTGAATGGCAGTGCCGGATCGCCCCGTCACCCACGTCGCTCCGCTGCCGGAGAGCGTGCCGTTATAACCATGGCCCGAGGAATCCGTGGCCACCGTGCCACTGCCATCGTTGAAATGCCAGTTGCCGGTCGCCGCCGGCAACGGCAGCCGGGGCGTGGCGCCGGCATAAGCCGAAAGCGCACTTTCGCCGATAACGTTGACCGCCGTGACCGAATAGTAGTAAGTGCTGCCATTTACCACGGCGGTGTCGACGTAACTGGTCGTGGGCGACAGCGTGGCCAGCAGACTATACGTTCCGCCACTGCCGGTCGTGGACCGGTAAACCTTGTTTTGGGTCAGGTTGGTGCCCGTGGATTGGGTCCAGGCCAAATAGACCGCCGCGTTGCTGCCGGTGGCGGTCAGGCCGGTGGGCGCCGGCGGCGGCGAGAAGTAGCTGCGGTACAGGTTTTGCACATCCGTGGCACTCAAGCCCGCCGTGTTGTACAGCCGCACCTCATCAATGACGCCGTTGAAGTTGAGGGTGTTGTCCCGGACATCCCGCGCCACATACGTGCCGATGGTGCTATCCAGGCTCGCCACGGCCGTGCCATTGGTTGAGATTGCCAGCGTGCCATCAATATAAATGCTGCCGGTCAATCCGCTGCGCACCGCCGTCACATAATGCCACCCGCCGTCGTTGACGGTTTGGGTGGTGGCAAGGTTAAACTGGTAGCCGATGCTGCCATAGGCATAAAATTGCAAAGTGCCGCTGGCATTCACCGAGAACTGATATTCGCCGTTGTATCCGGCGTCGCGTTGCTGAATGATCACGCCCTGGGCCGTGGCCGTGGTCTTGATCCAGGCCGCCACGGTGTAATTATTATCCCCGCTCACCGAAGGTCCGGTGCCAAAGGCCACCCAGTTGCTCGCTCCGTTGAACTGGAGCGCTTCCCCGGAGTAGCCCGTCACCCAGGCGGCGCCGGTGCCGCTGACCGTGCCATTGTAGCCGTTACCCGAAGCATCGGTGGCCACCGTACCGCTGCCATCGTCAAATTTCCAAAAGCCGGTCGGGGCGAACTGCGCCGCCGCACCGGCGGCATTGGATAAGGCGCTTTCGGCCGTCCCGTTGATGGCGCTTACTTCGTAGTAATAGGTGTTTTCACCCGTCACCGAGGTGTCCGCATAGGCCGTGGTGGCCGGCACCGTGGCCAGCAAATTGTAAGGTCCACCGCTGCCGCTAATGGAACGGTAAATCCGGTTGTAGGCAATGCCGGTGTTGGTGGACTGGGTCCAGGTCAGGTTAACCACGCCCAAGGTGCCGCTGGCGGCCAGGCTGGTGGGGGCGGCGGGATGCGAGACCGATCCAACCGTGAACGAATACGGCGCCGACTTGATGCCGTTGGCGGAGACCACCAGCGAGTAGGTTCCGGACGCCAGTCCGGAGGGCAGCGCCAGGGAGGTGCTCAGCATGTTGGTGCCCGTGGCCACATTGCAAGTGCTCCAATTATAGGTTCGGCAAAACTGGACGTGGCCGGCCGAATTCGTGATGTAAGCAATGGGACGCCCGGTGTCCATTTGCTTGTCGTCGCCATAGGCCGCCCCTTGGGAGATCCCGTTAAGCAGCTTGCCAAAGATGGCATAGGACCCGTCATTGTTCACAATCACATTGGCGATGGTGGGGACGCCGTTTGTTACCGGCGAACCGTCAGGTTGATAGCTGTAAACCTGGGCGTTGCCGTAGGAAAAGAGTACGGTGCCATCGGGAAGATCCAGCATTTGGGTGCCATAGGGAATGATCGCGGCGCTCGTGCCGCCCGTCGGGCTGCTCACTTGGGTAAATGAGTTGGAGACGTAGTTGTATTCGTAGAAGTAAGTGGTCGAACCAAAATTGGTGTCCGTCCCCAGGGCGCAAAGGACCTTGCCGTTAAATAGCATGGCCGCCGAGGAATCCACCGCGCCCAGGTTGTTCGGAATCGTCGCTCCCGCCGTCCACGTGCCGGCATTGGTCGTTCCCGTAGGGGTGTAGATGGCTGTATGGTTGGTGGCGCCAATGTAAAACACATTGCCATTGGGAAGCAAAAATCCGGCGCCCAATTCGCCGCCATAACCGTACATTGTCACCGGCACCGGGCTGTCGGCAATCCAGCGGTTAAGCGATGGAATATATCGTTCGGTATTTGTCCCAAACGGGTCAATAGTCAGGACACTGCCATCGCTCAGTTTCACCCAGGCGGCTTCATCCTGGCCATCCAGGCTGGTCGCGCCATCGGACCAAGTATTGGCCACAATATCATAGACCAGGCAGGGCTGACCGGTGGAGAGCGACGCCACCATCACATTTCCATTGGGCAAGGTTACGGCCTCGGAATCAATGAGATTCAGACCGGGTTGCGGCTGCTGGGTCCAGGTGTTGCTCTGGGGATCATACGTCTCGCAGTTGGTGCCGCCGGAGCCATACTCGCCGCCTGAGACAAACAGCCGCCCATCCGTCAATATTTGGGACTGATAATAGGTGCGGGTATCATGCATGGACGCGAGGGTTGTCCAGGTGCCATTCACATAATGGCCGTTGCTGTCGGGGGTCAACTTGTACCAGGCGGTACCGTTCTGACCCATGACCGTACCGTCCGGGAGCAGGATCATCAGGGCGACTCCGCCCGGCGCCTGATTGGCGAGGGTCGACCAGGTTCCCGCCGCCGAAACGGGTGGTGGACTGGCCAGCAGTGCAATGGTCAACAGCAGGCCGGCCAGGGCGAGTTGAAAGCCGGCCAATAGGTGGCGTCCGGGGCGGGGGACGGGTTGTTCAAAGTGCGGACATGTGCGGGGTAAGGCAAGGGATGTTTTTGATTTCATAGGAACTGTTTTGCTTACTGGGTTTCATGCTATCGGCTCCGTGAGGCTAGTGGTTGCCGGGTTTGTTTGGTTTGGTTGTTTACGGTTCCCGCTGAAATCAATGGTGGCGCGATGACTCAACGCCACCGCCAGCCGGCCGCCCGGCGATCTGGTGCCGAACGCGCTGGCAGCAATTGGGGTATTAAAAGTATGCCGGCGGGTTTTTATGCCCCCCAGCGGGGACGGGATCGTTCCCTGGATTGCCAGGGTGCCAAAGGAATTGGTCACAATGCCCATGTTTGGATAAATTTGAACAGCTAATGCGCCGCAATTTTTCCCCTCATGAACGGCAGGTGAAAAGTGCTACTAATAAACTATATAAACACAAGATTCCAAACCTTGGAATACCACATATGTGTGAGATAAATTTTAGATAGATTTGAATAATTCATGATGACAAATGGTTTTTCCCCTGAAAAAACGCCCCTTTGACTCGAATCTAAATCCGCCTCCGCTTATCGCGCCAACATTTCCTTGAACCGGCAAACCAAATGAAACAGCGCTTTCTACCGAGGCTTTTACTTGGGTGCGAAATGTTTCGGTAATCCGGCTAAACTTGCTGCATTGGCATGACTGCAAAACACACGACGCTTTGCTTAACGCATTTATTGACAAGAAATAAAATAGATTCATAGGCGAACAAAAATAGTAGTGATGGTTCGGAACAATGTGGCTGACTGTTTGCCGGATCACGGCGATTTTTTAATATATATGAGCGCACAAAATCAAACACAAGAGGCAGTAAAACCGAACGGGGCGGGTTTGCTTGCGCTCGGTCTATTATCATTTTTGCTTGGGCCTTTTACGGCAGTTCCAGGGTTGGTTTTCAGCAAGCAATTTCGTCCGTTTACGCCAACTGCAGCAGTCGGGTATTTCCTCTGCTGGCTGTTCTTGGTGTGCTATGTGCTTGTTTTTCTTCTGTTTATTTCTATAAGTGCAACATCAAGCCGATGAAGTCCATGGCTCATCCAATTCACCATCCCTACACAATTCCCCTGCAATTCGTGCCTATTCGTAAAATTAGTGTCTCGCCTCACCTTTCCCAATCCGTGCGCATCCGTGGTTAAACCCAATCCTCCAAAATTTCCCCCGGAGAATTGTTTTGCGAAACCGGCGGCGGGGTTTAATTTAGGGCCATGCGTTTCATTGGCAATGTCATCGAGAAGCTCCAGCGTCACCCCAAGCGGGTGGTTTTCCCCGAAGGCTGCGAGCCGCGGATCTTGCAGGCCGCCCGGCAGTTTGCCGCGCTGCGCCTGGGCGCACCCATTGTGCTCGGCGATCCCGCCGAAATTCACAAGGTTGCCGATTCGCTGAAGATTTCCATCGAAGGCATCCGCATCATTAATCCCGCCACGAGCGAGGATCTGGAAAACTTTGCCAACCGTCTCTACCGCCTCCGCAAGGAACGCGGCCTGCGCGCCACCGAGGCGAAGGAAGCGATGCTGCAACCCAATTTCTACGGGGCCATGATGCTGGCCATGCATCAGGCCGACGGCCTGGTCTCCGGCGCCTCCCACATTACGGGCAGCGTGCTCCGGCCGCTGTTTCAGATCGTCCGGCCCGCGCCGGACATCAACGTGGTTTCCAGTTGCATGGTCATGGAAGTGGAAGACACGCGCATTGGTGAAAACGGCGTGCTGTTCATGGCCGACTGCGGCGTGATTCCCGAACCCAACGTGGATCAGCTCGCGGACATCGCCATTTCCACCGCCCGCCTCGCCCGGCACATGCTTGGCGTGCGCCCCCGCGTGGCCATGCTTTCCTTCTCCACCAAGGGCAGCGCCTCCCATCCTTCCATCGGCAAGATGCAGGCCGCCACCGCCCAGGCCCGCCGCAAAGCCGAGTTGCTGAACATCGAGGCCGATTTCGACGGCGAATTGCAAGTGGACGCCGCGCTCGTACCCGAGGTTGCCTCCCGCAAGTTGTCCGACAGCAAGGTCGCCGGCCGGGCGAACGTGCTCATTTTCCCCGACCTCAATTCCGGCAACATTGCCAGCAAGATGGTTTCCCTGGTCGGCCGCGCCAATGCCTACGGCCAGATTTTGCTCGGCCTGAACCGCCCCGCCGCCGATGTATCGCGCGGCTCCAGCGCGCACGACATCCTCGGCGTGGCCTCCATCATCGGCGTGCAGGCGACCGACTATCTGAAGCTTTATCCCGGTGCGGATGCGCATCTGCCGGGCGAATAAACCCGGCGGTCTCCGCCGGCACGCCTCCAGTTCCAAAACTTGAACTTACAGAACTCATGAATCAGGCCACCCCGCGCGTTTTCATCGCCGCCACCCGGCAGAACGATGGCAAAACCACCACGTCGCTCGGCCTCATTGCCGCGTTGCAGCAATATTTCCCGCGCATCGGCTACATCAAGCCCGTCGGCCAGCGCTTTGTGGAGATTGAGGAGCAGAAGATTGACGAGGATTCGGTGCTGATGAATTCCGTTTACAGCCTGAACTGTCCGCTCGTGGACATGAGCCCGATTGCGGTGGAACCCGCCTTCACGCGCAAATACCTCCAGTCCGCCAACAACGCGGAGCTCGTCAAAAAAATTCACGATTCCTTCGACCGCGTGGCGTGGGAAAAAGATTTTGTCCTGTGCGAAGGCTCCGGTCACGCCGGCGTCGGTTCGGTGTTTGATCTCTCGAATGCCCAGGTTGCCAAGACCCTCGGGTGCAAGGTCATCATTGTGTCGCAGGGCGGCATCGGCAAACCGATTGATGAGGTCTCCCTGAACCAGGCGCTCTTTGAAAAAGAGGGCGTGGAAATCATCGGCGTGATCATCAACAAAGTGCTGGCGGAAAAGATTCCGGAAATCACCCAGTTCGTCCGGCGCGGTCTGAAGCGCAAGGGGTTGGACCTCCTCGGCGTCCTGCCGCACCAGCAGATCCTGTGCAATCCCACGGTGGATCTCATCCGCGAGGAACTGCACGCCGAGCTCCTGAATTCGCCGCCCACGCTGCAAATCTTGGTGGATGACGTGGTGGTCGGCGCGATGGGCGCGCAGAATGCCATTCCCTTTTTCAAGCGCGGCGTGCTGCTCATCACGCCCGGCGACCGCGAGGACATCCTGCTCGCCGCCGGCGCCATGACCCTGCCCGGCAGTCTGGAAAACATGGCCGGCATCGTGCTCACCGGCGGCCTCCGCCCCGGCGCCACCATCATGAAGGCGCTGCAAACCCTGCCCATCCCCGTGCTCCTCGCCAAGGCGGACAGCTATGTGGTCGCCTCCAAAGTCCACAACCTCACCGTCAAGACCCGCCCCGCCGACGCCGCCAAAATATCCGTTATCCGCGACCTCATCGCCAACCACGTGAACGTGAAGAAAATCGTGGATGCCCTCTGAACCATTTTAACCATGCTGCCCCTCAGTCCTTATCTCAAAACGTTGCCGGTCTATCAGCCCGGCCGGCCCATCGAAGAAGTCGCCCGCGAACTCGGCCTGCCCGCCGAGACCATCATCAAGGTGGCCTCCAACGAAAATCCGTTCGGCCCCTCGCCCCTCGCGCAGGCCGCCCTGCAAAAGGCCATCGCCGGCGTGAACTTGTATCCCGATGGCAACGCCTTCTACTTGAAACGCAAACTCGCCGAAAAACTCGGCGTGGACACCGGCCACCTCATCCTCGGCAACGGTTCCAACGAGATCATCGAATTCGTCGGCCACGCGCTGCTGGGGCCGGACACCAACATCGTCGTTTCCCAATACTGTTTCGCCATCTATCCCATCGTCGCCAAAATGTGCGGCGCGGAAGTCATCACCGTCCCTGCCAAAAATTTCGGCCACGACCTGTCGTCCATGCGGCGCGAAATCAACAAGCGCACCCGCGCCGTCTTTGTCGCGAACCCGAACAACCCCACCGGCACGCTGGCCGAGCGCGAAGAACTCATCCGCTTCGTCAACGAAGTGCCGGACGACGTCCTCCTGGTGATGGACGAGGCCTATATCGAATTTCTGGAAGACCCGGTGGATCTCATCCCCCTCATCCGCCTGGGCGCGCGCAAAAACCTGCTGCTCATGCGCACCTTCTCAAAGATTTACGGTCTCGCCGGCCTGCGCATCGGCTACGCCGTCGGCACCCCGGAACTTATCACCGCCCTGGAAAAAATCCGGCAGCCGTTCAACACCAACCTGCTCGCCCAAACCGCCGCGCTCGCCGCGCTGGATGACGACGCCCATGTGCGCCAGACCCGCCAGAATAATTTCAGCGGCCTCGACTTTTTTGCGAAAGAACTGCGCCTGTTGAAACTGGAATACGTGCCCTCCCACGCGAACTTCATCCTCATCCGCACCGGTTCGGGCCGCAAAGTGTTTGAAGCCATGCAAAAGCTCGGCGTCATCGCCCGGCCCATGGACGGCTATCAGCTTCCCGAATGGATTCGCATCTCCATCGGCACCCGCGCTGAAAATCAGCGCTGCCTGGACGTGCTGAAGCAGGTGCTTGCGGCTGGCTGACGCTTCCTTCTCCCTCTCCTCGCCCAACTGAGGAGAGGGCTGGGGTGAGGAGCCAAAACTATAAAATCCGTTTGATGCTCTTTTCATCCGGCGGCACAAACCGTTGCGCGGCCACATTCTCCATCACCCGTACGCAGCCGGACCGGCGTTGCACCGCATCCCAGATGGCCAGCAGACAGCCCTCGCGATTCTCCCGCCACTGACGATTCCAGAAACGCAGCGTTTCGATGTCCTGCCCCGCCAGAAATTTTTCCCGGGCGGCATCATGCTCCATACCTTCCGGCAAGCCGTGCTGAAAACCGTCCAGTTCCACCGCCAGCCGCGCCGCCGCGCAATAGAAATCCAAAATGTAATCCCCGACCGGATGTTGCCGCCGGAACTTGAAACCCGCGAACCGCTGACCGCGCAACGCGCGCCATAACTCCCGTTCCTCGTCCGTCTGGTCGTGACGAAGCTGGCGCGCGGTTTGGATGCGATTCACGCGCACAGGATGCGAATTGCGGCAAAAAATTCAAGCCTCGCGCGCCGGGCGTTTCTTCTCCCTCTCCTCGCCAAACGAGGAGGGCCGGGATCCAAAAGTTCTAATGATGCCGATTGCGTATTTCTGACACCCAATTTCATAAAATGATGAATTAAGTTTGAAATTGAGTTTTCGCGGGCACTGACTTCAGGAGACTTTTTCGGCAAAATAAAATGTCTTTCAGAACGGATATTTAAAATAGGGTCTTCCGGAATCAAACCGGTTTTTCTGTCAGAATGTTCGCATCAATTTTTTCGAATCTCGACTCCTCACCCTGATAAACATTAAGTGTGGCTGGTCAAGGGAGGTTTCCTTCCAGTAAAACGTTCTGGTTAGTTCTCAAATAAACAGACGTAAAACTGAAAGGAAACCAAATGGAAAAGACCTATTATGCCGGCCTGGATCTGC
>CAIQKM010000121.1 GCA_903872345.1 uncultured Verrucomicrobia subdivision 3 bacterium | reverse complement strand
GCGCCAGCGGCGACTGGTGCGGGATTACGAAACCACCGAGTCCAGTGCCGAGGCTTGGATCTATATCGCCATGATCCGAATCCAACTCCGCCGTCTGGCTTGATCCCTCAGCATTCATGATTTTTCAGACGCACTCTAAGCTGGTAAGACATTGGCGCAAGGTGGCATTGTCTTCGACTATGCCCACTTTCGTGATCAATTCATTGCTCACTGCGAAACCTCCGTTCCATTTCAGTCGTACATTTTGGCATATGAGCATTCATCAATAAGTCATCGTAGTGGGTTGTTTTCAAAAAGAAAATAATCAATATGATGTATATCATACTCTTGTGAGCTTGACCGCGGCGGGTGGCAGTCGGAGTTGAATTCGGACGGTAGTTCCGGCGCCGATGCGCGAATCAAGCTGGCAAGTGCCGCCCAGCTTTCCCAGCCGGCCGGCCAGATTTTTCAGGCCATGACCGGCGTGTTCCACGTCGGCAAGAAAACCCGTGCCGTTGTCGGAAATCGTAATTTCTAAAATGCCGTCGGAAAGCGCCATGACGAACTGCACTTCATTGGCGCGCGAGTGGCGCACAACGTTGTGTAACACCTCCTTGACCGCCAAAAACAAGTCATGCCGCAGCCGGCCGTCCAGCGTAATGGCCGGAAATGAAATCGGAATTTCAAAGCGGCAAACGATGCCGCAGTTGGAAAGATACTCGTCCGCAAAACCGCTGAAGTAATCCGCCAGCGATTGCAGCGTGTTTTCCTCCGGGTCCACCGCCCAGACGATGACATCCAAAGCCGCGATAAGTCCCCGCGCCCGGTCCGTGATGGCATCCAATAGCGCGGAAAAACCGGCATTGGCCTCGCGGTGAAGCGGCTGGGATTTGGCGAGCATGGCGATTTCCGCCAGACTGGAGCCGAGGTCATCGTGCAAATCGCGGGCAATGCGCGCCCGCTCCGCCTCCAATGCGCGCGCCCGCTCGGCCAGCTCGCGCGCGTGAATCTCCTGATGGAGTTGGGCGGTGCGCTGTTCGACTTGGCGGCGCAACTGGGTAATCCAAAAGCCGGTCAAGGCCAATGCCAGCGCCAAAGCGCCCGTCACCCCGAGCAATCGCGGGAGGGTCCACCAGGTGGGTTGCGAGTTGACCCGAATGTCGGTCGGGGAATTCAATAACAATTCAAACCCAACCGCCGAGTTTCCCGTCCGCTGGTCGGCACCTTGCGCCAGATACACCCCCACGAGGCTTAACCGACTTCCAACCCGCGGAGGGGCATCACTATCATCCCCGGATTCAAGACGCGCAAAAAAGGGCTGCGAACCGGCTTGCATTTCCAATACCAGCGCATTCCCTTCCCGATGCCAGCCATTTAGCTTTCCATCCACCTGAACCAACAACGAATCCAAGCGGCAGTTTTTCAAATCCGGCTCGCTTAGAAGTTTGGGCGCGGGCAAGCTGGCGTGACCGATCTTATGCACAAACGCCTCCCGCAAAGTCGGGGAAGGCCCGGCAATGGTCGGATACCCAACCGCCGAAACGAGATCCCCGGTTTGGATGTTGGTGGGAGAATTTTCCACCGGCAGAATCCGCAAACCCGACTCGCCCTGCTGGAGGAACATTTGCTGCCGGCCGCCATGAACGATCTGGCCGGTGATTTTGACGCGCTGGAATGCCAGGACCTGGGCATCAAACAGCAAAAGGTCGTGGATGCTCTTGGCCGCCGCATCGGAAAAATCAGTGGGCGCCGGCCGATCCACACTGATGCCGCCGTTTTCAATTCGCAAACTGCCGACGAGAACCTCGCGCGTGTCGGCGTTCCACCCGGCCAGGAGCAGGCCGCGAATGTGGATGACCGCGTTTTTGAATCGGCTCAAGTCATGTTCGTCGTAATCTTCCAATTGCACGTTAAGGTTGCCCTCGGGCATCAGCATGGTCAGCGTGTTGCTGTGCACCCCGGTAACAAGCCCTTGGAATTCGACCCATTGCACGTCCATGCTGCCGTTGATCAATTGATTCCAGGAAGGGTGCGCCGGGGCAGGCAATTGCCCGTGTCCTATCGGGGTTAATTTATCCGCAACCACTTCTGGTGCAAAATTGCCCGGGCTCGTATGACCCTCGACTTCCCAATATTGCGACACGGCCGGGGCGATCCAAAAAGGGATTGCTTCAAGATTCACGTATATGCCACGCGTTCCATCCTGAATGGTCAGACCGTTGACATACCTTGCCGGGGCGGACGTGACGACCCCGCGAATTTTCACGGGCAAATTGCGTTTTGCTTCCGCTGCGCTCAAACTCTGAACTTGTTGGACCGTGGTGAGGGACAGGGATTTATTCGTCACCGCCTGGCAGGTCTCCAACATTTGGACATCCCGGCCACTTGCCGCGGACAATTCGCCCAGTACCGGCAGATTTTCAGCGTTAAACACTCCGTGGCCGACCCCGGCGACACGCACGCGGGCATTGGCCAGGGTCGCAGGGTCAATTCCCGCCGCATCAGCGACCCGGACATTAAGGGCGGCATAACCGGAGAGCAATTGAAACTCCATTCCCTTGTCCACTTGGGTAATAAATTTGACGCGCCCTTCAACCGCCATCCATGCCTGTTCTTTGGGATCAACCATGGGCTGGCCAATGAACGCATCCGCCGGCGCCGGCGCGGGGCCACCGCCCAATTTCCTGACGGCCACCAGCGGGTCGCCCAGAAACAACATGGCGCCATCATCCGAAAGCAGGCTGAAAATATATTTCCCCTCGCGAGGCGCATTAAAATATCCGCTGAACCGAAGCCCGACACGCTCTCCCCGGGTGCAAAATTTGAGATCGAAGTTGGTGGCGATGCCGGTTTTAACGGGTGGGAGCAAGTTAAAGTCCGGAAGATTGTTCCAGGTTCCTTCATAACAATCCACCGCCAGGCCCGGCAACCCGTTCAAACCATTGCTCCCGCCAAGCCATAGGTTTGTTGCCGTCATCGGGTGCATCGTATCACCCGGTTCCGCGCACCCCACTTCCAGACCATATTCCTTGTAACCGTTGAACCATTCAACCACCAGCGGATGGCGGCCGGCGGCCAGAGTTGTCTCCCCCCTTGCCTCGGACATGGTATGGCTGCCGTCGTTATTGATGGTCGGCGCGGCGGTGATTTGCACGCCCGTGTCACGGAGGCGCAAGAGACAATTGGTTTGCTCAATTATGATTTGTTCGCCGGGAACAAAGGCGGCGGGTTGGGATCCCAAATCGAGAATGGCGGCGGCGGTGGCGTCCTTTACCGCGACGACGCCGGTACCGGATCCGTCGGCGGCGCATACCGTAACGGTCAGACGCACATTGCCTGCCGTACGAGGAGTGGAATCCAAGACCTGTATAACTTGCTGAAGATTGGTGAATGTACCGTTTGTGATCTCAGCGGCCGATATTTGCCAAAGGCCGCCAAACCAAGTCGCCAAAATCAAGACTCCGGCAAAAAGTCCACGGCGCAAGGTGCCGAAGGCGGCACTGGTGATGACGGCGGAAAACATCATCGGCAGATTAGTAAAAAATGCGATGCCAAACAATGTTTGAAATGGTTTTCCCCTGGCGGACAGGTCTTACTCCGTCCCCCGCTCGCCGGGATCTTGAGCGCATGTCAAAGACTATCGCGCAGTGTTATGTTGATCCATGTATTGGATGTCCACATCCACCGGAAAGGTGCCCGGCTTGGGCGTCGGATCTTGCTGGCCTTTGACCGGCCGCCTGGTGGTGGCCTCACGCCAGGCATGTACCTCGGCGTGTCCATCGGCAAAACTGATGCCGCAGGCGCCGTTGTGATAGCTGGCCGGCAAGTCGTCCTGCCAGGTGGTCGGCGTGGAAGGGGCGATGACAATGCATCCGTCGTTGATACTATCGGGGTGTTCGTCCATGAAAACGAAAAGATCGGTCGGTTTCGGGGCGATAAGGTCGGTTTCCTTGTTATACATTTTCCATGTTCCGCTGATTTGTAAAAATCCGGCGTTGGCGAAAGCGGCGGCGTTGGCTGAACCACCCGTGATAAATCCGTTCATGGAGTAACTGCGCAGCCTGGCCCCCTCCCCTGGAACGTCATAGATGTCCGCCGGGCACTTGTAAATGCCTTGACTTCTGGTATAGGGCCAGAGCAACCCAGTGGATAGGACAGTCAAATTGGTGTTATCCGGGTTTGAAGGCAGGAAGTTCTCCGTGCCATAAACCCAGTCCGGAATAGAACTCCCCCCCGCATTCAACAGCGGGTTGGGACACAGGTTGCCATTGTTGTCCCCCGTGTACATAATCCAGCCCACGGTAAGCTGTCTGCCGCTGTTCACACATTGAATCGCCTGCGCACGTTGCTTGGCCTTGCCCAACACCGGCAATAACATGGCCGCCAAAATCGCAATGATGGCGATGACCACGAGCAATTCAATTAAGGTGAAACCGCTCCGAGTGCGGGCTTTGACTCGTTCCCGTTCTGGCCGGCAACGGCCCAGTCCGCATGCGTGACCGCGATGGATGATTTGTCTTATAAATGAAACGGTCGGCGTGGATTCCTGATTTTTCATTGGGTCAATTTTGAAAATTGGAGAATATGCTTATCAACAAAGGCATGGCCATACACAGGGTGTTGGGCACGAATAAAACCAACGCCCTTCCTGGAAGGTTGGCGGCATCTTTATAATAGAGATATATTTAACTGTTTAGAGGACAGGGTGTCTGACGTTCAATCAGACACCCTGTCTTGCACGTTCCCTAACGCCCCCGACCTCAAGGATAAACCATGCGGAAGAACACGTTAGTCATGGCATGGTCAAACGGAATGCTCACATTGGTCACGGCGGCGGACCCGGGATAGGCGAACCACTGATTGGTCGCCGTTAGACCGACGCTGTTGGTTTGCAACGTCCAACCCAAGTGATCCGCCGGCCACGAGAGATTCAAGCTGTTGCCCGAAACCGTCGCGGAAATATTCGTCGGGGTGAGGTTGACCGAACTGGCCACCACCAAGTTTAACTGACCATTGGTAATGGCCAGAGTTGCGGTTGAAGCCGCTCCGCCGCCACCAACCGTAATCGCGCCGGTCGGCACCGTGCCTGCCACCACTCCGCCAGCGCCGGTGGAGATGAGCGTGTAGGTGCCCCCGGGCAATTGACTGCCGGTGTTGTTAAGTTGGAACACCGTGGAGGACGACAGCGTCAAGGTTCCGTTGCTCACGGTCAGCGCGGGTAATCCGTTCGTGTAATTCAACGCAAGTTTTCCCGTGCCGATGCTACCGTTGCCGGCGAACACCGCTGTGGCCGAGCTATTGCCCAATGACTGGGCGCTGCCGAGAACAAACGGCGAACTCAAGCCGGATACATCCAATGTCGCTCCGCCAGCGATGGTAATGTTCGGTGTGTTGGCAATCGAGCAATTCCCAGTCAACGCCAGCGTGCCGCCGCCAATTGTGGTATTGCCAGTGTAGGTGTTCGTGCCGGAGAGCGTCCAGGTGCTGCGGTTGCTCTTCAGGATGGCGGCGGCGTTGTAGGTGTTGCCGCTGGCATTGTCAACAATGGCTCCAGTGATCTGATTCCCCGTCGAGGTGCCGTCCAGGTCCAGAGTTGCGAACTGGGTTGAGGCGTTACCTTGACTCTGTGCCGCTGAGGCTGTGCCGGCGATGACTACATTGACATTGGTCGGGGCGATGGTTTCCGTCACGCTATACCAATTTCCGAAAATCAAGCTGGAGAAGGCCAGCGTGTCCACCGCGCCGCCCGTCGGGGCGTTCGGCCCGGCCAGCACATACAAGGCGGTCGGGGCGCCATAATTCAGACTCAATGTCAGCGCGCCGTAATTATGGGTGATGGGCGTGCCGGCTCCGGGCGTGGCGCGATTCAAAATCATCGTGCCGACGTACGGTCCAATTTGGTTCAAGGTTACATTGTAGAGCGGATTAGCCCCCCCGAATCCGGTATCCGTCGAGAGTTCGGCGGCGGTCGCCGAGGTATTGATAAAAAGCGTGTTACCATTGGCGCCCAGAGCATTGACATTCGCAAGCGACAACGTGCCGCCGTTAAGCTGGACTCCGCCGCTATAGGTGTTTGCTCCCGAAAGCGCCATCACGCCTGGCCCCGCCTTCGTGAACCCCCTGGAACCGTAGGCAAAGTCCTCAAGAATTGAGGCGACGCTCAAATCCACACCGGAAGTGGTGTTGCCGGCCGCGACCGTAAAGGTGCCGTTGTTGAGACTCACGGAATAAGCATTCATTGTCACCGTGTTGGAACTGGCCAGAGTATTGACATTGCCGACCAAGAAACTGCCGCCATATTGGTCGCCTTGATTATTTGTTCCCGAACTGAGCGTGCCGCCGGTGAAGTTGACTGTCGGCAGCGATACGCGGAAACTGGTTCCTCCCCATTGAACCGGGGTTGAGTTGGGCACATTGGCCGAGGTGATCAACCCGCCGTTGACATTAAGTTGCGCGGTGTTACCGCTGCCATAGCCCATTACATCCTGCACATTCATCAACAATGTCCCGCCACTATTTACGGTGTTGGTCGTTCCGGCCGCCAGCGTGCCAGTCGGGCCATCACCGGGATTGTAACCCAACGCCACGGTTCCATTGCTGACCACGAGCGGGCCGGAATTCACGATATGATTATTCAACACCAGCGCGCCGGCACCGGTTTTGACAAAGCCGCTGGAGCCTGCCAGCACGGCCGAAACGGTCGTCGTTTGATTGCTGACCACGATCAGCGGCGCGTTGGTTCCGTTGTTGAGGGTCAAGGGGCCGCCGCCGCCATCCGCCAAGATCCAATTGGAAGCGTTGCCTTGGTCCGCAAACGTCAGGGATCCCACTGTGACCGGAGTATCAAGGTAGGCGGTGGCGTCACCGGACAAGGTCAGTTCGCTGAAATCAGCCGGTGTGCCGACACCGTTGGCAACCGCGTTGTTTGACCAGTTCGCCATGCCGGACCAATTGCCGCCCGCCGGATTGATCCAAGCATAGTTTGCATAAGTCGAGTAAATTGCAGTTTGCACGCTGCTGGCGGAATAACCCGACTCCAAGGCAAAAGCTTGAATCGTGATATTGGTATTCGCGGGTAAAATCACGGTAACCGGCGTAGTCCCGCCGGGCGATGACGTCGTGGGAGTGCTGCCATCCGTGGTGTAATAAATGGTGGCACCCGGCGTCAGGGAGCTGATGGTCACAGTAAGCGCGCCGGCATAACCACCGGGCGCCGGGCTGAACGTCGGCGGCGCCGCCGAACTGGACACCGTGATGATGCCGTTGTTTAGCTGGCTGATATCCCAGCCCAGCCCAACGGGCAGCGCGGGAAGCACCACACTGCTGAAGTTGCCGCTATAAGCAGCGGACGACGGAAAGAAGGAGAACGTATCACCACTGGAAAGGGAGGTTGCGTCGCTGGTGATATTGGACACCACCAATGTGCCGGCAAAGGTAACACTGGTCAAATCCTGTACTTGGTCAGACTGCGCCGAGCCGCCAGTCTTGCTGATCTTCATGTAGTTCGTGCTGCCGGAGTTGAACGTCACCGTGCTGTAAGATATTAACGAGTTGATGTTGGTGTAGCCCACCCCAAACGTGCCTCCGTTGGCAACCGCGACCGTGCCATTAAGGCTCCCTGCAGCCAGAAATTTGGCGTTGGCCGCGACAGTTATCGGGCCGGTGCCAAGCGTCCCATTTAAAATCAGCGTTCCGGCGTTTACATTCACCGCATTGTTGTATGGAGTGGAATACTGATCCAACTCCATGACTCCTGCGCCCGCCTTGGTGAAAGCGGTGTTGCCCCCCCAACCCCGAAGCTGGGATGACACATCCAAATCCACGCCCGACGGCGTGTTGCCTGGTGCCACTGTAATCGTGCCATTGCCCTGCAAGCTGACGGAATAGGCGTTGATGACGGCAGTGGAAGTATTTGAGTAGGTGTTCACCGCGTTCAGCAGATAGCTCCCACCATAATTATCACCCTGATTGTTAACGCCTGAACTCAATGTGCCGCCGTAAAAATTCAGCGTCGGAAGCGTCACCCGGAAACTGGTGCCACCGTTTTGAACCGACGTCGTGTTGGCCACATCGGCTGAAGTCACCAGACCGCCATTGATGTTCAACGCCGAGGGGATGCCGCCGTTGTATCCCAGCACGTCCTCAACATCCAGCCGCAGGGTGCCGTTGGCATTCACCGTAACCGATTTGCCGCCCGCCAGTGTGCCGGTCGTCGTGTCGCCCACATTGTAGTCCAGTGCGAGCATTCCACCATTGACCGTGGCACCCCCAGAAAAGGTGTTGGCATTCGTCAACACCAGAACACCCAACCCTGTCTTAACCAGCCCGTTGGTGCCGGCCAGCACGGCGCTGATTGTGGTGGTTTGATTGTTCACAACTATTGCCGCCGTGTTGGTTCCGTTATTAAGCGTCAACGGGCCGGCGCCACCGTTGGCCAGTGTCCAATTGTTGGCATTGGCCTGATCCCCAAATATCAAAGAACCCACCGTGATTGGGGTGTTGAGTGTTACCGTGGCGCTGCCGCTCAAGGCCAGTTCGCTGAAATCCGCCGGCATGCCGACACCGTTGGCAACCGCGTTGTTAGTCCAGTTCGTCGCGGTAAACCAATTACCGCCCGCCGGATTAATCCAAGCATAGTTTGTGTAGGTCGAATAAGCTGCACTTTGCACACTGCTGGCGTTATAACCCGACGCCAGAGCGAAAGCCTGGATTGTAAGGTTGGTGTTGGCAGGCAACACTACGGCCACCGGCGCGGCACCATTGGGAGATGCCGTCGTAGGCGTGCTTCCATCCGTGGTGTAATAAATAGTGGCACCAGCGGTGGCGGAACTGATGGTCACGTTTAGTGCGCCAATATAACTACCGGCCGGCGGGCTGAACGTAGGCGCCTGAGTGAGGTTGGAGGGCGGGATGAGGAGATAGCCCGAACCAGTCAGATAAGGCGACGCATTGGCGCTGCTGTAAAGGCCCGCCGACTGATTGGCACCGTTGAGCACCAGGGCGGTAATTTGGTTGGTGACACCAAAGTCCAGTTGAAGATGCGCGCCGTTATTCACTGTCACCGTCGAAGACGCCGCGAGCGACGCCACGGCTATTTCGAGCGTGCCGCCGTTCACGGTCGTGTTGCCGGTGTAAGTGTTCGTTCCGGCCAGCGTGAGCGTGCCGCCGCCGGTTTTAACCAGGGCGCCGTTGGTGCCGCTCAAAACACCCGAATAGGTTGTGCTGGCACTGTTCCCGCCCACCGACAAGGTCACCGGCGAGCCGGCCGTGTCTTTCAACGCCTGGAGGGAGGAACCGGACAACGCGCCGATGTTGAATGCGCCGGTGTTGACCGCATTGGAGAACGACAACGGATTGGCCGCAGTGGCCGCCAAGTTCAAGGTGGCGTTGCTCAAGGCGTTCAGGTTGTTTAACTGCAGGATGCGGCTGACGGTGCTGGCCACGGTTCCGCCATTTGCGTTCGTCACCGTGATCGCACCGCTGTAAGGGTTGGCCGCACTTAACCGCACCAAGCCAGTGTCGGCGCCAGCATTGACCGACGAACCCGAAACCTGCAAAGCCGCCGAGCCGCTAATGGGCGCGGTAACATCAAGCGTTTCAAAAGTAGAGCCACTGGTAGTGGCACCGTAAGCACCCAAGGCCGACGCGGCGTTGACCGTCACGGTGCCCGCCAATGTCAAAAGGTTGTTATCGGTGCTCGCATTCGCCGGGTCGCAATACCCCCCGTTTAGAACATAATTGGCGCTGCATGTCACGGCCCCACCCGGTTTGCCAAGCAATCGCCCGCCCGTGTCAATCCACAGATGATTTCCCAGAAAAGTATATGTTCCCGCCGCGGTCGGAGACCTTAAATTGAGAACATAGCCATCCCATAAGCCGGAAAATTTGACAAAAAGGGATCGAAACTCCAGCAAATATTGCGGCGGGAGGTAAAACCCGATTCAGACTTTTCCCCTGAATCCACGCCCATGCAGCCTGCGCCTTCGTCGCCGGGCGTGT
>CAIQKM010000120.1 GCA_903872345.1 uncultured Verrucomicrobia subdivision 3 bacterium | reverse complement strand
TTCCAATGCGGAAAATCGGCGGGCAAATAACGCCAGGGACACCCGCACTTGACCAAGTACAGGATGGCCTCGAGGATGCGGCGGCGATCGGTGGGCGGACGGCCCAGTTTGGCGGGTTGGGGCAGCAGGGGTTGGAGATATGCCCATTGGGCGTCGGTCAGGTTGGTGTCGTAAGTGGCTTTTTTCATCGCCCCACTGGCGCTACCGCGAATGACAGCCGCAAAAGCAAGCAAGCAGATCAAGTGTTTTGTGCATTTATTTGGCCGTCAGACTTTGCAAAATCACCCCCAATTTCCTTTTTCAGACGCACTCTAAGAAAAAAGCCTCACCACAAAAGCGGCACGACCTTCACGGGCTGATTCAATGACGGTTATCACTTCGGCCAAAAGGCTACCGCTAACCCCGCCGCATCAAAGATGTCCATGCGCGGATTGAAACCTCAATAATTCATCGCGTATCCGGGAGAAGATCAGGTCGCTCTGGTCAGGTGGCCAGAGCGCGGATTGAAACAAAAAGGCTGCCGACACATACACCGCCGGGAAAGAGTCGCTCTGGTCAGGTGGCCAGAGCGCGGATTGAAACTCGGTCAACTTCGGCCATTTGAAGCCCCGGCCCGGTCGCTCTGGTCAGGTGGCCAGAGCGCGGATTGAAACAAAAACCGTGGCAACATTGCCGCGCAAACTGCCGCGTCGCTCTGGTCAGGTGGCCAGAGCGCGGATTGAAACACGGCTGGCGGTGCAATGCCCATCAACCGGAACAAGTCGCTCTGGTCAGGTGGCCAGAGCGCGGATTGAAACAGTGTGGGGCAATTGCAGCCCGCCAAGCTCGTCTTCACCGTCCCAGAAGCGGCCGAATTGCTCGGGGTGAGTGAGAAGAGCATATACCGCCTGATCGAACGTGGGCTGCTTCGAAGTGCTGGAGGAATGCGGCACAAACGGATTACCCCGGCCGAGATTGAGCGCTACTTGAAGGCGACGACTGGCATGTATCAGTGATCTTTGTTGCCAATTGGCAACCTCTGGAGACTTTATCCAGGAAAACACCCCCGTTTCACGTCTGGGGAAGCCTGTAATGATTTTACTCGAAAACCATCCTAAAATAATGAATTCTGTGGCCGGGTAACGATTTTAAAATTTGACAATGCCAACATCCGATTCAACACAGGAAGCACGCCGACCGGCCGGGTACCTGTACTTGCAGCTGCGTCATAAGCTGTCCGTTCTGCCCCACTACGTTGAGTCCTATATCGGACAAGGCGCCCGCCAGACGCATTCCACAGCGGAACGACGACAGGAAATATACCCAAAAAACTATTGGCCAGGCGAGAGTGATTTTGACCACCTGGAATTTGCGTTGAAGCGGGAGGGTTTGCATCTTCAACTGCTGCGGTCCCTGTTGCCTCAATTGCCTGCCGATGCATTGGCTGACTACATCCGTTCCAAACCCACCAGTATTTTTGCACGGCGCATCTGGTTTCTCTACGAAGAATTTTCCGGCAAACAGTTGAACCTGCCGGATGTGACCCAGGGCAATTACGTCGATTTATTGGACGAGCGCGACTATTACACCGGTCCGGACCAACGGAGTCCGCGCCATCGCGTCAATACCAACCTGTTGGGGAACATTTCTTTCAGCCCGATGGTGCGGCGAACCAAAACCCTCACGTTAAACGAGGCCAAGCCACTCGAACAGAGTTGCCGCAGTGTCATTGACGCCATTCCTCCCGAGCTTTACGCCCGGGTGCTACAGTTTCTTTACACCAAGGAAACCAAATCCTCCTACGCCATCGAACGGGAAACCCCTGATCAAAAGCGTGCCCAACGATTTGCGGAAGCGCTACGCGAGGCCTCCCAGCGAGATTACCTCCTGCCTGACACCTTGGTGGCCCTGCAGCATACGGTGGTCGACCCGCGTTTTGCCAACCAAGGCTGGCGTGATACCGTCAGCGAACAGAACTATGTCAGCCGCAGCATCGGTATCAACGAAGAAGAAGTCCATTTTGTCCCGCCCCGACCGCAAGACTTGGGGGAACTCATGGCCACTTTTCTGGAAACCTCCCGGCGCATCCTTAATTCCAATTGTCATCCGGTGTTGACCGCTGCGGTCATTGCCTATCCGTTTGTTTTCCTGCATCCGTTTACCGATGGGAACGGCCGTTTGCACCGGTTTCTGATTCACTATGTGCTGTCGTTCCGCCGCTTCGCTCCCGACGGGGTGGTCTTTCCCATCTCCGCCACCATGTTGCACCGGACCCGGGACTACGATGCCAGCCTTGAATCCTTTTCCAAATTATTGCTGCCGTTGGTGGACTATAACCTCGATGAGCACGGCCGCATGACGGTCCAGAACGACACACGCGATCTGTACCGCTACGTGGATTGCACCACCATCGCTGAAACTCTGTTCAGCTTTGTGGAGGACACCATCGAAAAGGAGTTGCCGGCCGAAATTCAGTTCCTCCAACAATATGACACAGCCCGGCGACTGATGCGGAACGTGGTTGATTTGCCCAACCGACACGCGGATTTGCTTCTCCGGTTGTGCTTGCAAAACCAGGGGCGGCTGTCCAAAAACAAGCGGCAGATGGAAGAGTATGCCCGGCTAACCGAGGTTGAGATCGCCGGATTAGAAGCGGCCGTGATTGAAGCTTTTGACCTGAAGTCCAAACCCTGAGCGTGGCTCTTTTCCGGAGATATGCCGGAGCTGTCGAACTCGATGGCCAATCTGGGTGGAGCATCTCGTTTGCCACGAGAAATCCACCATCCTAACCCGCTCCTAACCGGTGGAAAAAATTGGCGGTTTTGGGGTCCACTTGAGGGACACTTCCGAAGGTTCACGAACACATTGATTTCATTGGATAAAACCCCTGAAATCACCGTATGGGACAGTGGGGTGCATTGGGGGTGAAAACTGGGTAAATCCTTTTGCGAACGAGACGCTCTACCAACTGAGCTAAGACCCCGGCCACAGCCATTGCAGGGGCGACCAAAAGGTCACCGCCGCAACTTGGATATTAATAATGCGCCAAAACACCGCCGGCTGGCAAGTTCAAAACCGGGGATTGATCAGGTTGATGATCGGTTGCGCCGCGCCGGGCAAGCCGCCCTGCGGGTGCATGCATTTGAAGTTGAGCTAAACGCCGACTTGCGGCACTATTAGCGGCTGGCATTTGCCATCGAAAAAGTCCGAACCCCGACAACAATTTATGAAAAAATCCGTGAAGAAAGTGGGCATCCTCACCGCCGGCGGCCTGGCCCCGTGCCTGAGTGCGGCCATCGGCTATTTGATCGAAACCTACACGCGCAAGGCGCCCAAGGTGGAGATCATCTGTTACGTGAACGGGTACATGGGCCTGCTCCAGGGCAAGAGCCTGAAGGTGACCCCGGCGGTGCGCAAGAACTGGAAGGCGTTCGTGGAACACGGCGGCAGCCCCATCGGCAACAGCCGCGTGAAGCTGACGAACGTGAAGGATTGCGTGAAGCGCGGCTTGGTCAAGGAAGGCCAGGACCCGCAGAAGGTGGCCGCCGATCAATTGGTGAAGGATGGCGTGGACGTGCTGCACACCATCGGCGGCGACGACACGAACACCGCCGCGGCGGAGCTGGCGAAATTTCTCCGGAACAACAATTACAACCTCACCGTGGTGGGCCTGCCCAAGACGATCGACAACGACGTGATTCCCATCCGCCAGAGCCTCGGCGCGTGGACGGCGGCGGAAGAAGGCGCGGAATATTTTTCCAACGTGGTGGCCGAGCACAACGCCAACCCGCGCATGCTCATCATCCACGAAGTCATGGGGCGCAACTGCGGCTGGCTGACGGCGGCGACGGCGGTGGATTACCACGAACTGATCGCGAAGATGCCGTTCGTGCCGGAACTGGGCCTGAGCCAGCAGCGCCGCGAAGTCCACGGCATCTACATCCCCGAGATGGCGCTCGACATCAAGGCCGAGGCCGCGCGCCTGCGGAAAATCATGGATCAATATGACTGCGTGAACCTGTTCATCTCCGAAGGCGCGTGTGTGCCCTCGATTGTGGCCGAACTGGAATCGCGGGGCGAAGAAGTGCCGCGTGACGCCTTTGGCCATGTGCGTCTGGACAAGGTGAACGTGGGCGCCTGGTTCTCCAAGCAGTTCGCCACCTTGTTGGGCGCGGAGAAGACGCTGGTGCAAAAGAGCGGTTATTACAGCCGCGCCGCCGCCGCCAACGCGGCCGACCGCAAGCTCATCAAGCGTTGCGCGGTGAAGGCCGTGCAATGCGCGTTCGCCGGCCAGGGCGGCGTGGTGGGCGAGGACGAAGCCCAAGGCAACCAGCTTCGCGCCATCGAGTTTGAGCGCATCAAGGGCGGCAAGGCCTTTGATATCAAGTCCAAGTGGTTCCTGAAGTTGCTCAAGGAAATCGGGCAGCCCCTCGGCCAGGCCGTGGAAGTGAAGCACTGACGCCTTGAGCGAAACCCGCCTGAAGGCGGGATGATCGCCTGATGGTCAAGCGGGCCGGCGGCTTTCGAGGACCCAGTCGCCGCCGATTTTGGCGATGCGGTAGGTGAAGCGGTCATGTCCTTCCGGCAGGTTGGAGAACCGGACGAGGTAATCGCAGGTGCCGGGGATTATTTCCTTGAAGCTGACGATATGGACGATCAATCCCTCGCGGCCGGTGGAGGCGTCGAAGTAGCGGCCGATGGGCGGAGAGGCGGCGGCGGCGCAACTGCGCACGGCCGGCTGGCTGCCGGCGAACCGCGCAATGAACTCACGGCTGGGCGAGGTGCGGCCATCGCCAAAAGCCAAAAAACAAACCGGCGGGGCGGGCGGCGGCAAGGCGGGCAAAATGGTTCGCAGCAGCGCTTCGGTCATGTCGGTCTCGTAAAGGGAGGCGTCAACCGGCGCGGGATGCGCGGGATGCTCATGCCGCCACCAGCCGACGGCGAGGAGGAGAAGCAATCCGAGGATGATGACCGCAAGCCGCATGGTTTAAGGGCCGGGATATTCGGCGGAGGCGTGGCCGTCCGGCGAATTGGGGTTGCACCAGAGCCGGTTGCGGAGCGCGTTGGTCACGTCCTCCGCATACCATTGCGCCAGCTTGATGTAGTTGACGGAGCTGTCAAAGGCGGCCTGGATGCCGCCGGCGGAATGCCGGCCGCTGACGCCTTCCGGCGGATAATTTGCGCCGTCGTTGAAATGCTGCGGATCCGTCTCGTCCGTCTCCCAGAACGCGCAGTCGCCGGCCTGCATCTGCGCCAGCTTGGGGGGCGGGTGGGAATGTTCGTAGGCGTAGCTGTAGCCCGCCACCGCGCCGTTCATCGCGTAGGAGGAAAGCTGCTGCGGGCGCTGCATGTTGACCTGTTTCAAATCCGACCAATGCCACATCCGGAGATCGTCGTTCGGACAGACAAAGATTCTGGCATCGTGCAACGTCGGCCAGAGCTGGCCGGACTTCAAATCGAAATTGACCGCGCCGCCGGGGGTGTAAAGCCAGCCCGGCAGGCTGCCCCCGCCGGCGTCCCAGTTTGCCGAAGGCAGCACGTCCGCATCGTCTGCGGCATAGAGATCCATGGCCACCATGATCTGTTTGAGGTTGTTGAGGTCGGTCACCTTGCCGGCCTGGTTTTTGGCCTTGCTCAAGGCGGGCAGCAGCAGCGCCGCGAGGATGCCGATGATGGCGATGACCGCCAGCAACTCAATGAGCGTGAAGGCCCGACGTGCATTCATTGATATAAAGACACCATGAATCGCGGCTGGTTGCGAACTATTTTATGACGAAGTTTGTTGCGTGCGCGGGGGCGGCGGCGGGCCGCCGAATTCCCTGGCGCTGATGCGTTAGCGGAGAATGATCAGCCTGTGATTCCTGCGAACCAGTCAGGCGGGTAAGCGAACATCGGCGGGAATGAACAACAAAAAAGCGCCAGTCTCACGACTGGCGCAAATTGCTCGGAAACGGTGGATCAGGCCTCCCAGCGGGCGGATTGGGTCTCCATCTGCTTTTCCATCAGCCGGCTTTTGCAGTTGAGATTTTCCCGTTTGCAACCAAAGCGTTCGGCGGAATATTCGCGTTCGTGGACGAGATGTTTCAAACAATAGCCGCCGCTGATGGCGGTCTGGCCGCAAATGCGACAGCCGCCCTTGGCCATCTGGCGCAATTGCCACTTGCGTTGCCGGGAAACCGGCAGGTGGCTGAATTCATCAACGATTTCCGGCCGGCCGCGACGGACCGTGGGCTCTTTATCGGTCTGGGTTGATTTGGCGTTCATTTGTTCAAACTGGTTAATTTATAGTCAATCGCCTGCTACAGCTTGAAAATCATCGCTTTTCCCCTTAAAGCCAACCAACTTGCAACGAACGCGGCAAAAAAAACAGCGAGCGATGGTTTTGGCGGCCGTTAAGATTCTAAATTTGCCTGATTTTGCCTGATTGAGGTAAATCACGGTGGGGCTGACAGTGATGGTTGACGGATGAGCCGGCCGGTATAACTGCTTATGATTGTGAGGTGAATGCAGGCGGGGTTGACCGGTATTGCCAGTCAAGCAATGAACCGCCGAGGAGCCGCCGGCCGGCGATTTGGCCACCGGGTTTTCCCTTTATAAACCTGCCGGCAGGAGACCGGGCAAAACTGCGCTGGCTGCACAAAAACCATCGTTCACTGAAAAAATGACATCGCTCATGGAAAAACGGCCGGAATGGAATTACCTTCAAGGGTGGTTAAGTCAGACGGCATCCTGAAGCTGGTTGTAATCAGTTGGCGGAGCGATTAGGGTTTTATACCGCTGGTTACCCGATATGAACATGCTGCGTCTGACTTCAGAGCGGACCGAAATCATTTATCCTGATACCTGTACATTTTGAAAAACTCATGTCAAAAGTTCTGATCATAGATGATGATGCCGAAATATGCAGTCTGGTCGGCGAGTTCCTGCGGCGCAACGGCCATGAGGTGGCCACGGCCCCCGATGGCGGTCGGGGGTTGGCCGCCGCCGCCGAGCAACGGCCGGATTTGATCCTGTGCGATCTGGAAATGCCGGGCATGGGCGGGCAGGAGGTGGTATCCACGCTCCGGCAGGACCGGCGGATGGGGGAGATTCCGGTCATTTTTTTGAGCGCCTGCAAAGATCGCGGGCAGATCCGGCGCAGCATGAATCTGGGCGGGGATGATTTCATCACCAAGCCGGCCCCTTTGCCGGAAGTACTGGAAACGGTCAACGCCCGTCTGTTGCGCCAATGGAACGTACATCAGCGGGAGGAGGAACGGTTGCAGCAAACGGTGGAGGTTTTTGCGGGCATCATCCATGACCTCGATAAATCGGCGGCGGGCATCCGCTGGCTCGCCGCCAAGGCGGCGGCCAAGGACGGCCGCGAAAAACAGATCATTGACCAGGTGCGCCAGTCGTTGGAAGCCCGGCAAACGCCGCCGTCCGTCCCGTCCGCCGTCCCGGCGACCGGCCGGCTGCCGGAGCAACCCCTGCTGATCAAGGACGCGAACCGGCGGCAGTTTTTGAAACTGTCCGAGGTGAAGGCCCTGATGGCCTGCGGGGAATATTCCATGGTGCATTGGGGGGACAACGGGCAGCACATGATGTTCCGCAAGGCGCTGAAAATGTGGCAGCAGGAATTGCCGCCGGAACAGTTTGTCCGGGTGCACCGGCAGGCCATCATCAATCTTGGCTTTATCGATTACGTGGAAAAAGCCGGCGAAGGCCGTTTGCAAGTTCATTTGCGTGACTTCAAGCAGGCCATCTTTGTGAGTCAGCGCGAAACGCCGGATTTCAACCGCTGTTTGAAACATTTTCAAGCCCGCGCGGCTGTCCGATCATGAATCCCGTCGCACCGCCCCAAGCCGGAGCCAGCATCCTGGTGGTGGATGACACCCCGGCCAATCTTCAGCTCTTCGGCAGCCTGCTGCAAAAGTGCGGCTATGCCGTGCGGGTGGCCATCAGCGGCAGTCTCGCCTTGCGGGCGGCCCGCCTGCTGCCCCCGGACCTGATCCTGCTGGATGTCCGGATGCCCAAAATGGACGGCTACGAAGTGTGCAAACAATTGAAGGCGGATCCGCGCCTCAAGCACATCCCGGTCATCTTTGTGAGCGCCCACAGCGAAACCGAGGAGAAGGTGCGCGCCTTCAAGACGGGCGGGGTGGATTACGTGACCAAGCCGTTCCAGGCGGAGGAAATTGAGGCGCGGGTGCGGACGCATGTGGAATTGCACCGGCTCCAGGAAGAGGTGCGGCGGCATAACCTGCACTTGGAGGAACTGGTGCAGGACCGCACCCGCCAACTCGCGGAATCCAACGCCCGGCTGGCGTTGCTGGACCAGGCCAAGACGGATTTTCTGCGGATCATCTCGTATGAATTGCGCACCCCGTTGCAGGGGCTTTTTGGCGCGGCGGAGATCGCCTTTGGCGAATCGGCGGATCATCCCCTGATCACCGAGTGTCAGCAGGTGTTTGAAAGCTCGCGGCAACGCATCCTGGAGCTCGTGGAGGACGCCCTGCTGCTTTCGGAGATGCAGGTGTCCGGGGTTTCCTTTGCCAATGAAACCACCTTGCTGGATGCCGTCATGGCCGCCGCCTGCATGGAAAACAGCGCGCTGGCCCGCCAGCAGGAGGTGCAGATCAATTCCCTGCTGCCCCAGTTGGGCGAAGTCGCGGGGGGCCGGGTGTTTTTGACCCGCGCCCTGACCAGTCTGATTGAAACGGCCATCCGCTGCACCCTCCCGGGCCGGTCGGTGGTGATTGAAGGCACGGCCACCGGCGCGGAGGTGACCATCCAGATCCGGGCCGAAGGCCATGTCCTGCCGCCGGAGGATCTGCCCCGCTTTTTTGAGTTGTTATCGGTCGCCAAGCCGCTAGCTTTTGGCAGTGACTTGGGACTATCACCGGCGGTGGCCGGCCAGATCATCAAATTGCATGGTGGTCGCGTGGCCATTGCCAACCTGTCCCCGCCGGGGATTGAATTGCGCGCCACCCTTTCGCGCCGGGGCGCCCGCAGTGTAAATTTGCCGTTGCCAGTCAAAGGGAACCAAACAAAAGGGGATGTTTGTGAGCGACCAGCCGGGAAAAAATGAATCGGTAATCCAGCAGGAGCAATCGTATATTGCCAGAATCGAGCACCTGAATCAGTTGTTGCTGGTGCATCGTGATGTTGGTCGCATTCTCAATCGTGAGACCGATTTGGTGCGATTGTCGGAAGCGGTCTGTCAGAGCCTGGCGAAAACCCGCGGCTATGTGACGGTCTGGATGGCCCGGCCGGACGAGGTTTCCCGGCGGCTCGCGTCGCTGGCGGTGGCCGGTCACACGGCTCGTTTTCCGGAAGCCCCCATCACTTGGGATGACTCGCCCAATGGCAATGGTCCCGCCGGCCTCTGTATGCGCACCCGGCAGCCGCAAGTGTTTCACGATCTGGTCGGCGATCCCCGGTTTGCCCCCTGGCGCAAGGAGTTGTTGGCCCGGGGGGCGGCTTCCATCGCCTCCTTTCCCCTGATTTACCGGGATAAATTACTGGGGGTGCTCACGGTCTGGGCGGACCGGCAGATCCGCGCCTTTAATCCGGATGAAATCCAGTTGCTGGCCGAACTTTCCGACGATATCGCCCGGGCCTGGCACGGACTGGAGGAGTCGGCCGCCTTTGCCCGGACCCGGGAGAATCTCGAGACCTTGGTGGAGGCCATTCCCGATGCCATTTTTTTCAAGGACGGCGCGGGCCGCTGGCAGGTGGCCAACTCTTCCGCCCAGCAATTGTTTCGGACGGACCTGCGGGCCTGGCAGGGCCGGACAGATCAGGAAATGGCCGGGGACATTCCCGACCTGCAGCCGGTGCATGAAGCCTGCATGGTAAGCGATGAAAAAGCCTGGGCGGCGCGCCAAGCGATCCTCATGGAGGAGCGCATTGTGGATGCCGAGGGCGGCTGGCATGAATTTGAAGTGCTCAAAGTGCCGTTGTTTCACGAGGACGGCCGGCGGAAAGGTCTGGTGATTGTCGGCCGGGATGTCACCGACACCCGGAAATTTCAGAAAGCCCTGCGCCTCTCGGAACTGATGGCCAGCAGCAGCCGCGACATCATCCTGCGCGTCCGCCGGGAAGACGGGCGCATTCTGGATGCCAACCCGGCCGCCCTGAAGGCTTACGGCTACACCCGGCCGGAATTGCTGGCCCTCCGCGAACAGGATTTGCGGGCGGAAGCCTTCCACCTCCCGGCCGACGGCCCCTTGGACTGGGCGGAAGCCGGCTGGCTGTTTGAAACCGTCCATCGCCGGAAAGACGGCAGTACCTTTCCCGTGGAAGTCAGCTCCCAGGGGGTGGCCGTGGGCGGCGAACGGATGCTGATCGGGGTGTTCCGGGACATCACGGATCGCAAACATGCGCAACTGGCCATTCGCGAGGCCAATGCCCGGCT
The DNA here is from genome assembly GCA_903872345.1 of uncultured Verrucomicrobia subdivision 3 bacterium. Taxonomy (GTDB): domain Bacteria; phylum Verrucomicrobiota; class Verrucomicrobiia; order Limisphaerales; family UBA11358; genus UBA11358. The sequence goes on along the minus strand of CAIQKM010000120.1, from coordinate 29,966 downwards.
GGCGCAACTGAATGCCGAGCTGGAACAGCGGGTGGCCGAACGCTCCGGGCAGTTGGTGGAGAGCGAGGAGAAATTCCGCACCATGGCGGACTCCGCCAACAGCGCGATTTTTACGATGGATGACCAGGGCCGCATATCCTTCTGGAACCAGTTGGCCGAACAGATTTTTGGCTGGTCCAGCACGGAAGCCATTGGGCGGGACATGTACCAGCTGCTCCAACTCGAAAGTGACAGTCCCCCCGGTCCCGCCGGCGAAACCGCCCTGATTGGCCGGTCCCTCCCGGCCGGCCGGAATCTGGAAATCCGCGGCCGCCGCAAGAACGGGCAACTGCTGCCCTTGGAACTGTCTCTGGCCGTGGTGCAATTGCACGGCCGGCGCCACACCATTGGCATTGCCAACGACATTACCCAGCGGAAACAGGCGGAGACCGTCCTGACCGAAACGAAGCACCGCTTTGAGAAGATTTTCAACAATTCCCCCCTCGGGATATCCATCACGAGCTGGCATGAAGGCCTGCTGATCAATGCCAATGCCGCCTGGCTGCGGCTGTTTGGGTTTGAGCGGGAGGAGGCCATGCTCAAAACCGCCAAGGAACTGGACTTGTACGTGGATGCGGGCCGCCGCCGCCAGTTGCTCGACATCATCAACCGGGACGGCCACCTCCAGAACTTTGAGCTGCAAAAACGGAAAAAAACCGGCGAGATCATTGACGTGGTCATCTCCGCCGAGCCGATCGAAATCCACGGGGTTCAGTACCTGCTCTCCAACGTGGTTGATATCACCGAACGCAAACGGGCCGAGGCGCTGCTGACCGAAACCAAGCTGCGCTTTGAAACCATTTTCAACAGCTCGCCCGTGGGCATTTGTATCACTCGCTGGGACGATGGCCTGGTGGTCAATGCCAATGATGCCTGGCTGAAAACGCATGGGTTTGAACAAGCGGAGGCGCTGAATCAGACCACGCAACAGTTGAATATTTTTGCGCTTCCCGGCCAGCGCCAGCAATTGCTCGAAATCATCCGCCGGGACGGCCGGCTGGGGAATTTGGAGACGCAAAGCCGGAGAAAATCCGGGGAGCTATTTGATGTCGTGCTTTCCGCCGAGCCCATTGAGATCAGCGGCACCCGCTACCTGCTTTGCAACGTCATTGACATCACCGAACGCAAACGGGCCGAGGCGGTGCTGACCGAGACCAAGCTGCGCTTTGAAAAGATTTTCAACAGCTCCCCGCTGGGCATTTCCATCACCCGCCTGAGCGACGGCCGGCTGGTGGATGTGAATGACGCCTGGCTGCGGATGCTCGGGTTTGAACGCGAGGAGGTGCTGCTGCATACGGTGCTGGACTTGCATGTTTACGCCGACCTGGAACAACGCCGGCAGGTGCTGGAACAAATCGCCCGGGACGGGCGCCTGCAAAAATTCGAGGTCAAGAACCGCACCAAGTCCGGCGAAATCATTGAGGTGGTCATTTCGGCCGAATCCATTGAAATCCACGGCGTCGGGTATCTGCTCGCCAACGTCATTGACATCACGGATCGCAAGCGTGCCGAGCAGGAGGCGGCCTGCCGGGCCCGGGAGATCGAAGACCTCTACAACCAGGCCCCCTGCGGGTACCACAGCTTGGACAAGGATGGCGTCATTGTGCAAATCAATGACACGGAGCTGGGCTGGCTCGGGTATGCCCGGGAAGAGGTGGTCGGGCGCAAAATCACGGATTTTTTCACGCCCGAATCCCGGGAAATGTTCCGGCGGGATTATATCGGCTATACCGGGGCGGACGCCCATTTGAATGTGGATATGGAGCTGGCGCGCAAGGATGGCACCATGCTTTCCGTGGTGCTCAACGCCACGGCCGTGCGCGATGCCGCCGGCAACTTTCTGCGCACCCGGACCACGGTTTTCGACAATACCGAACGGCAGAAGACCGAGCGGGAGCTGCGCCAGGCCATGGAATCCGCCGCCGCCGCCAACCGCGCCAAAACGGAATTTCTGGCCAACATGTCCCATGAGATCCGCACGCCCATGAATGCCATCATGGGCTACACCCAGTTGCTGCTGCGCGATCCCGCCGTGCCCGAAACGGCCCGGCGCCAGATCAGCACCATCAGCCGCAGCGGGCAGAATTTGCTCACCCTGCTCAACAGCGTGCTCGAACTGTCCAAGATCGAGGCGGGCCGGCTCACCCTGCAGCTCGAAGTGTTCGATCCCGAGGATTTGCTGGAAGAACTGGTGCGGTTGTTTCAGGAGCGCGCGACCACCAAGGATCTGGCCCTTGCTTTCACCAAGCTCACCGCCCTGCCGCTGCGCATTGAGGCGGACCAGAATAAAATCCGCCAGGTGCTGGGCAACCTGTTGAGCAACGCCATCAAATTCACCGAGCACGGCGGCGTGCAACTCAAGGTGTCCATGATCCAGCCGGCGGCGCAGGAAATGCGGTTCGTGGCCGAGGTGGTGGATACCGGCAAGGGCATTGCGCCGGAGGAAATGGCCCGGCTGTTTGGCAAATTTGAACAGACCAGCAGCGGCCGGCATATCAGTTCCGGCACCGGTCTGGGCCTGGCCATCAGCCGGCAGTATGCCCGGCTCATGGAGGGGGAAATCACCGTGGTCAGCGAGCGGGGCCAGGGCAGCACGTTCCGTTTTGAAGTGCCGGTCATGCCCGTCAGTGATTTTATCCGGATCAAGAAAAAGGATAGCCGCCAGCCGCTGTGCCTTTCACCCGAAGCCCCGCCGCCCCGGCTGCTCATCGTTGACGATGTGGAGGAAAACCGCGAAGTGCTGCACCAGTTGCTCAAGACGATTGGCTTTGAAACCCGGGCCGCCGCCAGCGGCGCCGCCGCCCTGGCCATCTTTGATGAATGGCATCCGCAAATGATCCTCATGGACACCCGGATGCCCGAAATGAGCGGGTATGAAACCATCCGCCGGCTCCGCGCGTTGCCCGGCGGCGCCGCGGTGAAAATCATCAGCGTCAGCGCCGCCGCCTTCAGTGATGACCGGATGGAAGCCCTGAACGCCGGCGCGGATGATTTTCTTTCCAAGCCCGTGGATGATGTGGAGTTGCTGGAAAAAATCGGCCGGCAGATGCCGGTGGCTTACTTGTATCAGGAGCCGGCCGGCAAGGACGCTGCGGACGCCCGCAAAGCGCACCCGCCATTGGTCGCCAATGATTTGAGGGCTTTACCGCCCGACTTAAGGCAACAGATGCAAGCCGCCTTGGTGATCGCGGATTTTGAACAGGTCAACCAGTTCATTGCCCAAATTCAGCTGCTGGACCCCACCCTTGCCGGCCGTCTGGCGGTGATGGCGGAAAGTTTTGAGGCGGAAGGCATGATTCAACTGCTGGAGGCGGCGGCCGGCTGAAGCCCTAACAATGCGGTTGAAATCAATTCTTAACCACGGATGGACAGGCATGTGGTTGAACTGCCTTGTTACGGCTGAAGCCGGTTCCGCCAAAAAAACGACCGGGTCGCAGAAGGTTTAAAAGCGGTGAAGTGTGCGCCCCAACGTCAGACAACACCATCAACAGCTTCTGCGCCCGGCAAAAGCCGGCTCAATGGCAGGGTCCCCACTGGGCCGGGTAATAATCTTCCTGCAAGGCGGTCACCGACAGGTTGGGCAACTCCACCTTGAAAAAACGGTGCGGCGCCGGGGCGGTCACCGGCTCTTTGCGTTCGTAGGTCACATAGACCACGCATTCATGCGGCCGGTCTTCGGCCACCATGCTCCAAACCGGGTGATCCTCCGGAAACGCCTGCCGGGAATACCGGCGCGCCACGCTCGTAACCGACCGCATCCGCCGCTGCCGGGTAACATAGTCAGCCATGGCCGAGATAACACTCATACTTGGGTTGACTTTTATTTCAATCGTACTGGGAGCAGTTTACCACCCTGACCGGGCCGGGAAATTGGCAGGATTCTGCTTCCGGCATAATCGATGCCGCCGGTGGCGGGTAGGTAATTTCTTTAGGTTTGCGGCACCCGTACCGGGTGGAGAAACGGGGGGAAATCTTTGCGGTTTGCGGCTGGCCGGTTGGAAGCACTGGAGCCGAGGCATTTACCGCTGGAACCAAACCGGCCTCAGGGCCGGCCATCGGATCACCACCGGAAGATCGCTCCCTGCGGGTCGGCGAAGGAGCAAATCATGGCAACAACACCAGCCGGTAGAACCGGGTGCTGTCATTATTGGGAGCACCGGTGTCGGTCAGGCTGGTGAGATTGGTGGTTGCGGTGACACTGCCCAGGCTGACCCAGACGGGCGCGGCGAGATTGGTGGTGTAGTCCACCTCATAGTTCAGCGCCGGCAGGGAGAACCACGCGAGTTGCAGCCCGTTCCCCTGCACCGACAGATTGTTGAAATTCACCGGCGGCACGGGGCGGACCGACACATCATCGAAGCCGAAATAATTGGCGTCGTTTTGGGCGCCAAATTGCAGGACGGAGGCGGTTCCCGTGGCGGTAATCACGCAGGTCAAGTTGGTCCAGTTATTGATGGCGGGCGGGCTGGTGAGGTTCACGAAGTTCGTGCCGTCCCAACTGCCGGTGAATTGCTGGTTCGATCCCGTTTGGGGATTGTTAAGCCACCCCGAAACGAGATACATCTGGCCCGGCACGGTGGACAATGTTTGAGTCAGCGTGGCCAGATAGCCCGCTTGACCGAGAAACGCGCCGTACCGCCCGGAATGCACGATCCCCGGAAAATCCGCATCGGTGGCCACCACATTGTAAATGGCGTTGCTGATAATGGTGTCTCCCACAAAAGTCCAGCCGGTGAAATCACCCGTTTCAAAGCCGCCGTTTTGGACGATGGACTGGTTGACCGCCAGGGTGGCGGCGGCGGCAAACTGCAGGCTGTTCTGCGTCAGGTTGGTGACCAGGAACAGCGTCTGATAATTATCCGGCGGCAGATTGATCGGCGCGGCCAGGCTGAGATTCAAGTTCACGCTGCCGTTTGCCGGCACCGTGCCGGCGGCGGGCGAAACCGTGAGCCAGCCCGGCAACTGCCCGGCCACCCAATTCATATCCGCCCCGGTGGCATTCGTGAGATTGAGCGTCCAGTTGGCGGGCGAGAAGGCGCCTCCCAGATAGCCGGTGCTGCTCAACGTGCCGACCGTCGGATTGATCGTCAGGGCAAGGTTTGCGGCAATCGGCACCAGTCCTTGGGCGAGGTTGGTAATGGCCAGCGAAGCCAGATAAGTGCCCGGGGGCAGGAGGGCCACGGCGGGAATGGCGACATTCAAGTTCACACTGCCATTGGCCGGCAGGGTGCCGGCGGCGGGGGAAACAGTCAGCCAAGCCGGCAATGAGCCGGCCGCCCAGTCCAGGCTGGCGCCTCCGGTATTGGTCAGGCTGAGCACCCAGTTGGTGCTGGTAAATGGACTGCCAACCGTGCCGGTGATGTCCAGATTGGTTCCCCCCGCGCCGAGAAAATCAGGCGTGGTCAGGGCATTGATCAGATTCGTGCCGTTGGGCGTGCCCCAGCCGGTACACAGGTCATACCCGGTTACGGCAAAAAAACCGGTCGGGTTGGCGGCGCTGGTATTGTTCCCGGTGGTAATGTCGTTGAACACCGCCGCGTAATTGGTGCCCCGGCCGAGGTTGTAAAACGCGGCATTGAGAAAGCCAACCGGCGGCTGGCTGAGTTGCGCCCCCTGTTCATTGACCAGGGCGGTGAAGGCCGCCCACAAAGGCGCGGCGCAACTGGTGCCGCCCACATAGCCGAAGCTGCCGCTGTCATAGGCAATGTAAACGTTGTCCGCCGTCAGCGCCACATCGGGAATATTGCGGGTGGATGACGAACCGCCCGTGGCCGTCATGTCAATGCCCCCCTGCCAATAGGGGATTTCATAGTAGCTGCTGTAACCGCCGCTGCTGCCGGAGCCGTTACCCCAGTTCCAAACGGTCTCGGCCGACCGGTTGCCGCTGCCATCGGTCAGTAAGGTCGTTCCCCCCACGCTGGTGACCAGCGGATTGTCCGCCGGCGTCAAGCCCACGCCCGGATCATCAATCTCCCCCGGGGCGTAGGCGCAATAATCGCCGGACGCCGTAAAAAACGACTGACCCTGGGCCGCCATTTGGGCGAAGATCTGGTCGGTGGTGGCGGTCGGACCGCCGCCCCATGTCCACGAGCAGCTTAACTGGCTGGCCGCATCGTCCATGGCCATCTGATTCAAAATATCATTGGGGGTATAGCCCTCGTAAACAATGATCCCAGCCAGTCCGGGCGCCATGGACATCGCCATTTCAATGTCCAGGCAGACTTCGTCGTTATTCCCGCCGGGCGCGCCATTAAAGCCGTCCAGCAGCACATTTTGCAGGGGCACATTGGTCATTCCGGCCAGACTCGTGTACGCGGCGATGTCGGCGGAATCATAACCGTCCAACTGGAACAGACCCACGGTTTGCCCGGCGCCGACCAGCGTGGTGCCCGGCACATAGGCCTGGCGAAAATCCCCGCCCAAGTAACCGCCCCCGGGGGCCGACCCGGCCTGGGGAGTGGCGGGAGTGTGCTGCTGAAAGTGGAGGCAGGGATGGGGGCGTACATAGTCGCTCAGACCGCTCACATCTTGAACCGGCAGGTCGGTCGCCACCGTCGGTTCGGTGTCCGGCGCGAAAAAATTGCGCGGTTCACGCGGATGCCGGTATGTTTTCAGCCGCACATGAAAGGCGCGTTCCACATCCGCCGCCGCCCCGTTGACCGTGAGCAGCATCCGGTTGGAACTGGTGGCGGTAACGTTCAAGTGATTGGCGGCGGCAAAAGCCGCCACCCGGGCATAATCACCGGCGGTCGGGCCAAAGCGCGAGGTGAATTCCGCCGGCGTCAGATAGTGGTGGAAAACGGGGCTGGCCGGATTGTAGAGATCGTTAAGAAAACGGGCCAGGGCAGCCTGATTGCGCAAGGGCAGGCCGATGGCCAGTTGCAGCCGGTTGGTGGCCGCCAGCCGTCCCTGCGGTGTCACCCGTCCGCGGGCGACCACGGATGGCACATGCCCGGCCGCCAGGTTTTTCGGTTGGGCCGCCCAGACTGCCGGTGCGAATGACACCAAAAGCAACAGTGGCATCATCAGCTTTGATTTCACGTTAAAGTGTTTCGGCTTCAAAATGGAAACACCGGAATATAGCACCTCTAATCCGGCAAGTCAGGCAAAACCATGCGAAAACAATCCTGAAAACCGCTCGGCACGACAGCAGGGAAGGAACGTTTTGTTGGACGTTCAAAATTCCGACCCCGCTGTGGCGGTTTCTTCAAATCTGCAAAACATTATAAACAGGCGTGTTGCGGATGGCGGCCTGCCATGGCACGCAAATTGCATAATGAATTCCGGATTCATATTGAATTCAGGACATTAATATTATGATTGAGGAAAAATTTGCCGTGGAACTGTTTCATCGCGCACTCAAGGTGGCCGTTGATGGCAATGCGTCGGATATTCACATCAAAGTCAATGCGCCGATCATTCTCCGCATCAGCCGGGAACTGGTGGCGCTGGAAAGCCCCCACCCGACGCTTGAATGGATGAACACCGTGGTGGACGCGATTGTTCCCCGGCACTTGAAAAAGCGTCTGGAGGAGGAGCGGGAGGTGGACTTTTCCTACTTTCAGCCGGATGTCGGGCGGTTCCGCACGAATCTGTTTCAACAACGCGGGCAATGGTGTCTGGCGATGCGCTATGTGAGAAACCGGGTGCCAAATTTTGACCAGCTCGGCTTGCTGCCGCAGATCAAAAACCTGGCGGAGGAGCCCCGCGGGATTGTGCTCGTGGCCGGAACCACGGGATCCGGCAAGTCCACCACCCTCGCGGCGATGATTGAACACATCAACGCCAACTTCAAAAAGCATATCGTGACGCTGGAGGATCCCATTGAATATGTCTTCGAGGACAACCAGTCCGTCATTGAACAGCGGGAGGTGGGGCTGGACACCCAGTCCTTTCACCACGCGCTGAAACACATGCTGCGGCAGGATCCGGACATCATCATGATTGGCGAAATGCGCGATGACATCAGTCTCGCCGCCGCCATGAGCGCGGCGGACACCGGCCATTTGGTGTTCTCCACCATTCACACCACCAACGCCAGCCAGTCCGTCACCCGCATCCTGGATTTCTTCAAGGCCGAAGAGCGCGAACAGGTCCGCCACCAGTTGGCCGAAACCCTGCGCGGCGTAGTCTGCCAGCGGATGGTTCCCTCGCTCGACGGAAAAATGGTCCCGGCGCTGGAAATCATGGTCAACTCCCCGATGGTCCGCAAACTCATCGAGGAAAACCGGCTGGAGAAGCTCTCCGTGGCCATCGAAACGGGCGTTGACGACGGCATGCTCACCTTCAACCAGTGCCTGTATAATCTCGTCAAGGCCGGGAAGATTTCGGAAAAGGAAGCGCTGGCCAAGGCCACCAATCCCCAGGCCCTGGAAATGAATTTCAAAGGCATTTTCCTCAACGAAGGCGGACGCATTATCAGTTGACTGATAGGGGTCAGTCAATGCTATTGACAACTGATGGTGGATTTGGCAGTTGTGTGGGCATGGCGCGACAATTGCGAATTGAATATGCGGGGGCGATTTATCATGTGATGAGCCGGGGCGACCGGCGGGAGGCGATTTTCAAGGATGACGAGGATCGGCGGCGGTTTCTGGCCACGCTGGGGGAGGCGTGCGGGAAGACGGGGTGGCAGGTGCTGGCGTTGTGCCTGATGCCGAATCATTTTCATCTGGTGGTGGAAACGCCGCAGGCGAACCTGGTGGCGGGAATGAAATGGTTTCTGGGCACGTACACGGCCCGGTTCAACCGGCGGCACAAGGTGGTTGGGCACCTGTTCAGCGGGCGGTACAAGTCCCTGATCGTGGATGGGGGCGGAAACGGCTATTTGCGGACGGTGTGCGATTATGTGCATTTGAATCCGGCGCGGGCGAAGCTGGTGCGTCCGGGGCAGCCTTTGCGTGAATTTGAATGGAGCAGTTGGCCGGAGTATTTGAAGAGTCCGGGCAAACGCTGGCCGTGGCTGGCGGTACACCGGCTGCTGGGGGAACAGCACATCCCCAAGGACAGCGCGGCGGGCCGGCGGCGGCTGGAGGAGATTGTGGAACGGCGGCGCGGGGCGGAGGACGGGGTGGCGTACAAGACGATCCGGCGGGGCTGGTTTCTGGGGGAAGACTCGCTGAAAGAGGAGCTGCTGGCGCAGGCATCCACGCGGACGGGCACGTGGCTGTATGGGGAAGCCGTGCGGGAATCGGCGGAGGCGCTGGCGGAACGGCTGGTGGCGGGGGAAATGAAACGGCTGGGGTGGACGGAGCCAACGCTGGCGGAGCGTCGCAAAGGGGATCCGGCAAAGGTGGCGCTGGCGCGGCGGTTGCGGCGGGAGACGACGATGACGCTGGGCTGGATTGCGGAGCGTTTAAAGATGGGCACGCGGTCGTATCTGGCCCATTTGCTGCCCTGCGAGCCGAGGAGGAAATGAGAAATAGCACAAAAACATTGACTGACCCCTTTGCTGTTAATAGTCAACGCTTCCGGGAAAATTGTGGAAATTATTTCATTTGAAAAACCCCCGCCAATTGATTTTGTTCCCAAACAACAAAAAACGTTGAAAGGTCACTCATGCAAATTTTTCTTTCAACAGCAGATTGGTGTTTTGGAACTTAAAAAACATATTAGAGATATGGTTCAAGGTATTGAATTTATCCGCGAATATGAGAAGCAATGTTCTAAGAGTGCGTCTAAAAAATCATAAATGGGTCACCCATTAAGGCGAAAAAGGGTCAAAAAAAGGGGCAGTCAATGCTAATAACAGCTAAGGGGTGGATTTGGTGGGACTTTTGCAGGGTGCGGCAATTGTGATTGATAATATGGGAGTGATCGGCCACCCCCGGGGAAACGGGCCCGTCCGGCGGGTATTTTGAACAATTAGCCCCGGTTTATGTCCGAAACATGATGACTATTGACTGGCGAAACCTGATTTCACTGTTTGACCCGAATTGCCGGGTAACCTAGACTATCCGTCCAATTTTGGAACTAACATGAAAATCATCATCTGTGACCCCGTGTCGCCCAAAGGTATCGCGTTGCTCCAGCAACGTCCCGAATTTCAAGTGGTCGTTCTGCCCAAGCGCCTGTCCGAGGCGGAACTGCTCCCGATCGTGGCCGATGCCACGGCCCTGGTGGTGCGTTCCGAAACCAAGGTGACCCGCAAGGTCATCGAGGCGGCCAAGCAATTGCGCGTCGTCGGCCGCGCCGGGGTCGGCGTGGACAATGTGGATATTGACGCCGCCACCCAACACGGCGTGGTCGTGATGAATACGCCCGGCGGCAATACTGTCACCACGGCGGAACTGAGTTTCACCATGCTGCTCTGCCTGGCGCGCAAGGTGCCCCAAGCCCATGCCACCATGGTGGCCGGCAAATGGGATCGCAAGCTGTTCCAAGGTGTTGAATTGCAGGGCAAGACCCTCGGCGTGCTCGGCTTCGGCCGCATCGGCACGGAAGTCGCCAAGCGCGCCCTCGCCTTTGGCATGCGCGTGGTTGCCTATGACCCTTATTTGACCGAAGACCGCGCCAAAGCCGTCGGCGCCGAATTTGCCCCGGAACTGGATCACGTCTATCGCGAAGCCGATTTCATCACCGTCCACATGCCGGTCACGAAAGAGACCAGGGAAATGCTGAACGCCGCCGCCTTCGCCAAAATGAAGCCCGGCGTCAAGATCGTGAATTGCGCCCGCGGCGAAATCATCTCCGAAACCGATTTGCTCGCCGCCTTGGAATCGAACAAGGTCGCTGGCGCCGCGCTCGACGTGTTTGCCGTGGAACCCCTCCCAGCCGATCATCCGTACCGCAAGGCCGCGAATCTGATCCTGACGCCGCACCTCGGCGCCAGCACCGAAGAAGCGCAGGAAAAGTGCGGCATCGAAGTGGCCGAAGTCATCGCCGGCTATCTGCTCACCGGCGAAGTCCGCAACGCCGTGAATCTGCCTTACCTCGATGCCAAGACCTACGAACAGGTCAAGCCCTACCTGCCGCTCGCCGAGGCGCTGGGCAAACTGCTCTCCCAGCTTTCCACCGTCAGCGCCGACCGCCTGCACATCACCTACGGCGGCAATGCCCGCCAGTTGCCGAACATCGACCCCGTCACCCGCGCGGTTCTGCGCGGCTACCTGGCCAGCAGCAACATCAAGGATGTCAATAACGTCAACGTTCGCACCGTCGCCCAGAGCATCGGCATCACCGTCGAGGAAAAGAAGTCCGACGAACCCGTCACCTTCAACGAATGGCTGCATGTGCAGGCCTTCAGCAACGGCAAGAAGCTCGTTTCCGCCGGCGGCACGTTCTTTGGTTCGCCCAACAACCCCCGCATTGTCCGCCTGTTCAGCCAGTCGGTCGAACTCCCGGTCACCGGTCCGCTGCTGCTCCTCAACAACTCCGACAAGCCGGGCATCATCGGCCTGCTGGGCACCCTGCTCGGCAAATATAATGTCAACATCGCCAGCATGAGCCTGAGCCGCGACACCGCCGGCGGGCAGGCCCTGACCGTGCTGAGCCTGGACAGCGTGCCGCCCCAGGCGGTGCTGGACGAATTGCACAAGGACGCCGACATCAGCAATGTGAAAGTGGTCAATCTGTAAACCATCCCAACCTTTGTTTTCCGAAAAAATAATTAAATGAAATCTTTGAAACTCCTCTGCGTCAGCCTGGCGCTTGCCACCTTGGCGACCCGTGCCGCAACCAATCCGGATGCGACCAATTCGTTTATGACGCAGGCGACGAATGCCAATCCCACGGAGTCCATGACCGCGTTGTTTGGCGATCCCGTGATTGCCAAAGGCGACGGCTTCACCGTCAAGCGCAGCGAACTGGACCAGGTGTTGACCGGCGCGCGGGCCAATGCCGCCGCCAGTGGCCAACAGTTGCCCCCGGGCGCGGAATTGCAGGTGTTGGACCAGTTGATGACCATCCAGATCCTGCTGCAAAAAGCCACGGACGCCGACAAGGTGGAAGGCCAGAAAGTGGCCGACCAGCAATATGCCACCATCCTGCAGAAGGTCGGTTCCGCCGAGGCGCTGGCCCGCCAGCTCAAGTCCGTGGGCATGACCGAGGAATTGCTGCGCGCCAAAGCCACCCAGGAAGCCGTGGCCAAGGCCGCCTTGCGCCGGATGCTCGGCGTGTTTGTGACCGATGCCGAGGTCAAACAATACTATACCAACCACACCTCCGATTTTGAGGAGCCGGAATCCGCGCACGTCCAGCACATCCTGCTGCTGACCATCAACACCAACACCACGCCGCCCTCGCCGCTGGCCACGAACACCGTGCAGCTCAAGCGCAAACAGATTGACGACCTCCTGAAACGCGCCCGCGCCGGCGAGGATTTCGCCGCCCTGGCCAAGCAGTATTCCGAAGACCTGACCACCCGCGACAGCGGCGGCGAACTGCCGAAGTTCTCCAAGGGCCGCATGGTGGCGGAATTCGAAGCCGCCGCCTTCTCGTTGAACACCAACCAGATCAGCGACGTGGTGACCACGGTGTATGGCTATCACATCATCAAGCTGCTGGAAAAATTTCCGGCCAAAGTCGTGGATTTCGCCACCGTATCCAATGACATCAAGGATTTCCTGACCCGCCAGAAGATGTCGCTGCAGGCGCAGCCGCTGGTGGAAAAACTGAAGACCGAGTTCCACACCGAAATCGTGGACCCCAACCTCAAGGCCCTCGCGGCCCTGGTTAACTCGGATACCAATTCGCCCGCCGCCGTTCCGGCCCACTGACGGCAGGCTTGCAAACCAACCCGGAGAGGGCCATCTTATAAATGTTATGAACATGAAAATTGTCATCGCGGTGCTGGCGGTTGCCGTCGCCGGCCTGGGGATTGCCTTCTTCGTCGTTAAAAATCAGGCCGATCAGCAGCATCAGGCCGATACGCAAAGCATTTCGAGCCTGTCGAATCAACTTTTCACCGCCAGCACGGATCTCGACTCCGCCAAGCAGGTGAATCTGCAACTGACCAACGACCTGGTGCAGACGCGCCAGCAGAGCGATGATTTCTCCAACAAGCTGGTCGTCGCCACCGCCAAGTCCGCCGAGCTCGTCAGCCAGGTGGAAGCCGGCAAGGCTTCGCTCGCGACCGCGCAGGACAAAATCTCCGGCCTCAACAAGCATGTTTCCGACCTTGAAGCCGAGAACAACGCCCTCGACCAGCAGGCCGCCGAGCTGACCAACACCATCGTGGCCCTCACCGGGCAGATCAAGGACATCCAGCAGCAGTTGTCCTCCACCCGCACGGACAAGGCCTATCTGGAACGGCAACTCGAACAGTTGCTCGTCCAGAAGGCGGATTTGGAACATAAATTCAGCGATGTGGCCACCGTGCGCGACCAGTTGAAGAAACTGCGGACCGAGGCGTTCGTTACCAACCGCATCAAGCTGGATCGCGACACCCAGGACAACAGCGGCAAAAAAGGCGGCGAACTGCTCATCCAGCATACCGTCACCGCCCCGCCGTCCGGTGCCAAGCTCCCGCCGCATTACAATTTGAATGTCGAAGTCGGCTCCGATGGTTCCGTGCATGTGATCCCCCCGGTCGGCACGGCCACCAACGCCGCCGGACATTGATCGCCGAAGTTCGCCATGCCGACCTACGAATACGTTTGTGACAAGTGCGGTCACGAGTTTGAAACCGTCCGTTCCATTTCCGCGCCGCCACTGACCATTTGTCCGCAAGACCAGTGCGGCCGCAAAAAGTGGGGACGGGGCAAGGTCACCAAAAAAATCAGCGCCGGCACCGGCCTGCTTTTCAAGGGCGGCGGTTTTTACATCACCGACTACCGCAGCGAAGGCTACAAGCAGTCGGCCAAAAAGGATTCCACCGCCAGCACGGCCAGCACGGCCAGTACGCCGGCCCCCGCCAAACCGGCCGCTCCGACCGCCCCCGCCGCGCCGGCGGCTCCGGCGGCCAAACCCGGAAAAAAATGAACCGGTCGCGGCATGGCGCGATAATCTTTTTCGGTCTGATTTTAAGTCTGACCGTCCGGGCCGGATTTGCCCCGGTGGACCAGTCTTCCGCCCGCAGTTCCAGCGGCCAGTTCCTGGTCAGCGGCGGCGGTCCTTCCCCGTTATTCCGCCGGTTCCCCGACCTGAAGGACGATCCCAATCTGGTCCGGCTGGACCCCGCGTTGCTGGCCGTTTCCGCCGAGCGCGCCCGCGATTTTTTCTGGCGTCAGTTGGGCTGGCCGGGGGGGGCGCCCTGGCGCGGCAAAATCTATTTCCGGCTCCGCCCCGCCGTCACCCTGGACGATCCCGTCACCATTTCCGCCCGGGCCTTTGGCGGTGTCTGGGATTTCAGCGTGGACTTGCCGGACCTCCTCACCCGCGCCCGTTTTGCCCGGACTCTTGCCGGCGTGATTCTCGTGGAGCGCGCCAATGAGCAGTCCCTGGCCGATGGCGGCACCGCGCAGGTTCCGTCCTGGCTGGCCGACGGTCTGGCGCAGCAGTTGCTGGCCGGCGATAATGCCGACATCCTCCTCTCCTCGCCCGAACGGTCCGCCGCCCTGCAAGCCTGGGTCGGCACGGATCCCAATCGCGCATCCTCGCCCCTTCAGACCCTCGACCGGTCGCCCGAGAGCCGGGTCACCAAAAAATGGCATGGCGTGGATTCGCTCGCCTCCCCCCGGATGGTGCTCCAGCGGAACAGCGCCCTGACCTTTGACCAGTTAAGCTGGCCCGACGACACGCAGTCCGCCGGCGATGACGGCGGCGTTTATTATGCCAGCGCCCAGCTCTTTGTCAGCGAGCTGCTCGCCGTCAAAAACGGTCCGGCCAAAATGCGCGACCTGATCACGCAACTGCCCGCGTACATGAACTGGCAGACCGCCTTTTTCCAGGCCTTTCATGACGATTTCACCCGCCCCCTGGACGTGGAAAAATGGTGGGCGCTCCGCGTGGTGACCTTTGCCGCGCACGATCCGGGACCGCGCTGGACGCTCGCCGCCAGCCGCGAAAAACTGGACGCCCTCCTGCGGATTCCCGCCGAGGTGCGCACCGGCTCCAACGCGCTGCCGGTGCTCACGGAAATTTCCCTCCAGGACGCCATCGCCGGCTTTGCCACCGACGCCCGGAACACCCTGCTGGAAAACCGGCTGCGGGATCTGCAACTCGCCCAAATCCGGTTTGCCCTGCCATACGTGATGCTGGCGCGGGAATACAGCTCCGTGCTGGCGGATTATCTCGGCGAACCCCGCCGTAATCTTCAGCTCGGCCGCCGGGGCCGCGCCAGCGCCGTCAGCTACCATCGCGTCAACCAGCCGGCCGTCCTCAAAAAACTGACCGCCCTGGACGCCCGCCGGAACCTGCTGGCCCGCCAATTGAATCTGGATTACACCGAGAAATGAAGGTGGCCTTCCCTGCTGAATGTATTCTGAAACTGCCCCCAATCCCGAGCCGTGGTGTTCCCGCAAACCCTTCGTCGACCGGGTTTTCTCCCTCTCCGCCATTGGTAAATGGGGGAGGCGGTCGGGGTGAGGTGTCGCTCATAAAATTCAGCCGCAGGGGCATTGGCCGTACCTGCTCGCCCCTGAATTCCATCCGGGGTCCGCTTGACAGCCATTGAATCGCATTTATAGTGCCAAATACTGAAATGCAGCCTGACAATTCATCCGCGGCCGACGAACCGCCCGGCGCGTACCAACCAAAGCTGTTGAAACAATTCCGTTCGGCCGGTCGCGGTTTCTGGCACGACGTTTCCGACGCCGACTGGAATGACTGGCGCTGGCAGCTCAAGCATCGCATTACCACCGTTGAGCAGTTGCAACGGTTCATGCCCACCCTCACGCCCGAGGAACTCGCCGGGGCCACCCTCGCCAACCACAAGCTGGCGCTGGGCATCACCCCGTATTTCTTCAATCTGATCGACCCGGCCGATGAAAATTGCCCCGTGCGCCGCCAGATGATCCCGCGCGTGGAGGAAACCCGCACCGCCCCCTGGGAAATGAGCGATCCCTGCGGCGAGGATTCCCATTCCCCCGTGCCCGGCCTGGTGCATCGCTATCCCGACCGCGTGCTGTTTTTGGTCACCGACCGGTGCGCCAGCTACTGCCGTTACTGCACCCGTTCCCGGCTGGTCAGCAACGCCAGCGGTTATGATTTTCATCCCGAGTACGACAAGCAGATCGCCTACATCGCCGCCCATCCGGAAATCCGCGACGTCCTCCTGAGCGGCGGCGACCCGCTGCTGTTGAGCGATGAAAAACTCGAGAACCTGCTCAGCCGTCTGCGCGCCATTCCGCATGTGGAATTCCTCCGCATCGGCACGCGCATTCCCATCTTTTTGCCCCAGCGCATCACGCCCGAATTATGCGCCATGCTGAAACAGTTTCATCCCCTGTTCATCAGCATCCACTCCAATCATCCGCGCGAGCTGACCACCGAAGTCCGCGACGCCCTCGGCCGCCTGGCCGATGCCGGCGTACCGCTGGGCAACCAGACGGTTCTGCTCCGGCAAGTCAACGATTTGGCGGAAGTGATGAAGGCGCTGGTTCAGAAGCTGCTCATGTGCCGCGTGAAGCCGTATTACATCTACCAGTGTGATTTGATCGCCGGCTCCGCCCACCTGCGCGCCAGCGTGGCCAAGGGCCTGGAGATCATGGAAAAATTGCGCGGCCACACCACCGGCTACGCCGTGCCCACCTATGTCATCGACGCCCCCGGCGGCGGCGGCAAGGTGCCCGTGAATCCGGAATACGTTCTCTGCCGCAACGCCGGCCGCGTGCTGGTTCGCAACTACGAGGGCAAAATTTTCGAATACCCCGAAGCCCTCGATGGCACGCCCACGGTGAAGGCCCCGGCGGAAACCTCGCCGTCCGAATTCGTCTGAACGGTTTTCGATTGAATTGAAAAAGGCGGGAACGGTTATCCGTTTCCCGCCTTTTATCTTTGGGTTCCGGACGGCGTGATACCACTGTTTTGTCTTATCCGAGCTGAGTCAGATTGTTGCCGGCAATTGGCGTCATATTTGAAAACCGCTTGCCGCTTTCTGCTCGACTCTTAATTGCGATAATGCAAAGTCAACTTCATGAAAAAGGTGCTAAAACTTTTGGCAATTGTTTTTTTATTTTTCATCCTGGCATTTGGTGGATGTGTTTATTTATTTGAGCCATCACCACCAAAAGAAGCTGAGGTGATAAAAAAATTCAACGATAATCGCGCCACCTTTGAGCAACTGCGAGACATGCTTCAAAACGATCACTATTTAAGCAATCCTGGAGTAGCCCTCAGCCCGCCTGATAAAATTGAAAAATACCAAGCTTTACTGAAGGTTGTTGGCAGTCCGTCAGTTTTTCAATCGGGTAGAGGCTCCAATGCCCATATTTCTTTTATGGTTTGGGGGTGGGGGTTTGCCGGTAGCACAGAACACCTGTGTATAGACTGGGTCAATGAAAAACCAACCAACCAAATCCCGACGTTGGACGGTTATCGAGGACAACGTGCATATCCAAACACCGTTGTCGTTTACAAGCACATTGACCAGCAATGGTATTTATCGGCTGATTGGTAAAACCTTTGTTAAAGCCTCACTCATCCAACTCCAAATAATACTCCCTCCACTTTGAAACGGCATAGGCCGCTCCGCTGGAGCTTGGGATTTTTAAGACTCACTTCTACAAATATTTCGCGCCTCCGGAGCCAAGCCGGGCCGCCATGAGTTCGATTTCAAACTGCAAGTGGTGTTCCTTCGCTCGTTCACGGATACTGCGACTGAAACCGATACTCTCCCGCCAGCACTTCATAGACCGCCACATTGTTTTCCATGCGCAAGAACGTCACGCCATCTGCCTTCGCCGTCGGCTGGCCCGACTCCGTTACGCTGGCGGCGTCCTTGGCCGGCACATACACCGTCGCGGTGGTATTTGCGGGAATGACTGCGTGCAGCGCAAAGGTTCCGTTTTCACAGGTCCAATCACTCACGATGAGTCCGCGAACGGAATTGTAGCTGCCGTGCGCCGAAGTCAGACCCGTGGCCGGGTCGGGCTGGGGCGCGAGCATGAATTTTTTGAAACCGGGACCCGCCGGGTCGGGACGGATGCCCAGCACGGACTGATACAGCCACAAACCAATCGCGCCCCCGCAGGACGGCATCTGCGCGCCGCCGCCATTCCAGCCTTCGGCAAGCACGCCATCGTGGATGAGTGTTTTCCAGCTCGGATAATCCTGCTGGTTTACCATTTTATTGGCCAGCGCCGTTTCGCGGTGTTCGGCCAAGGTCTCCAGCAAAAAGGGCAGCCCGACAAAACCGGTGCCCAAATGATCTTTTCGTGCATGAATCGCCGACACAAATTGCTGATACGTCAATTCCCGTTGGCCGGCGGGCACCACGTCCAGTGCCAGCGGCAACACCTGCGCCGTCTGGTTGTTCGTCTGGGTTCCGTATAGCCCGTTGGTGGGATTGAGATATTTTGCGTTGAAACGATCCTTCACGCTGTTGGCCACGGTCGCATATTTTTTGGCATCGGCCTTTTTGCCGAGCAACGTCGCCGTTTCGCTGACAATGCTGGCATAATGATACCACGCCGGCATATCCAGCAGCGGCGCGGGCACCGAATCTTTGGCCCCAAAGGGATTTTGCCAGTCACCGGCGCCTTTCCAGCTCAAGATACCTTCCCGGGCTTCGGCGGAATTGGTGTTGCCCAGGTTGAGAAAGGTATAATCACCCCAGCCCCGCTCCGAACCGCTGGCGGTGAGCGCGCCGAGAAAATCCACATAACGGCGCATCGTGTCATAAGCTTCGGCCAGTATCCGGCGGTCGCCGTAGAACTGATATTGCTGCCACGGCAACAGCACCACCACGCCGCTCCACCACGGCGAGTTCCAATCATAGACCTGCCGGCCCACCACCGGCAGCACCGAGCCCACATAGCCGGACTCATCTTGCCCGTCGCCAAAGTCCTGCCACCACTTGTGATAGATTCCCGCCACGTCGGTAAGATACGCCGCCGTTTCGTACATCCCCTGCATATCCTGCGTCCAGCCCTGCTTCTCGCGCATGGGATCCATCGGCTGGTCGCCGTCGTAGTTGAGATGGGTCTGCAAGAGCGCGGCGTAGATTTGATTGAACCACGGATTGGAACACGCAAAGTTCCCCGCCATTTTCAAATCGGCGTGGACGAGTTGCAGCGTCACCGCATCCGCCGCCAGAGGTTCCGTCAATCCTTTCACTTCAATGGACAACGGCCCGGAGAGGTACATGAAGCGCGGTTCCAGCACGGCCGGTCCGTTCGTGGCCAGCGTGTAGGTGAGGGTGGGCGATTGATAACCCGGCGCGTGTCCAAGGACCGTGATGGTCTGCCCGGCGTGGCCGTTCACCTGCACGCGCGGCCAGCCGGCGCTCAAGACTTTGAAATACGCGCTGTTGTTGGTCACGCGGTCGGGTTTGAGTTCGCCCACCACGCGGATCGGCGGTCCGCTGGGCGATACCAGTTTGCCGCCTAGCGAAGTGCCGTGCGCAACCGGCTGCCACCCGCTGTCATCATAACCGGGACGATCCCAACCCGGCTTCGCCAGCCGCCGATCTTCGGTGTAACCGGCATAGGTGTCATTGTCCACAATCTCGCTGCGCGCCCATTTCCACGAGTCGTCGGATTTGATCGTCTGGCGCGTGCCATCCGCAAATTCCATTTCCAATTGGAGCAACACGCGCGGCTGGCCCAGCCCATTAAAGCGTTGGCCAAAGCCCCGTCCGGGTGTGCTGAAAAAACCGTTGCCCAACGTGGTGCCCACGACATTCTCGCCGCCGGCCAGCAGGGCGGTGACGTCGTGCGTCAGATAAACCACCCGTTTCGTATAATCCGTAAAAGGCGGGCCCAGCACAGTGTCCGTGACCGATTGGCCATTGACGGTTACATCCGCCATGCCGAGTGCGGCCACATAGAGCGTGGCGCGCTGGACCGGCTTTTCCACCGTAAACGATTTGCGCAGCAACGGTGCGGCGGTGGTCGGGCACGCGTCCGGCGGACAGACCTTGCCGGCGTCCGTCGAGGGCATGCCGTCCACCAGAAACGACGCGTGGCCCGAATGCCATTCGGTGCCGAACTCGCGCGTGGGCCGCATCAACGCCACATTCATCCCGCCGGATATTACTTCCATCTGCCGCACCTCGGCTTTGGCCCGCGTGGTCAGCCAAAGCCGGATGCGCCGGAATTTCGCGTCCTTCACCGCAAACACCTGCGGCCCGGTGCCGGTCGGTTGATAATCCGCCGCCGACTGATCCACGAGCACTTGCGGGTTTGTAAAGTAAAGGTCATCCGCGCCCAGAATTTTGAACCGCTTCGGTGCCGTATTGGTATTCGCGAAATAAAGTTTGATCGCCTCGATGGGGAAGGGTTTGCCCAAATCCACATCCGCCCAGCCGCCGCCGCCAACGGTGAATCCCGGAGGACGGACCTCCGGCGGCATGAACCATTTCGAAACGGTAATCCAATTCGCCTGCCAGTCTTCGGTTTGAAGCAAGCCCATCGTCCAGCTAGCCGGCTCGCTCCAAGCGGATGGTTTTCCGTCACGATCCCAGAGACGCACCTTCCAGTAACATTGCGTCCGCGACGCCAGCCGTTTCCCCGCGTATTTGATTTGAATGCTCTCATCGGACGACACCTTGCCGCTGTCCCAGAGATCGCCCTTGTCTTTGTTTAACCGGTCCAATGAACTCGCCACCAAAACCTGATACGCCGTCTGCCGGTCACCGCGCTGCGTGGAGGTCATCGCCCAGGTCAGCAGCGGCTGCGGCTCGTCAATGCCGAGCGGATTGATACGGTCTTCGCAGCGCAAGCCGCCCACCTCGGCGGCGTGCAGCCCGATCAGCGATGCCAGCAGAAGAAAGGCGAGGGCGAACGAGGTTATCCGTGACAGGTTCATGGCAGGTAAATGAAATGGTGGTTGAGTCGTTCAATTCTATTTAATTGCGAAATAATCTCAAGCTACCTGCCCGAGTAGTTTCCCCTGCGGGTACATCCCGCCACCGCCCCCGTAGCGGCGGGCATCTTGCCGGCCGTAGAGCCGGTGCTTCCAGCCCGGCGGGAGTGGCTTCGCGTGCACCAGCGGTCGGTTATGCGCCAGGGCCGGGCAATTTTACGCTTCTCCCCGGGCGGCAGGGATGCCCGCCGCTACATTTCAGAGGCAATTGTCAGGTTGCGCCCTTGTCGAGTCATTCGCAAAAAAAGGCGGGAAACGGTTGTCCGTTCCCCGCCTTTTGTCCTTGGCGTCTGATTAAGTTGTTTGCGTCAATCCGACTTGCGGCGGAGGTAAACCGCCCGTATCGCCGGGCTCGCCGGGTAGGCCGCCAGGAGGTCCGGGACATGCATGATCATCCACGGCTGCCGGTAGTTGTTCCCGTTCTTGGTAAAGACCAGATCGTCGGCCAGAAACACCGCCGATTGTTTGATTTCATTCCGGTCGTTCATCAGCACCAAAATGTCGCCATATACGGAAGGCGCGGCGATGGGATAATAGTTGTCCGTGATGTATTTGATCGTGTAGTTGGAATCATTGAAACGGTTGTCCGGCGTTTCATTGTAAAAGTTAAACGTCGTCCAATGACTGTCCATCACCGGGTCGCCCGGCTGGGGCGGCAGCGGGAACGTATAAAGCCGGTTGCGGGCGAACGGCGGCAGCAGGTAAATCAAGCTCACTGATCCGCCTTCCGGCAGCGCCTTGAGCGAATCAAACAGCGGCCGGATATCGGTGAAACGGACGTTGGGAATATGGCCCCAATAATCGGCAATCTTGTTGATGTCGGTTTTGCCATTAACAATCAGGCGGGCCATCACGGCGGATTGCCGGGAGAGCGCCTGGGCCATGGCCACCCGGCGTTGGACGGTGGGGATTTTGCCGAGGAGCGCCGCGTAATCAGCCAGTTGATGGCCGGTGCCGTTGGCATAAACCAGCCGCTTCAGCACGGCCAGATCCTCCGGGTTCAACCGGCTGTCCGCGTAAATGGCGTTGATGGTGCCGCCGGGAAAAACCAAGGGGGAATCCAGATACGGGTTCACTCCGTGTCCGGCCAAAGCCCCATACAGTTGCTGGCGGGCCGACTGGCTCAAGGTGAACAGAAAATCATCCGGCGGCCGCAATTCCACGCCCGTCGCCTTTTCCGTGACATTTTGGGGTTCCAAGGCCGCCTTGATATGTTCGGTGGCGATGCCGTTTTGCGCCAGCAACGTCTGTACGCCGGCCAGGTTCATCCCCTTGAAAAACCAGGTTTCCGGTTGCGGGCTGGTCACTTCATCCGTCAGAAATTCGGCCGGGCGTTCCAGTGAAAGATCGCGCGTCGCCAGCGCGCCCCAGGCGCCCACGTGGATGGCCGAGCTCTTGTCATTGGGATCCACCACCGTGAAATTGTCCGCCGGATTGATCCGGGGCTGGTAGGTGAGCTGGTACGTGGCATAGGAGGCCCCGCCAATCAAGGCCAGACTGAATACAATCAGCCCGGCCAGGGTGAATTGAAAGGC
Organism: uncultured Verrucomicrobia subdivision 3 bacterium; assembly: GCA_903872345.1. Classification (GTDB taxonomy): domain Bacteria; phylum Verrucomicrobiota; class Verrucomicrobiia; order Limisphaerales; family UBA11358; genus UBA11358. The sequence goes on along the minus strand of CAIQKM010000120.1, from coordinate 7,488 downwards.
GTTGCTGGCTTGCGCCGCTTCGTGCTGGCGATTTTTACTCATTAGCGGCAGGCCGGGGTCGAATCTCCCGGCCGGAGGAAAAACAAATGGTACGTCATGCTTTTACCTAAGGACGCCAAGAACTTAGCCAAAGTTTCAAAAAATAGCAAAGGAAAAGTAACCGAACGGTTACTTCGGAGCCCGGGAGCGCGGGTCTGTGACCCGCAGCAACATGGTTACGTAACGGCCGATGAAAATGAACCCGGTCACCGCGCCAACGCCTTGCTTCCTGGGAAACGTTTCCATCCCGCGGCAAGGCGGATATAAAAAGCAGCGGCGGAAACCGGCAAATCCGGTTCCCGCCGCCTGATCGTCTGTTCCGGCCCCCGCGCCGGCTCCGCTTACTTCAGCAATTCTTCGGCAATCTGCACGGCATTCAGCGCCGCGCCCTTGAGCAACTGGTCGCCGCTCACCCAGAAGGCCAGACCGTTGTCCAAAGCGCAATCCACGCGGATGCGGCCCACTTCGCAATTATACTTTTCCGAGGTGAACAGCGGCATCGGATACTTCTTGTTTTCCGGCTCGTCCACCACGTCCAGGCCCGGCGCTTTCAGGAGCACCGCGCGCGCGGCGGCCACGGTCACGGGCTTTTCGAATTCCGCGTTCACCGCCACCGAGTGGGAGCGATAGACCGGTACGCGCACGCAGGTGACGCTCGCCTTGAAGCCAGCGTGATGCATGATCTTGCGGCCTTCATTCTCCATCTTCATCTCCTCCTTGGTGTAACCCGTCGGCAGGAAAGAATCCACGTGCGGGAGCACGTTGAAGGCGATCTGGTGCGGATAAACTTCTTTCGTCACCGGCTCGCCCTTGACCACCTGGCTCACCTGACGTTCCAGTTCTTCAATCGCCTTGGCGCCCGTGCCGCTCACGGCCTGGTAACTGGCGGCAAAAATGCGCTTCACGCCGAACGCCTGATGCAGCGGGTACAGCGCCATCAGGGTGATGGCGGTGGTGCAATTGGGGTTGGCAATGATGCCCTTGTGTTTCTTCACATCCGCCGCATTGATCTCGGGGACCACCAGCGGCACGTTGTCGTCCTGGCGGAACGCGCTGGAATTATCCACCACCACGCAGCCGGCTTTGGCCGCGATCGGGGCGAATTCCTTGGAAATGCTGCCGCCCGCGCTGAACAGGGCAATGTCCACGCCGGTAAACGAATCCTTTGTCAGTTCCGTGATGGCGATTTCCTGGCCCTTGAACTTCAGCTTTTTCCCGACCGAGCGGGCCGACGCGAGCAAGGTCAGCTTGCCCACGGGAAAATTGCGCTTTTCCAGGGTTTTGATCATCTCGATGCCGACTGCGCCAGTCGCACCGACCACGGCTACATGGGGATTGGGATTCATAAAAAACGGTCAACGAATCTAACAGGTTTCGCGCATCCGTCAATTTCACATTCCGGCGGCCGGAAAAAACACCGCCCCGGAGCGCCGGTCTGTGACCGGCTTAAATCTCCCGGCCGTCGCACACGGTTACTTCTTTCCAACCGTTATGCCTGAACGGACGCCCAAAGCAACGCGACTTTGGTGTCCGAACAAGCCCGCTTGACGGCGGCGGCTCTGTGTGGGAAATTCCCAACATGGTTCGGGTTCTTACTACAAAAATAGATGATCGTTACCGTCCGGGTGCGTTGAACGGGTTGGTTGAACCCGGACAACGTTACCAGGTGGAAAGGATTTCCGACACAGAACTGCGGTTCCGCATGTTGGTGGTTTCGGAACGCCCGCCCGCAACCATCGTGCGTGAAGGCGATTTGCTTGTACTGGATTCAGACCGTGTGCTGACACAGGCGGAGGTGGACAAAGCCCTGGAGGACTTTCCGTGATTTATCTTTTGGACGTGTCGGCGCTGCTGGCCTTGCTCTTGAGAAAACATCAGAACCACGGCCGGATGTTGGCATGGCAGGCCGGCAAGGAGTTGGCCCTTTGTCCGATTGTGGAACTTGGCTTCCTGAGAGTTTCCGTTTTGGTTTACAAAGCGAGGATGGACGAAGCCAGAAAAATTTTGGCTGATTTCAAGGAACGGAAGCAAATCCGGTTTCTGCCGGACAGCATCAGCGCGTTGGATGGCCACGCCGCACCCGATGCCAAGAGAAGCACGGACTGGTATCTGGCCAACTTGGCTCAAGCCCACGGCATGAAATGGGCCACATTCGACACCCATTCGGATCATCCCGCCGCCGAAGTGATTTAAAAAATCCCGTTCGGAGTTCCGCCTTCGGGCGGTTCGAAAAGGGGTCAATGTTTTTGACAACTTCCCTTGCCACCGGACGGCCCGCCGCACCTTGACCCTTCCTTGTTCGCGTGTTTCGCGTATTTCGCGGTTACCCCCTCCCGCAATCGGACGCATCCGCAGGGCTGCCCGGCGGTGAAACACCCAAAATAATTTAGCTTTCAGATTGACCGGCGATGCGGGTTATGTCGAAATGATAGAACATAGTGATTTAATTTTTAGCCGAGATGCCGAGAACACCCAGCAGAAATGGAAATGGCGCGCGCACGGGCGCGACCAAGTATGACGCGCACCACAAGGTGCTCTCGCAGACTTACGGAGCCTTCGCCGATTTGCGCCGCGAGCTCTCCGATTCCAAAACCACCGTGTGCGAACGCGAGGAGCTGTTGCGCGGCTTTGCCGTGTGTCCGGATTCCCAGCGCGCCTGGCTCCTGCTCGAGGATTATTTCGAGCGGCTCTCCCTTTCCCGCCGCGATTTTCCCGCCACCGACTGGTGGACCAAAATGCTCGTCGTGCAGGGCAAGGCCCGGCTCGAGGAACTGGCCTTCCTGTTTTTGCGCGCCAAACGCTCCGTGCCCCAGGAATTGCAGCCCCACGCCAGCCTCGACCGTTTTGCCCAGGCCGAGGAGGCCGAGCAGGAACTGCGGCTCGTGAAGGAGCTGGAAAACTGGCTCTCCCCGCCCGCGCCGCTGCACCTGGACACCCCCCGCGCCACCCTGCGCGTCATCTGCCGGCCCCAGCCGGATGAGCAGGAACCCTCCCGCTTCCGTCTCGCCGTCCAGTTTCTCCTCCTCCGTCCCCGCACCGGCGAAAAAGCCCGCTCCTTGCACGATCTCGTGGACCTCGTCGTCCGCGCCGCGCATGAGCAGGAATTGTTCACCCCCTGGGACTGGGAGTTCATCCAGTGGATCTACGAAACCCACCGCGAACGCGCCGGGCACGAGACCACGCTGCTCCTGGCCGATGCCGAGTTGCTCCAATGGCTCGCCCGCTGGGGCCACACGCACCGGCTCGAATCCGCCCTCAACGGCCGGCCGCTGTGCTTTCACGGCCACATCGTCGCCCTCTCGCCGCATTTGGAAAATGGCGACAAGGAACTCTCGTTCACGCACCGCATCACCCTGCCGGATGCCAGCCATCGCTCCGTGGCCGATGCCCGGTTCTTCAACCGCCAGTCGCCCGTCGCGCTGCTGGACAACGAGTTTTTCCTGCTCCGCAACGCCCCGCCGTCCGGCGTGCTCAAGTATCTCGCGCAAAAACCCGCCGTGCCCGTGCGCAAGCTCAGCCACCGCCTGCTCCTGCATTTGCGCAAAACCCAGGCCAACCATGGCGTGGACTGGGAACAGCTCTGCGTGGCCCATGCCGCCGCGCCGCAGTTTGTTTTTGAATTGCTCGAGGACAACGTCCAGCTCCGCCTCTTCGGCAAGAGCCAGCGCGACAAAACCACCTGGGTCTGGACCGGTCACGAATGGGTGCCGCACGGCCGCGTGATCAAGCCCGGCGAAAAGCCGGAAATTCTCGATGACCCGCGCCTCGAACCGTCCGTCACCTGGCTGCGCAAGCTCGACTGGTTCATGCAGGAGCCCGGCCTGTGGATTGGCGATGCCAATGAAAATTTCCTCGGCGCCCTCGCCGAAGCCTGGGCCACCCGTCCCGCTGACGCCGAATTCCTCGGCAACACCGCCTTTCACCGCCTGTTCCTCACGCCGCGCGCTCTCAAGCCGCGCCTCGTCGTCAAGGGCAGCGGCATCGACTGGCTCGCCGTCTCCGCCGAATGGGAGGCCGAAGGGCTCAAGCTCTCCAAGGCCGACCTCGAACGCCTCGCCGCCGCCACCGGTCGCTTTGTCAAGCTCCCCAACTCCGGCTGGGTGGAACTCGACATGCACGCCGTGCAGGGCGCGCACGAAGCCATGGCCGAGATGGGCGTGGAAGGCCTCGTGGCCGTGCCCCAGAAGATCGGTTTGGAACACGTCGCCCATTTGGGCGAGGATGAGTTCACCCGCTTCGTGGATTCTCCCGAGGCGCTCCTGCTGCGCGAACGCGTGCGCGATTTCAAGGGCGTGCCCCCCGCCGAACTGCCCCAGTCCCTCACCGCCGAACTCCGGCCGTATCAGAAGGACGGCTTCGATTTCCTCGCCCATCTGGTGCATGTGAAACTCGGCGGCATTCTGGCCGACGACATGGGCCTGGGCAAAACCCTGCAAACGCTCACCTGGCTGAGCTGGCTCAAGGAACGCAATCACAAGAATCCCAAGCCCTCCCTCGTGATCTGTCCCGCCTCCGTGCTCCACAACTGGCGGCGCGAAGCCGAGCGGTTTACGCCGGATATGAAGGTGCTCGTGCTCGAAAGCGGCGCCGCCCGGCACAATTTGCGCAAGCAGATTCCCCAGCACGACATCATCGTCACCAATTACGCGCTGCTCCGGCGCGACCTCGAGGAATTCCAGAAGTTCGCCTTCCGCGCCGTGATTCTCGACGAGGCGCAGTTCATCAAGAACCCCGGCGCCCAGGTCACGCAGTCCGTGAAACAGTTGAAGTGCGAGAACAAGATCGCCCTCACCGGCACGCCCTTGGAAAACCGGCTGCTCGATCTGTGGAGCATCGTGGATTTCATCCAGCCCGGCTACCTCGGCAACCAGGAACATTTCCTGGAAACCTACGAACCCAAGGGCGGCGCGGATATCGAGGGCGTCCAACGCATCGCCCGCAAACGCCTTTCCGCCAAACTCCGTCCGCTCCTGCTGCGCCGCCTCAAGAAACACGTGGCCAAGGATCTGCCCGACCGCATCGAGCAGCGCCGCGACTGTCCGCTGGGCGAAGACCAGCGCAAGCTGTACCTCGCCGAACTGCGCCGCAGTCGCGACCAGATCATGCAGGCCGTGGCCGAGCAGGGGCTGAACAAGAGCAAGATGCACGTGCTCGCCGCCCTCACCCGGCTGCGCCAGATTTGCTGCCATCCCTCGTTGGTCGGCAGCGACACCGCCAGCGGCAAAACCGAAACCCTGTTTGAATTGCTCGACTCCCTCGTGGCCGAAGGCCAGAAGGTGCTCGTGTTCTCGCAGTTCGTGCAGATGCTCCAGATTCTGGACCGGGAATGCCATGCGCGGAACATCCGCACCCATGTGCTCACCGGCCAGACCAAGGACCGCCAGCAGGTGGTCAGCGATTTCCAGAAGGACACCGGCGCGGGCGTGTTTCTGCTGAGCCTCCGGGCGGCGGGCACCGGCCTGAACCTGACCAACGCCAGCTACGTGGTGCTGTACGATCCGTGGTGGAATCCCGCCGTCGAGGCGCAGGCCATCGACCGCTCCCACCGCATCGGCCAGACCCAGACCGTGAATGCCTACCGGCTCATCGCCCCCGGCACCGTCGAGGAAAAAATCTGGGAATTGCAGCAGAGCAAAGCCCAGACCATCGCCGACGTCCTGGGCGAAGAGGGCTTTGCCCGCAGCCTCACCGCCACGGACCTGGAATACCTCTTCTCCGAAGACTAAGCTTTCTTCCCCTCATTCGCAAATCAAGCCGCTGGATTGGTCGGACGGGTGGACGAACGATCCGAAAACGTGCCCGGGAAAAGCCCTCTCCTTTGGGAGAGAGGGTTGGGTGAGGGAGAGCGTCACGCACTAACTTTTCCGGCCTCCCCATCGGGGTGGGGACGGCTCGTCCCCACACAACCGCTTTCGCCGTCCCCAAAAAAATAATGGCCTGGCCAGCGTCCAAAATGAAGGCGGGCTGGCACGTGCTGGCGCTTGACCGTTTTGGTCATTGCAGCGGGCTGAAGCCCGCGTCCGTCAAATAGGGCGCCTGCCACCGCCCCCGTAGCGGCGGGCATCCTGCCGGCCGTAGAGCCGGCGCTTCCAGCCCGGCGGAACTGGCTTCGCAAACACCAATGACTGGTTATTCGCCATGGGCCGGGCAATTTTACGGTTCTCCCCGGCCGACAGGGATGCCCGCCGCTCCATTTCAGGGCTATTGTCAGGCTGCGCCCCCGTCCAATACGCCTGCGCAGTCCTGATTGTCATTTGATATCGGGTTGAGATACAATGTCGGCGCATTCCTTGGGACACGAGGTAATCAGAAGCATGACCCTGGAGCAACCAGCAAACTTGAATCGCCTGATCTGCGAGTGCCCGCCACTGACCTGGCGCCGGCGCTGGCAGATGTTTCGCGTTTTCGTGCCGCTGCTGTTTCTCTTCGCCATTTTCAAACTCGAGACCCTGGGACTCAAAATGTGGGACGATGGGCAAATGGACCCGGCCCGCTTTGGCCTGGCCGCCTTGACGATGTTCGCGGGGGTGCCGCTGATCGTCTTCCTGCTGCTGGAAATCAAATTGCGCCTGGCCCAGCGGGATCAGCGGCGCGCGTTTGACCTGCCGCAGGTGCTGCACGTCACGGATGCCGGGTTGAGCTTTTTCGGCCCCGGCCGGCCGGTCACCCGCTGGTCCCGGGTGGCGGCGTTCTGGTTTCAGGATATCCCCGGCGAACCGTCGTTCAGCCGGCTCACCGTGGAATATTTCCGGGAACGCAACCGGCGGGTGCCGGTCTTTCGCCGGTACGTGCTGGAAAAATCCGTCCAGCAGCCGCAGTTGATCTCCAAGCTCTCCCTGCTGCGGCAGGAGGCCGGTTTCAAATTCTGGATCCACCTCAACCAGCCGGTGCCGGTGTGCGAGTTGCCGCGCCTGTTCATGCGGGGACTCTTTTTGCAGGTCGGCGGCTTGCTGGCGCTGCTGCATGGCGTGCCGCTGCTGGCCGCCGTGCTGCTGCCGCGCTTCCATCATGTCAGCAACGTTCCCGGGCTCACCTGGCCGCCCGCGCAAAGCCGGGAGATCGGCCGGTTCCTGGCCGCCCATTTTTCCAGTCAGGCCGAATTGCGGCATTTCATGCTGCTCGCCGGCGGCCTGCTCGCCGTCCTCGGCCTTGGCGTGCTGCTCTGGGGCGCCCTCATTTCGCGCGCCAAAATCATTCGCCTGATCCCGGAAGGTTCCGCCAACGCCGGCCAGCAGGCCTCCAGTTTTTGACCGGCCGTGGCGGCGGGCATCCTGCCGGCCGTAGAGCCGGTGCTTCCAGCCCGGCGGGAAAAAACAACCAAGCCACCGGCTGCCATTTCCCGACGTCAAACCGTTCGAACGACAATTATCAAAACTGGGTATGCCACCCTCGTGACGTGGACGCGGTCCTCCGGGCGGACGCGGGTTCCGGGCGGCAAGATGCCCGCCC
>CAIQKM010000119.1 GCA_903872345.1 uncultured Verrucomicrobia subdivision 3 bacterium | reverse complement strand
TGCGCCAGCGGCGGCTGGTGCGTGATTATGAAACCACCGAGGCCAGTGCCGAGGCTTGGATCTATATCGCAATGATCCGAATCCAACTCCGCCGTCTGGCTTGATCCCTCAGCATTCATGATTTTTCAGACGCACTCTAAGACAAAAAATGATGACGATGAGGCCTAACATAATTGCCGTAAAGCCCCGAACCGTCCGCGCAGGCAATTCCGCTGTTGCAGTTCACGCCGCGAGTTGGCGGTGCCTCAGCTTTACCGTTTAGGCTGCCACACGCCATGTCACCACACACCAACCCGAAACTGGCGGAGATTGATGATGCACTGACAGAACTTCATCCGATTCTGGAAGAATTTGGTCTGGCTCATGGATTTTCTCTGCATCGTTCATACGATGGGTCGTACAACGTTCCACGGCGATGGTTGCGGCGGGACGCGGCGCCGGGCGTTCAAGAGATTGGTTTGATTATTGCTTTGGAGATGCCGGAGCGATTGAAGCGTGGTTTTTATCAGGAGTTGCCTTGCACACTTTATATCACCGCTTTCGACCGGAAGGCGCACCGGCATTATGAAACACGAGTTTTTGAGGCGCAGCCGTTTTGCTCACTCCGAGATTCGTTGCACCGTCAGCTTGAGGACGCGGCTGCCAAGCTGGATGTTTGCACGCCCGATTTTATTTTGCAGCATGGAATTCAAGGCCATGCAGTCTGAGCAGATTGTAATTGGGCACTCATCTGTGGAGTGCGCAGGCATGACTGCGCTTTGGAACTGGGAGACATGTCTCCCAGTTTAAAAGCGGCGACATGTCGCCGCACTCCACATGGGGGGCAGTGGTTCTTTTAGTAATCGTCGGGGATATCGAGTTGATCGGTTTTGAAGCTTTTTACGGTTTGCACAAAGGCAGGTGTGGCACTGCGGGTAAACCAGGAGGCGGAACACCAGCGGTAGTTTTCCGCCAGATCTATGACGCCGTGTTTGGCGGGGTTGCAATGGACATAATGCAAGCGGGCCAGATAGGATTTTTCGAAGGTGATATGGCTGTCCCAATACTGAAACCAGACTTTGCGCGCGGGGGTGGAGTCTTCTTCATTGAGGGCTTGCGCGGTTTTCATATGCAGCTTGCCGAGAAATTTGCCGAGGTTTTTCGGGTTGGTGGGTGAAGCGGCAATGAAGTGATAGTGATTGGCCAGGACGGCCCAGGCCTTCAGCGACCATCCGAATTCCTCGGCGTAGGCGAACAATGCGTCGGTGAAAAAGTCCCGTCGGTCGGGTGTATTCAGATGGGGGCGTTTGTTGTAAGTGCCCGTGGTGACTATGTAGATGCCCGGTTCAAACAACCAGTGTTTGGGCGCATGCGGCCAATTCATGGCGGCAATTATTTCATCGGAAGTGGTTGTATGGCAAGTTGCTATTTACATGCGAGGGTTTTTGGAACTGGGAGACATGTCTCCCGTTCCAAAGCGCAGTCATGCCTGCGCACTCCACATGGGGGGCTTACTTCGCGGCCGTCGTAATGGCAATGCGCGTTTCGTCGGGCCAGGCGTAGCCGAGGGGCTGGGCGGGGTGGTTTTCGGCGGCGATGGCGTCGAGGACGAGGCCGGGATCGACCATCCAGATTTTCAGGGTGTGGGCGCCGGGTTGGGCGATGTTATGGTGGCTGGTGGTGAGGGCGGCGTTTCGGAGGACGTTTTCCTGCCAGGTGGGATCGGTTTCGCTGAGGCTGGCGGGGAGGGCGATGATTTGCGGCAAGGCGTCGTCGAAGGCGATGGCGTAGCGCTGGGGCTTGCCGGTTTCGACGGAGAACGTGGGGAGCGTGCGCAGGGTGACCGACCAGTCGCCGGGGTGGCGGAGCCAGAGGCGATAGGTGAGGCAGGGCGATTCGGCAATGATTTTGGCGGGTTCGGTGCGGACGGCGGTGGTGACGGGGAAGACGCTCATGGCGGCGCCGTTATAGCCGAGTCCGGGGATGGCGCGCCATTGGGCATCGCTGCCGGGAATGGCTTGGCTGACGTGGGTGGCCTGGATGATGACGCGGTTGGCGGATTCCATGAAATCCGTATTGGCCACGATATCGGCGGGGGCGGCGTGGAAAATATTCACGGGAATGCGATGGTTCTGTCCGGGAGTGAAGATGTGGAGGGTGCCATGGGCTTCACCGGTTTGCGGGGCGTGCGCCCAATCAATGGTGACTTGCACGCGGGCATCGGCGGTGCCGCTGGCGGGGGTGAACTGAATCCAGGGTTCATCGCTGGCGACGGTCCATTTCATCGGGGCGGTGCCGGCGTTGAAGACATCCACGAAGGCGGTGGGCGACAGCGGGTAGGTGAATTCTGGCAGGGTGGGGCAGGGGGTATTGGTGTCGCTGGCGAAGTGCGCGGTGGGCGTGCCTTCGACGACCACGCCGAGGCGCGCGGGGCACCATGGATAATCCGGCGGCGGTGGCAGTGACGGCGGATTGAAGGTGGCCAGCTTGCGGGGTTGGGCGGACATCATGCCGCGCCATTTGCCGCCGGCGAGCGACTCGTTGTACGTCTTGGTGAGCGCGTCAATTTTCGCTTGGGCTTGACCGGCCATTTGGCTCCATTCGGAATTGATGATGCGGCCCTGGGCATTGGCGGCAGCAAAATTGGCGATGGCGAGCGCTTTTACGTTGGCAGCGCAGGCGGAGCGGACGGGGTAGCCGATGAATTCAAAAAAGGCGTCGCGGGCGGGGGCAGGCACGTGGGGAAGCAAGGCGGCCACGCGATTCACCAAGGTGCGCCAGGCGATAACGCGGCGGAGGGTTTCATCACCATTCAAGGTCGATGAGAAGGGTGACTGCTTGAGGAAACGGTTCTTGGGATCATTGCCCATGTGCTCGGGCTTGCGCAAAAAATTCAGCCGGTAATATTCATCGAGGATGGAAACCATTTCGGAAGCGAGCTCGGGGCCGAAGTCGCGGGTAAATTGGCGCGTGAGCATTTCATCGGTGTTGGCACCGTTCCAGGCGGAAGGATTCCAGCCGAGGTTGAGGAAAAATTCGGCGCCGATTTCGCCGGGCTTGAGGTCGCCGACGTTGAGGACCCAGACGCGATTAGCACCGTAGGCGTAGGCCTTGGTCATTTCCTCGGCGATGAGGGCGGGGGCGGTGGTGTCGAGCCAGAGATAATCGTAGGGCGCGCCCCAATAGGAGATGTGATAATAAACGCCGCCGCCGCCGGAGCGGGCGCGTTCGGCGGGACTGGAGAACTGGCGGACGTAGCCGTAGTTATCATCCGGCCAGACGAGGGTGATGTCATCTGGAATATTGGGCGCGAGCCGGTAGAGTTCGAGCACTTCCTTGTAAGGGCAAAAAATTTGCGGCACGCGGGCGACGTCCGGATTTACGCTTTGCGCCAGGAGTTCGCGCTGGTGGGTGATGATGTCGTGAAGGCGGGCGGCTTTTTCCCGCGTGGTGCCGCCGCCGGGCATGCCGCCATCATGAATGCCGCGCATGCCGACGGTGTAAATGTTTTCATACGCGCCGTTGTCGTGGACGCGCTGGCCCCAGTATTTCAGGACGCCGGAAGGGTTGGTAACGTAGTTGTACTCGCCATATTTTTTCTCATCCCATTCGCTGACGTTGTCGCAGAGCATTTGTTCGCAATGGGAGGAGCCCATGACAATGCCATAGGCGTCGGCGATTTTTTTGTTTGCGGGAAAATGGTTGAAGGCAAGCGTGCCCGGGTGCATGGCGGGCCAGAGATAATTGGCGTGGAGCCGCAGGAGGAGTTCAAACAGATGCGCGTAGGTTTTGGGACCGATGTTGCCGTTTTCGGGTTCGAGGGTTTTGGCGGCCCAGGGGCGGAGGCCCCAGTCTTCGTCGTTGAGGAAGATGCCGCGATATTTTACGGCGGGCGGGCCTTGCTGAAACTGATCGCCGCGCAGGGCCACGGAGTCGCGATGGGTAACGGGAACATCGGCCCACCAATACCAGGGCGAGACGCCGATGCGGGCGGAGAGATCGTAGATGCCGAAGATGGTGCCGCGCCGGTCGCTCCCGGCAATGACGAGGGCGCGGTTCACGCCGGGCAGGGGATGGTCCACGAGTTGGAGCGCGTAACTTTCCCATTGGCCGGTGAGGCTGTTGGTGGCGAGTTTGCCGGCGGCGACGAGTTGGTCGAGCAACGGGCTTTGACCGAGGGTGCCGATGATGACGAGATTGTTATTGGTGGCGCCGGGGTTGTTTTCGATGGCGGGCGTTTTGCCAGTAACGCGGGCGATGTCCTGGGCGAGATCGTTGGCGGCGCGGAGGACGGCGGGCGGGTTGTTGGTTTCGATGAGGAGCGGGACGGCGCTTTGGGCATTGGCGAGCAGCCAGGCATCGGAGGCGGGCGGGTTGCTGAAATCCACCGTCAGGCTGGCGGCCGATCCGGTCAGCGGGATGAGGAGGAGCAGGGCAACCGCGTGCAGGCGGGCGACGAAACCGGTAATATTCATGGGGTGATTTAGCTGCGGGTATTGTTGCAGGCGGGGTGGGCAAAATCAACCAGCCAGTCGGCTTTCAAAATGCCACCTCGCAAACGAATGGGGCTCACCCGCAAGAAGGGAGTGACACCCGGTGAATAATTACCTAACGTCATGCCCGTCCCGGCCGTTGCCCGGACGCCCTGTTATGATGAACATGTTATCCGGCCGTACGGCCTGCCGCAGTCTGGCTGCCACCGCAGTTGCTGCGTTGCCACTGGTTATGTCTCCGGCACTGGCCTCCGCCGAACCTTTTGTCCTCCCTCCCTCCTCCATGGATATTCTCGTCACCAATCTCGATCGCTCGGCGGACCCCGGCGCGGACTTCTTCCAATTTGCCAACGGCGCCTGGCTGGCGCGCCATCCCATCCCCGCCGCCGAAGCCGGCTGGGGCATTGGCAATCTCGTGGACGAGGAACTCTATGTGAAGCTGCGCACCATCAACGAGTCGGCCGCCAAGGACTCGCCGCCGCCCGGCAGCGACCGGCAGAAGATCGGCGATTTCTGGACCGCCGCCATGGATGTGCCGCGCGCCAATGCCGCCGGATTGTCGCCGCTGAAATCCGAACTCGCCGCCATTGATGCGATCAAAACCCTTGATGACGTTCTGGATGTCTCCTTCCGCTTCCGCGAGATCGAAGTGGAAACCTTCTGCGATGTCTCCGTGGATCAGGACGAGAAGCAGAGCGACCTCATGTCCGTCCATATTTCGCAGGGCGGACTGGGCCTGCCGGATCGCGATTTTTATTTCAACCCCGAGGCCGGCATCGCGCACATTCGCAAGGAATATGTCGCGCACGTCACCCGCATGTTGAAACTGCTTGGCCGGTCGGATGCCGAAGCCGGGAAACGCGCCGATGAAATCATGGCCTTCGAAACCGCCCTGGCCAAAGTTTCCCGGAAACTGGAAGACCTCCGGGACCCCGAAAAGAATTACAACAAGATGGCGCCCGCCAAGCTGACCACGGGCTACACCCCGTTGATTGATTGGGACCGCCGCCTCGCCGCGCTGGCCTTGCCCGCCACGAATGTCATCGTCGGCCAGCCGGAATTTTTCAAAGGCCTCAACCGTCTCCTCAAGAAAACCCCCGTGCCGCTGTTGCAGGATTATCTTCGCCTTGAACTCGTTTCCTCTTACGCCGAATGTCTGGATGAGAAATGGGAGGCCGAGGACTTTGCGTTTCACGGCAAGGTGCTCTCCGGTCAACAGGAGCAGCGTCCCCGCTGGAAACGCGTGCTCGATGCCCAGGGCCATACCATGGGCATGCTGCTTGGTAAAATTTTCGTCGCCGACTATTTTCCGCCCGCCGCCAAGGCCCGCTATACCGCGCTCGTCGAAGCCATCCGCACCGCCTACCGCGAGCGCATTGACCGCCTGGATTGGATGAGCCCCGAGACCAAGGCGAAGGCCCAGGCCAAGCTCGCCCAAATCACCGCCAAGGTCGGCTACCCCGACAAGTGGAAGGATTATTCCACCATGGTCATTGGCACCAACTCCTATTGTGAGAACATGTTGAACGCCTCGCGCTGGCATTTTCACGACATGATTTCCAAGTTCGGCAAACCCGTGGACCGCACCGAATGGGACATGACGCCGCAGACCTATAACGCCTACTACAATCCCGCCAACAACGAGATCGTCCTCCCCGCCGCCATCTTCACCGTGCCCGGCGTGAAAGACACCGACCTCGATGACGCCGTCATCTACGGCTACGCCGCCGCCTCCACCATCGGCCACGAAATCACGCACGGCTTTGACGACGAAGGCCGCCAGTTCGACCCCGCCGGCAACCTGCACGATTGGTGGACAACCGCCGATGCCAAGAGTTTCCAAAAGCGCACCAAGGTGATGATCGCCCAGTTCAATGCCTACGAACCCATTCCCGGATTGCACATCAACGGCGCCGCCAGCTTGGGCGAAAACCTGGCCGATTACGGCGGCGTGCTGCTCGGCCTCGACGCCTTCAAAAAGACCGAACAATACCAGGAAGGCCGGCCCATTGCCGGATTCACCCCCATGCAACGCTATTTTCTCGGCTACGCCCTGAGCTGGCTCTACCAGTGCCGCATCGAACACCTGCGCGACACCTTGTTGAGCGATGTGCATTCCCCCGCCAAATGGCGCGTTAACGGCCCGCTATCGAACATCCCTGATTTCCACGCGGCCTTTGGTGTTAAACCCGGCCAGCCCATGTATCGCCCGGCGGAGCAGCAGGTGAAGGTTTGGTGATCCGCCCCCAAACCATGGCAACCCAGTACGTGACATTGACAATATTAGAAAAGCTTCCGGTTTAGTTGGGCCATATATTTGGTTTGTTAATAACCAACACAATAACCAATCCCGGTCCTGGGGGCAGGCTGGATGCAATTTTTTTGAACCGGTCCGTCCGCCCGATCCATTGGTTTAACCAACAACCATAGGCTGAATCATGAAAAAAATGTTACTCGCCGGTATTGCCTGTCTCGCGGCGGCCACCCTGTCCGTTCGCGCGGCCGATGCCAAGGCCAACTACGAAGATGCCTGCGCCAAGTGCCACGGCACGGATGGCAAGGGCGACACCAAAATGGGCAAGCGTCTCGGCGCGAAAGACTATACCGACGCCAAGGTCCAGGCGGACCTGAAGGATGACGCCGCCACCAAGGCCATCAAAGAAGGCCTCAAGGACGAAAACGGCAAGACCTTGATGAAACCCGCCGACGGCCTCTCGGACGACGACATCAAGGCGCTCATCGCCTACATGCGCGCCTTCAAGCAGTAAACTTTTGGGTTAGGGTTGGGCGGGCGGTCCAGGGGGCTGGCAGCGCCGGAATTTCCGGGCTGTGGTACGGCCGTACCTCAGTCATGATTTTCCGAAGCTCCAGTCTGGATCGCCCGTTTCCCGCCATCGCATTGCCGGTTGTTTGCTGCCGGGCATAAAGAATTCCCGCACCTGTCATGGTTCATCGTTCCCCGGTCTGGTCTGTTGTAATGAAAGCTCATCCTCATCTGAAATCTATTTCGCGGTTCACGTGGTTGCGGACAACTCTGTTGCTGGTCCTGCTGGCGCTGGGTTTCTCCGCCGCCGCGAAACCGATGACGGATGCGGACTGCCTGGAGTGCCACGGAGACAACACGCTCACCGTGACCAATGCCGCCGGCAAGGTCACCTCTTATTTTGTGGACGTCACCAAGCTGGCCGGCTCCGTTCATCACACGAATGCCTGCATCAGCTGTCACGCGGACGTGACGTCGAAACATCCGGATGACAATCGCCCGCTCGCTCTGGTGGATTGCGCCCGCTGTCACGCCACCCAATCCCACAGCTACGGTGCCAGCGTGCATGGCCTTGCCGCCAAGGCGGGTCAGGTCGCCGCGGCCACCTGTCAGGACTGCCATGGCAATCACGGCATCCTGCCGCCTTCGTCGCCCGCTTCGCCGCTGTATTTCACCAAACAGGCCGCCACCTGCGGCGTCTGTCATGACAAGGAAGCCGCCGACGTGGCCGTAAGCGTGCATGGCCGGGCCACGGCCTCCGGCTTTCGCGAAGCCCCCACCTGCACGGATTGCCATTCGGAACATAAGATCCAGTCGCTCAGGACCAGTTCGCCGATGTCGATTTCCGAAACGGTCTGCGCCAAGTGCCATTCTTCGGAACGCATCAACACCAAGTTCAACCTGCCCGCCGACCGCGTGGCCACTTTTTTTAACAGTTATCACGGCCTTGCGGCGCAATACGGTTCCACCGTCGCCGCCGACTGTGCGAGCTGCCATGGTTATCACAAAATCCTGCCCTCGTCCGATACCAATTCCACCATCAACCGGATTCATCTGGTGGACACCTGCGGCAAGTGTCATCGCGGCGCGAATGAAAACTTTTCCCTCGGCAAAATTCACGTGGACGGCACCACCACCAACGGCGGCGAAGGGGTGGGCGGCAAAATCAACGGCTGGGTGCGGCAGATATATCTCCTCCTGATCTTTGGCGTGATCACCGCCATGGTCGTTCATAATGGCCTGCTCTTTGCGCGTAAAGTGGCCTTCCGTTTTCAGACCCGCAAACGGCCCGTCACCCGCATGAGCCTCACGCAACGCTGGCAGCACGCGCTGCTCGCCGGCAGTTTTATCGTGCTGGCCCTTACCGGCTTTGCCCTCAAATATTCGGACTCGTGGATTGCCCACCTGCTGGGCTCCAATGAACCGTTCCGGCGCTGGACCCATCGGATCAGCGGCATGATCTTGCTCTTGGTCGGGCTTTATCATCTGGTTTACATCCTCTCCAGCCGGGAAGGCCGCCGGCTCGCGCTCGATTTGCTGCCCGTGCATCAGGACGTGAGTGACCTGATCGCCACCATTGGCTATCTCGCCGGCTGGCGGCGCACCAGGCCGCCCATTGGCCGGTTTGGCTACGTGGAGAAAATGGAGTATTGGGCCGTCATTTGGGGCACCATCATCATGGGCGTCACCGGCATCGTCATTTGGATGAAAATTGACGTTACCGAATTTCTGCCGCGCTGGGTCGTGGATGTGGCCCTCACCATCCACTATTATGAAGCCGTGCTCGCCTGCCTGGCGATTGTGGTCTGGCATTTCTACCACGTCATCTTTGATCCCGATGTCTATCCGCTGAACGCCGCCTGTCTGGATGGCCGCGTGTCCGAACACTGGCAGGAGGAGGAACATCCCCTCGAACGCCTGCCGGACGAGGAGTCCGATCCCAAAATCTGACCGGAGCACCGGTCTTCGACAATACGCGCATCACCATTGCTCACGTTACGGCTGGCTTCTGGCGGGTAACCCGCTAGAATCCCTCTCCCGAATCGCATGAATCTTGCGCTCGAATCCATCGGTCTGATTGCCGGCAGCCGCACGCTGCCGCTCGAATTTGCCCGGCTCGCCCGAGCCGCCGGCGTGCGCCGCATTGTCTGCACCGCCGTCGAAGGCGAGACCGATCCCGCGCTGGCCGCGCTGGTGGATGACATCGTCTGGCTCAAGGTCGGCCAGCTCGGCAAAATGATCGGCACCTTTACCGATCGCGGCGTCACCCAATGCGTCATGGCCGGGCAAGTGGCCCCTAAAAACCTCTTTGACCTTCGCCCCGACCTCCGGGCCCTCGGCGTGCTCATGCGCCTGAAGGAAAAGAACGCCCACACCATTTTCGGCGCCATCGCCAACGAATTGAAGAAAGACGGCGTGGAGCTCATTGATGCCACGCCCTGGCTCGCACCGCTCATGCCCGCCACCGGTTTTGCGCTGGGACCCAAGCTTTCCCCCGCCCAGCAGGCGGATGTGGAATACGGATTCCGCATCGCCAAGGAAGTTTCCCGGCTGGAAATCGGCCAGATCGTCGTGGTCAAAAACGGCACCGTCCTCGCCGTGGAAGGCTTTGAAGGCACGGACAAGTGTCTTGCCCGGGGCGGCGAACTCGCCGGCAAAGACGGCGGGGCGGTCGCGGTAAAAGTAGCCAAGTGCAACCACGACATGCGCTTCGACATTCCGTGCATCGGCGCCCAGACGTTTGAAGTTTGCGCCGCCGCCCGCATTGCCGTGCTCGCCCTCGAATCCGGCAAGTCACTCCTGCTGGAACGCGACGCCTGCGAGGCGCTGGCCCAAAAAAACAAAATTGCCGTCACCACCATTGGTTGAATATTTTAACATATGCTTAAGTCACACGAACTCCTCGGTTTCATGTCGCCCGCACTCGCGAGCGACATTCTCTCCTTCATTTTTGAATCGGACAAACCGGCCTACAAAGCCGCGCTCGCCGCCGTGGCGGAAGCCAAGCACGTCCGCCCCGTCTTTCTGGAACGCCAGCCCCGGGCCGAGCGCCATACGACGATGCTCTCCGCGCTGACGAAGCCGAATCTCGATCCCGCCGCCGGCGCCTTCATCCGCGCCTGGCTGGTGCAGAAGCAGCAGGCCATGCTCGTGGATTTTCTGAACGCCCTCGGCATCGCGCACGAAAAAGGCGTGGTGGAAGATCTCCCCGGCGAAATGGACGACGCCAAGCTCAAGCCCGCCATCGACCTCCTGCTCGGCAAGTATCCGCACGAAGTCGTGGCTGTGTACCTGAACGCGTTCAATGACATGAATGCCGCCAACTGGCCGAACCTCAAGGTCGCGCTGGAAAACGACAGCCGTTTGCAATTGGGTGGTCTGGCCTGAGAACGAACAGTAGAGGTGGCGCATTTTTGCCCCCCGTTTCAAGGGCTGAAATCCCGAAATGTTATAGCCCAGGGAGAAGCGCGCAGCGCGAGCCCTGGGGAAACATCCGTATTATTTCTCCGGCCTGTAGGGCCGGAACGCCTTAACACAATTGACCCGGTGCCGGCCCTACAGGCCGGAAAAATTCACATCCAACCTACCCAGGCCTCCGCTCGCCGACTCGCTCCAGCCTGGGCTATAACATGGCAGGCTTTCAGCCCTTGATGATGGCCGTTGTATTGTTTGCAATCAAAACATCACCAATGGCCAACCGTTTTTTGCAGGTGTTGGAACCACGTCTGCACCGTTTTCATGATCACCGGTGACAGGCCGACCATGATGAGCGCGATCCAGATGGCGGCCATCAGGAGGAACGAGATAATCAGGGCGCGGAAGTAATTCTTGCGGGACTCGTTCTCGCCGGTGAAAGCCCAGATGATAATCATCACCACGCCGATGCACGGCAGAGCCATCACCAGCATGGCAAACAGCCAGAACCAGACGGAGACATAATTTTTATCGTTGCCTTTAGCCATGTACGAGTTGCGGAGAATAGCCTGACGGGCGGGAGAATCCAAGTCTGAGGCTTCAGGGCGGGGCAGGGAATAAACGCAGAGGCGCGGAGGGGGAGGAGCTACGCAGAGAGGTATTGGAGACGGCTGCCATGGAGCAGGGGAATGAAATTTGAGCCTCGTGACCTCGTCTCCTACGGGGGACTGGAGAACGAATTGTCATCGCCATAAAACTGCCGGATAAAGGTATCGAGCTGGGATTGGTCGGCGACGCGAATCTCGAGTTCCTTGCCCAGGGCAGAATGCAGGCAGTCCAGTGCCTTCAAGTCAGAAGGGTCGGACATCGCAATGACCAGCCGGTTTCCGGAGAATGAAATGGGCATTGCCCGGTGTATCCGTGCCAGGTCGGCCGGCAGGCAAGGCAAAATCTCAGGTGTAAACCGGACCTGTCTTAGGTCCACAAAGTCCGCTCCAAATTGGGCGGCGATTTGTTGATATTTGTCCATGCAATTTTTGCGGTATCAGAGTTCAATTCGGCGGCAATCTGTCACTATTCACCGCTTGGTTTCTCATCTATTTTCCCTTTTTTGGCTGCATATTGACGGACGGCGAACCCAATGCCCGAAATGAGTAATGACGCCACAATGGAGGATTCAATCACATCCAAAGAGCGCTCTCTGGTCAGGTCGGCATCAATCATCGCAGCGAGCACGACGCTGATGGGAGCGACGATGGCCATTATCAGGAAAAGCACAAAAAACACGTGGCCCATGCCCCACATAAAAGCCAGTGACTCGCTCCGTTTCCTGAGTGCGGCGTATTGGGGGGGATTGAATGGTGTGATTTTAAGACGCATAGCGCTGCCCATACTCATCGGTCCGCCATTTCAAGAACGGCGAGCAATGCCGCGTGGTGGCTTTGTTGCGCAGCGGCCAGGCGGCGGTAAAATCGCGGTCGAGTTTGGCTAGTTCGCGGCGGCCGCGGGTGGCGAGTTTTTTGGCGAGGGCCTTTTGGCCGGCGGCGACGGCATGTTGCCAGAGCATGTAATGGCAGGATTCGGCGGCCATGCGGGCGGCGAGGTCGAGCTCGCGGGCGAGGACTTTGCCCTCGGCGAATTTGGGGCGGGCTTTGGCCAGGAGTTTGCGCTGGATTTCGATTTCCTTGAGCGTGGCCTGAATGTTGGCGGCGGGAATTTTCGCGGCCCATTTGAGGCCGTTGCGGCAGAAGAGTTCGCGATCCTCCGGTTTGGGGGCGGCGATGACGGTGCCGAGCGGGGTTTCATTCAAGGCTTTCACGCCTAATTGCCGGTGCGCAAAGCCCAGTTGAATGGCCGCAAGCGCGGCATGGCCGGTGGGATCTTCAAAGACGTCGCGGCTGAGGACCACCTGGAGCGTGGTGTCGTCCACGCCCTTGGTGTTCCAAGCGAGGGCGGCGCCGAGGGCGAAGAGCGGCCAGCTCACGGCGAGGGGCTGAGGGTGACCGCCGTCGCCCCAGTCGGTATTCAGGTAGCCGAGCGCGCCGGATTTTTTGCCGGCCTTGGCGGCGGCGCGGAGGTTGGCGAAGGCGTTATCGTGTTTGCCAATGAGGGTCTGCCAGGTAGAGGTGCCGGGGCAGACGTAAAAGGGAATCTTGGCCTGCGCGAACTGCGCGGTTTCCTTGGCGAAGGGATGGTTCGCCTCGTAGCCCCAGTTCATGGCGATGAGTTTTTTGGGCAGGCGGCGGATGAGTTCGGGGTGTTTCAGGATGATGTCGCCCCAGAACATCATGGTCCGGCCGCGACCGGTGACTTCGCGCTGGAGTTTCTGAATGAAGTCGAGATAGACGCGACCTTTGCCCTTGGTCTCGCAACTCTTTTTGCTCTGGCCTTTGCCGAGATCCCACGTTTCATCGCCGCCGATGTTGAAATACTTGCTCGAAAAATTGGGTAGCAATTCGTCGTAGAGACTGCGCACGAAGGGCAGGGTGCCGGGATGTTCCGGGGCAAGCGTGGTCGGGCGACGCAGAAAATCCTTGGTCTCGGCCTCGTAAGGTTCGGGGATTTCGGCGAGGTGCTTGAGGCGGCGGTCCTCGAGGAAATACCGCAGGTGGCCGAACGAATTCTGATTGGGCACAAGATCAATGCCCAGTTCACGGCAGCGGGCGTCGAGGGTGCGGATTTCTTCGCCGGTGAGGGCGCCCCAGCTTTGCCAGACGGATTTGTAATTCCGGTAGGCGAAGGTGTGTTCGGTGTAGAGTTGCAGCTCGTTGATCTTGAAATCGGAGAGGCGTTCGACGAGGTCGAGGAGGGTGGCGAGTTTGGGTACGCGACCGCGGGAGATGTCGAGCATGACGCCGCGCCGGGCGAAGTCCGGCCAGTCGCGAATTTTGACGCAGGGCAGGCGGCGGCCGTATTCGCGGAGCAATTGCCTGAGCGTGGCGGTGGCGGCGCGGAGGCCTTCGGCTTCGCGGAATTCGATGAAGACACCTTTCGAGCTGATGTTCAGAGCATAGCCGCCGGCCTGGGCGGGCGCACTTTTGGATCGGCGCACGGCTACGGCGGCGAGCGGCTGGGATTCCGGCAGGGTAAAAAACCCCGGTTGCAACCGGAGCTGACGGGGAGCAGGCAGGAGCATCATCCCGGCCAATGTGACAAAGTGCCGGCGGGAATGCAATTGCGGGATATTTTACCTCATAATCGAATGGTTCAAGGTCATGGCCTCGACGATGCCGCGATGGTCGCCTTCGACGAGCTTGTAAATTGAGTGATGGATACTGATGCCGACTCACACAAACCAATAAATGTTTCTTCCGCCAGACTCAGGCGACGTCCCTTCCAATGCATTATTCCCCAACGGCGTTGCAATTTTTTGCGGCCGAGCGGCAGCGCCACCAGGGAGCCTTCCTCAATTTCCTTTTGGGCAATCCAAGGGGCCAGAATGCTCACGCCCAGGCCGAGTTTGACCAGTTCCTTGGTGGCTTCCATGCTGCCGGCCTCGATGATGGTGTTCAGGACGATGTCCTCGCGGCGGAAGTAATGGTCAATCAGGCGGAAGGTCACGCTGTGCTTGCTGTAAAGAATGTAGTTTTCGCGGGAGATGGTGTCGCGCTCCACGCGGCCCGCCTGGGCCCAGGGATGCAATGCGGCGGTGATGAAATGCAGTTCATCGGTGAACAGGGGGTGGAACTCCAGTTGCGGTTCGTTTTCGGCCTCCAGGGTCAGGGCAAGGTCAATGCGCTGGCTTAACAGCGAGGCGACAAGCTGCGGAGTGTCGGCGGGTTCCAGCGAAATGTCGTGGCGGGGGAAACTCTCCTTAAACTCGCGCAGGACGGGGGGAATGATGTGCTGGCAGGCGGTGGTGCTGGCGCCGAGCCGGAGGCGGCCGCGCCCCCATTTGCCCAGTTGTTGCAGGGATTCCCGCGCCACTTCCATTTCCTGCAAAATTTTTTCGGCGTGTTGCAAAAGCTGCTCGCCGGCCTGAGTGAGGGCTACTTTTTTGCCCACCCTGTCCAAAATGCGACAGCCAATTTCCGATTCGAGCGCCTTCATCGAGTGGCTGATGCCCGATTGGGTGAGATGCAGCTCGCGCGCGGTCTGCGTAAAACTGCCGGTGCGGGCGAGGACGCGGAAGGCCCGCAACTGCCGACTGTCAAGGGGTGCGCTCATATATGAATTCCATTCATCATTTCCATTCAAATAAAGATAAGCAGTCATCGTGCCATTGGCGGCGCATGGCACGCCAGCGGCTTTGATTCGGGCGTTAACCGGAAAAATCCGGATGTTGCCTAAAAAATGAAAACCGCCACTCATGTAACGCGAACCGTCCGCCGGGGCATCCGGCTGGGCTTTGTGCCGCTGACCGATTGCGCGCCGCTGGTGATGGCCCGGGAGCTGGGCCTGTTCGTCAAATACGGCGTGCAGGTGGAATTGAGCCGCGAACTGGGCTGGGCGACGATCCGCGACAAGATTGTGCATCGCGAGCTGGACGCGGCGCACGCGCTGGCCGCGATGCCGATCGCGGCGACGCTGGGGCTGGGGTCGGTGGCCTGCGACTGCCTGACGGCGCTGGTTTTGAATCTGAACGGCAACGCCATCACCCTATCCAACGAACTGCGGAAGCGCGGCGTGAAAGACGGCAAAACGTTGCGGGAAGAAATTGTCCGGTCCCGCCGGGAAAAAACCTACACGTTTGGCGTGGTGTTTCCGTTTTCCTCGCACCGGCACCTGCTGCGGCAGTGGTTTTCGGCGCACGGCATTGATTCGGAGCGGGACGTCCACATTGTGGTGGTGCCGCCGCCGCAAATGGCGGCGAATCTGAAGGCCGGGCATCTGGACGGATTTTGCGCGGGCGAACCGTGGAATTCCGTGGCGGTGGCGGCGCGGGCGGGCTGGATTGCGGCCACGAGCGCGGAAATGGATGCCCAGCATCCCGAGAAGGTGCTGATGGTGCGGACTGACTTTGCGGCCAACCGCAGTGCGGAGCACGTGGCCCTGGTGGCGGCACTGCTGGAGGCGTGCGAATTTTGCGACCGGCCGGAAAACCATGACCGGGTCATTTCCGTGCTGGCCCGGCCCGAATATGTGGGCGTGGCCGAATCCACCTTGCGCCACGGCATCACCGGCCGGGTGGATTTCGGCCACGGGCTGGAACGATCGCTCCGCGATTTCTGCATTTTCAACCGGGACAATGCCAACGAACCCACCGGCGACAAAGCCGCGTGGGCGCTGGAACTGGTGCGCGCCAGCGGACTGTGTCCGAATCAGAGCGCCATCAATTTTCCCCTGGGCCGGAACATTTTCCGGGCCGACATTTTTCAGCAGGCCGCCAGCCTGCGCGACTCCAACCTCCAACTCAAAAATCATGAATCCGAACTTGAACCAGCCACCCACTAAACTGTCCCGCCGCAACTTTCTGACCAAGGCGGCCCGCGGCGCAACGCTCACCGCCCTGTTTGCCGGCCTGCCCAAAGGCTGGGTCGGCCGCGTTTATGCGGATGATTCCCCGGAAACGGCGACGCTGAACTTTGGCATGATCGCGCTGACCGACTGCTCGCCGATTGTCATCGCGCATGAAAAGGGTCTCTTCAAAAAATACGGCGTCAACTCCACCGTCACCAAGGGCGCGAACTGGGCAGCCATCCGGGACAACCTTTCCAGCGGCACCATCCAAGCCACGCACATGCTGATCGGTATGCCGCTGGCCTCGACCATGGGGCTGGCGGGTTCGCCGAAGAAGCCGATGATCATTCCGTGGCTGATGAACCGCAACGGCCAGGCGATTTCGCTGAAGACCGAGTGGCTGGGCAAGGTGGGCGCCGATCCCAAGGCCATCAAGCCCTTTGTGGAGCAGGCGAACAGCCTGGGCGAACCGCTCACGTTTGCCATGACCTTTCCGCCGGGCACCCATGCCATGTGGATGCGCTATTACCTGGGCGCCGGAGGCATCAACCCGGACAAGGACGTGAGCCTGATCGTGGTGCCGCCCGCGCAAATGGTGGCGAACATGAAGATTGGCAAGATGGACGGCTTCTGCGTGGGCGAACCGTGGAATGCCCGCGCCATTGCGGACAAAATCGGCTTCACCTCGGTGAGCACGCAGGACATGTGGAAGGATCACCCGGAAAAAGTCTGCGCCTTCCTGGCGGAGTTTGCGGACAAAAATCCCAAGACGGTCAAGGCGGTGCTCAAGGCGCTGCACGAGGCGAGCGTGTGGCTGGATGACCTGGGCAACCGCCCGGAGCAATGCGATATCGTGAGCCGCCCGACCTACATCAACTGCAATGCAAAGACCATCCTCGGCCGCTTGCAGGGTCATTATGATTACGGCGACGGTCGCACCAAGGAAGATCCGAACTACATGATTTTCAGCAGCCGGAACTGCAATTATCCGCAGCCGAAATATGCCAAGTGGTTCCTTTCGCAATACCGTCGCTGGGGCCTGGTCAAGGGCGCGCCGGATTATGAAGGCGTCGCCAAGCAGGTGATGCGGACCGACATCTATGAAGAGGCGATGAAGGAAATCGGCTATCAGCACGGCGGCCTGAACAACAGTCCGGAAACGCTGTTTGACGGCCATACCTTTGATCCGGCGGGCGATCTGGAGGCGTATGCCAAGAGTTTTGCGGTGAACAATGTGAAAGGTTAAGCGGACGCGGGCGCAGGCAAACAAATTCCATGAAAACATTCAAACTTGACTGGCTGGTGTTGCCGCTGATCGGCATGGTCGCGGTGCTGGCCCTGTGGCAAATCTCCTGCATGTCCTGGGCGAAGGATTTGCCGACGCCGGCCAAAACCTGGGAGGCCAGCAAGCCGTACATTGTGGAACCGTTTGCCAAACGCGGGGAAATGGACCAGGGCATCCTGCGGTTCACCTGGTATTCGCTGACACTGGTGGCGAAAGGATACACGCTGGCGCTCATCATCGGCACGCCGATTGGCTTCCTGCTGGGCCTGTCCAAGACGTTCACGAAAATCTTTGATCCGCTCATCCAGATTCTCCGACCGGTGTCGCCGCTGGCGTGGCTGCCGCTGGGGCTGGTGCTGTTCATGGGCGCGGGCAAGGACGCCTCCGAACTGGGCGCGCTGTTCACGATTGCCATCTGTTCGATGATGGCCGACGGTGCTGAACACGGCGGTGGGCGTGCGGGCCATTCCGCAGGATTACCTGAATGTGGCCAGGGTGTTGAAATTGTCGCGCCGCAAGACGCTCTTCAAAGTGCTCATCCCGGCGGCGCTGCCGTACATGTTCACGGGCTTTCGGTTGAGCCTGGGCATTGCCTGGCTGGTGATTGTGGCGGCGGAGATGCTCACGGGGCGGCCGGGCGTGGGCGGCTTTCTCTGGCAGGAATACAACGCGCTCATCTATGAGCACATCATCCTGTGCATCATCACGATTGGGGTGGTCGGTTTCATTCTCGACCGCCTGATGAGCCTGGTGGAAAAACGGTTCAAGACCGCTTAATGGCCCGTAAAAGAAAAGACTTTTTATGGCCTATTTGGAATTAAACAACGTGAGCAAAGGCTTCGGCGGACCGCCGGTGCTGAAGGATGTGAACCTCGCGGTGGAGCAGGGCGAGTTTGTCGCCATCGTCGGTTTCTCCGGCGCGGGCAAGACGACGCTCGTTTCGCTGATCGCGGGTTTGATCCGGCCGTCGGAAGGCAAAATCATGCTGAACGGCGCGGAGATCACCGCGCCCGGGCCGGACCGGGGGATTGTGTTTCAGAATTATTCGCTGCTGCCGTGGCTGTCGGTGTTTGAAAACATTCTGCTGGCGGTGGAGGCGGTACATCCGGACTGGCTGGCGGACCGGCGGCGCGAGCACGTGGAAAAATACATCGCCATGGTGAACCTGACGCCGGCGCGGGACAAGCGGCCGGGAGAACTTTCCGGCGGCATGAGGCAGCGGGTCTCCGTGGCGCGGGCGCTGGCGATGGATCCGCAGATTCTGCTGCTGGATGAACCGCTGTCCGCACTGGACGCGCTGACGCGGGCCACGTTGCAGGATGAAATTTCGCGCATCCGGGAGGAGACGCACAAAACCGTGCTGCTGATCACCAACGACCCGGACGAGGGCATTTACCTGGCGGATCGCATCATTCCGCTGACCGCCGGCCCGGGTGCCACGCTGGGGCCGTCATTTCCGGTGAAGATTGCGCGTCCGCGCGACCGGAAGTCCATCAACCACGAGCCGCGTTTCAAGCAATTGCGGCGGGAGGTGGTGGATTTCATGCTCAATTCCAAGCAGGAACGGCGCACGGCGATTACCCGCAAGCTAGTGCTGCCGGACATAGAGCCGGAAGATTTGAACATTCCGCGCAGCATGACGGGCTGGCGCAAAACACCGATCCGCAAGGGCGAGGTGAAGGAAGAATCCATCGAGGTGAAATCGTGAATCATTACGTCGAACTCTCGAATCTTGCCAAGATTTATCCGACCCCCAAGGGCGAGGCGGTGATCGTGCGGGATTTTAATCTCAAGATCAAAAAGGGCGAATTCGTGACCTTGATCGGCCATTCGGGCTGCGGTAAATCAACAGTGCTTTCTATGCTCGCGGGGTTGAACGACATTTCTGCGGGTGGAATCATTCTGGATGGTCGGGAGCTTTCCGGCGCGGGGCCCGACCGAGGCGTGGTATTCCAGTCGCCCTCGCTGCTGCCTTGGATGACAGCGTTCGAGAATGTCATGCTGGGCGTCGAACAGGTGTTCTTCACGGCCAGCAAACTGGAGCGCCGGGAAATCGTGGAATATTACCTGACCGTGGTGGGACTGGCCGATTCCATGCACAAGAAGCCCGCCGAGCTGTCACAAGGCATGAGGCAGCGCGTGGGCATTGCGCGGGCGTTCGCGCTGAAGCCCAAGATGCTGTTGCTGGACGAGCCGTTTGGCATGTTGGATTCGCTGACGCGTTATGAACTGCAGCAGGTGCTCATCGAGCTGTGGCGCAAGAACAAGATCACCGCGCTGATGGTGACGCATGACGTGGATGAGGCGCTATTTTTGAGCGACCGCGTGGTGTGCATGACGGACGGGCCGGCGGCGGAAGTGGGGGAAATTCTGGAAGTGAATTTTCCGCGTCCGCGCGAGCGCAAGGCCGTCATGGAACATCCCGATTATTATCCGTTGCGCGAGCAACTGATTGAATTTCTCGAAGTCCGCGCCCACCGCAAATCCCCGGCTCACCCCAGTGAACCGGCCCGCCCGCAAAATCCGCCGCCCGGCGGCATAACCTTTGTTGCCAAAACCGCGATTACTGAAAAACAACCCTATTAACAACCAATCCATGAAAACAAACCTCAAACTTCTCTCGGCCGGCGCGCTGGTGCTGGCCGCCCTGGAACACGTTCACGCCCAATACGCGCCGCCCCCGCCGCCGGCGCCGTTTCCCGGCTTTCTGAATGAATCCATGCGGGCCAAAGATCCGTACGCGAACCAGTGGGATTTGGGCGGTGACATCCGCGGCCGGTATGAGATCAAGGAACATGAAGCCATTGCCGGGCAGTCGGGTTCGGCGGACTTTCGCGCCCATGGCGCCAATGTGGACAATCAATATCTGCTGACGCGCATCCGGTTTCATGCCGGCTACACGGAAAAATGGTGGAGCGCCTATGCGGAAGGGCAGAGCAGCCTGGCGGGCGGCGACCATCGCGCGGCCTACGCCAATGTGCCGGCCATCGCGGGAACTTCAAAGAAGGTGGGCTACGGCCCGGAGTCCGACACGATTGACCTGCACCAGGCTTATTTCACCGTGGGCAACCACAAGGAATTTCCGCTGTCGCTCAAGTTCGGACGCCAGGAGTTGAGCTATGGCGACGAACGCCTCATTGGCGCGTTCGGGTGGAACAATATTGGCCGCTCGTTTGACAGCGCGAAATTGCGCTGGCAGAACGCGTGGTTCGGGGCGGACTTTTTCAGCGCCATGCCGGTGGTGCCGCGCGACGGCCAGTTTGACCTGTCCAACGAGCATGACGTGCTGTCCGGCGTGTATGCCACCAGCACGAAAATTCCCAACAACACCCTGGACGTGTATTTCCTGGCGCGCAACGCCGACCGGCAGGCCATCAACAATTTTTCCGATCCGCAATTTCCGCAGCCGACCGCGCGCGACATTTATACCGTCGGCGGCCGGGTGAAATCCAAGCCCGGCACGCTGGGCAACTGGGACTACACGGTCGAAGGCGCGTACCAGTTCGGCAACATGGCCACGAATGCCACGTCCGTCCGCCTCAAGCAGGATGCCTACATGTTCACCGCGCAGGCGGGCTACACGTTTGCCGATGCCTGGGCCACGCCGCGCCTGGGGGCGGAGTTTGACTATTCATCCGGCGACAGCAATCCGAATGACGGGACGCACGGAACCTTCGACAACCTGTTCCCCACGAATCACAAATTTTACGGTTCGATGGATTTGATCTCCCTGCAAAACATCGAGGATGCGGGGATCAGTCTGACGCTGAAACCCACGCCGCGCATGAGCGTGGCCTTCATGGGCAATCTCCTGTGGCTGGCGAACACGCATGACTATTTTTACAACGTCACCGGCGCGCCGCGCACCACCGGCGGCTATGGCATCAATTCCGGCAATGACAGTTTTCTGGGATCGGAACTGACGGCCATTGCCGGTTATGCGATCACGCGCTACGCCCAGGTGGAAGTCGGTTACGGCCATTTCTTCACCGGGGATTATGTCCGGCAATCGCTGGCGAGCACGGGCGGCGACCATGATGCGGATTGGATCTATGTCCAGACCTCGCTCAAATTTTAATCCCAACTGTAGCGACGCGGTTCCTCCCGTCGCCGCACCCCGCCGGGTGGCGGGGTGCGAACGCTTTTCATCCCCTGTGTACGATAGGTCATGACGCCCTTTATTCCTGAAAACGCCCCTTTTGACGCCACGCAACGGCTGTGGCTGAACGGTTACATGGCCGGATTGCTGGCGGGCAAAGGCTATGCCGCCGGCGGCTCGCCGGCGGCGAACGGCGCCGCGGCGCCGACGGAACCATTGGTCATTCTGTTTGGCAGCCAGACCGGCACGGCGGAAAAGTTGGCCAAGGAATTTGCGAAGCAGGCGCGCGGCCGGGGTTTTAACGCGCGGGTGGTGGATGCCGCCAGCCATGCCACGGTGGACTGGAAGGCGGAAACCCGTTTGCTGGTGGTCACCAGCACCTATGGCGACGGCGACATGCCGGACAATGCCCAGTCCTTCTGGGACTGGTTGAAAAGCGACGCGGGCGCCGGGCTGGCGCATTTGCAATATTCGGTGCTGGCACTGGGGGACACAAATTATTCCGAGTTCTGCGCCGCCGGCAAAAAGGTGGATGAGCGGCTGGCGCAGGTGGGGGCCAAACGGGTGCATGACCGGACGGATTGCGACTTGGATTACGAAACGAAGGCGCGCGAATGGATTGCCGGCGCCTTGGCGGCGCTGGCGCCAGCCGGGCAAACCGGTGCGTCTCTCCCGATTCCGGCCGAAACAAAGCCGGCGGACAGCGGCTGGTCAAAGACCAATCCGTTTCCGGCGCGGCTCGTCACCAACCGGCGGTTGAATAGCGACGGGTCGGAAAAGGAGACGCGGCATTTTGAAATTTCGCTGGCCGGCTCCGGCTTGAATTACGAGGCGGGCGACGCCCTGGGGGTGTGGGCGGCCAACTGTCCGGAACTGGTGGGGGATATTTTGACGGCCCTGGGGGCCACCGGCGAGGAGCCGGTCAAACTGTCGGTCGGGGAGTTTTCATTCCGCACCGCCCTGACGGAGAAGTTGGAGATCAGCCGGCCGTCGCCGGAGCTGTTGCATTATTTTGCGCGGACGGATCTGACGCTGGCGGGCTTGCTGGTTCCGGAACGGAAGGAGGATTTAAAAAAGTGGCTGTGGGGCCGCGGGATCATTGATTTGCTGGCGGAAGACCTGGTTAAAAAAATTACTCCGCAGGAATTGGTGGCGTTGCTGAAGCCGCTGGCCCCGCGCTTATATTCAATATCTTCCAGCCCCAAGGCGCACGTGGGGCAGGTACACTTGACCATCAACGTGGTGCGGTATGAAGCGCATGGCCGCCCGCACAAAGGGGTGGCTTCCACCTTTCTGGCGGACCGGGCGGCGGGAGAGGTGCCGGTGCCGGTGTTTGTCCAGACATCGCATGGCTTCCGGCTGCCGGCCAATCCGGAGACGCCGGTGATCATGGTGGGACCAGGCACGGGCGTGGCGCCGTTCCGGGCGTTTCTGCACGAGCGGCGGGTCGCTGGCGCGACGGGCAAGAACTGGCTGTTCTTCGGCGAGCAGCGGGCGGCGACGGATTTTTATTATCGCGAGGAACTGGAACAAATGCTGGCGGCGGGCGGGCTGGCCCGGCTGTCCACGGCCTTTTCCCGGGATCAGAAGGAGAAAATCTACGTGCAAACCCGCATGTTGGAACAGGCGGCGGAGTTGTGGGCCTGGCTGGAAGCGGGGGCGCATTTCTATGTGTGCGGCGATGCCACGCGGATGGCCAAGGATGTGGATCAGGCGCTGCATGCGATCATCGAGACCGCCGGCGGCAAGAGCCGGGACGAGGCGGCGGTATATGTGGCCAAGCTGAAGGCCGAAAAACGTTATCAACGGGATGTGTATTGAAAGGATGAACAAGCCCATGGAAATTCCCGTGCAACATGTGAATGGCGAGCCGCTGAACGACGATCAGCGGAAATATCTCGACGGTTTTTTTGCGGGGCTGGCCGCGCGCGGCGTGACCTTCGGCGATGTCCAGCCCGCCCCCGCGCCCGCCGGCAAAGCCTCGCTGGAGGATTTGATTTTTGAGGAGCGGGTCAAACGCGAACTGCATCCGCTGGATGCCTACGACCAGATTATTGAAAATGCGATTGCCAACAAGGCACCGGACAAGGAGGAGATATTCCGTTTCAAATGGAACGGGCTGTTTTTCCTGACGCCAAACAAAGAGGCGTTCATGGCCCGGCTGAGGATTCCCGGCGGGGTGGTGAAAACGTTTCAGTTGCGCGAAATGGCCGCGATTGCGAAAGACCTGACGAGCGGGTACGTGCAGATCACCACGCGGGCCAATTTTCAGATGCGGCTGATCCAGCCCAAGGACTGCCCGGAATTTTTGCGGCGACTCCAGGCGGTGGGCTTGCACACGCGCGGCTCCGGGGCCGACAATATTCGCAATTTGACGGCGAACCCGACGGCGGGAATTGATCCCTACGAGCTGATTGATGTCATGCCGATGTGCCAGGAACTGGGGCAAATCATCATCAATGACCGGTCGTTTTATGATTTGCCGCGCAAGTTCAACATTGCCTACGACGGCGGCGGGCTGATTGGCACGGTGGAAGACACCAATGACATCGGCGCCCGGGCGGTGACGGTGGGCGGGGAGGTGTTTTTCCGCATCGCGCTGGGCGGGGCGACGGGGCACAAGGCGTTTGCGCGGGACTTGGGCGTGCTCGTCCGGCCGGCGGAATTGAACCGGGCGATTCTCGCGCTGGTGCGTGTTTACATCGCCAACGGCAACCGGGGCGACCGCAAGAAGGCGCGGTTGAAACATTTGTTGGAAACGTGGTCGCTGGAAAAATATCTCGGCGAAGCAGAAAAGCTGCTGGGCGGGCCGCTGACCAAGGCCGCGCCGGAGGCGAAGCCGGCCCCGGATGGCGAGCCATTGCCGCACACGCACATCGGAGTTTATCAGCAGAAGCAGAAGGGGCTGAACTATGTGGGGGTGGCGATGCCGGTTGGCCAGATCACGCCCAAACAAATGTTGCGCGTGGCGGAGATTGCGGACCTGTATGGTTCCGGCGAAATCCGGCTGACGGTCTGGCAGAATTTCATCATTCCCAACGTGCCGGACGCCTATGTGGAAACGGTGAAGAAGGCGTTGCGGAAAATCGGTTTCGACACGCAACAATCATTGCTGCGCGGCGGCATCATCGCCTGCACGGGCAATTCGTATTGCAAATTTGCCCAGGCCAACACCAAGGGCCAAGCCCTGGAACTGGCGGATTATTTGGACCGCCGGATTCAGTTGGATCAGCCCATTAACATCCATCTCACCGGTTGTCCCAATTCGTGCGCGCAGCATTACATGGGCGACATCGGCCTGCTGGGCGTGAAGGTCAAGGGCGAGGACGGATACCATGTGTTTGTCGGCGGCGGTTTCGGCGCAAACCAGGCGGTGGGGAGGCAAATTTTTGCGAGTATTACGGCGACGGATTTGAAACCCACCCTCGAAAAAATGCTTAAGGGTTATCTGCGGCGGCGGACGCCGGGTGAAACCTTCCAGCAGTTCACCACCCGGAATGACCTGAATACGTTGCAGGCAATTTTCACCAATGATGAGTGATGCACCCGCGCCTTGCCTACGGTTGAACGGCGGCTATCATGAGGCGCATTAGGCAACCAGTTCATGTTCAAATCCGCCGTTAAAAACATCCGCACCGTCTGCCCGTACTGCGGCGTCGGTTGCGGCATGATTTTGCAGGTGGAAAACGGGCGGATTGCCAAGGTTATGGGTGACCGGGAACATCCGGCGAACGCCGGCCGGCTGTGCAGCAAGGGGATTTCGGCGGCGGAGCCTCTTTATGCCGCGGATAGGGCGGCGTTTGCCCAGATGCGGTCAGACCGGAAATCCGCCTTGGAAAAGGTTTCCCTGTCGTTGGCGCTGGAACAGGCGGCCTCCCGTTTGCGCCGGATCATCAATGAGCATGGGCCGGACGCGGTGGCCTTCTATGTTTCGGGCCAGCTCTCCATGGAGGCACAGTATCTCGCGGGCAAACTCTGCAAGGGATTTCTTCGCACCAACAACATTGATTCCAATTCGCGGCTGTGCATGTCGAGCGCTGCGAGCGGTTATAAGCTGTCGCTGGGGGCGGATGGACCGCCAGGATCATATCAAGATATTGACCGATTGGATTGCGCGCTGGTAATGGGGGCAAACATGGCGGAATGCCATCCCATCCTATTTCTGCGGCTGCTGGACCGGCGGAAGGCGGGGGCCAAACTCATTGTGGTGGATCCGCGCCGGACGCCCACGGCGGAAAAGGCGGATTTGTTTTTGCAAATCAAACCCGGCACGGATCTGGCCCTGCTGAACGGGTTGTTGCATTTGCTGGAGCAGAATGGGCAGCTCGATCCGCGTTTTATCGCCCAACATACCCAGGGCTGGGAGGAACTGCAGGCGTTGTTGAAGGATTATCCGCCGAGACGGACGGCGGAATTGACCGGGCTCAGTGAAGCGGATATTCGCACCGCCGCCCGGTGGATCGGCGAGGCGCCCGAGTTTACAACGTTCTGGACCATGGGCCTGAACCAAAGCACCCATGGCACCTGGCATACGAATGCGATTTGCAACCTGCATTTGGCCATGGGGAAAATCTGTCGGCCGGGCAGCGGGCCATTTTCCCTGACGGGGCAGCCGAATGCCATGGGCGGCCGGGAGGTGGGATATTTGAGTCAGAGCCTGCCCGGGCAGCGGGCGGTGGCCAGCACGGCAGACCGGGCGGAGGTGGAAAACATCTGGGGCGTGCCGCCGGGCGCCATCCGGCCGGAACCGGGGCTGGATGCGGTGTCGCTGTTTCACAAAATGGCGGAGGGTGAGGTGAAAGCAGTCTGGATTATAGGGACCAATCCCGTTGCGACCATGCCCAACCGGCAACGGGCGATTGACGGGTTGGAACGGGCCGAACTGGTGATTGTACAGGACGCCTACCATCCGACGGAAACGACCCCGTATGCGGATATTCTGCTGCCGGGGGCGCTGTGGGCCGAGGCGGAGGGGACGATGGTAAATTCCGAACGCAACGTCACCCTGATGTCGCCGGCGGTGAAACCTCCGGGCGAGGCGGCGGCCGACTGGTGGATCCTGACACAAACGGCGCGTCTGTTGGGATATGGCGAGTGGTTTCCGTACGAGAGTGCCGAAGCGGTGTTCGATGAAATCCGGCGGACATGGAATCCGAAAACGGGTTATGATCTGCGCGGCATTTCCTACGCCAAGCTCCGGCAGAAGTCGCGTCAATGGCCCTGCGCGCCGGGGCACGAAAACGGCCAGCCAATCCGGTATCTGACCCAGGCGGCCGGGAATGAGACGGCCCCGGTGGGTATTCAATTTCCCACGGAGTCGGGACGGGCGAATTTTTTTGCGCGGCCCTGTCTGCCGCCGGCGGAATTGCCGGACGCGGAGTTTCCCTTTGTGCTGGTCACGGGGCGGCTGGCCCACCAATGGCATACCATGACCAAGACGGGCAAGGTGGCCGCGCTGAACCGGCTGAACCCCGGCCCCTTTGTGGAAATCCATCCGGAGGACGCCGCCGCCCTGGGCCTGAAAAACGGCGCATTGGTGAAAGTCAGTTCGCGGCGGGGCTTGGCGATTTATCCGGCGGCGATTACGGCGGGAGTGCTGCCGGGCAATTGTTTTGCGCCGTTTCATTGGAATGACCGGTTTGGCGAAAACCTGGCGGTCAACGCCGTGACGAGCGAAGCGTGTGACTCCATTTCGCTCCAGCCGGAATTGAAATTTGCCGCCGTGTCGCTGGCGCGGGTGGAAGTGCCGGGCGGCGAAGATTTCACGAACGAGCAAAAGGCGGTGTTGCAGGGACTGCTGGATGGCGTGTCCGGCCCGCCATTGATTCCCGGCCTGCCGCTGCCGGAATTGCCGGAGACCGCGCCCTTCAGCGCCGCGCAGCGCCGGCATGTGAATGAACTGCTGGCCCGGCTTTATGCGGAGGGCGGCGGGAAAGGAACCGCGCCATGACGACATTAACCCCGCCGCTGAAAATCCGGCACATCTACATTTCACCGGGCCATAATTTCTTCGGCCATCACGGCCAGCCCGCCGGCGGGAATCCCACCACCGAAGTTTCGGAGGTGGAATGCGTGGCCGGGCGCGGCCTGCGCGGCGACCGTTTTTTTGATTTCAAAGAGAATTACAAGGGACAGATCACGTTCTTCGCCATGGAAGTCCATGCCGCACTTTGCCGGGAATTGAGGCTGGCCGGGAGTTCGCCCGTCGGGTATCGCCGGAATGTGATTACGGAGGGCGCAGACTTGAATTCGCTGGTGGACGCCGAATTTGAAATTCAAGGGATTCGCTTTCGAGGCATGGCGGAGTGTTCGCCGTGCCATTGGATGGATCAGGCGTTTGCCCCGGGGGCGGAGCAATTTTTAAAAGGGCGGGGCGGACTGCGGGCGGCGATTTTAACCGATGGCTTTCTGCGGGTGGAGGCATGAAATTTGACGCCGTCATATTGGCCGGAGGAAAATCCACGCGCATGGGCCGCGACAAGGCGCGTCTGGAGGTCGGGGGTCAAACCCTGTTGGCCCGGCAGATTGAACGAGCAAGAGAGGCGGGGGCGGGGCAGGTTTATATCTCCGGGCCGGCGGATCGGAATTACGCCGATTTTGGCTGCACCGTGTTGTCCGACCGGTTTGAGGGAGGCGGGCCGTTGGCGGGCATCGAGCAGGCGCTGGCGGTGGGATCATCACCAGTGTTGCTCGCGTTGGCGGTAGATTTGCCGGATATGAGCGCCGAATGGCTGCGACGACTCGCAGCAGAATGCCCCGACGATCTGGGAGTAATTCCCAAGCGGAATGTCTTTGTTGAGCCACTGGCCGCGTTCTATCCCACATCGGCCCGGCAATTGGCCGAGGCGCAACTGGGGGCAGGCAATAACTCGGCTGCCCACTTTGCCCGGCGGTGTGTGGCATCAGGGTTGGCCCGCTTTCGGGAACTCGCGTCCGGGGATGAAAAATACTTTGCGAATTGGAATGCGCCCGCCGATTGGCCGGTTCGGGGCGACTGTTTTTCAGAACATGATCCCTGAATTTGCGATCACGGATTGGCTGATACTGGTGACGGCGGTGTTTGCCGTCGCCTTTTTCTATTCCTCCGTGGGGCACGGCGGGGCAACGGGTTATCTCGCAACCCTGGCTTTGCTGGGGGTGGCCCCGGCCTCAGCCCGGGTGGCGGTACTGATCGTGAACGTGCTGGTGGCGAGTGTGGCGTGGTACCGGTTCTGGCGGGCGGGTCATTCGGATGGAAAAATTCTGGGTTGCTTTGCTTGCGCCTCGGTGCCATGTGCCTGGCTGGGCAGTATGATCCATCTCAGTCCGCAGGCCTATCAATTGATCCTGGGAGGTGTGTTATCGGTGGCCGGGCTGGTTTTACTCATCCGCGCGCGCGGGCAAACAGATGATGTCCCGTTGCGAAAATATGTCTGGCCCGCAGCCTTGGGCGTGGGGGGCTTTCTTGGTCTGCTGGCTGGTCTTACGGGGATTGGTGGCGGAGTTTTTTTGAGTCCGGTATTATATCTGTTTCGCTGGGTGAAGCCGAAGACCACTGGTGGTATTGCGGCGGGATTTATTGTGCTTAATTCGCTGGCCGGACTGGCGGGCACGGGTATGGAAAAAATCATGCACGCCGGACCCTTGCTATGGCTGACCGTTCCGGCGGTGATGGGTGCCCTACTTGGCACGCATCTGGGGGCGCAACGCTGGAGCAGCAGCACGTTCAGCCGGGTGCTGGCGGGGGTGTTGATATTTGCCGGGGTAAAACTGTTGATCGAAGCCACATAATTTTATGCGTGTTCTTTTTTTTGCCCATCTCAAAGACGTGACCGGACAGGAAAGTGTGAATATTATCCTGCCGTTCCCGCATGACCCGGGACAGCTTTGGGAACGGTTGCTGGAATTATATCCGGCGCTGGCCGCACACCAAAGCAAGGTGCGGTTGTCGCGAAACTGGGAATATGCCACGGCGGAAACACTGTTTCAGAATGAGGATGAGGTGGCGTTGATTCCGCCGGTTTCGGGCGGATAGAACTAAATATGGATTTGGACATTACATTGACGGATGCGCCGATTGCGGAACAGATTTCCGCGCCATTCCCGGTCGGCTCGTATGGAGCCTGGCTGGAATTTCGCGGCGTGGTCAGGGAGGAGGAGGCCGGACGGAAAATTGCCGCGTTGGAATACGAGGCGTATCCGGAAATGGCCGTGCGCGAGATGCGCCGGTTGGTAAATGACATTGCCGGCCGGCATCCGTGCCTGGCGGTCCGGGTGATTCATCGGATCGGACTGATTCCCGTGGGCGAAGCGGCGGTCTATGCGGGCGTTGCTTCACGGCACCGCGCCGAAGGATTTGCGCTGCTGGCGGAATTCATGGACCGGTTAAAGCTGGATGTGCCGATCTGGAAACGCGGTTCGCGAGGCTTTGAGCCGGTGATGGCCAAGGTCAGCGTGAATGTGCCGGCGGGCGCGGGGCGAAAACCGTCGCCGCTCTCACTGGACGAGGCCAGGGCAAAAATCCAGTCATGCTGCCAGCCGTTGCCGGCCATCCGTGTGCCCTTGGTTGAAGCGGTTGGACGAGTCTTGCGCGAACCGGTCCGGGCGACGGAAGATTTGCCACCGTTCGACTGTTCCACGAGGGATGGCTATGCCGTTCTTGCGGACGATCCGGCGGAGCAGCATGAAGTGGTGGGCGTGATTCATGCGGCCGGCTGGCAGCCGCGCCAGCTCCGGTCGGGCGAAGCAGTACGGGTAGCCACCGGCGCACCAATGCCCTGCGGCGGGTTGCGGGTAATCATGCAGGAAGACGCTGTTCTTGAGGGGAACTATGTTCGTTTGAACCGGACGGATTCCGCGATAAACATCCGCCGGCGCGGCGACGAGGTCAAGGCCGGGCAGTTGCTGGTCCCCGAACATTCAAAACTGGATGCCGGTCGGCTGGCCTTGCTGGCAACGGCGGGTCTGGCGTATCCGCTGGTAAGTCCGCGTCTACGCGTGGTGCATTTGATCACGGGCGATGAAATCGTGCCGCCTGGGCAGACGCCCCAGCCGGGACAGATTCGGGATAGTAATTCCATTTTGATTCGTGGCTTGTTGGCGGGCCAGGTGGGCGAGCTGTATCAGGCTCACCTGCCGGAGAACTTCGCAGCGGCCTGGAGCCAGTTGCCGCTCAATAAAATTGCCGTGGCGGATCTGGTGCTGGTCTCCGGCGGGGCGAGCGTAGGGGAACGGGATTTTACGCGGCCACTCTTGGAGCGGCTGGGGTTTCATATCCAGTTCAATCAGGTGAATCTGCGGCCGGGGCGGCCGTTGATATTTGGCACAAAAGGCTCACAGGCGGCGTTTGGGTTGCCGGGCAACCCGCTGTCGCATTTCGTTTGCTTTCATTTCGCGGTGGCCATGGCTCTGGCCAGATTCAATGGTGATTGCCCGCCGGTTTTCCAGCGGGGGGTGTTGCCGGACAGGTTTGTCAGCGAAACCTGTTCGCGCGAAACGCTGTGGCCGGCGCGCTT
Organism: uncultured Verrucomicrobia subdivision 3 bacterium; assembly: GCA_903872345.1. Classification (GTDB taxonomy): domain Bacteria; phylum Verrucomicrobiota; class Verrucomicrobiia; order Limisphaerales; family UBA11358; genus UBA11358. Next base: position 69,531 of record CAIQKM010000119.1, on the reverse strand, counting down.
GACTCTCAGCGCCGGCCGGGTGATTTTGCATCCGTTAAACTGGGGCAGTTCGGGGGATGTCACTTGTTTTGCGCAGGCCAACGCGTTGATCCGCGTGCCGGCCGGGCAGGCAAATTTTGCGGCGGGAGCAGAAGTGGAATTTCTGCCCGCCGGGGCAATTTAAATACGATTCGATGAAAAAGAATTTTTCACATCTGGATGCGGCCGGGGCGGCGCACATGGTCAATGTCGGGGCCAAGCCGGATCAGCGCCGTCGCGCGGTGGCCACCGGCCGGCTGACTTGTCAGGCGGGCACGATCCGCGCGTTGAAGCAGCGGGCGTTGCCCAAAGGAGATGTTTTGACGGTGGCGCAGGTTGCCGGCATTCAGGCGGTAAAGCGGACGGCCGATTTGATACCGCTGTGCCATCCGCTCATGCTGAGTCAAATTGAAGTGACTTTTCGCGTGCGGCGCACGGCGATTGAAATTGTTTGCCAGGTGGAAACCACCGGGCCAACCGGCGTGGAAATGGAGGCGCTCACCGGGGTGAGCGTGGCGGCGCTGACGTTGTATGACATGTGCAAGGCCGTGGACAAAACCATGAGCATCGAAGGCGTTCGCGTGCTGGAGAAAGTGAAGGAATGAAAATCGGACGCATCACCATCAGCGACCGGGCGGCGGCGGGCCAGTATGCAGATCTCAGCGGGCCGGAGATTGAACGGCTGGCAGGCTCGTGGTTCGGCGGGGGCACGGAATTTGTGTCCCTGACGGTTCCGGATGAGGTGCCGTTGATAGTTGCCGCGTTGACCAAGGCGGCTGACGAATGGGAATGCGACCTGATTCTTACGACGGGCGGCACCGGAATTTCGCCACGCGATGTGACGCCGGAAGCGACGCGGTTGGTGCTGCACCGGGAATTGCCTGGGTTTGCGGAGGTGATGCGGATGCAATCCTTTGCCAAAGTCCGGACGGCCATCCTGTCGCGGGCGCTGGCCGGCGTTCGCGGGCGGACGCTGATTATCAATTTGCCCGGAAAACCCTCGGCCGTGCGGGAGTGTCTGGAGATTCTCGGCCCGGCGATTGGCGAAGGATTGGCCCATTTACGCGGGGAGGATCCGCACCGGACCACGCCACCGCAAGCATGAATGCAAACCAAACAGACCCGTTTGGGCGCCGCGTGGATTATCTGCGAATTTCGGTTACCGACCGTTGCAACGAGCGCTGCCTTTATTGCCTGCCGGAGAATTATCAGGACTGGCTGCCGCGGCACGAGATTCTTACGTATGATGAATTGCTGGCGATTGTACGCGCAACCACGGCGCTGGGGTTCAAACGGTTTCGCGTGACCGGCGGCGAACCGCTGGTCCGGCCCGGCGTAGTGGAATTCATCCGGGATTTGATTGCCACGGAAGGCGTGGAGTCAGTGCAGCTGACGACCAATGGAACCCGCCTGCCCGAGCTGGCAAAGCCCCTATATGAGGCTGGATTGCGGCGCATTAATATCAGTCTGGATGCCTTGGATCCTGCGATTTACCGGAGCATTACCAGCGGCGAGGTTGGCCCTGTACTGGCCGGCATCCGGGAGGTGAAGACACTCGGCTTCGATTCGGTAAAATTGAACACAGTGCTGATGCGTGGCCGCAATGATGGCGAGATCTTCCGCCTGCTGGATTTTGCCGCCGAGCATGATGTGGCCATCCGATTCATCGAACTCATGCCGGTAAGCCTCACGGAAATGTTGAGCGAAGAGAACTTTTTCCCGGTCACCGAGCTGCTGGCACTGCTGCGACGGGAGGACGCGCCGGAGCCGTTGAACGAATCGTTCGGCTATGGACCTGCCCGATATTTCCGGCTGCCCAAGCGTGGGGTGAAGGTGGGATTAATCGGTGCTTTGAGCGACCTTCATTTCTGTGAAAGGTGCAACAAGATGCGGCTGACTTGTGACGGCAAGTTGCGTCCCTGCTTGGGCAATCACCTGGAAACGGACCTGAAGCCAGCTTTGCGACCATGTCTGAATGCCAGCCATTTGAGACAGTTGATCACTGGAACGCTGGGACAAAAACCATTGGAGCATCTCTTCCGGAACAACTATCAGCCTGACCGGGTAATGACAGCCATCGGTGGTTAGCGTCGGTTTGTTTAACACAGGATGCAGCCGGTTATGCCAAGCACTGACGGAGTAGTAAAACTGGTGCCCGTTTTGGTGTCCGAATGGTCGGAATGCGTGTATTAATAACTGGTGCCGTCAAATGTTCCGCCAAAATCAGGGCAAACGCCCGGAGGAAGAAGGCGATACACCCAACAGCGGGAAATATCAACAGCACCAGTTAAATGATTCATCGTCCGTACAGGACGGCGGGCCGTTCAGGGGGCGATTTTATCGCTCAACCATTGGCGGGTTTGCACGATGCCGTCTTTTACTGCGGCATAGGCTTTTTTGGAGCCGGCTTTGACGGAATCCCACGTGGTTTCAGTGGCGCCCTTGGTGGCGGTGAGTTGCTCGGTCAACTGTGCAGACTGATCCCGCAGGGCCTGGAGCTTGGGCTTGGCTTCGGCCTTGACGGCATCGGTGGAGGTTTCAATTTTGGCGGAGAGCTGATCCAGGTCTTGGTTAAGCTGGTCGAGTTCGGTCTGCATCTGCTTCACGAACGCATCCTTTTCCGCATAGGTATAATCTTTCATATCCTCGGCGGCCATCTTGGTTTCCACCTTGACCTTGTCGAGTTGCTGGGTGGTGGTGGGTTGTTTGTCGCAGCCCGCCGCCAAGGCGGCAAGAGTGAGAACGGGGACGATCCATAGTTGTTTTTTCATAGATAATTTATTTTTTGGTTAAATGGGGGGAATCAGGCGGCAATGGCTTCGAGCCGGGCGTGGGCGGGTTCATGCCCGGCCACGGACTCGGAGTTGGTGCGGGCGAGGCATTCGCGGGCATGGGCGGTTTCGGCGGCGGTGCCATGGGCGATGACCAAATATTTGCCGGTTTTGAGGACGGTCTCATATTGGAGAATGCTGTCTTTGGGAATGCCCAAACTGAACAACCCGGCGCCCAAGGCGCTCAAGCCTCCGACCAGCACGGCGCTTTCCAACGCGGCGACAATCCAGGCGACGAGCGGACCGGCCACGAGCAGGGGACCGACGCCGGGCACCATAAAGAAGGCGGAGCCAAACAGGAGACCCCAGATGCCGCCCCAGAAGGCGCCGGTCTTGCCCCAGGATTTCATCCGGTCGCCGGTGTTGTAATAGCCGGTCACCTGTTCATCGGTGTGAAAGTCACGGCCGACGATGGAGAGTTTTTTCATGTCGAAGCCGGCCTGCTGTAGTTCTTTCACGGCGTGTTCGGCTTCGGCGTGGGATTTGTAAACGGCGACGACGGAATGGCAATGGTTCATAAAGGGGTGGGGATTGGCTGGGTTGGTCATTTATTACGGTGCAAAGACACACTAACCGGGAAGGGGGTAACTGGCTATGGGGTAAAACCCGGACGTGAGCAGACGCACCAAGCCGGGATGCATAACTACCGGTCAGACCCGTCGCCTGGCGCGCACAAGGAAGGTTAGTCCAATGGCGGCGATGATGCTGCCGAGTATGATGGTCAAAACGGCCTTATCCGTGGCCGCACCGGTGAAAACCGGGGAAAGGTCGGCATTCGTCTGCTGGGTGGAAAGGATGCCGATGATAGTGACGGCGAGACCGGCGAGGAGCAGGATGAGGGGGATGATTTTTCTCATATATTTTGTTCCTTATTGGTTGTTCTATTAATGGAGTCAGGCTACGCCAGTTTATTTTATAAACCATGGGGTATTACCCGGCAGGGTGGCGAACGCTGATGGTGAACAGCAAAACGGCGCCGGCAGATATTGATCCACCGGCGCCGAGAGTCAAACGACAATCAGAAGGCAAAGGTCATGCCGAGGCGACCGACGCCGTAGAATTTGGTCTTATTGGGCATTACCCCGCGGGCGTCCACAAACAGGCCGATATGGCGGGTGAAACGGTATTCCAAGCCGGCACCGGCCTGGCCGAACCATTGTTTGGTCTGGCCAAACTGATGGCCGCCACCACCGAAGATGTAAGGGGCCAGACCGCTGTCGCCGATGGGCAGACGCAGAATCAGGTTGGCGGCGGCATTGTCCACAAAAACGCCGTCGGTGTTTTCGGAATCAGCTTCAATCCCCACGCCCAGGCAGCGGGTGAAGAAGTAATTGAGGCCAAGGCCGGCACCGAGGCGGGCGTTGTGGCGGACGCGGTCGCCGGACAGATGGTCGAGGGTGGATTCGCCGAGGGAGGCGGAACCGAATCCGTCCAGGGACAGTTCACAGTGGTGGTAGGGGGAGACGCCGTCGGCATGCAAGCTTGGGTAGGTGACGGCGGAGTCTTGGGCCCAGGCGGATTGGGCGGCCAGCAGCAGGATGGCGGCGCCGGCACCGAGTTTGGTGTTATTACGTTTGTTTTGCTGGTTGGGTGTTTTCATGAAGCCGATCATACAAGGCTGGCGCTTCCGGCCCATGGGGTTTAACCCTACCGGCTTGTTTGAGAGGTGGCTGCCGGCGTGAGGCAACCAATCAATTTTCGTTTCCATTGATATTTGAGCCTTACGGCGGCAGTTGCGAGGCATGGACCGCCGGCGCCATGGGGTGTTTACCCCATAGGCAAAGCAGGCAAAGTGGCCGATGTTAACGGGGAAAGGCAACTGGCCGCCGCGAGATAAAGCTTTCCGCCCGGCCTTAGCGCCACCAGTATGCCACTATGAAGCAAAAAATTGTCAGGTTATCCCGCCGTTATTTAACGGTGCTACGGACGCATCTGCATGGAGGGGCGCGGGCCAGCCTGCTGCCGGCGCAGGGTTTGGGCCGGCGGGCGGTGGCCCTGGGTTTGGAAACCCTCGAACTGGCGCGGATGCACGAGCAGGCGGTGGTTACGCTGGAAGCGGAACACCTGAAAAACAGCTGGCAGAAGCGGGCGGAGAATTTTTTTGCGGAGGCGATGACGCCGATTGTGGAGACGCACCGGGCGGCGCGGCAGAACAAGAGCGATCTGGCCCGGCTGAATGAAACCCTGAACCGGCGCACGCTGGAACTGGCGGCCACCAACTTCCAGTTGAAGCGGGGCATTGTCCGGCGCCAAAGCGTGGAGACGGCGCTGAAGGTGAGCGGCCAGCATTATGCCAAGCTGCTGCGGGAATCGTTGCAACTCCAGGCAAACCTGCGGGAGCTGACGCATCAGGTGTTGGCGGCGCAGGAGGAGGAACGCCGGCATATCAGCCATGAGTTGCAGGATGAAATCGCGCAGACGCTGCTGGGCATCAATGTCCGGCTGATCACCTTGAAAAAAGAGTCCCGGACGAACACCCGGGGAATCAAACAGGAAATCGCCAGCACGCAGCGGCTGGTGTCGAAATCCGCGCGCTCGGTGCGGCGGGTGGCGCGGGAATTTCAAAAAATATGAAACGCAAAGCGTTCAATTCATCGCGGCATTATCAGGATGCGTTGCGGAGCCACCTGCGCCCCGGCCGCCGGGGCGGCTTGGAATCGGCCCGCGGCGTGGGCACCCAGGCGCTGGCCGCCGGGTTGCAGACGCTGGATTTGGCGAAGCTGCATGAGCAAACCCTGATTGCCGATTTGCTGCCGGGCTGTCCGGCGGGCAAACGGGCCGCGCTGATCCGGCGGGCGGGACATTTCTTTGCCCTGGCGATCCTGCCCATTGAGAAGACTCATTTCAGCACGGAAGAGGCGGCCGTTTATCTGCGGAAGTTCATTGCCACCTTGAGCCAGCGGACGGTGGAGCTGGCGGCGTCGAACCTGGAACTGAGCCTGGAAGTGGGCCAGCGCAAGGCGGCGGAGGCGGCGTTGAAAAAGAGCGAGCACCATTACTCGCAGTTGCTGGCGCAGTCGGATCATTTGCAGGAACAGTTGCGGCAGTTGTCGCGCCAGATCCTGTCGGTGCAGGAGGAGGAGCGCAAGGAAATCAGCCGCGAACTGCACGATGTCATCGCCCAGACCCTGACGGGCATCAATGTGCGCCTGGCCGCGCTGGCCAAGGAGGCGACGATCAACACCAAGGGGCTGGAACAAAACATCGCGCGCACGCAGCGGCTGGTGGCCAAATCCGTGGACATTGTCCACCGGTTTGCCCGGGAGCTGCGGCCGGCGGTGCTGGACGACCTGGGACTCATTCCCGCGTTGCATTCGTTTGTGAAAGCCTTTTCCAAGCGCACGCGCATCCATGTTCATTTGAAAGTTTTTGCGAAGGTGGAGCAACTGGACAACGACAGCCGGACGACGCTGTACCGGGTGGCGCAGGAGGCGCTCACCAATGTGGCGCGCCATGCCAAGGCCGGACGCGTGGATATCTCCATTCAGAAACTGCCGGCAGGCATCCGCATGAAAATCAAGGACGACGGCAAATCCTTTCCGGTGGAGAAGGTGCTGAACGCCCGGGGCGGGAAACGCCTGGGATTGCTCGGCATGAGGGAACGGCTGGAGATGGTGGGCGGACATTTTGAAATCGTTTCCGCGCCGGGCAAGGGCACCACGATCATTGCTCAGATTCCCGCCGGCAAGGAGCCGGCGGCGGCCGTGGCGGGCCAGTCGGGCCAATCCGGCAAATCCGGCAAATCGAAAATGGATTTATTATGAAACGGATGGTTTTTCTGCTGTCGCTGGCCGCCACCTTGGGCGGCAAGGTTTCCGCCGCCCCGGTGGCGGCCTGGGCGGCGGCGGAAAACCGCGTGCTGGTGATTGAGCCGAGTTCCATGCCGGTGCTGGCGGGCGAGGCCACGCTGACCATTGGTGCGTTGGGACGCACGAACGGGACTTATTCCGGCGATTACCGGGTGAAGGTGTTTCCGTATTTCTACAAGAACGAAAGAGGGCGTCTGGCCATGGCGGTTTCCGATGCCGCGCTGGCGGATATCCGCGCGGGGAAGGTCACGGCCATTGCCGGCACCGCCACCACCAGCGGCAAGCGCGGGCGGTGCCGGCGCATTGATGCCATCGTCACCCCGGGCGGCCGGGATCAGGGAGTGCTCAAGGTGTCGTTTTTGGCTGGCGGCCGGGAAATGATCTTTGAGCCGGTTTACCATATTGTGAAAATTGCGCCGGGCGCCGCCTTGGGCCGGGCCGCAGAAACCATGACGGCGGCCGGTCGCCCATCCGGGGCAACCTCCCAGACCGGCCAGGCGGCCGGCATCCATTTATGAATTTATGAAACGAATCACGGTTCTGCTGGCGGAAGACCACACGGTGGTGCGCGAAGGGTTTCGCAAAATGCTCGAACTCGAGAAGGAGTTCGCGGTGGCAGGCGAGGCGGCGGACGGGCGCCAGGCGGTGGCGTTGGCGGCAAAGCTGCTGCCGGCCGTGATCCTGATGGACATTGCCATGCCGTTGCTCAACGGTCTGGAGGCGACCCGGCAGATTATGAAGGCGACGCCCAATGTCAAAATTCTGATGCTGTCGGCGCACAGTGACGATGCGTATGTGCAAAGCGCCATGGAGGCGGGCGCGGCGGGTTTTTTGCTCAAACAGACCTCTTCCCAGGACGTGTGCCACGCCATTCTCGAAGTGTCCAAGGGGAAAAACTATTTCAGCCCCGCCATTGCGCGGCATTTTGACCGGCTTAATCCGCAGTCCGCCGGGCGGCCGGGGCTGCCGAACCGGAAAATCGGCCAGTTGACCTCGCGCGAGATGGAAGTGCTGCAGCTCATTGCCGAGGGCAAGGCGAACAAGGAGACGGCCGCCGAGTTGGGCATTGGTATCAAGACGGTCGAAAAGCATCGGGAGCATCTGATGGAGAAGCTGGACATTCACGACACGGCGGGGCTGACGCGCTATGCCATCGGGGCGGGGATTATTGAGAGCAGTGTGCAATTGACGATTGTTTGAGTCGGTTCAGATGGGGTAAACACCCCATGTTTTTTCCTTCGGATTCTTGTTTAGCTTCGGTCATGGCTGACCAAACTGCTTCCGGAAAACCAATTTCCCTCCACATATCTATTGATTGGCAGGAGCCGGTGCGCCTGAAGATCAGAATCCAGTTGGCATCCATCAGACCGATGACATTGGCTGCTGACGGTTCATGGCGCGGGGATAGTGATCGTTACAGCGGGTTGGCGTTTTCCGCGCGGAAGGCGAGGGTATGAAGAATTATATCAAACATGCCGGCCAGTGGGCCGGGTTCTTGGCGGGAATGTTTTTGGTTGCGCCGGCCGTTCAGGGTGCGGAGCCGGCGATAAAGCTACCGTTACCGCCGGCGGACCGGGTGGTTTTGCCGGCGTCGGTGCCGGATCCCATTGAGCCGTTCAACCGGGTGATGTGGGGTTTTAACGAGGGCGTCTTGATTGGCGTGATTGAGCCGACGAGCCGGGTTTACCGGTTTGTGATTGTCAAACCGGTGCGAACGGGCATTGGGAATTTTGGGCGGAACCTGACTTATCCGGGGCGGCTGATCAACAATCTGCTTCAGGAAAAATGGCGCGGGGCGCGCGATGAGACCCGGGGATTTCTGGTCAACAGCACCGTGGGGGTGCTGGGTTTTTTTGACGCGGGCAAGCGTTGGCAGATTCCGCGGTCGGACGCGGATTTTGGCCAGACGTTCGGCCAATGGGGCTGGCGGCCGGGATGTTTTATCATGCTGCCGTTTTTCGGGCCGAGCAACGAGCGGGATACCGTGGGGCTGGCGGCGGACACGGCGGCGAATCCGCTGCTCTACATCTCCCCTTATAAACTGGTGGGGAGCGATCCGCTGACCTACCTGGGGCCGTATAGTTATTTCACCTATGCGGTGATGTATAACGGCCTGTCGGATACGGTGGATGAAACGGTGCGGTTTGCGGAGGCGGAGGCGGATCCGTATTCGGAGGTGCAATATGCGTGGACGTTTGCGCGGGCGAACCGGGTGGCGGATTTTCAGGTGAAAGGACAGCAGGATCCGGCGTCGCTGGAGACAATCCAATCGGTGTTCTTTTCCTATCAGGATCCCACCTTCCCGGACGCGGGACGGACATCGTCAGTTTTGATTCCGGCGACGGGCCGGAGTCTGAAGTTTTCCTACTGGTTGCAGCCAAAGAAGGCGCCGGTGGTCTATATTGTACCGGGGTTGGGCGCGCACCGGATGGAGAAGGCGGCGCTGGCGATGGCGGAGTTGGTGTTCAAGCACGGCTATACGGCGGTCTGCGTGAGCAGCCCGTTCAATCCGGAGTTTATGGAACAGGCTGCGACGGCGGCCCTGCCGGCGTATCTGCCGGCGGACGGACATGATTTGCTGGTGGCCTTGACGGCGGTGGATCGGCATATGCAGGCCATGTATCCGGGCCGGGTGGGCGCGCGGACGTTGCTGGGTTATTCGATGGGAGCGGCGGAGACGCTTTACCTCGCGGGCACGGCGGAGACGAATCTGGCGCCGCTGGTTCGGTTTGACCGGTATGTGGCCATCAGTCCGCCGGTGCGAATGATTCATGGAGTTGACCGGTTGGACGAGTTTTACCAGGCTCCGCTCGGCTGGCCGGCCGGCGAGCGCGTGAACAACCTGGAAAACACATTCCTGAAAGTAGCGGCGTTGAGCCAGTCGAAGCTGACCCCGCAGTCCTCGCTGCCGTTTAGCGCGATTGAGTCGCGGTTTCTCATCGGCCTGGTGTTCCGGTTCACCTTGCGGGATACGATCTACAGCAGCCAGCAACGGCACAATCAGGGGGTGCTGCACCATGGCCTCCATGATATCCGGCGGAATCCGGCATATCAGGAAATACTGCAATATTCATACCGGGATTACTTCGCGAAGTTTGCGGTTCCCTATTACCAGGCGCAAGGGCTGGCGTCGCCGGTGGCGGAGACTTTGGAAAAGGGCGGGGATCTGCGCACGTATGCGGCGGGGCTGCGGGCGAACCCGGCAATCCGGATTATTGCGAATGAGAATGATTTTCTGCTGGCGGACGAGGATTTGGCCTGGCTGCGGGCGACGTTTCCGGCGGAACAATTGAAGCTTTTCCCGCAAGGCGGCCACTTGGGGAACCTGTCAAATCCAACGGTGCAACAGGCCATTTTGGGTGCGCTGGCGGGAGCCGATCGGGAATCTCAACAGCCAACAACCAACATCGAACCATAAATATTATGCAAGCATTGAGAAACCTGTCCATAAGGTGAAATACCCAGGGGGAAACACCCCATACACCGAAAGGGCCGGTTCGGTTATGGTCGGGGAAGTGAGAAATGGCTGGCCGGCCGAGCATTGCGAAGATCGGTCATTTGTAGCTCACACACCCGTACTGAACCGACCACCAAAACAACACATGAATAATTCACATTTCCATTCCGATCTGACCGGCCAACGCCGGCCATCGGTCAACGCATTTTCCAGCGGTGGCGGTATGGCCGAGGAGGGGCGGGGGCCGGCGTTTTTTGCCCGCCTCATTTTGCTGGCGGGGATACTGTTCGGGCTGTTCGCCGCGCCGGCGGTGCGCGCGGATCAGAATCCGCCGGGTTGTACGGGGAGCGGGTTGGGCATCTTTTTGTTCACGGATTCGCCGGATGTGCACATTGGCGATACGCTGACATACAGTGTCACGGTGTTCAACGGCTTCAACTCCGGCCCAATTGTCTGCAATGCCACCGCGATCCAGGCATTTATTGTGACGCCGGATGGGGCGTCGCATCCGATCACCTTGGTGCGCACGGCGCTGACCAGCGGACAGTCGGATTTCTACAGCAATGTGGTGAGTTATGTGGTGCGGGCCCAGGATATCCAAGCCGACGGCACGGTGCGGGCGACGGCCAGCGACACGGGGGTGATTCACCAGAATGACGTGAACAGCCAGGGTGGCGGCAACCAGGGCGTGAATACGCAGGTGAGTCTGCCGTGCATTCAAATTGCGGTGCAGTGTGCGGGCAGTGTGGGCGAGACGGGGGCGATTACTTTTACGGGATCGGTGACGAATTGCGGCAATAACACGCTGGTGGGGGTGACGGTGACCAATTTTGTGAATGGCGGGCAGTTTCCCGTGACGTTCATTACGAACCTGCTCGCCGGGCAGACGGCCACATTCAGCGGGAGTTGGATTCCTTTGAATCCGTGCAGTCCGAGCACGGCGACGCTGGCGGCGTCGGGAGTGGATCAATATACGACCCATCCGCGGACGGTGACGAGCACCACGAACACGACTTGTGTGAATGTTTTGACCCCGGGGATCGCGGTGACCAAGACCTGTCCGGTGGCACCAGTGGCCCCGGGCCAGTTGCTGACGTTTTCCGGCACGGTGACAAATACGGGCAATGTGACCTTGAATAATATTGTGGTGTTGAACAGTCAGCCGGTACCGAATACGCCGGTGTTTGCGGCGGTTTCACTCGCGCCGGGTGCGGGAACGAATTTTACCGCCAGTTATCTTGCGCCGACGAATTGCGCGGTGTCCGACACGCTGACGGCGACGGCGGCGAGTGTTTGCGGCACGGGCGTTACGAATACGGCGACGGCGACGTGCGCGATTGCGACGACGCCGCAGATTGCGATCACGCAGAATTGCCCGGTGGCGCCGGTGGCGCCGGGCGGTCTCTTCACCTATACGGGCACGGTGACGAATACGGGTAACATCGGGCTGACGAATGTCGTTGTCCTGAACAATCTGAGCGGCGCGGGGACGATTTTGAAGGTAATTTCACTGGCACCGGGGGCGGGGACGAATTTCACGGGGAGTTACTTGGCACCCACCAACTGCTCTTCCACGAGCACCGCAACGGTGACGGGCCAGAGCGTTTGCGGGGGCAGTATTACCAATTCGACCACCACCACCTGCACCATTACCACGACGCCGGGCATTGCGGTGACGCAAATGTGTCCGCTTTCTCCGGTTGCGCCGGGCGGGGTGGTAACGTACAGCGGCACGGTGACGAACACGGGCAACATTCCGCTGACGAACATTGTGGTGCTGAATAATCTGAGCGGTTCCTCGCCGGTCTATACGGCGGGTACGCTGGCACCGGGAGCGGGGGCAAGTTTTACCGGGAGCTATCTGGCACCGACGAACTGTTCGTCGGTCAGCGTCGCGACGGCCTCGGGCCAGAGCATTTGCGGTGTGGCGGTGACGAACACGGCGAGCAGCACCTGCACCTTGGTGACGACGCCGTTGTTGTCGATTACACAGAGCTGTCCGGTTTCGCCGGTGGCCCCGGGCGGATTGCTGACATACAGCGGTACGGTGACGAACATTGGCAACATTCCGATTACGAATGTGGTGGTGCTGAATAACATCAGTGGCGGCACGCCGATCTTTATGGCTAGTACGCTGGCCCCGGGTACGGGGACAAATTTTACGGGGAGCTATCTGGCGCCGACGAACTGTTCTTCGACGAGCGTTTCGACGGTGACGGGTCGCAGTATTTGCGGCATCGCGGTGACGAATACGGCGAGCACGACGTGTGCGATTACGACCACGCCGTTATTGTCCATTACGCAGAGCTGTCCGGTTTCGCCGGTGGCCCCGGGCGGGTTGTTGACGTACAGCGGCACGGTGACGAACCTGGGCAATATTCCGATCACGAATGTGGTGGTGCTGAATAACATCAGTGGCGGCACGCCGATTTTCACGACGACGGTACTGGCTCCGGGTACGGGCACAAATTTTACGGGGAGCTATCTGGCCCCGACGAATTGTTCAAGCACGAGCATTTCAACGGTGACGGGCCGGAGCATTTGCGGCATTGCCGTGACGAACACGGCGAGCACGACCTGTGCAATTACGACCACGCCGTTGCTGTCGATTACGCAGAGCTGTCCGATTTCGCCGGTGGCCCCGGGCGGGTTGCTGACATTCAGCGGCACGGTGACAAATACGGGCAACATTCCGATCACGAATATCGTGGTATTGAATAACATCAGTGGCGCAACACCGATCTTTATGACGGTGGTGCTGGCTCCAGGCACAGGCACGAATTTCACGGGGAGCTATCTGGCGCCGACGAATTGTTCGAGCACGAGCATCTCAACCGTAACGGGACAGAGCATTTGCGGGGTAATGGTTACGAACACGGCGAGCACGACGTGCGCGATCACGACCACGCCGCTGCTGTCCATCACGGAAACCTGTCCGGTCGTGTCGGTGGCCCCGGGCGGGTTGCTGACGTACAGCGGCACGGTGACGAACATGGGTAACATTCCGGTGACGAACATCGTGGTGCTGAACAATCTGAGCGGGGGCACTCCGATCTTCACGGTCATGGTGCTGGCACCGGGCGCGGGTACAAATTTCACGGGGAGCTATCTGGCCCCGACGAATTGTTCGAGCACGAGCATCTCGACCGTGACAGGTCGCAGTATTTGCGGCGTGGCGATGACGAACACCGCGAGCGCGACGTGCGGCATCAGCACGACGCCGGTATTGGCGATCACGCAGAACTGCCCGGTGAATCCGGTGGTTCCGGGCGGGTTGCTGACTTATACGGGCACGGTGACGAACACGGGCAACATCACGGTCACGAATGTGGCGGTGGTGAACAATCTGAGCGGGGGTGCGCCAATCTTCACGACTGTTACGTTGGCGCCGGGCGCCGGAACGAATTTTACGGGGAGCTATCTGGCACCGACGAATTGCTCGTCCACGAGCATCGCGACGGTGACGGGACAGAGTGTCTGCGGTATGGGAGTGACCAACGCGGTGAGCACGACCTGTGCAATCACCACGACGCCGCGGATCGCGGTGACGCAGACGTGTCCGGTTGCGCCGGTGGCGCCGGGCGGAGTGCTCACTTACAGCGTGACGGTGACGAACACGGGCAACATTCCGCTGACCAATGTGGTGGTGCTGAACAGTCTGACGGGTAACACGCCCATCTACACGGCGGCAGTGCTGGCGCCCGGAGCGGGCGCGAGTTTCACGGGAAGTTACCTGGCCCCGACGAATTGTTCGACGGTGAGCACGGCCACGGCGACGGGCCAGAGCATTTGCGGCGGCACGGTGACAAATACCGCGAGCACGACCTGTTCGCTGGTGACCACGCCATTAATCGCCATCACCCAGAGCTGTCCGGTGGCGCCGGTGGCGCCGGGCGGGTTGCTGACCTACAGCGGCACGGTGACGAATACGGGCAACATTGCCCTGACCAACGTGATCGTATTGAACACCCTGAGCGGGGGCACGCCGATCTTCACGGCCACGGTGCTCGCGGCGGGCACGGGCACGAATTTCACGGGGAGCTACCTGGCGCCGACGAATTGCACGAGCACGAGCGTTTCGACGGTAACCGGGCGCAGCATTTGCGGCATCGCGGTGACGAATTCGGCGGGCACGACGTGCGCAATCACGACGACGCCGGCGATTACGGTGACACAGGTGTGCCCGTTTAATTCGGTGCTGCCGGGCGGCATCATGACGTACAGTGGCACGGTGAGCAATGCGGGTAACATCACGCTGACCAATGTTATCGTGACGGACAACCGGCCGGCGGCCAATACGGTGATCTTCACGGTGGCCACGCTGGCACCGGGGGCCACGGCGAATTTTAACGGCAGCTATGTAACGCCGGCCGATTGCTGCGTGGTATGGAGCACGGTTCAGGCCAGCGGCCAGGGTTGTGCCGGAGTGACGGTGACGGACACGGCCACGGCCGCCTGCACGGTGCTGACGGTGCCGCAGATTGTGGTGACCAAGGTTTGCCCGGTGGGACCCTTGCTGCCCGGCGATCTGCTGACGTACAGCGGCAGTGTGAGCAATGCGGGCAACATTACGTTGATCAATGTGACGGTGACGGACAGCCAGACGCCGGGAACGCCGCTGCTGCCGGTGACGACGGTGCTGGCCCCGGGGCAGTCGCTGACCTATGTGGCGGCTTATACCATTCCGCCGGATTTCTGCGGCAACGACACGGTTTCGGTGACAAGCCTGGATGTCTGCAATTATCAGCCGGTGACGAACAGCGTCTCGACGACATGTCCGGTAACGACGTCGCCGCGCATCGTGGTAACCAAGAACTGTCCGGCCCTGCCGACGCCGCGCGGCGGACTCTTCACCTACACGGGCTCGGTGAGCAACGCCGGGAATGTGTCACTGGTGAATGTGTATGTGGTGGACAATGCGCCTTCGAACAACGCGCCGGTGATCGGGCCGATCACCCTGGCTCCGGGTGTGCTGGTGTCCTTTACGAACAGTTATATCGCGCCGACCTGCTGCTGTTACATCCTGGATACGCTGACGGCGACCGGGCAGAACCACTGTACGCAGAGCAATGTGACGTCCACGGCGACCACGATTTGTCCGCTGCTGTCACTGCCGGGCATCGTGGTGGTGCCGAACTGTCCCACAAACCTGCTGGTGATGGGCAGTCTGTATCAGTTCAGCGGCTATGTGACGAACACGGGGGATGTGGTGCTGACGAATGTGTTTGTGTTCGGTCCGCTGGGTACGAATTACCCGGTGCTGGGACCGCTGCAATTGGCGCCCGGTGAATCGGAGGTTTATTCCGGTTCGGCCCTGGTGCCGTTTAACGCCTGTTTCTTCCCGGTGAGCGCGAGCGGTCGCGACATTTGCGGGGCGAATTTGACGACAAACCTGGCGGGCTGTCCGATCAGCACGACGCCGTTATTGATCCTGAAGCAGAACTGTCCGACAAACCCGGCGGTTTCCGGCGCGCTGCTGACGTACAGCGGGAGCGTGAGCAATGCGGGCAACATCACCCTGACCGGGGTGACGGTTTTGAATAACCAGAGCGGGAGCACACCGGTCTTCACGGCGGCCATGCTGACGCCCGGAGCAAGTGTGAACTACTCGGGGAGCTATGTGGCGCCGGCAAATTGCGCGAGCACGAGCATTTCGACGGTGACCGGGCAGAGCCTGTGCGGTGGAACGGTGACGAATTCGGCGAGCACGACTTGCGCGGTGCTGACCACGCCGCAAATTGCGGTACTGGCGGTTTGCCCGTCCACGCCGCTGATACCGGGCGGTTCCTCCGCCTATAGCGGCAGTGTGAGCAACGCGGGTACCGCGACGCTGACGAACATCATGGTCAAGAGTGATCAACCGGTGGCGAATACCACGGTGTTCACGGTGGCCACTCTCGCGCCCGGGGCGGTGACGAATTTCACCGGCACATATACGGTGCCGCTGAATTCCTGCACGATGACGGCCAACTTCATGGTGATGGGCCAGAGCGCGTGCTCATCCATAACAGTGTCGAACCGGATCGCGACCGCGTGCGTGACGACAACCACGCCGGGGCTGGGCATCATGGAAACCTGCCCGATCGGGCCGGTGACCGCCGGCAGCCCGGTGGTATTCACCGGCGTGGTAACCAATACGGGCAATATTACGTTGTTGAACGTGCTGGTGTTCAGCAGCCAGCCGAGCAATAGCATACCGGTACTGAACCTGGTATCACTGGCACCGGGCCAATCGGCCCCCTTCACGGGCGGCTATATCGCGACCGGCGGGTTGAACCAGACGACCAACACGACGTTGACGACCAACAGTTCCGGCACGATTACGACGAACGTGGTCAGCACGATCCTGCCGGTAACCACGGTGACGTATATGACGAACACGGTGGCGCCGACCTTCGGAACGATTGACCCGGTGGCGCTGGCGCTAACGGATCGCTTCAATGTGACGAGCAATCTGCACACGCTGATGTATGCGGACCAGAATGAGAACTGGGGGCCGACGCTGTTCTATACGATCAGTGAGCCGACCACCGGTTTGAACACGTTTGATAGCTTTCCGGCAGTCGGGCCGGTCACGAGCCGGTTCAGTCTGACGTCCAGCAACTATGATGCGATCACCATGGCGGCGCCGGATGTCGGGTTCGGGGAGATCAACTTCTACTATGTCCGTCACAACAACTCCGGGGTGGCAAGCTTCGGGGAGATCATTGCGCAGGGGGCATCCTCCTCGGCGGATCTCTGGGTGCTGCCCAATACCGGATACACCGGGCTGGCCTTCGCGGCGGCGAATTTGGGATACGGCGCGAACATGTTCTACTACCTGCGCCAGGATGTGACGGGGTTGTCAACCTTCGGCACGATCAATCCCACACCGGGCGGCGTGGAGACGGATCGGTACGGCGTGGGTACGAACTTTGATGCGCTGGTGTTCATTCCCGGCACGGTGTCCACGTGGGGAACAGGCATCTTTGCCTATCTCCGGCATACTAGCGTCGGTTCGGTGATTGGCACGATTGACCCGGTGACACATACAGTTACCGACCGGATGAGTCTGGGGACAAATTACCTGAACGCCCTGACCTTTACGGCCACGGATGTGGGGTACGGCGCCAACCTGTTCTACTACCTGCGCCCGGCGGGAATCACGGTGACGACGAACAGTCTGACGGCGTTCGTCACGAATGTGGTGACAAGCTATGTCACGAATGAGTTGACCACATTTGTGACCAACAGTGTGGTGACGTTTATGCCGACGAACACGGTGACGGCCATGGGCGTGGATATGTGCCAGTCGCGCACGGTGTCGGCGGCGGCGAATTGCGCGGGGCCGGTGCAGCTGGCCTACTCGACGATGGTGGTGCAAGATGCCACGCTGCTCAGCGGGTTCTTCCGGATGTCCATTCCGACGGTGACGGGTGAATCCTACACGGTGCAATACAAGAACAAGCTGACGGATCCGGTCTGGACAGACTTGCAGACGGTGGCGGGCACGGGCGGAACGCTAATTATCACCAATCCGACCACGGGTCAGCCTTCGCGGTTCTTCCGCTTCAAGGCGACGCCATAAAACGTTAACCAGCCAAACCATCTCCAGCCGAAGAAATGTTTCTTCGGCTGGAACCTTTAAAACAAGCATAGAAAACCAAATAGAAAGATACATGATGAAAACGACGACCACACTGCTGGCAGGATTGATCGGACTGAGCGCGCTGAATGCGGCGGTCCAGGCGCAGGAAATCCCGGCGCCGGGAACGCCAAAAATCCAGTTTGCCGAAACGACGCATGATTTTGGCAAGATCTCGGATGTCGCCAGCGTCTCGGGTGCTTTCAAGTTCAAGAACATTGGCACCGGGGTGCTGAAAATGGAGACACCGAAGCCCTCGTGCGGATGCACGGTGGCGGCGGTGAACCCGGACACGCTGGCACCGGATGCGACGGGGGAAATCCCGTTCACGCTGAGCCTGGGCTTTTACAAAGGGGTCTTGGAAAAACACATTGCGGTGCGCTCGAATGATCCGCTGACACCGGAAGTTTCACTGACGATCAAGGTGGATTACACGCCGTTGTACGAACTGGACCCGATGACGCTGTCGCCGGATCTGGCCTTCGGCTCGAATGACCTGGCGCAGGTGACGACAATCACGCGCACGGACGGGAAGCCGTTGCAGATCAGCCGGCTGGAAGGTTCGCAGCCGTGGATCACGGCGACGGTAGCGCCGGCGAGTGGCACAAACGCATCGAGCGCGACAATTCATATCGCGATTCATCGCGAAGGCCAGCCCCGGCGCTTTAACGAGTATGTGCGGATTTATTCGGCGGACAGCACGAACGATACGCCGGTGTCGAGCATCTACCTGTATGGTCAGGTGAGCGGTGAGGTGGCGCTGAGTCCGGAGGCGCTTTATTGGAGCGTGCCGTCCGGGACGAATGTGACCGGCGAACGTCCGGAATCATTGGTACTGCGCCGGGTGACGATCCGGTCGGCGAGCGGCCAGGTGCTGACGCTGAAGAATCCGAAAAGCACGATCAAGGGGCTGACGGTGGAACTGGTGCCGAAGGAGACGGGCCAGGTTTACGAACTGGTGGCGCGATTGGGAGAGACGCCGGCGAGCAGCCTGGCGGGCAACGTGTCGTTTGAAACATCGGTGGCGGCACAGCCGCGCATTGAGGTGCCGGTGATTGTGAATGTGTTCAAGCCCTGAGCGGCAAATTGAAGTTGTACCCACCGATGAATCAGATGGACGCGGATGAGCGCGGATAAAACCGGCAAACCGGCAATGAAGAAACTGGCATGGCAGGCACTGGTAATTGTGCTGTTCGGGGCGGGATTGGGTTTGGCGGCAAATCTGATCTCGCCCTGCGGCATTCCCGTGGTGGTGAGACCGACGGCGGGCGCGCCTGAAAAATATCTGCCATTGGAGCAGGCCGCGCAGTGGTGGCGGCAGGGTGGGGCGCTGTTTCTGGATGCACGGGAGCCGGCGGATTTTGCGGCGGGCCATATTGGGAATGCGCTGAATTTGCCGGCGCAATCGTTTGCGGAGCATTTCTGGGAGTTGGCGCCGCTGCTGACGCCGGATGCGGTCATTGTGATTTATTGCGATGGTTCGGAGTGCGAGCTGAGCGGGCTGCTGGCGCGCCGGTTGCGGGAACAGGGACAGACCCGGGTGCATGTTTTGTTCAACGGATGGACGGCCTGGCGCGCGGCGGGTTTGCCAGTGACCATGGGAGGGCGGCCATGAAAACGAGGCTGGTGGGGGGCAGATATTTGACGCGGCTGCTGCAGCTAGTGCTGGGGACGGTGTTTGTGGTGGCGGGCGGGCTGAAGGTGGCGAATCCGGCGCAGTTTGCGGTGGCGGTGGGGCATTACCGGCTATTGCCGCCGGGGTTGGTCAATCTGGTGGCTTTGACATTGCCCGGGGTGGAGGTGCTGGCGGGCGGGTTGTTGCTGGCGGGTATCTGGCGGCGGGCGGCGGGGCTGGTGATTGCGGGGCTGACGGTGCTGTTTTTTGGGGCGATTGTTTCCGCGCTGGCGCGGGGGCTGAATATTGAATGCGGTTGTTTTGGGACGGTGCACGGTGGGCGGATTGGCTGGGAAAGTTTGGGGCTGGATGCAACTTTGTTCGGCCTGTCGGCCTGGCTTTTCGGCCGTTTGAAGAATGATTCCGCAGGGTGATTTCAACCGGGAATTCCATCAATTCAAAGGATTCGCTGGTGAGTAATAAGGTGTTATACCCAGTGGGTTATACCTGATGGCGGTGTTCCGTCAGCCGGCTATGCTGAGGCCATGAAAAATATAAAATATTGTCTATTGAATAAACCAGCCGGATGGGTGTTGTGCCTGTCATTGCTGGGAGGAGTGGCAGGGATCGGCTGCGCGAATCATCGTCCCGGTTTTGCGGAGCGGCAGCAAACGGCACCCTACGCGATTGAGCCGTATGCGTTCCTGGCGGAGGATGACTACACGTATTATCCGCAATATGAAACGTATTACAGTGCGCGGCAGCACAAGTATGCCTTTTATACGCAGGGGGCGTGGATGTTGCGTCCCAGTTTTACCGGTGTGCCGCTGGATGTATTGCTGGCTTCGCCCTCGGTGAAGATGACTTTTCATGATGATCCGGCGAATCATCACGCGGACATGCTGGTGAAATATCCGAGGACCTGGACGGCGTCGGCACCAGCGGCGGCGGTGAAGGCGGAATGAAGTTGAAGGTAGGGTTACACCCCATGGTGTCGGGACCGCCTGACAGTGCATCCTGATTACGGGATGAGAAAACTGCCGGATCCACGAGGCGCTGCCACTCATCATCCAATCAAATTCAATGACCATTTTACGGGGCAAAACCCCCAAACAATCGGCACACATGAAACATAATCATAATCACGACAACGCACCCGAAACCGGGCTGGTCAAGGTGCTCTTTGAATTCACGGACCCGACGGCGCACGCGGTGTGCATTGCTGGGACGTTCAATCGCTGGCAGCCGGAAGCCAAGACGCTGCATTCGTCGGGCGAGGGCAACTGGTGGAAGGAAACGGCCCTGCCCCCGGGAGTGTATGAATACTGCCTGGTGGTGGACGGTCAGTGGCGGACGGACCCGCGGGCGCGGGAATCCGTGGCGAATCCATTCGGCGGACGGAATTCGATTTTGCGGGTGGCCACTTCGGTGGAATCCGCGCAACTGGAAGACGCGGCGAACCTGCCTTTGAAGAATGCCAATTTAAACCAAAACAAAAAAATATGAATCAACCTACATCAACCACTGGAAACGCCAATACCGGCCATGAACTCAACCAGCTCGCCGAAGACGCGCATGCCTTGCTGGCGGCGACGGCCGGTGTGGCCGGGGAAAAAGTCGGGGAAGCCCGTCAACGGCTCACGGCCGCCCTCGACCGGGCCAAGGCGATGGCCGGTCAGGTGCGCGACAAAGCGGTGGCCGGCGCGAAAGTGGCGGACGAAACGGTGCGGGCGAATCCTTACCAGGCGATTGCAATCGGCATTGGCGCGGGGTTGCTGGCCGGCTATCTGCTGGGACGTCGTTGCGGCAGCAAATGCGACTGATTGAGTTATGGATGACAACACTGTCAATCTCCGGCAATTCGTGGAAGCCACGAAGCGATTAGGCCATCGGCTGCTGACCATCGGGGGCAACCGGCTGGAGCTGCTGACGGTGGAAGTGCAGGAAGAACGCGCCCACCAACTGCACATTGTGCTGATGGCGCTGGGCGTGGGGGCGTTCGGCCTGCTCGGGGCGATTACACTCACGGCGGCACTGGTCGTGTGGCTGTGGGCGTGGTCGCCGCTGGCGGTGCTATGGATTCTGACGGGCCTATACGGGGGCGCGGCGGCCGGTCTTTACTGGCGGCTCCAGTGCCAGCTGCGGGAGTGGCAGATGTTTGCGTCCTCGCTGGAACAACTGCGGAAGGACCGGGCGTGCCTGGAAAAGATACTGGCATGAAAAAGCTCTCTTTGCGCAAACAGTTGTTGATCGCGGAAAGCGACCTCAACCGGGCCCAACTGGTGGAAGACTGGCAAGATCTGGCCCGGGATGCCCAAGTGCTGGCGGATCGGGCGGGAACGATTCACTCGCTGGCGACGGCGGCAATTTCATTGCTGGCGGGACTGGCTTCGTTGCAGCGCAAAAAGGCGGAAGCGGCGGCGCCGGCGAAGAAATCGTGGTGGCCGACCCTGTTGAAAGGATTCCAGGCGGCCAGTTCGCTCTGGCAGCAATTCCGGCGCACGGATCGGGACGCGTCGGGAAACTGATGTCAGGAAGCGGCAATGTTTTTTATGAAAACCAGAATAATTGTATTTCAAAGCGGGGCCGGGCGCAGAGTTGCGGGCATGGCGTTGCTGACACTGCTGACGGGCTGCGTGGGTTATGTGGAGGGACCGCGGGCCAGAGTGGTGGTGGATCAACCGGTGGTGGGCGTAACGGTCGGGATGCCGGATGAATACATATATTATCCCGGCTATGATGTTTATTACAACCGCACCCAGCGCGAATATGCCTATATAGACGGGGGCAGATGGGTTTCGCGGCCGCAGCCGTATGGGATCTCGGTGAATGTGCTCCTGGCCTCGCCCTCGGTGCGGATGAATTTTCATGATTCCCCGGCGAATCATCACGAGGCGATCCGGCAGTCGTATCCGCGAAACTGGAAACCGGCGGGCGTTAATCGAGGGCAGCAGGGCAAACCGAAAGACCGGAAGCCGGAAGAGCAGGATCATCGCGGTGGCAAATAAGCCCTCCATACAATTTATTATGTTAAGAAGCATCAAACACTCCTACGGAAACAAACTCGCGGCGCTGGACGGCGAGATCGGCCATGTGCGGGATTTTTATTTTGACGACCAGAACTGGGTGGTCCGCTACGTGGTGGCGGACACGGGGAACTGGCTGCCGGGGCGGCAGGTGCTGCTGGCGCCGTATGTCTTCGACCGGTTTCAACTGGAGGAAAAATTCCTGGCGGTGGATCTGACCCGGAAACAGATCGAGGACAGTCCGTCGATTGATACGCACAAGCCGCTCTCCCGGCAATATGAGATAGAATATTACCGGCATTACGGGTTTCCGAATTACTGGGATGGCGGCGGTTTGTGGGGCATGAATTCGTATCCGACGCTGGACCGGCCACCGGGGCCGCTGGCGGACGGGCAGGGGATGCTGCATGATGCGCCGCGGGTGGCGGCGGATGCGCATTTGCGGAGTACACAGGCGGTGAACGGCTACGCCATTCACGCGACGGACGGGGTGGTGGGGCATGTCTGCGACTTCATGATGGAACCGCGCACGTGGGTGATTCAGCAACTGGTGGTCAAGACGGGGCACCGGCTGAGCGGCCGTGAAGTTCTGATTCCGTCGAGCCAGGTAGAACGGATCAGCTATGACGAATCTGCCATATATATAAAGCTGAATCGCACGGCGACGGAGCAGAGCCCGGAGCACACCTTAAACCTTAATGGCACGGAGATGGGGGCGGCAGCGCCGCCCATTCACGGCCTGACTTTATGAAACACCACCACTCGACCCAAGATCACACTCACGACCCGGCACCGTCGCGTCCGCTTTCCGCTGAAATATTGAAGCGCGGCGAGACGGCCTATTCGCCGGCCCCGGACGAAGTGGCACGGAAGGCATACTTCACCTATGTGAACCAGGGAGCGCCGGAGGGCCGCGCGGTGCAGCATTGGCTGGACGCCGAGGCGGAACTGATCGCGGAGCGGAATCGCACGCGGGCACATGGCTATCACAACCCGACCTGAAGCGGCGGGAATCAGACAATACTTATCATTTATGAATAAAAACAACCCCAGCCCGGCGGAAGCTCCGCAAATGTATGCAACTGAGAACGATATTTCGCTGAGTCGCCGGACGGAAATCAACGCACTGCTGAATCAGCGGCTGGCGTCCGCCGTGGATTTGCAATTGCAAATGAAGCAGGCGCATTGGAACGTGAAGGGGCCGAGTTTCATTGCGTTACATGAACTGTTTGACAAGGTGAGCGAAGCGGTCGAGGACTATGTGGATTTGATTGCGGAACGCATTGTGCAACTGGGCGGCATTGCCGAGGGGACGGTGCGGTCCTCGGCGGCGCGCAGCCGGCTGGCGGAGTATCCGCTGACGGTGGCGGACGGGATGGCGCATGTGGAAGCGGTGGCCCGGGCGATTTCGACCTTTGGCCAGGAAGTCCGGGGCACGATTGAAGAAGCGGGGGCGCTGGATGATGCGGACACGGCGGATTTGATGACGGAGGTTTCGCGGGGTTTGGACAAATGGCTGTGGTTTGTGGAGGCGCATTCCCAAGCTGCGAAGTAAGTTATTTATGAAATCCAATAAAAAGAAAGTCACGGCAGCGGTTGAACCCGGCGGTCCGGTTCAAAATCCGGCAGCAGGGTCGCTGCCGCCGGTGTTTCCGCAGATGATGCACCGGGTGCGGCCCAATGGGCCAACCACCAACCTGCCGGCGAAGGCGCCGAAGCGGGACAATACGTTTTCCCAATCCCGCGATACGCGCGAGGACCGGGGGGAACGGCAGATGAAGACTTCGCATAATGCCCAGACATTTCCGCATGCGCGGTAAGGTTTAGCTATGAATAACAATCCTTTGAAGGTTGGGTTGCTGACGGAAAATTCCGTCGGCATCGGCACGGTGACGCGCAAGATGGTGCGGGAGCGGGCCATGGAACTGGCGGCGACGGATGGCCGGCCGGAGGCGCAGGCCTCGAAATCGGACTGGGATCAGGCGAAACGGGAATTGACGGGCCAGACGGATACGGATCCGAAAGCGCTTGCGCTGGAGTTGGCGGCAGAATCCGAGCGCTGGGATCCGTTGGCGGGTTCCACGGGGTTCAAAGTGCCGGTGGCGCAGGGCGAAGATGAGGATGAAGAAGGGCGCAGCGACAACCAGCGGCTGGTGGAAGAAGGGGTGGCGGGCGCGGGATTTGAACAAACCCTGGAGTCCGCGAAGGCGGATGGGCGGGTAGATTAATCAACATGCAGTCGCTGATTTTAAAATGAACTGGACCCCATTAAACATAACGGTACGCGTCGGCTGCCGGCTGGTGTACGGAACTTCCGTTCCCACGCCGGCATTGTTTGTGCTCAAGCCCCGGCTGGAAGGCCGGGTGCTGGTGATGCAGGAGCGACTTTCCTTCGGGATCGGGCAGCCGGCGTATGAATTTCAGGATTCGCACGGCAACATTACGTACCGTTCCACGCTGATGCCGGGGAGCAACGAGATCAATCATGATGCGCTGGTGGCGGTGTCGTCACTGCCGGACAGCCGTGAAATGATGTGGCCGGTGCAGTCGGTGGGACAACTGCCGTATGAGTTGTTGCGCTATACGCTGCCGAGCCGCTATTGCGATTCGGACAAGCTGCTGGATTTGGCGTGGAATCAGTTCGGCCAGATTGCCCACGGTTTGCCGCGGGTGCAGGCGATTTGCGACTGGGTGCATCAGAACATCGAGTACCGGTACATGTCGGGGCGTTCGGACTTGTCGGCCTCGGAGGTGATCGGGCGACGTTACGGGGTGTGCCGGGATTTCGCGCATGCGGCGATTGCCTTGTGCCGGGCTTTCAATTTGCCGGCGCGGTACGTGACGGGACATCTGCCGGACATTGCGTGTCTGGATTCGGGATCGCCTATGGATTTTCACGCGTATTGCGAAGTATATCTCGGGGGCGAATGGCTGACGTTTGATCCGCGTTTCAACACCCGGCGAATTGGCCGGGTGAAGGTGGCGCATGGCGCGGATGCGGTGGATGGGGCGTTTGCGACGATTTATGGCGAGGCGAAACTGACTTACTTTCAGGTGTGGTGTTACCAGGTGGATCCGCGCGAGGTGTCGGTGGGCAGTCCGATTGATCTGTCCAAGCGGATGGATAATCAGATGACGGTGCGGGTGGTTTGAGCGGAATATCAACCACAAATAACGGGTGGACGCAGATAAAACCGGGGGCGCCCTTGGTGTAATAAAGCATTCGACGCGTTTCCTTATCCAACCCTCTTTCCCGGAAGAGGGTTTTTGAATTGACGCACTTACCGTGCTTTCGTTGGCGGATCCCCATCTGCCGAGCTGCTGGAGGGATTCCCGCGCGGATTCCATTTTTTGCAAATTTTTCGGCATATTGCAAACGCTGCTCGCCGGCCTGAGTGAGGGCAACTTTTTTGCCCACCCTGTTCCAAAATGCGACAGCCAATTTCCGATTCGAGCGCCTTCATGGAGTGGCTGATGCCCGATTGGGTGAGATGCAGCTCGCGCGCGGTCTGCATAAAACTGCCGGTGCGGGCGAGGACGCGGAAAGCCCGCAACTGCCGACTGTCAAGCGGTGCGCTCATATATGAATTCCATCCATCATTTCCATTCAAACAAAGCTAATCAGTCATCGTGCCATTGGCGGCGTATGGCGATGACTTTGAATTGGGCATAAACCGGCATAATCCGGATGTTGAACAAAATTTCCCGCGAGCGCAGGGCGGTCAAACGGCGAACCGAATGCCGAATCGCCGCATTGAATTGTCACCAGAATTGTTGAGGTGAACATTGCTGCTGATCGTGTAACATTAGCAACATACACATGAAAAAAATCCGTTCGATCGGAGCGGTTCGGCTCGCTTTCTACAGCCTGTTGATTCCCCTTGTTTCGGCCTTTGCCAACATTCCCGGCGGCGGCACGGGCACCGGCGCGAACGTGACGGTGGTGGACAATGGCAACGGCACGGTGACGATGGCGAACGGCGTCGTTTCGATTCTGGTTTACAAGTCGGGCGCCTCCATTTCCCAAATCAACTATACCTACAACAACGGCACCGGCACGCAGACACAGAACCTGTTGGCGGGCGGCAAGAATGGCGGCACGTTCTATTGGGAATTCGGGGGCTGGGGCGGCAGTGCCTGGGCTTATTCATTGGTGACCAACAACGGCAGCTATGCGGAAATCGATTTGTTGTGCGACTCCGCGACCAACGGTCTGGTGGACATCCATTTTTCCATGCTGCGGGGGTCGCCGGGCTTTTATGTGACCCCCATCTGGAGCCATCGCGCCCAGGATGCGGCGATGGGCACCGGCGAGGAGCGGGACAACATCTACATTGCGCCGTATTTTAACTGGATGAGCGTGAATGACCAGGTGCAACGCGAGTATGGCGCCAACGCCACCTACACGCCGGCGGACTATTCGCCGCAGGAAAATTCACTTTGCACGTCCGGCCCGTTGCAAGGCACCTATGATGACAAATATAAATGGAGCACGGAGTTCAGTTCCGAACGGGTCTGGGGCTGGAGCAGCGTGAGCGATGCCAGTTATGGCGTGACCGGGCAGAACGTGGGCATCTGGCATGTGGTGTCCAGTTGGGAATTTTACAACGGCGGCCCGCTGAAGCCCGATTTAAATGACGCGCCGATGGTCAACATGATCAACGGCGGCCATTACTATTTTGGGAATGACAGCGGTTTTGCCGCCGGCGAAACCTGGACGCGCGTTTCGGGTCCGTATTTTATTTATGTGAACAATGTCGCCAACACCCTGACCGACCCGGTGCAGGCTTCGCAGGCGTTGTATGCGGATGCGAAAGCGCAGGCGGCGGCCGAGGCGACGGCGTGGCCGTATAGCTGGATGAACAATTCCAATTATGCCTCGGCGGCGCAACGCGGCAGCGTGACCGGTCAGATCATTATCAATGACGCCGATAATCCCAACGCCTCGGCCTCCAACCTGTGGGTGGGGGTCGAGCAGCAGCCGGCGGACACGATCAACAACGTTTACGATTTTCAGTTGTGGGAAAAGCCATACGAGTTTTGGACGAAGACTGACGCCAATGGCAACTTTTTGATTTCCGACGTGATTGCAGGCAATAACTACACTTTGTATGCCTTTGGTCCGGGGGCAACGGGGATGTTTATGTCCAAAAATCAAAACGGCGGCAATCCGGGAGTTACGTATGTTTTGCCGGCCACGCCCTTCACGGTAGCGGTGACGGGCGGGGCGACGAACAGTCTGGGACAAGTGACATGGACGCCAACGCGGGTGGGGCCAACGGTTTTTGAAATCGGCTATCCCACCCGCCGGGCCGACAAATTCCGGCATGGGGATGACTATTGGGTGGGCGACGTTGGGCCCAGTCCGACCGCGCCCAGTCCGATCTGGGACAAGTTCATGGAATTTCCCTATGATTTTCCGAATGGCTTGAACTATGTTGTGGGCACGAACCGGTGGAATACGGACTGGAATTACGTCCAGTCGGTTTATCCCGATGCCGCCGGCAACAATGCCGTTTCCAGTTCCACGGTCACCTTCAATCTGGCCGCAAATCCAGCCGGCGGGGCCACGGCTTCCCTGATGATGGGCATCGCTTCGGATGACAACAGCCCGATATATGTGACGGTCAACGGAACCCTCTTGAGCAGCGGCAACGCCACCGGTACGCCGGTGACGTCCTTGCCGACGACCGGTTGGTTCCCGAACAACGATATTAGCGACTCCAACATCCGCGAGGAAAACCATGGGGGGTACTCCGACGAGCGGCTCACCTTTGCGGGCAGCCTGCTGCATGCCGGCAACAACACCATTAATTTTAGCTTTCGACAAGCCGGCGGTTCCGGTTTTACCCACCATTTCATGTATGATTACATCCGGTTGGAATTGACCGGTTACGTGCCCCCCGCGCCGGCCGGCGTGACGGCTTATGCCGGCAATAATGCAGTTTTGCTAAGCTGGCCGGCGGTTGCCGGGGCCACCAGTTACAATCTGTTGCGTTCGACGAATTCCGGCAGCGGCTATGTTGCCATAGCCAACGGCGTAACCGGCCCGGTCTGCGGCAGTGGCCCGGCGAATGCGATCTTTGTGGATCATACGGCGGTCAACGGTATACCTTATTATTATGTGGTGCAGTCGGTGAACCCGATCAGTGCCAGCGCCAATTCAACGCCGAGCATCGGTGTGACGCCATCCGCCGGGATTGCTGCCGCCATGCCCGCCACGCCGGGCGGTCTCACGGTGACGGGCACCAATAATGCCGTCTCTTTCACTTGGAGCGCCGTCCCCGGCGCCAACTTTTACACCGTCTATCGCGGCACGGTGGTTAACCAACTTGGCTATGTTCCATTTTACATCACGCTCAATAATACAACCACGGGAACTGGCTATACGGATACCTCGGGAACGCTCGGGTGCACCTACAGTTATTATGTCACCGCCACCAGTGCGGGCGGGACGGGCAGTAATTCCGTGGCGGTTACGGGTAAGCCCGTGCCACCGCCACCCGGCAGCGCGCCGGGCAATGTGGTTCTGGCCGACAACATCACGCCCACGAATCAAACGGCGACAATCACTTGGTCGGCGGTCAGCGGAGCGGTGGGCTATATTCTTTATCGTGCCAACAGCCCGACGGGACCGTTCACCTTTCCGGGCAATTATGTTCAAAGCGTCACCACCAGCGCTTACACTGACGGCGGCCTGGCAACGAACACACTTTATACCTACATGGTGGTGGCGATGAATGCGGGCGGCGTTTCGACGAATTCGCAAATCGTCAGCACGCCGCCGGCGGCTCCGATCAGTTTGTATCCTTATCCGGCGAACGGGCAGGTGACGTTGACCTGGCCCGCCTCGGTCGGGGCGACCAGCTACGTTCTCAAGCGTGGCATCAGCAGCGGTGGCGAAACGACCATGGTGGCCACTTTGACCAACACGACCTATGCCGATACCAATGTGCTCAATGGCACGAATTATTATTATGTTGTGACAGCGGTGGGCGCTGGCGGGATCAGCATTAATTCCCCGGAGGCAAGTGCGACGCCCAGCGTGGGGGCGGGCTTGCCCCTCGTATGGAGCGGCGCGGTGAACGCCAACTGGGACATCAACACGACGGCCAACTGGAATAGCAACGGGGTGTCGTCGCTTTATCAGGATGGCAAACTGGTTCAGTTTGATGACACGGTTCTGGGCAACACTTTGGTGAATGCCGCCGCCACCGTCAGCCCCGCTTCCATCTTGGTTAATAATACCACGCTGAATTACACCCTCACTGGCAGTCCGATTGCTGGCTCGGCTGGGCTGACCAAATCAGGGGCCGCGACCCTGACGTTGACCAATGCGTCAAAACTGGAGAGTTACACTGGACAAACCGTGGTTAATGGTGGAACCTTGTCGCTCGGCTTTGCGAATAACGGCGCCTTGGAAGGAATTTATTTGAGCAGCGGTCTGACGATCAACTCCGGCGGCACGGTGGTGGTGGCCAGTGACAACTCCTTGGCCGGGGCCACTTCCGCACTGGGCAGTCTGCCGGTGACTATTAATGCGGGCGGGTTGTTGACCAATTCGCCATCCGCCGACAGTGGTGCCGGCAGCTCATATCATATTCGCGGGCTGCTGACGCTGAATGGCGGCATCCTGGGCGGCGGTGGAAATAATGCCGGTAACGGGATAAAATATGGTGATTGTGATTTGGACGACGGGGTGATTGTCAATGGCGGGGCGAATTCCTCCACCATCAACATTGTGGACCTGGTGCCGAGCCAGACGGGCGGGACCGTTTTTAACGTGGCCAACGGCGGCGCTGCCGGTGGTGTGGATTTGAATGTCAGTGGCGTGACCATCAAGGGCAGCAGTCTGGCGGATACCGGCATAATCAAACGCGGCAACGGTACCATGCTGCTGAGCAACGCCGGCAATACGTTTACCGGGCCAATCATCGTCAGCGGTGGATCGCTCGTGGCGGGAGCCAATTCCCCGAACGGCGCGCCTGGCGCTTTCGGTGCGGCGGCTTCCGCAATCATTCTGGGGGATGCCAATACGGTGAGCAGCAATGCCAGTCCGGCGTTGATGATTGCCGGACCCTACAACATCGGCCGAGCGGTGGTGGTGACTAATCTGGTGACGAGTGGGACGTATTCGATGGGTGGTAGCACGGATGATAATGCCACTTTTTCCGGACCCATTACCGTCAACCAACCGCTGACGATTGTGGAGGCGGCCAACGCCGGGACGAATGCATTGACCCTTGGCGGCGGGCTGACCGCCGGAAGCAGCGGTTTGAAAACGCTCACCTTTGCCGGGCCGGGTAATGTCAACGTGACGTCCGCCGCCATCAGCAACGGCAGCGGTCAGTTGGCGGTCAATGTCAGTGGCGGCACGCTAACGCTGGGGGCGGCCAATAGTTACACCGGAACCACAACGGTTACCGGCGGTCTTTTACAGGTTGCCGGTTCCATCGCCGCCGGCAGTTCCGTAACGATTGCCGCCGGTGGGGTGCTGGCCGGTGCGGGTGTCATCAACGGACCGGTCGCGGTGCAGCCGGGTGGCGTGCTGACACCGGGCGGCCCGTTGAGTTCATTGAGCACGCTGACGTTTGGCGGCACGCTGACACTTTTGCCTGGCAGCACGAGTGTTTTTGAAATCAGCCAATCGCCCCTGACGAATGATGTCGCGAAGGTTGCCGGCGCATTAACCTGTGGCGGGACCTTGATTGTGACCAACATCAGCGGGCTGCCGCTGGCGGTCGGGGACAGTTTTAGATTGTTTAATGCCGTTAGCTACGGCGGTTCATTCACGAACGTGCAACTGCCGGCGTTGCCGGCCGGGCAGGCTTGGAACACCAACGCTTTAACTGCGGCCGGCACGATATCTATCGTGGCGTTGACCGCGCCAACGTTTACCGGTGTTCAGCTTGAAAACGGGCAACTGGTCATTAATGGGTCGGGCGGTCCGTCGAACTGGAATTACACCGTCCTGATGGCAACCAATCTCGCGGCGCCACAATGGACACCCATGGCCACGAACCATTTTGATGCCGCCGGCAATTTGATTTTCACCAATCCGCTGAATGCCAATTCACCGTCCCGCTACTATCGACTGCAGGTTCCATGAAACGCACCATGCGGACTATATTGGCTGTTTCCACAAATTGGACGATGGCACCCGGCCTGGCCGGCAAACTCCGTGCCGGTAAACTGCCCGCCTCGCTTACGCCCGTGTGACCGCCAACGCCCCGCAGCAACGGTCCCGGAGATTTTTCGTACGACCCGGTTCGGGGTTTCTTTAATGCATTTCACCGGGCAATAGCTATGGCAAAAGCAATGTCGCCCGGTATTTTTTCGGGCAGCTGCACCTGCAAGCCTTCGTGATCGCGGTTGAATCTCAAAGAGAATCGGCTGCCGACCAAAGTTACCCGGCTAATCCGGCCCGGCCAGTAAGGGGATTTTTCTGCCAGCGATTTGATGGTGACCTGTCCTTTGGTGGGGAGTGCCAGTATGATAACGTAAAGGGTGTCGCCATTCTTGGTCTGCGTAAAACGCATGTCGGCCGGGGTGAATGGAATTTTGGAGGTGTCCTGCTGCCCGTCAAAATGCCCCTTCTCGAATATATTCATGGCCGGTCCCTCACCATAGACTTGCCAGGGACGAGTGCCATAGATCGCTGAGCCGTTGATTTTGAGCCATGCACCAATTTCACCAACAATTTTTACCTCGTCAGCATCGATACTGCCGTCGCCGCGCACCGGCACACTGAGCATTAGGTTCCCATTTTTGCTGACAATGTCCGCCAGCATCGGAATGACGGTGGCGGCCGTCTTGTATTGATGCCGGTTAAAGATTTCCCGCTGATAGTGCCAGTCACCCAAGCAGGTGTCGGTCTGCCACGGCTCGGGCAAAATGCCGGTCGCCTTGCCACGTTCAATGTCGTATACGAGTGCTTTGCGCTGGACGGCATCCAAAAACTTGCCATTCATTACAGCTTGGTTATGGCCGTGCCATTGGATGCTGGTATTGTAAAAATGAGCGGCGAGCTATAAGCCGATGTCATCCGTGACGCCGTGAAACGGCAGAATGGTGTCATCGAAATAAACCATATCTGGCTGGTAGTCGTCCCAAAGCTGTTTGGTGCGGAGAAAGAATTTTTGCATATAGGCCGCATCCGGCTGACTGCAACCCGAAGCGGGACTCCAGTCCCACCAGGCAAAACCTTCCTCCCGGCCCGGTACGTGGTTTTGGACGTAGAGGTCCTGGGGATCCAAGCCTTCCCACCAAAGGCTTTTGCCATCCGCTTTGGTCAGATGCCCATCATATGGAACCCCGGCCAGCGGACCGGTTTTGTCCGCGCCTTGGGCGGGCTCATACCACGACCACGCATGCGAGGCGTGCACGCTCACGGCGAAATGCAGCCCGGCCTTTTTCGCCGCGCGAGCCCACATCCCGATGATGTCTTTTTGGGGACCGATTTTAACAGAATTCCAGGGCTGGTATTTGGAATTGTAATTGTCGAAGTTGTCATGGTGGTTGGCCATGGCCATGAA
This sequence comes from uncultured Verrucomicrobia subdivision 3 bacterium, assembly GCA_903872345.1. Classification (GTDB taxonomy): domain Bacteria; phylum Verrucomicrobiota; class Verrucomicrobiia; order Limisphaerales; family UBA11358; genus UBA11358. Next base: position 36,616 of record CAIQKM010000119.1, on the reverse strand, counting down.
ATATTTCGCCCCCGATTTTTTATAAAAAGCCAGCAACTCGTCGGGATGAAAATTTTCCGCCTTCCACTCATGGATTACATCTTTGAAGCCAAACCGCGATGGCGGCCCGTAATGTTGCACCTGAAATTTGTTCTGGGCCGAACCCTGATAATACATGCCGCGCGCATACCAGTCGCCATCTTCCACGGCACATTGCGGGCCGTAAACCGCCCAGATACCGAACTTGGCGTCCCGGAACCAATCGGGGCAATGGTACTGTGAGGCGAGCGATTCCCAAGTGGGCTGAAATGGGCCGGGGGTAATTTTCAGTCCTGCCGTGAGATTGGCTTCACCAGAATCACTGGCGGTTGTCACGGTTCCTGACAGCAACAAAACCGCCAGACATAAGGTTGAATGCATAATCGAATAAAAATTAAACCGGGCCCGGGGGAGCCCTCCGGCACCCCCGGCCCGTTGTCAAATCATTCCCTGCTGGCATCCAGCCGGCTGTCACCGGATGGATGTTGCGCTGGCTTTGTCAGGGATAAACCAGCCGGTAGAAGACACTGCCGTTGCCCGGAACGATCGGCACGGATAACTGGTTGGAGGCACTGGAGCCCGGAATCCGCACCCAATTGGTGCTCAGGCCGATGGTCAACGCGTTCGTCTGTGCTTCCAGCGTCCAGCCGGTATGATCCGCCGGCCAGGCGAGGTGCAGGGTGCTGCCTACCAGCGTACTCGTGATGTTGGTCGGATTGGTGGCGACGCTAAGCGTGGCATAAGTGGCTACGAGCTGGGCCTCAATCGTGCTAATCTGATTGGAACTCAATACCCCGCTGTAGATGTCGATTTCGGCAATTTCACCGGCTAAGCCATCCCCGGCGCCTTCATTGTTGCCCAGGCGGGTGATGGGGGAGCTGAACGTTGCCCCAGAAACCGTCGCATCCACGGACCCATTCAAACGGAAGGTGGCTCCGGATGAATTGACCGCCAGATCCACCAGGCTGAAATCGGCGGTCGGGATGGTGGCTGCGCCATTGCCCACGTCCTGCAGATATTCCCGCAGGTAATCCTGTTTGCCATTGTAGATGTCATATTCCAGCGCGCCAGAGGAGGAACCGCCCGTCAGGGCGTTCCGCCCGCTGGTGCTGGCAGGTTGGAGATAAGCGAACACGGTGTATCCGCTGCTCGGGTCCAGCGAGGAGGTCAGGACGAAACTGCCATCCCTGCCGGGAATGCTCACGGCTGATGCCCCGTTTGGAGTAACCAGAGTTGCGAGGCCGGGAGTAGTTGATCCAGAATACGTGGCATTGTTGTTATTGCCGCTGGAATCAGTCCACACACCGCTGCCCGCATCGTAGTTGGTGGCGACTAGCTGCACCAAGGCTGTGAGCGGTTGCACGGTCAATTCTGTCCACGTGCTGTTGGCCACATAAGGAGCAATCGCATTGGAGGCCACCAGGCTGTAATAGTAGCCGGAGTTGGTCAGTTGCACATTAGCGAGAGTCAGGGTCGCATTGGTGGCACCCGCGATATTCACTGCCCCGCTGCCGGAGGAATTGGCGCTGACCTGCCACTGATAGCTGAGCGGGAGATTGCCAACGAAGGAAGCGGAGAACGTTTCATTGCCACCGACCGTGACGATGCTGGTGCTGGCCGTGGTATCTGTCACCAACACCGGCGAGGAAGCTGCCTGGACCGTCAGACTGACGGGCGCACTGGTCACGGAACTGCCGCCAAATGGGGTGCCTACAAGTTGATACTCATAAGTTCCGAGCAGGCCGGTGGTGCTGAGCACATAGTTGGTGGTGGTGGCACCGCTGATATTGGAGAAGGTGGCGCCGCCGCTGCCGTTATCCGTCTGCCAGTGATACGTCGTGGTGCCGGTGGCACCGATCACGGGCGCGGCCAGCGTGATGGCATTGCCGGCATAGGTGTTGTTCGTGGGCGAGACAGTGGCCGCACCAATGACGATGCTATTGGCGGTGATATACTTGGCCGTCAGTTGGGCCTCGATATTGGTGATCTGAATGTAAGTCAATACGCCGCTGTAAATGTCAATTTCAGCGATGTTTCCAAGGTAACTGTCGCCGCTGCCTTCGTTGTTGCCGATGCGGGTGAGGGCTGAGCCGAAGGAAGCCCCGGAAACCGTGGCGTCGGTCGCCCCGTTCAACCGGAAGGTCGCTCCGGAAGAATTCACCGCCACACCAATCATGCTGAAACTGTTGGTCGGGATAGTGGCCGTGCCATTGCCCACATCCTGCAAATATTCCCGCAGATAATCCTGATGACCGGAATAAATGTCATATTCCAGCGCGCCCGAGGAGGAACCGCCGGTAAGCGCGTGCCGGCCACCGTCCGAAACCACACTGGGTTTGACATAGGCAAAGATCGTATAACCACTGCTTTGAGAAAGCGAGGAGGAGAGTAGAAAACTGCCGCCACCCGAGGGGATATTCACCGCCGGTGAGCCGTTGGGCGTCACCACGGATACCAGGGTAGGGGTGGTGGTGCCGGAGTAGGTGGCATTGTTGCCGTTGCCGCTGGAATCGGTCCACACGCCGCTGCTTGCATTATAGTTGGTGGCTTGGAGCTGCACCAGCGCCGTCAGGGGCTGCACGGTCAATTGTACCCAACTGCTGTTGGTGACATAAGGCGCAATGGTGTTGGTAGCCCGGACACTGTAATAATAGCCGGAATTGGCGAGTTGCAGATTGGTCAGCACCAGGGTCGTATTGGTGGCACCCGTTATGGCGGATGCTCCGGTGCCGGAGGAATTCGGACTGATGAGCCATTGGTAACTGATCGGCGCCGCTCCTGTGAAGGATGCGGAGAACGTTTCGTTTCCGCCCACGGTGGTGACCGCCGGATTAGGGGTGATGTCGGAAACCAGAATCGGCGCGGTGGGCGGCGGCGTTACATAGGAGTTGGTGATGGTCTGCTCAATATTTGTGATTTGCGTGGGAGTCAGGACGCCGCTGTAGATGTCAATTTCGCAGATGGAGCCGCTATAATTTTCACCGCCGCTGGAAGCCCGGGCGCCAATTGCGCTGATGGGCTGGGAAAATGAGCTGGCGGAGTTGTTGCCATCGCCAGCGCCGTTAAGGCGGAAACTGCCACCGCCGACATTGGTTACGGTGACCGATACCAGACTGAAGGCGCTGGTGGACATCGTTGTGGTTTCCGAACCGAGATCCGTGGTTTGCTGTTTCAGGGCGTCCTGCTTGCTGGCATTGATGCGATATTCAAACGAACCGCTGGCCCCGCCGAACAGGGCATACGTTCCGCCCCCGGATCCCGGTTTGATGTAAGCAAAGGCGGTGTAGCCGTTGGCCGCAGGAATGGATGTAGCCAGCGCCAGCTGATTTCCGCCATTAAACACCACCGCCGGGGAACCGTTCGGGCTGGCACTGGTTGTCAGGGTGGGATAGGTGCCCGAGGCTTGCGCATTGGCTCCGACGGTGGCTGTCCACAAACCGGTGGTTGGATTGTAATTGGCGGCTTTTAATTGCAATAGCAAAGTCTGGGCCGAGGCCAGCTGGCTGGCGGCGATGCTCGCCAAGGCCACGAGCAGGCTCGCACCCCGGAAAGTGGTTAGGGAGGATTTGACCCAATGGCCTGGCAGCCATGAAGACGGTGGTAGGTGGCTTAATTTCATAGTTAACGGAGGGTTGTGGTTTGGAGGTTAATCGGGTTAGGTTAGTGAGGAAATGTTGCGGGTTGGTAGTCAACGGCTGACAGCGCACCAGCCGGCCGGAAGCAGTCCATGAGCCTGGTGGAATTATTTTTGGGAGCGCGCAATTAAGTTTTGATTTGTTACATGCCCACGCCACGACCTTTCGGACTTGTGGTATGTGCTTCCTTACACTATCCCTGAGAATCCATATTCCGTAAATACCATGACCTAGTAGTGTGGGTATCCCTAAAACATGGGATGCTTTATAATCCTGGAAGGTGATGCCCGGGGTTCGTTGGTCAGGCCAAATGGCTGGCTGGATGATGGAAACCCGGTGGAACCGTCGATTGGCATGCCTCGCCAAGTCTGGCTGGCGGCAAAGAAAAACCCTCCGCTGGAAAGGGCCAGGCAGAGGGTATATTCGCGGAAATTTTTTCGGCAATTCAGCTTGCGGCATTTTTCGAAGCGATGTAACGAACCACCGCCTCCGTGCGAGTTTTCACGTGCAGCTTTTCAAAAACGTGCTTCAAGTGGTGACTTACGGTATCGCTGCTGATCTCGAGCTTGTCGGCGATGATCTTGTTGGAATATCCCTTGGCCAGCAGCAGCAGAATTTGCTCCTCCCGCACGGACAGCCGCAGGGATTCATCCCGGCTTTTGGTCTTGAGCCGGAAGGATTCCACCACGCGCCGGGCAATCTCACTGGTCATGGGCGCGCCGCCGCCCAAAACATCCATCAGGGCTGAGCGCAGGTCGGCCGGTTTGGTTCGTTTCAGCAGATAGCCATCGGCTCCCGCCTCCAGTGCCATGAATACCAATTCCTCGTCATTCATGGCGGTCAGGATGATGATTCGGATATTCGGCATCAGTTCCTTGAGCCGGCTCGTGCATTCAATCCCCGACATGCGCGGTAAAAAAATATCCATCAACACGGCATCGGCTTTGGATTCCGGAATCATCTTTAACGCCTCTTCGCCGGATTTGGCGATGCAAACACAGGTGAGATCGGGAAACGAATTGATGAGGTGGCTCCACGTTTCCCGGACCGTCAACTGGTCTTCCACCAAGGCTATCCGCAGGGGTGCCTGGGCGGAACCGGCAATGATCTTTTCGGGTTTTTCGTTGGTGTTCATATTAATTTCGGTTGGCCAAAGAGTTGGGCGGCGGCGGTTCTTCCGCACGCACGAGCCGCCAGGTGGACCACCAGGGACGACGGCGCATTTGAATAAAAGGTATGTGGAATTGTAAACGGCAACCGTTGCCCGGCTGGGTCGCAACCTGGCAACTGCCGCCCATTTCTTTCATGCGTTCCATCATGTTCGCCAGGCCATTGCGCTCCTTATTAATCAGGGCGGGATCAAATCCACGGCCATTATCCTGCACCACCACCGTCAAGCCATGGCCTTCCCGCCGGATCTGCAACAGAAGTTCGGTCGCCTCGGAATACTTGGCCGCATTATTGAGCGCTTCCTTCACCGCCAAGAGCAAGTTTCGGCGAAAGGGCAGGTCAAACGCCACTGACGACATGCCTGGTTCGACTTCGAGCAGGCACTGAATGGAAGTATTGGCCAAAAACGTTTTGGCATGGGCGCACAGGAAGGTGGCGAATTCATGCAGCGTATCCCGCCGGGGATTAATCGCCCAGAGAATCTCATCCATGGCATGCAAGGAATCGCGCGCCCCTTCCGAGATTTTTTCCAGTTGCAGGCGGGTGCGCGAATTTGCTGGCAGTTCGCTTTGGGCCACTTCGCCCTGCAACACCAGTTGCGTGACACGGGTTCCCAGATCGTCATGAATATCCCGGGCAATGCGGGCGCGTTCGCGCTGCAATGAAAGGGTTTCTTTCTTATGCAGCAGCACTTGGGTCATCAGGCTCAATCCCAACAAGCTGATGACGCCGCAAACCGAGGACAGGGCGATGACAAACCAGCCGGTCTGCCAGAACGGGGTATATATCGGTTTGTTGGGTGGCACCAGATCAATAAAATCCAGCACTCCCCAGGGGCCCACGCCAAAATTCGTCAGCACCGTTGCCGGCCGCCAGAGGGAATCCGCATCCCGCTGCTTTTCCCAACCGGAAAGGTCGTTGGGAACGATCAGCCAAGTCCCGTCGGATTTTACCCCCACGGTGCCGCCCGAATGCAAGCCCACCCGTAATCCCAATACCAGACCTGCCTCGCGCGAACTGTTATACACTTCGACTGCGAGCACGTGTTTGCCCGGGCCCAGCAGCGAGGTGATGTCATATTCATAAATATGCCGCCACTCGGCATCCCGGCCGAGCTCATAGCCATCGAGGTACAGAATATATTCGTTGTCAGCGGTGATGCGGATGCGCGCCCGGGTGACACTATCAGCGGCCGGTATTTCAAAGGGTCGCCAGAAGCGAACGGTCTGGCGGTCAAACGTATTAGTGTCCCAGATCCACGCCCCCATATCGCTGAAGTTGTGCGAGCCGCGTTCGGCGAGGGAATCTTTCACCGGTTCGGACGGATCATCCAACTCGGCATTGACATTGGTGCCCAGCGGGATGGCCGCCGCCGTGGCGCGTGGCAACAGCGGCACAGGCAACCCCAGCACCAGCCAGACCAGGACGGCACAGGAACAGGCCGGGCTGGTTAGCTTGGGGAATAAAAATGGTCGAATCAGCGTCACTCAGTGAATCTTTTTGCACTCTACACGGCCCTAATCCCGGCCTCAAGCCCCAAGCTGGTCACATGGTATGGCAAAGTGGCGTTACGGCATTAGCTTGGAAGCTTACGGGTAAACCAGCCGGAAAAATGCGCAACCGCCCGATTGAGCCATGGCCAAAGCGAGTTGGTTAGTCAGGGTCGAACCGTTCACCGTCACCCAATTGGTGCCGAGTCCCTGGCTTAATGAATCAGTCTGCTGCTCCAATCGCCAGCCCGCGTGGTCGGGCGGCCAGCCAACCAGGACCCGCCCGCCGCCAACCTGGCAGGCGAGATGCGGCGGGACCAACGATGGGGCGAGGGCAAACCGGACATTATCGATAAAAACCGTATTATCACCGCCATTCTTGTCGGTGCCCACAAACGCCAGCGGCGAACTGCCGCTAACCGGCGCCGTAAACGTGGCGGAATAATCCAGATAGGTTTCGGCTGATTCGGGCGGTGAATAACTGGCGATGACGGTTCCGCCCAACCGGACATCCCACGACTGCCCGGTCTGGGCACCATAAATATTATTGCGCTGGGCGGCCGCAAAGGTGACTCGATACGTTGCTCCCGCGATCAAGCCCGATACCGCCTGGGAAATGCTGCCGGTGCCCTGCAAGAACGCCACCTGACTCCCTTGGGGAGCATTGGTGTTTCCGCTGGTAAAGGCGCTGCTGTTCGCGGTGATGCCCGATCCGCTGGCCCCGGACAGCGGAGTAAAAGTCCAGGCTCCCCCCGTGGGATTATACTGGTAGGTACTGATAGCGGGGGACTCGAATCCAAAATTGGCGAGGAATCCCGGAGTAACGCCTGCCTCGGAAGAATTCGCACTTTCATTGCCGCCATTGATCGCGGAGACCACATAGTAGTAAGTGAGATTGTTGGATAGAACCAGGTCTATATAGTTGGTCGCCGGCACCCCGGCCGCCACAGTGACATAGGGGCCGCCGCTCACCGCCGAACGCTTCACATTATAGCCGGTTGCATTGGGGGCAGCATTCCAACTCAACGTCGCCTGCCCGTTGCTGGCCGAGGCGGACAAGCCGCCGGGTGCAGCCAGCACATTCCAGGCAAATTGGTATGCGCCCGACCCGATATTCCACACGACAAACGTTTGCGCATTGCTGGTCTGAATCCGGCTGAAGGCCACCCCGGTCGCATTTCCGGCGGGGGCGCTGTTTTGCCAGATGATGGTGCCGCTTTCCCGGATGACCAGATTGGTGGTGACCGCGCCAAGGATCGGGAGATAGATGGAACCGGTGGAACCGGCCGGTACCGCCACATTCAAGGCTGCCTGGTTATTTGTCAGCGACCAACTGCTCGCCACCAGGCCGCCAACCGAATTGAAGCTGGCATTGACCCAGGTGATGCCGTTGACGAACGCCGGCTTGATGACCACGTTCTGAAACCCGGGGGCGGCCGGATCTGTTTGAATGCCGGCGAGGTCGTGATAAAACCATTCAATGATGTGCCCCAGCATGAAGTGATCTTGCGAATCATCCGGGTTGGCATCCCACGCCTCCGTCATGGCGGTGGCTCCCTGGCTCAATATGTAACCATAACCGGAAGCGTTGGTTTTGCCGTGAAGATATTGAACCACATCCGCCCGCCCCATGTCCGTCAGGGCGCGCAAGAGGTAACGGTGCCCGATTTCTCCGGCGGTCAGGCCTTTGGAATGAATGTCGGCCACCAAAGCCCCGAGTACGGCCGCCTGGTTGGTGGGGTTGACCAGCCCCAGATACAGGGGCAGGGCCTGCGCCGTCTGCGAACCAGTGGCATAATATCCGTTGGCCGCTGAAAAATAGGTCGCGTTGAACGCGTTGCCAATATTGGTCGCCAGCAGGTTGAATTGTACCGCGTCATTGGTTCGCCCGATCACGGCCGCGACTTGGCCGAGAATTTGCGCATCCTGGCAATAGTACGCGTCCGCCGTCAGTGAAACCGGCGTGTTTTGGGGAAAGCCTGGCGCATTGGGCCCGATGTCATACCAATCCCCCAAGCCGTTCGGATAACTCAGAAAATTTCCGGATGCCTGGTTTTGCAGATAACCGAAATAGTTTGTCATCACGGAATAATAATTCCGCAGTAACGTGTCATCCCCGGTGAACTGGTATTGCTGCCAGGGTACGAGAATGACCGAACTGCCCCATTCCGGCGAATCCCGGAAGCCGCCGCTGAACGTGGTATATTCGGGGGCGATATCCGGCACGAGCCCGGTCCCGGCGCCGGTCTGGCTGTCGGCCATATCCTGCATGGCTTTGGTAAACAGCCGACTGAGATCAAATTCATAGCGCAGGGAGGGGCCGTTCAAGTTATCCTGCTCCAGCCACCCCAGCCGTTCGCGATGCGGACAATCGGTCAGAATGCTGATGAGGTTATTGCGCTGCGACCACTGGATGAGCGTACGCGTGCGGTTGAACAGGTCGCTCGAACAGGAAAAGCTCCCCACATTGGCCGCCGCCGTCTGGATGGCCGCGCCGGTGAGGGAATCCACTGCGGGCAACACCGCCGAGCCGGGGGCGGCTGTCAGCGTCACTTGCAAATAGCGGCAGCCGTGATAGTAGAATTTTGGCGTCCAGGTTTCCGTACCCGTACCGGCCAGGGTGTATTGCCAGTAAGCCGTGCCGCCGCCTGCCGAGGTGCGGTTCACTGTGCCATCGGCATTGGTCAGTTCCGCCGGGGTGATTTGCACCGCCGCCCCTGCCGGACCATGCGTGGTGAGTGTCGGAATTAAGGCCGCGTTTTGCCCGAGGTCATAAACCACCGTGGAACTGGAGAGGACATTGGTGCGCATGGCTGACAACGTTTGCGTTGCGATCACCGGCGGGGCGGCATGAGATTGTCCCCGCAGAGTTCCCCCGGGGCCGTTCGTTAGCATGGCGGCAGCCCACGTGGAGGCGTCAAAACCCGGCTGATTCCAATTGGCCGCCAGCTTCCGCGCGTCCCAAGCCTCGCCCCCGTAAACATGAGAGTACGTCATCGGGCCCGGCGCGGTGGTCCATTGCGTATCGCTGGGAATGATCTGGCTGGTGCCGTTGGTATAATACAGGTGAACCTGGGCAATCAGCCGGAGCGGACCAAATGAACCGGTAAATTTGGTGTAATTGGTGGTGGCCGGCACATTATACATGCCATTGCCCAGCATTACTCCGACCACATTATTGCCATTGGTCAAAGAGGAGGTCAGATCCAGCGTGTCGTAAAGACACGTTTGGTCGTACTTGCTCCAGCCGGGAGCGAGTAGGCCGGTGCCCACTTTGGTTCCATTGGCCGATAATTCGTACTGGCCCAGGCCGCAAATATATATTACAGCGCGCTGCAGGCCGGGATTCACCGTGAATTGCCTCCGGAATACGGGCAAACCGTTGGTGGCCGATTGGACGACAACACCGGTTCCCCAAGGACTGATGCCATAGGCTCCCAAAACGAGGGCATTGGTCCAGGAACTGTCATCATAACTGGCGAGCTGCCAGTTGCTGTACAAGGTATTCGCACTCTTCCAGGTGGCGTCCATTGGGATGCTGGTTTGGGTGCCATCGGCATACTTTAGCACCAGCTTGCCAATGAGACCGGCCGGATTGGACACACTGCCGGCATTCGCCGCGGCAATCGCCAGCACATTGGTGCCCGCCAAAATCTGGGACGCAACATCCGCCGTGATGGCAATGGCGTAATTTTGCCCGGTGCCGACCAGCGCACCATTGAGATAGGCCGTATAGGAATTATCCGCAGTAACCAACAGCGTTGCGGCCGTTACCGCCGGACTGGAACCGAGGTGAAAAGATTTCCGAAAATAGCGCGTGGCTACCGGGGCGGATTGGGCCGGGTTCCCCTCCGGATACCAGATCCAAGAACAATCGGATAAACTGGGCAACGAAGCGTCCGGTGGAGCCGCCAGCCAAGAGCCAAGCCAGTTGGTTAGATTTAGCAGGCCCATTGTCCAGGTCGCGATTGGACTCCAACCGGACACCTGCCCGGCAGCATCCCATACCCGCACCTGCCAGAATACCGGCAGCGCCGATTTCAGGCTGGCTCCGGCATAGGTTGCGTGACAGGTCGTGCCCAGAGCCTTGCCGCTCTCCCATAGGTCGGGCTGATTGCCGGCCAGCACGGTGGGGGAGGTTGCCACTTGAATCTCATAGGCGCTCTGGCTTTGGGCGCGGGCTCCGGACGGTGCGGTCAATTGCCACGTCAGCCGCGGATTGGCATTGTCAATTCCCAATGGATTAGACCAGCCGTCACACAGAAGATTCGCCGGGCTGATACTGGCATGGAGGTCCGGTATTGCGAAAGCCACGGACATCAACACCATGCTGGCAAAGGTCAAAAAGCTTCTCATAGGAGGCAGTAACCATTGGCAGACGGCCAATTGCATGGCCAAGCCGAGGGTGGCCATGATGGGGTGGTGAAAAGAATTGGGTTCAAGATTTGACTGCAAGTTATACACGAAAGATTTTGCGCGGGATACACCCCTAATGTTGTAGTCATTACATCACCAGAACAGGGGATACTTTGTCCTGTGGTAACATCCGGCCTCTTTCGTCCGATACCACGGGGGCAGCCAATTGCTATGGAATTGCAAGCAATTGCATCCCCAATTTGTGTAGCTGTATAGGTGGAAACAACTGTGGTATTGTCATTTTATCTGTCTATCAGCGCCTCATGAAGTCGTTTTCATTTATTCACCGGCGGTTCATTTTCTGGCTTGGTTTGGTATTTGTTGCCAGCGTTTCGTTTCCCGTCCGGGCAACCACGACCAATACTTTTGTTTTCAGCCCGACCATTGTGACCACTACCGTCGGAAATGGCGTTGGACCGGTTAATCCCACTAACGGGGCCACCTTCATTAGCGGGTCTATCCTGAGTGCCGGGGATGTGGTGGTGGGCGATGCCATTGTCAATGATGTGCCGGGCTCCACCAGCGATGCCTGGGGCGCCGTAAACCTCAACGGCGGCGGTTACGGCGGGGTGGTATCCGCCAGTTTGGGTGTCTTGTTGGAAACCGGCACGGCCAGCGGTAGCCAGTGCCAGCTTTTCCTGAATGGCACCGGTTCCTCAACCAAATTTGGCATCGCGCAAGGGTCCCCGACCAATCGGGTGCGGATTGCGCTCACCTGTACCGCGACCGGTTCCACCACCAACATGAGCTACTTGGTTCAAATTGACCAAGGCCTTACCGGCAGCTTCAGCGGCACTCTTGCCGGTGCCGGAATCACCTTTGCCAATAATACTATCAACCTGGCCTTTGGGGCAAATAATGCGTCCCACCAATTTGCCCCCGCCCAATCTGCCATTGGTTCGGCCGCCGTTGCGCCGGCTGCCGCCACGATTGCGGTCGGACTCAAAGCGACCCTCAGCGCCATTGTTGTCACCAATCAGGGGTACTTTCCGCTCTCAATAGGCCAGCATTGGCTCTCCAATGGCGTGCCGATTCTCAATGCCATGGGCCTGACCTATACCACGCCCGCCAGCACAAGTGCCGGCAATGGTGCCCAATACTCGATTGTGGTGACCAATCTGCTGAGCCCCGGCAACACGGTCACCAGTCCGCCGGCCCTGCTGACCGTGCGCAGCATTCCGGGATTGGTTCCGTTTATTTTTGGCCCCACCGCCATTGCCAATACCAGCCAGGTCAATCCGCTCAGTCCGCCCGCCAATATTTCGGGAACGACCTTGCTGGCGGGCGACACTGTCGTCTTTGATGCCATCATTGCAACCAATGGCCCGCTCACCGGTTCGCTGGATGGCTGGGTCGCAATCAATCTTCTGGCCGGTGGGTTTCAAGGTGTGACTGCCGCCCAACTGGGACTGCTGGTACGCTTGGGGGCGGGTACCGGACAGCTTTACGCCAATGGCAGTGGACCCGTGAGCCCGAACCCGACCGCTGCCGGTGCGCTCACTAATCGCGCGCGCATTGAGCTTTACCCCTCCCTCAACGGCAGCACTACCAACATGGGCTGGCTGGTGAAAGTGGATCAAAATCTGACCGGCACCTTTCTGACGGCGGTCACCGGCACCAACCTTACGTTCCCTAATAACACCATTCCCCTCGGATTCGGCTCGGATTCGGCGGCCGGGTTGATCACCCCGCTGCCGGTTGGATTGCAGTCTATCCAGGAACAGTTGTCCTCCACCAATTTCGTGGCTGGCGGTTTTGGTCAGGCGACCGTGACCGAAAACTTTCTGAACCAGTCGAATGTGGTTCTGGTCGCTGCCACGCCCGGTTTGGTTTACACATCCAGCAATACCAATGTGGTGAGCGTTTCAACCAATGGTTACCTTTCAGCGATCAGCGCCGGATCGGCCAAGATTACAGCCACCTATTCGTCCCTATCCGCCACCAATACCGTTCAAGTGTTTACCGCCGCCCTCCTCACCAACGTCAATCTCGGACTCAGCAGCCCCATGCTGCTGAACACCACCCAGCAGGTCGGTGTGCTGGGCAACTTCGTCAACGCCACCAATATTAATCTTCTCAACTTCGGGCAGACATCGTTCGTATTGAGCAATACCAATATTGCAACCGTCGCTTCCAACGGCTGGCTGACGGCCGTGGCACCGGGATTGGTCTCGGTCAGCGCCGTCAATAGCGGAGTGACCAGCCGGCCCGTCCCGTTGATCATAACGTTCCCGACCAATCTGTTCGTCTTTGATTCCTTCGGAGACGGTTTTTGGGTTGTAAAAAATCGGGGTAATACCAACAACCTCGTCATCAATTCCACCGGTGCCAGTCAATCAACCGCCACCAATACCACCGCCGACCAACAATTTGAAATCCTTTATAATCTTCAAAACAGCAGCTTTCGCCTGCGCAATCGCACTACGTGGCAATGTCTTGGTGCCAGTTCGACTGTTTCTGGCAATGCCGTTCTGCCCGTGAGTTATGCCGCCGCCCCCGCGCAACAATGGTATTTGTTGAATGCCGGCAACGGCGCTTACCGCATTCTGAATGCGTCCAACGGTTTGGCGCTGCAATCGGATAACGGCAATCCGGCCAAGGTCACGCTCACAGGCGTCTCTACCAATCTTTTTCAATTCTGGAGCTTCGTTTATCAGGCACATTACCCCAAAAAAGGCTGTGCTGGTTATGAAGGCGACTACGCCCAATTCGGATTAAGCTGGGCCTATAATTATGACGACAATACTGGGGTCTCCCTGCCGGGAGCGGTTGATTATGTGCCTATGATTTACGCTGCCCAATATTGGGAGTCGCTGAGCGATGCCCAGTCTCGCAATGCCGGCTGGCTGGCCCAGCCCCAACTCGACTACCTCCTGGCCTTCAACGAACCCGACAATGCCACCCAGTCCAACGCCAGCACTAACGGGGTCATTGGCATCTGGCCGCAGATTGAAGCCTTGAATTTGCCCATCGTCGGTCCGGCCGTGCAAAACACCTTCGACACCTGGCAATACAATTTTTACAGTCTCCTTACCAACAACAGTTATCGGTTGGATTACTCGGCGGTGCATGAATATGTCCCGCCCAATGCGTCCTCCCTGATGGGCGTTTTGCAAAGCGTTTACACCACCTTTGGCCGCCCCGTCTGGCTCACGGAATTTTCCCCCGTGGACTGGAGCAACACGCAGTCATGGTCCGAGAATGACGATTACAATTTCCTCGCCGAGTTCATGTGGCAGGCCGAAAATAATGATTGGCTTAAACGTTACGCCATCTTCCCCTTTAGCGGCACCAACAGCGCGAGTCCTTGGGTGAACAATGGATATCGTGGCAATTTTTTCCTCGCCGATGGGACGACCTTGGCACCTTATGGCGAACTTTATTCGGCATGGGATGGCAATCTGGCACTGCAAGCCCGCCGGCCTTATATCCTGCACAACCTAGGCACGAGTTTTCGGATGACGGATACCAATCTCACCGGCACACCCTTCAGTTCCGCCAGCAAGCCATCGGCATCCACCATTTACGTTCGCAACGCCACGACCGAATGGGCGCTGCTGCCGGCCACGATAACCAATCATTGGTACATCATCTCCTTGAGCGACGGACGCCGGCTGCGTGACAACGGTGGAACTCTCGATTTGGCACCGTACGGCACCACCAATTCAGCCGTGGAATGGTGGTTTAATGGCCCCGATAGCAACGGTTATTACTATTTGGATAATCTGGCCGCCGGGCAAAGCATTCAGGCCACCGGCACCGTCCCGGCCATATCATTCAGTCTGGTCAATGATCCCGCCCCCAGTGTCGCAACCCAGTGGCGGCTCGTGGAGCCCTACCAGCCAGTCACCATCATCACTGCCGCGCCACCCAGCCTCACCATCACCTACACCAACCAGGCGGACCAGCTCACTTGGGCCGGCAATGGTTTGTACTATTGTATTTATCGCGCTACCAACTCCGGCGGCCCTTACACAAAGATTATCAATACCGTCACCAACACCGCCTACACCGATGTTTTCGTGCAGAATGGCCAGACCTATTATTACGTGGTCACGGCTTTGAACATTTTGGGCGATCAATCCGCGTATTCTCCCGAAGTGGTTGGGCGACCGGCCGCCACCACATCCGTCACCATCAGCCCGGTGCTGGTGACGGGCGGCCTCCAATTGAATTGGCCGGCCGATCACATCGGCTGGCGATTGCAGTTGAACCCGGTTGGTCTGACCGCCCCGTCCGCCTGGATCACGGTTAACGGATCTTCCGCCACCAACCTGCTGGTTTTGCCGCTCACCAGTGCGCCAACCAATGTCTTTTACCGGCTAATTTACCCATAAAGAAAATCGGATGGGTTCCAGCCATGGCTGAAAGAATCTTTACATTCACGTGTGGCTGGTTGAGAACACGAGCGTTTTTCGACTGCCTGGTTGCGCTGGCCAACACATTGCAGTGGTGATGGGCCGGTGAATGTTTTACCTTACCCTTGAAACCCATGAGCGACATAACGTTGATATTGGAATCAGTCGGACGGGGTGAGCGCCAGGCCACGGAGGAGCTATTTCCGCTGGTATATGAGGAATTGCGCCGACTCGCGGCGGCGCGGATGGCGCGGGAATCGGCGGGACATACGTTGCAGCCGACGGCCTTGGTGCATGAAGCGTGGCTGCAACTGGTCGGCGAAGGCGGTCGGACGTGGAAGAACCGGGCGCATTTTTTTGGCGCCGCCACGGACGCCATGCGCCGCATCCTGATTGACAATGCGCGGCGCAAAGCCGCGCTGAAGCACGGCGGCAGTCAGGAGCGGGTGGAACTCGGCGATCTGGAGATATCAAGCGCGACCACGGATGAACATGTTTTACTGGTTGATGAGGCCTTGCAATGGCTGGAACAGGAGGATGCCGCCAAGGCGCGGATTGTGTCGTTGAAGTTTTTTGGCGGTCTCACGAACGAGGAGGTGGCGGAAAGCACCGGCACCAGTCTGCGAACCGTGAACCGCGAATGGGTGGTGGCCAAAATCAAGCTGTTCCGCTGGATTCAGGAACAAAACAGATGAACCGGGAAGCACAACTGGAGGAAGCGATTTGTTTCGCCGCCCTGAATGTGCCGGACGCGGAGTTGCGCGCGCGTTTCCTGGGGCGGGCCTGCGCGGGGGATGCCCGCTTGCAGGCGGCCGTGGAAGAGCTGCTGCTGGCGCATGCCGGGGCGGAGGATTTTTTTGCGCAGGGCAGGGCGGCGGTTAATGCACCGGAATTGGATGCCCAGACGGCGGCGGCACTACGGGCGGCGGAGGGGGAGGCTGATTTTACCGACGAGCAGATCGGCTGCCGGGTGGGCCGGTACCAGCTTTTGCAAAAAATCGGCGAGGGCGGCTGCGGCGTGGTGTATCTGGCGGAACAGCAGGAGCCGGTGCGCCGGCAGGTGGCGCTGAAGGTCATCAAACTGGGGATGGATACCAAAAACGTCATCGCCCGGTTTGAGGCGGAGCGGCAGGCGCTGGCGCTGATGGATCATCCGAACATTGCGCGGGTGCTGGATGCCGGGGCGACGGATACGGGCCGGCCGTTCTTCGTGATGGAACTGGTGCGGGGAACGCGCATCACCAAATACTGCGACGACAACAATCTCAACACCGTTCAGCGGCTGGAACAGTTCATTCAGGTCTGCCGCGCCATCCAGCACGCGCATCAGAAGGGCATTATTCACCGCGACATCAAACCGTCGAACATACTGGTGATGTTGCACGATGGAATGCCGGTACCGAAGGTGATTGATTTTGGCATTGCCAAGGCGACCGAAGGTCGGTTGACCGACAACACCATGTTCACTGCGGCCGAGCAATTTGTCGGTACGCCGGCTTACATGAGTCCCGAGCAGGCGGAGATCTGCGGTCTGGACGTGGATACACGTAGTGACATTTACAGCCTGGGGGTGTTGCTGTACGAACTGCTCACGGGCCGGACGCCGTTCGATACTGCGGTGCTGATGAAATCGGGTCTGGACGAGATGCGCCGGACCCTGCGGGAGCAGGAGCCGCAACTGCCTTCGACAATGATCACCTCACTGCGGCGGACGGAACTGACGCTGACGGCGAGCCAGCGGCACGCGGAGCCGCCCAAATTGATTTCGGAAATTAAGGGTGACCTGGATTGGATCGTGATGAAGGCGCTGGAAAAGGACCGGGCGCGCCGCTATGAGACGGCCAACGGGCTGGCGATGGAAATTCAGCGTTTTCTCGACAACGAACCGGTGGTGGCGCGGCCGCCGAGCCAGCTCTACCGGTTTCAAAAGTTGGTCCGGCGAAACAAGATTGTCTTTGCCGCCGGCGGCGCGGTGGCGCTGGCACTGGCGATCGGGCTGGGGCTCTCCACCTGGCTTTTTTTTCGCGAACGCGAGGCGCGCTTTCATGAACGCGATGCCCGCGAACGGGAAACCCAATTGCGCGCGGAGGCCGAGGACCGCGCCAAGATCACGCAGGCGGTGATGTTTGTGAGTCAGGGAAAATATGACGAGGCGGATGAAATTCTCAGCGAGGTTAAATTTTTTCCGGTCAATCCGACGCTGGATTGCGCCTCTGCGCTCCGCTCGGTGGGCGAGTGGCAGGCGTTGCAAAGCCACTGGCAATTGGCCAGCGAGCGCTACTCGGCCTTGATGAAAATTGACAAGCTGGACAGTCCCGGCCAGGTCATCTTTGATTACCAGGCCTGCAGCGTGATTCTGGCTGAAAATGGCGACTTGGAACAATTTAGGCGGCTCTGGCGGATGGCTGTTACCAATTTTGCCGCGACGCCGAACGGCAGCATCCTGCTGGCTTTTAATTTGTTGCCGTTAAGTAATTCTGAAATCGAAACGATGAAACCGATGATGGATGCTTTGGAGAAACAGGTTCGTTCGCTTTCCAAAAGCCATCAGAGCGAGTGGACCTTCATGCCGATTGCCCTGTGGCAATACCGGTGTGGCAATTATGACGCGACGATTCAATGGTGTCAACGCGCCCTGGCGCAGGGTAATAAATTTCCCTGCAGCGATGCCACCATCCATGTCATCTTGGCCATGGGTTATTATCAAAATGGCCAATCCAACGAAGCCGGCTCCGAGCTGGCGCTGGGTCGCCAGCTAATTGACGATAAATTCAAGACTGGGTTGGATCATGGTCGGCCCGGCTCTGGTTTCTGGTATGACTGGGTCTATGCCCGCCAACTGTCGCAGGAAGCGGCGGCGTTAATCCATGCTGATGCGGAACCGTCCGGGCCCTCAGATGCCGGACAGTGATTTCCGGGCCATCGGACAGTCGGCCTGTGCAGTGTTTTCGTTGTAAATATATTATAATCATCAGTTAGTGTTTTAATAAGCCCGCTCGCAATTTTCCCCAGACTGGATATGTTTTTCATCCTGCCGAAAATATTTTAATTATTTTGGCACTTTTGGTCGCCTCGTTTCGCGTGTCTAAGCAGAACCCCGAAATGTTTAGACCATGTCCATGTGATCTGCGGGTGCGTTCAGCATTATCCGCATTGAGGTTGCCGTTAAACCGGCAGCTAATGGTCATTTTGACGGGCGGTCATGCTCTGTTTTCCCTGTTTGAACCAGTCAGATAAATCCCCAACCAACACCCATAAATGAAAAGAACTCAATTCGCTTTTCCGGCCGGCCTGCTTTTGCTGGCGGAGGCCTTAAGCCTGCACGCCGCGAGCGGCACTTGGACCGGTGTCACCGATAACACTTGGGCGGGCGCAAATTGGAGCGCGTCGCCGTCGCCGGGCGCTGCCGATACCGCCACTTTCAGCGGCCTTGGCAATGGCAATACCACGATAGATTTGGGATCGGGCGCCTCGATTCTGAACCTCATTTTTAATACCGGCGGAGCGGCGGCTTATACCATCGGCAACGGCGCGGTGGGCAGTCAGGCGCTGACCCTCGCCAATAATGGCTCGATCACCTTGAATTCAACGGTGGTTAGCAACGAACTGTTCAATGCGGCGATGGTCCTCGGTACGGACAAGACCGCGCAAACCTACACCATTGCCAACAACAGTACCAACGCCCTGACGATTAACGGCAACCTCGATGGCGGCCTGACGGGCGGTACGGCCGGCACCAAGACTCTGGTGGTGGGCGGATTGGGAAACACGGTGATCAGCGGCAACATAACCAACGGCGGGGCGACGACCATTGCCATTACTAAAACAGGCGCGGGCACTTTGACTTTCAACGGTACGGTGAATGCCACCACGGGGCTTAATGGCCATGGTGCCACCGGTACGGTCAATGTGGACAGCGGCAGCCTGGTGTTGGACTTTTCCAATTTCAACGTGTCCGGTAATGCGGACATGCTCGACTCATACTCGCCGGTTTCCTTGAACGGTGGCACGCTTCAGATAAAAGGCAATGCCACCTATGCAAGCACGCAGAATTTCAACAACGGTTCCGGCGTGACGGCAAATCCGGGGCTCAACGTCATTTCGGTGGGCACCAACAGTCCTACCCTCAATTTGGGGGCCTTTACCCAAGTGATAGGTTCGCAGACCGAATTCATCGGACCGGCTTATAATAATAATGATTCCAGTCAGGCCGTCAACACGGTGCCGGCAACGGGAACGATTACCACTACGACGCTGGGCAATACTACCGACCTGCTATGGCCGGCCAAGCGGTACACTGCCGCGACGGTGGGGCTTTACGAATGGGCGTCGGAAGTGACCACCGGTACGGGTGCGCATACCATTTATGCCGGCAGCCAGCAGTCGGCCGTCACATTTTATACCACGGTGGCGAATGCTGGAACCGCCGCCGGCGACTATAATTTTGATCTTCTTGGCACCGCGACGGGCAGCAGCAGCACCTACTGGGTTGACACTATTCGCTTTAATGTCGCCACCGCGGGGAGCTACTCGCCGCAGGGCTCGCGCAGCTACCTTGGTGGCATCCTGGTGACGCCGAATGTGGGGGCGAACAACACCACCATTGTCGCCAGTGGCCACTGGGTTTCTTGCAATGCCAGCGGGGCCAACGCCGGGCTGGTCGTCTATCAAAACAACACCCTGGGCGAACTGTTATTCAACGATCCCATTCAAAATCCGGCGACCTATACCACTTCTTATGCTCAAGCCGGTGCCGGTACGGTGGTGCTCACGGGTTCGGGGACGAGCAGCACTTATACCGGGTCAACCTATCTCAACGGCGGCAACACCGTCATTAGCAGCGACAGCCAGTTCGGCAATACCACTGCTCCCGCTCAGCTCTACCTCAACGGCGGCACGGTTGTGGCCGCCGCGAATTTCAGCCTCGATAACGGCTCCACGCATACCCGCGGTGTGACCTTGCTGGGCAACGGCGGCGGCCTGGCCGCCGAGGCCGGTTCCACCTTGACCGTGGACGGCCAGATCGGTAGTCCGGCCAGCACCAACACCGGCCCGCTGGTGATCGGCATACCGCCTTCAGCGGCAAATGGGTATGTTGCCGGGCTGCTGCCGGGCACGGGGAGCGGCACGGCGAACACAACGCCGATTTATGCGACGGGTACGGTGGTTTTGGATTACGCCAACGGGGGCAACGGGAATTTTCAATATGGCGGGACCCTCATTCTGGGCGGGGCAAAGTTGAGCATCAATTCGCAGTATGACTTGGGCGGTGGGGTTCAGGGTCCCACCACCTTCACCAATGGAACGCTCCAATACACCGCCACGCTGGCGAGCGGCGCGGCGGGCACGGCGCTGGACATATCCGGTCAACCGGTCAACTTTTTGGGCAACGCCACGATTGATGTCAACGGTCATAACGTCACCTACGCAAACGCCATCGGCAACGGCGGTACTGGCGGATTCGCGCTGGTGGATTCGATAGGCGGCGGCAGCCTGACCTTGTCGGGCGGCGGCACCTACACCGGTGCCACCACCGTGGGCAATGGTACGGCGGCAGCGGCTTTGACCATCAACGGAAGCCTTGCCTCGAGCAGCGTGACCGTGAATAGCCAAGGCAGTTTTGGCGGCACGGGCACGATTGCTGGAAGTGTCACCTGGCTGACGGGCGCGGCGGGTGGCTTTACGGTTGGTTCGCCGCTCACCATTAATGGCTCCGTCACGTTGAACGGAAATTCCGTGGCGGTGAACGTTCCGGGTGCCGCGCCGCTGGCGATTGGCAGCTACACGTTGCTGAATGCGCCGAATGGCATCACCGGCTCATTCGCCGGCAGCTCAACCGCTTATAGCGGTGCGGGGGCTGCGATTGGAACCATCTCATCCATTATAACCACCGGCACCAATGTGGTTTTGGTCGTCGCCTCGGGCGGTGCGGTGGCGACTTGGACGAATAGCGTAAGCGGCAACTGGTCGGCGGGAGCCAACTGGAGCAGCAATCCGAACGTGCCGCACGTCGCCGGGGACAACGCCACGTTGGGCGTCAGTCCGGCTTTCCAGACGGTGACTTTGGACACCAATGAAACCCTGGGCGGAATCCAGTTCACCAATCCCAATTCATTTGTGGTGGCCAACAATGGCTACGCACTGAAGCTGGATAATTCCGGTTTTGGCGCCTCGCTTACCGTGAGCGGCGGCACCTCAAACGCGATTCAGACCTCGGTGGCGTTGAATGACAACACCGCAATTACGGCCAGCGGCGGCACATCACTGGCAATTTCGGGTGTCATTTCCAACAATCCCAGTGTCGCCAAATCTTTGGCCTTGAACGGTGCGGGTACAACCATCCTATCCGGGGCCAATACCTATGGTCCCTCCGCCGGAACCGTGGGCACCACTTTGAGCGGTGGCGGCACTTTGCAGGTGGCCAGCAGCAGCGCGCTGGGTGCCGGTGATGTGAGCATCACGGCCAACAACACATTACAGGCAGGTGCATCCGTCAGCCTTGGCAACAACATTAATATCGCCCCGTCCGTGACGGTCACGGCCAATAACAATGGCAACAATCTGGTTTTGAATGGCGCCATCAACGGCAACGGCGCCTTGACTGCCATTGGTAGCGGCACCCTGACCCTTGGTGGCAGCAATAACGTGGCCGGCAGCCTCACGGTAAACGCTGGTGAGTTGAGCATTTCCGCTGCCGCCAATGTGGGATCCAGTTACATCCTTCTGAATGGGGGCGGCCTGCTGGGCAGTGGTTCTTTCTTCCTGACCAACAACATCGGAGTTGGTCCGGCCAGCGGGGCCATTCCTGGCACGGCCTTCATTGATGCGACCAGCGGCCAGGCGTTTGAGTTGGATGGTGTCATCGCTTCGGCGGGTAACACGAGCACCAACAACCTGGTGGTCAACAGTCTGGCGACC
This sequence comes from uncultured Verrucomicrobia subdivision 3 bacterium, assembly GCA_903872345.1. GTDB lineage: Bacteria > Verrucomicrobiota > Verrucomicrobiia > Limisphaerales > UBA11358 > UBA11358. The sequence continues at coordinate 14,611 of CAIQKM010000119.1, read as the reverse complement.
AGCCCGGGTTTGGTGATTTTGGGCGGTGCGAATACCTTCAGCGGCAGCACCACCATTTACACCAACGCCACACTGGCGCTGGATAATCCGCTGGCCTTGCAGGACAGCACATTGATCTATAACAGCGGAACACTGGTCTTCACCAACATTACCGCAGCGACGTTGGGCGGCTTGAGCGGCACCACCAATCTGGTCCTGACCAATACGGCGGGCGCGGCACTGGCCCTGACGGTTGGCAACAACAATAGCTCCGGAACATACGCCGGCACCTTGTCGGGCAGCGGTTCGCTGACGAAAACGGGAACGGGAACGCTGACGCTTGGCACGTCCGCCGGTGGCGGGGCGGCTTACACGGGCCAGACGATCATCTATAATGGCGCGCTCGTGTTGGACGGCAACGGCAGTGTGAGCCTGAATGCCGGAGCCAACAACTTCTGGCTCGATGCTTCGCTCGGCGCGAGTTCCTTGAACTTGGTGGATTCAGCCGCTGTCACGACGAGCGGCGGGGTGTATCTCGCTTCCGAACCGCTGGCAGGCAGCGCCGGCGGCACCGGTTACCCGCAAACCACCACGGTGATCGTCCAAAACAACGCGGTGTTAAATGCCGGCTCCCTGAGCATCGGCAATGGTTCCCGGGTGCCGGGCGGTTGCGCGGTCACGGTGACCAACAGCGGAACACTCAATGTTTCCGGAACTTTTAACATCTTGAATACCGCCGGCAGCACGGCGGGTAATCAATCTGTAAATCTGAACGGCGGCGCTCTGTCGGCGGGCAACTTTATTGCCAGTGGGCTTGGTTCCGGTGCTCATGCCAACACCCTCAATTTCAACGGCGGCACGCTCGCGGCGAATGTGAGCGATAATGGCGCATCGCCTTTCTTCCTGCCGGTGATCACGGACTTGACGGCTAATGTAAATGCCGGCGGCCTCCATTTTAATGCCAACGGACACTATGCTACCATTGCCCAAACTTTGGTTCATGGCGGCGGGGCTCCGGACGGCGGTCTAACTCTGTCCGGCGCCGGTACGTTGTCCCTGACCGGGGCCAATTCTTACAACGGTATCACGACCGTCAGCAACTCCATCTTGAGTGTCAATAATACGACTGGCAGCGCTACGGGAACCAATTTGGTCAATTTGCTGACCGGCGGATACTTGGGCGGGAGTGGATTCATTGTTGGCAAAGTGGTGGTCAACAATGGCGGCCACACGTTGCCTGGCGAAACCAATGACAATACCCTCGGCGTGATTACCACCGTCAGCAACTTGACTTACAACGCCGGCGGCGAGGCGGATTTCAATTTGAGCAGCACTTACAACAGTGGCAACGACCAGATGGCCGTGACCGGCACCCTGGCCGGCAATGGCGTAAAGATTGGGATATATTTGACTGACTCAATCGCCACCAACCTGGATACGACGGGTGATTATGTGCTCTTCCAAATCAACGGCACCTACGCCAGCGGATTCAATTCCGCCCCGGTTTGGCTGGGTGCGACGCCCACCAATGCCGCGTTGTTCTCAATCATCTATTACAATAACAACGTCATCCTCCGCCATTCATCGATCAACGTTGCGTCCGCGACCGCCACGCCAAACCCGGTGGCCCACGGCCAGTCGGTGACTTTCACCGTCAATGCCACGGCGGGCAGTTCCACGATTGACCCCAATGTGGGTATTTATCTGGATGCGAGTTCCCTCGGCGGCCCGTCGCCGCTTTATCTGGTGCAATCCAATGGAACCAGCATCTATACCAACAGTGTCGTCGTTGCTCCCAGCACGATCGCCGGCAGTCAAAACCTGAACTTCACCATCGCTGACAGCAATGGCGACAACAGCAGCGTGGGTATTCCATTGACGGTCATCGGTTCGCCCGAAGTGTGGGACGGTCTGGGTGGCGACTTCAACTGGTCCACCGGCGCGAACTGGGTCAGCGGATATGCACCGGGTCCGGGTGATTCGGTCACCTTTGCCGGAAACACTCAATTGACGCCGAACCTGGAAAGCAGTTACAGCGTAAGTTCGCTGGTGTTTAGCAACAACGCGGGCAGTTTCAACATCGGAACGTCCGGCAACAGCTTAACCATCACGGCCAATGGCGTGGTGAACAATTCCACGAACATACAAACTTTGAATGTGCCGGTCTATTTGACGTCGGCTGCGCAGACTTTGAATGCGGCCGCGGGCGATTTGACGCTGGATCAGTCCTTGGACAATGGCGGCAACTTGCTGACGGTCGCTGATGGCGGACACACCACCACGCTAACTGGCGGCATATCGGGTAATGGCGGATTGACCAAGACTGGTAATGGCAATTTGACGCTCGGCGGCGCGAACAGTTATTCCGGTCCCACGACGGTCAGCGCGGGCACCGTGACGGTAAACAATTCCGGTTCGATCAGCACCACTACCAGCCAAGTAATCATAGGCAATGCGGCCAGTAATGCGGTTTTAAACATTGTCGGCGGTTCGGTGAGCGCCAACGAGGCGATCAACCCCGCTGTGGCCATCGGCAGCGTGACGAATGCCAACGGTTTCTTGTTTATGAGTTCGGGTAGCCTTGATTGCGGCGCAGGTGAATTCCACATCGGTCAGGCGGCGGGCGCTTACGGTGCATTTGACTTGAGCGGCGGCACCGTCACAATCGGGGATGTGACGGCCGGCGATGCCTACTTTGTGGTCGGTGGTGCTTATGGAAACAGTGCTTCCGAAGGCGTGTTTAACATGAGCGGAGGAACCTTCAACGACAATGCCCAAGAATTCTCCATCGCCAATATGGCTGGCGCCATCGGGGTGGCGAATTTGAGCGGTGGCACCTTGACCGACAGCAAAGGTATCCATGTGGGTGATCGGGGTACCGCCATATTGAATGTGTCCGGTTCGGCGGCAGTCAATTTGAGCGGCGGCCCGCTACAATTCGGCCTTGGCGGCAACACCACGGTTGGCACGGCCAACCTGTTGGGCGGTACCGTCACGGCGAACAACGTTGCCCCCGCCGGCACCAGCACCTCCCGGTTGAATTTCAACGGGGGTACGTTGCAAGCGGCCGCAGACAATGCGACGTTTATAACGGGCTTGACCGCCGCCACCATTTATGCCGGCGGTGCGATCATAGATGACGGTGGCTTTACGATCGCCACCGCGCAGCCGTTGCTCGCTCCCACTGGCAATGGTGTCAGTTCCATCCCGGTGGTCACCAACGGGGCGGGTTACTTGGATATACCCATTGTCACCATTACTGGCGGCGGCGGTGTAGGGGCCACGGCGGTGGCGAAAATCTCGGCAGGCGGCGCAGTCACCAACATCACGATCACCAGTCCGGGCACCGGCTATACCTCGGCTCCGACCGTGACGCTCTTCGGTGGCGGTTACAGCAGTCCGGCCACGCTGGGCACTGCAACCCTCGCTGTGAACGTGAGCGGTGGCCTGACCAAACAAAACACGGGCACACTCACTCTTTCGGGGGGAAATACCTATACGGGCAACACCACCGTCAACGGCGGTACACTGGATATCGTTCAGGCAACTCTGTCAACCAACTCAACCGTAACGGTGGCCAATGGGGCCGTCTTGCAGTTGGATTTTGGCGGGATTAACGTGGTGGCTGGTTTGGTGACGAACGGTATCAGTGCCGGCCCAGGTGTTTACAATAGCCTAAACGCGGCACCGTATATCACTGGCACGGGCAGTCTGCAGGTGGTATTGCCGGTAACGGTCGCCACGAATCCGACGAACCTCACTTTCAGTGTCAGCGGGACCACGTTAAGTCTCGCCTGGCCGGCCGACCATATCGGCTGGCGGCTGCTGGTGCAGACCAACAATCTGGCCGCCGGCGTCAGCTCGAATACGAATGATTGGACGACGGTGCCCGGTTCGACGGGGATTGATCATATCAATATCACGATTAACCCGGCAATGCCGTCGGAATTCTATCGTCTGGTCTATCCGTAAGCATTTGAACGAGTTGGGATACTCGTTTATGGGAGGCAGGGTGCCGGCAGTTGGGGCCGGCATCCTGTCATCATTTTAGCCACTCTATATTAATCATTGCATGTACATCAAAAACCACCTTGTCGCCGTGATTTTATTCTCCAGCCTGGCGCTGGGCAGCCAGGCGGGTGATCCCATTCCCGAGACCGCTGTTCCGAAGGTGATTGTCAATACGTCGGCGGAACCGATTGCGCCGGGGAAATTTCAGCCGACTTGGGAGTCGCTCAAGCAATATCAAGTGCCGGATTGGTTTCGAAATGCGAAGTTTGGCATCTGGGCGCACTGGGGACCGCAGTGTCAGCCGGAGGACAGCGACTGGTATGCGCGCAATATGTACGTCCAAGGGCACGCGCAAAACGCGTATCAGGTGGCGCATTACGGCCCGCCGTCGCAGGCCGGGTTCAAGGAAGTCATCCATTCGTGGCAGGCGGGGAAGTTCGATCCGGAAAAACTGGTGGCGCTCTACAAAAGAACCGGTGCGCAATACTTTGTGGCGCTGGGCAATCACCACGATAACTTCGACCTGTGGAATAGCGCGTATCAGCCGTGGAACAGTGTGCGGGTTGGCCCGCAGAAAGATCTCATCGCCGGCTGGGCGAAGGCGGCGCACGATCAGGGATTGCCGTTTGGGGTCAGTTTGCACGCGTCGCATGCGTGGAGCTGGTACGAAGTGACCCAAGGCGCTGATAAGACCGGTCCGCTCGCCGGCGTGCCGTACGACGGCAAATTGACGAAGGCCGACGGGCAGGGGAAATGGTGGGATGGGCTCGACCCGCAGGATTTATATGAGCAGCGCCACCCGCCCAGCCCGAACTTTGAAAAGCCCGGTTCCATTCATGACCGCTGGGATTGGAACAACGGCGTGAGCCAGCCAGACCAGGCTTATTGCGACAAATTCTACAATCGCACGGCGGACCTCATTAAAAAATATCAACCCGACTTGATATATTTTGACGACGACGCTTTGCCACTATGGCCGGTGAGCGACGCGGGCTTGAAAATTGCGGCGGATTTTTACAACCACAGCATCGCGCAGCATGACGGCAAACTGGAGGCGGTCATTCTCGGCAAGCAACTCAATGACGCCGAGCGGCAGTGCATCGTCTGGGATATTGAGCGCGGCACCTCCGATCGCATTGAGCCGCTGCCATGGGAGACGGACACGTGCATCGGCAATTGGCATTACAGCCGGGCGGTTTATGACGGCAACCATTACAAGAGCGCCAAGACCGTGATCCGGATGCTGGCCGATATCGTGAGCAAGAACGGCAACCTGCTGCTCAACATTCCCGTGCGCGGCGACGGCACGATTGACGAGAAGGAGGAAGTGGTGCTGAAGGGGATTGCCGACTGGATGGATGTGAACAAGGAAAGCATCATCGGCACGCGGCCCTGGAAATTATTTGGCGAAGGGCCGGCCTCGGAGGGGCCGAAGGGCAAGGTGGGCAATTTCAATGAAGGCAAAGGCAAGGCGTTCACGGGCGAGGATGTGCGCTTCACGACCAAAGATGGGGCGCTCTACATGATCGTGCTGGGCGTGCCAAAAAAAGATTTGCAGATCAAATCGCTGGGCGCATCGGCGCATCTGCTCGACCATCCAATCGGCAACATTGGGCTGCTGGGAAACGATGAGAAGGTTCAGTGGTCGCAATCGGCTGATGCGCTCACGGTCAAGGTTCCGGAAATAATGCCAAACGACCAAGCCATCGTTTTCAAAATTACATTGTGACGATCAACATAATTTAATTTAACAGTTTCGAGAGCCTATTACAGACGTGCTAGTTTGATTCTAAATCCAGCTTCTATTTATCATTGCTCAGTATGAAAAACCTTTTGCCATATTTCCTTATTTTGATTGGGCTTGCCATGGTCGATCGTGGGCGCTCGCAAATTCTAACTGACCCCATTCCAGAGACGGCCGTGCCGACCGTTATCGTAAACACGACGAACGAGCCGGTTACTTATGGGAAATTCCTGCCGACGTGGGATTCGCTGCACCAGTATCAATGTCCGGAATGGTTTCACAACGCAAAGTTTGGCATATGGGCGTGCTTCGGGCCGCAAAACGTGCCCGAAGACGGCGATTGGTATGCGCGCAACCTGTACGTGGAAGGCAGCCGGCAAAACAAATATCATGTCGCTCATTACGGGCCGCCGTCGCAGTTTGGTTTCAAGGATGTTATCCACCTTTGGCAGGCGGAAAAATTTGACGCGGAAAAACTCGTCGCGCTCTATAAACGTGTTGGCGCACAATACTTCTTTGCAATGGCCAACCATCACGACAACTTTGACCTGTATGACAGCAAGTATCAGCCGTGGAACAGTGTCAACATCGGACCGCACCGGGACATCGTCGGCGCTTTCGCCCAGGCGGCGCACGATCAGGGACTGCCTTTCGGTGTGAGTGTTCACGCCGCGCACGCGTGGAGTTTTTACGAGATCACCCAGTCGGCCGACCAGACCGGCCCGCTCGCCGGCGTGCCTTACGATGGCAAGTTGACGAAGGCCGACGGCCATGGCAAATGGTGGGACGGCCTCGATCCGCAGGATCTCTATGCACAAAATCACACGCCCAGTTTGCGTTTTAGCAATGCCAACTCCATACACGGCCAATGGAATTGGGGAAATGGCGCCAGCCTTCCCGACCAGGCTTATTGTGATAAATTTTACAACCGCACAATTGACCTCATTCACAAGTACAAGCCGGATTTGATTTATTTTGACGACGACGCCTTGCCGCTGTGGCCAGCCAGTGATGCGGGTTTAAAAATCGCCGCCGACTTTTACAATTACAACATGAAACAGCACGACGGCAAGCTGGAGGCGGTGCTGTTTGGTAAAATGCTGTCCGAGGGCCAGCAGAAATGCCTCGTCCGCGACATCGAGCGCGGCGCGGCGAACACCATTCAGGCGCAACCTTGGGAGACGGACACCTGCATCGGCAACTGGCATTACGACCGCTCGCTTTACGATAAAAACCGGTATAAGAGTGCGAAAACCGTCATTCAAATGTTGTGCGATATCGTCAGCAAAAACGGCGATTTGCTGCTCAACATTCCGGTACGCGGCGACGGTACAATTGACGACAAGGAACAGGCGGTGCTTGAAGGCATCGGCGCGTGGATGGACGTGAACAAAGAATGTATCTTCGAAACACGCCCGTGGAAGATTTTCGGGGAAGGCCCGGCTTCGGAGGGTGCGGCACTTTCCGCGCAAGGCTTCAACGAGGGCAAAGGGAAACCGTTCACCGCTGCCGACGTGCGCTTTACGACCAAGGGCAACCTGCTTTACGCCATCATCCTCGGAACTCCGCAACAAGATTTGCAGATCAAATCGCTCGGCACCGCCGCGAAGTTTCTCGAACAACCGATTGGCCATATCACTCTGCTCGGTAGCGACGAGAAAGTGGAGTGGACGCAATCGGCCGGGGCGATTACCATCAAGGCCCCGGCTAAATCACCGAACAACATCGCCATTGTTTATAAAATTACACCGCCATGATGGAATGAGTTTCTTGAGCAGGAAAAAATTAAATCGTTGTGTTTTTGCATTCACGCTGGTGTTTTGCCTGACGGCGCTTGGCCAGGTAAATGTCTTCGCCAAAGATTTAACGACGGTAATCACCAATACATTTTATGCACCCAGCATTTTTTAATTTCACTCGTATAATCAGCCTTTGCGCGATATTGGCCGGCATGTTCGGATCAGCAGTCGCCCACGCACAGCAACTTGCCTTTCCCGGGGCGCAGGGGTACGGGAAGTACGCCACGGGCGGGCGGGGTGGCACGGTCTACCACGTGACCACGCTGGCGGACAGCGGCACGGGTTCCTTTCGCGACGCGGTGAGCCAGGGAAATCGCACCATCGTTTTTGATGTGGGGGGGTACATCTATTTGAACAGCGCGGTGATTTGCGCAAGCGGTATCACGATTGCCGGCCAGACGGCGCCGGGCGGGGGCATCGGGGTGATGAACAACGAAGTTTCGTTCTATAACGACAATAACATTGTTTGCCGTTATTTCCGGTTCCGGCAGGGCGGGAGCAGCACGGGATCCAGCGCGATCAATATCGGCGCAACCACGGGCCCGGCCAACAACATGATCTTTGATCATATCTCAGTGGAGTTTGGACAGTGGGACAGCATTGACGCAGTGCATACGGCGACATTCACGGTGCAAAACTCGATCATCGCGGATCCGATCAACCAGCAGTTCGGAGCCCATGTGGAGGGCTACAATGCAACTTGGTATGGAAATATCTGGGCGAACGCGCACAACCGCCAGCCATTGTGCAAGGCAGACACGGTCTATATCAACAACGTGGTTTATGATTACGCGGCGGCTTACACCACCGGTGACACGGGGGCGGCCCACAATCATGACATCATCAACAATTATTTCATCACCGGACCGTCCTCGACCGCACCGCAGGATGATTTTTTCCAGATCAACGGTGATCCGCAAAATCTTTATTTCACCGGCAACATTATGGACAGCGATCGCAACGGAAGTCTGGGTGGAAATACGACCTCGCCGAGTCCGGATAACAACGGCCGGAACGGCAATATTCTGGCGTCGCCATGGTCGCCGGTTACGCCAACGATTCCGACTTATTCAACGGTGGCGGCATACCGGGTGGATCTTTCCAACTCGGGTGCCCTGCCGCGCGATCCGCTGGATGCGCTGGTGGTCAGCCAGGTGGCTTCGTTGGGAACCGCCGGCGCGATCATCACCAGTCCCGGGGCCACGGGGTTGGCCAATGGCGGCTATGGAACCATTGATGGCGGCACGGCACTGACCGACTCGGATCAGGATGGAATGCCGGATGTTTGGGAAAATGCCACCGGGTCGAATCCTCTGGCGGCTGACAATAACACGGTGGCGGCGGATGGTTTTACCCTGCTGGAACATTATTTAAACTGGCTGGCAGCTCCCCACGCCTTTGTGCAGACCAATGCCACCGACATCGATCTGTGGGCTTACACGCTGGGGTTTACCAACGGGGCGTCCTACAGTTTTCTGAATATAACGAACGGGTCGGTGACGCTGACAAACAGCCACTATGCTCATTTCGTCCCCAAACCGGGTTACACCGGGCTGGCGAGCTTCGACTTTGCCGTGACCAATGCAGATGGCAGCGGGGTGACCAACACCATGGGTTTGCTGGTGTCGGTGACTTACATTCCGAAGAATTTGGTGTGGGTGGGGGATGGGGCGACTAACAATTGGGATACGACCAACACGGCCGACTGGTTTAACGGAAACGATGCGGTGATGTTTAATTCGAGTGACAATGTGACGTTTGATGATTCTGGCTCCGCAAGTCCGGCCATCAATATTAGCAGCACGGTGGCCCCGGGCAGTGTGGTGTTTAATGCGAACCAAAGCTATACCATTGGCGGGACGGGCGGCATCAGCGGCGCGGGCGCCTGGACCAAATCCGGCGCGGGAACCTTGACGGTGAACAATGCGAACGGCTTCACGGGGCCAATCAGCTTTAATGGCGGCACGATCCAGCTCAACAACGGCGGGACGGTGGGCACCGGTCCGATCATTTTTCAAGGCGGGACGCTCGTGAATAACTGGGCGTCGGGGTCGCAGCCGGGCATCGGTAACGCCATCATCGTGACCAATAGCAGCACGGCGACGATCAACCTGGGCAGCCGGATAGCGTTGTCTGGCGCCATCAGCGGCAGTGGTACGCTGAATCTGATCGCGCAAAGCACAGTGGCGCGCGATGACCTCGATGGCAGTGCCGTGGGATTCACGGGCACCGTGAATCTGACCGGTAACGGCCAGTTGCGCGGGCGTGCCAACGGCGGCGCATTTTCCGGTTTTCCCGGTGCGACCACCGTGATGAACTGGCCGGTGTCGCTGGGCTTCTACGATAATTCCGGCGGCAACACCTACTCCTTTGGCGCCTTGGCCGGCACCAACACTGGCGCGGTGCTGTACCTGAGCTATGCCGGCGCGCCAACGTTGAGTGTCGGGGCGCTGAATCTCAGCACTTCTTTTGCGGGGCAGTTTCAAAACTCCATCAATCTGGTCAAGGTGGGTACCGGGACGCTTACCTTGAGCGGTGGCAGTTCGCATACCGGCGCTACGACGGTGAGTAGCGGTGCCCTGCTGGTGACCGGCTCCATTAGCAACAGCTTGGTAACGGTGGCGAATGGCGGAGCCCTGAGCGGTACCGGCTACTTGGGCGGCGGGTTGGCGGTGCAGGCGGGTGGCAATATTTTACCGGGAGTATTGAACGGGCAGGCTGGCACTCTCACAGTGAGCAACAACCTGACCCTGGCGGCGCCCAATCTCTTTTTTGATCTTTCCAGTTCGCCCGCCGGCGCGAACGACAGGATTGTTATGCAAGGCGGCTCATTGAACATGAGCGGCGTGAACAACTACATATTCTATCCGATCAACGGTTATTATGGTGCGGGGACGTATGACCTCATTGATGGCGCGACCAACTCGACCGCTTGGAGCGCGGTGACACAAAATATTCCGCTCAATACCCGCCAGACGTTCAATTTGTTCCGTTCGGGAGCGGGCAGCAACCCGTCGTATGTCCGGCTCACGGTCACTGGAAATTCCAGTTCCCTGGTTTGGCAGGGCACGAACGGCAACAATTGGGACAATGCCACGACCAACTGGTTGAGCGGTTCCGGGGCCGACAAGTATTTCAATCTGGACCTTGTTCAGTTCGACGACACCGCCACCAATGGCAACGTCACCGTTATTGGGACGGTCCTGCCGGCGACCGTGGTGGTCACCAACGCCGCCATAAATTATACCATCGGCGGCGGTACGCTGGCGGGGTTCACCAGCCTCACCAAAACCGGCCCCGGCATGTTGACGCTCAATGCCAGCAACAGCTACAGCGGTGGCACGTTCGTTAATGGCGGAACGTTGCAGCTGGCCATTAATGTTTTCGCCGGTGGCACCGGTCCCATCACCCTCAATGGCGGAACCTTGTTTCTCAACGGCGTCGGCACGCCCACGACGATTTCGTGCACCAGTAATAATACGCTGCAAACCTACGGCCAGCCCTACGCCGGATTCGGACTCCAAGGCTCGGGACAATTAAATCTGAACATCGGGGGAGGCGGCGTCTTTTCTCCCTATGGCGATTGGAGCGGATTCAGCGGGACGATTAATTTTACCACCGGCAACGGACTGCGCGAACTCGCCGCTCCCGCGTTCGGCAGCGCCAATGCCGTGTGGAATTTTGGCAACAGCACGGCGGGTCTCTACAACAAGTATGGCGGTTGCACCATTTACTTCGGTGCGCTTTTTGGCGGTCCAAACACCAGCCTCGCCGGCGCGACCACGGCCAACGCCACCCTGACCACGTATGTCGTCGGCGGGGTGAATACCAATAGCGTTTTCAACGGCGGCATCTACGATGGCGGGGCGGCCGCCACGGCCTTGGTTTTCAGCGGTCCGGGCACCCTGACCCTGGGCGGGGCGGGTGCGTTTACCGGCGGCACGACGGTTAATGGGGGTTCACTCATCGTCAATAGTGCCAGCGGCTCCGGCACCGGCACCGGGCCCGTGAGCATCAATCCGGGCGCCACGCTGGGCGGCAACGGTATCATTGGCGGCCAGGTATCCTTTGCCGCCGGGTCCACGCTGGCGCCGGGCAGCAACGGGTTCGGCACTCTGACCATTACGAACAACCTGGGTTTGAACAATGCCAGCATTCTTCAGTTTCAACTCGGGACGAACGGCAGCCAGGTGGCCGTGACCGGCGACCTGACCCTGGGCGGGACGCTGAACCTGAGCGCGGCGGGCGGATTTGGCGCGGGCACCTACACGCTATTCACTTATGGTGGCACATTGAGCGTCGGGACGCTGACGCTGGGTTCGCTTCCGCCTGGTCATACCTATGTGCTCGATACTTCGGTGGCGGGTCAGGTGAATTTGATCGTAACACAACCGAGTTTTGGGAGCATTCAGGCGGTCGGCGGCGGACTGGTTGCAAGTGGCACCGGCGGCACGCCCAATGCCGCTTATTATGTTCTGGGTACAACGAATCTGTTGTCACCGACCGGTGGTTGGACGCGTCTGCTGACCAATCAGTTTGATGCCAATGGGAATTTCACATTTACCAATCCTTTCAACGCCGGCGTAGGCCAACAATTTTACCGTTTGCAATTGCCCTGAGTCGGCTGCCCCCATGCGTAACCATGATTTGATATGCGGCACCCATCTGCGCATTGATAACCACCAGCATCTATGAAGTTCATTTCACCGAAGCCATTGCGTGCCCTGCCCGGGTGGCTGCTGGCGGTGGTCACCTTTTTTGCCGTCAGTTCTTGGGCGGTCGCCGACGTGGGAAATTACGGTGCCTGGGGCGACCAAGGCGATGGAACCTTTAAGAATCCGGTGCTGCCCGGAGACTTTTCCGATCCGGATGTCATCCGGGTTGGGAGTGATTATTATTTCATCACCTCGACCTTTCAATATTCGCCGGGCATGGCGGTGTTGCATTCCCGGGATCTGGTAAACTGGCAATATTTGAGCCATTGCGTGGCCGATCTGACGCAGTTGGGGCCAGAGCTCAACTGGGACCGGATGAATCGTTACAATCGCGGCATATATGCCGGGGCGATCCGCTATCACGCGGGGCGGTTTCAGGTCTATTTTACCACGATGGATGAGGGTGTTTTCATGACCACGGCCACCAATGCCGCCGGTCCCTGGGGGCAGGTGACGTGTGTTTCGAACCGGCATGGCTATGATGATCCTTGTCCGTTCTGGGACGATGACGGCCAGGCCTACTTGCTGCTCAGCACCCCCGGGAAAAAATGGTGGACGCACATATTCAAGCTGAGTGCCGACGGCAAGACGATTGATCCGGCCAGTGACCGGATTATTGATGACTATCAGAGCAGCGAGGGGAACAAGCTTTATAAATTCAACGGCACATACTACGTCTTTCATAATCAAGTTGTGCCGCATGGCCCGCGGGTGGGCGTGATGATGCGTTCCACCAACCTCTTCGGACCTTATGAAAAAAAGATTATTCTGGAAGATTTTCCCGGGCGCTATGATCGTCAGCCAAATCAAGGCGGACTGTTGCAGACCGAGGCCGGTGACTGGTGGTTTATCACGCATCAGGGGCGCGGCGAAACCGGCACGTACGACGGCCGGCCGGCGAGTTTGCTGCCGGTCAAATGGGTGGACGGCTGGCCGATCCCCGGGGTCATGGACCGACATGGAGCGGGCACCATCGCTTGGAGCGGCAAAAAACCGGTGAACGGCTTCCCCCTTCAAGTGCCGCAGAGCGATGATGAATTTTCCACGCCGTTGATGGCGCCGCAATGGGAATGGAATTACCAGCCGCGCGCGGGCAAATGGTCGCTAACCGAGCGGCCGGGCTGGTTGCGGTTGCATGCCTTCCCACCGCTTAAACCTGGGGATTTCTTTAAGGCCGGGGACACCCTGACTCAGCGCATCATGGGCTGCGGCGGCGGAACGGTAGTGACCAAGCTGGATATCAGTGGCATGGCGGACGGACAGACAGCCGGATTGTGCCTTTTTTGGAGCGAGGTTTGCACTTTGGGCGTTGTGCAGCATGGAGGAGTGTGGCAGGTCGAGTTAAATAACCGGGGCACCAAAACCATTGGTGCGTCGCTGAAGTCCAACCAGACGGCGGTCTGGCTGAAGTCGCTGATTGACGATCAGGGCAACAGCACGTTTGCCTGGAGTCTGGATGGCAAGACCTTCCAGTCCATCGGTGATAGCTTTCCCTTTGGCTGGGGCAATTACCGGGGCACCCGACTGGGAATTTATTCCTATAATGACAAAGCCGACGCGGGTTATGTGGACGTGGATTTTTTTCACTATACTTACGCCGGTCCGCACACGAGGAATAAATGAAGCCAGAAATCTCTCACGGTTTTCAATTTCTCCAAACATGTCATGCCGAGGTCGTGCCGTTTTTGCAATCAGTAGTTAGGGACCCCATTAGCGCCATCTATGCAAGAGACGTTGTCGCCACAGAGGGTATTTGTTTGAGGTGGATTTTGGCAGGTTGAGTGGTTTTATGTTCCATTTTGCAAATGCTTGAACGAGCGCAGCCAGCAGCCTCGGCCAGTCATGTTTCATTTCATTTTCATCCAAGGTTTTGACCTGCCTGAACTTGCTTTGCGCGGTGCGCAGCAATTCATGCAAGTTCACTTCCTCCGGCGTTTCAACCGGCAACTGGCTGTCGAGCACCAGTTCGGCGGCGTCCTTCTTTTCATGAATGCCGGCCTCCAGCTTGCGATCAATGGAGCCATCGCAAATGACCGACCAAACATTCACCGGCCAGGGCGAGTTCAGCCAATGGGCGCGGTTGATGAACTGCTCAAATTTGTCAAAAGCCCATGAATAGGCGGTCCCTGTCGAAGTTTCAAGGTCTGGCCGGCGCGTTTGGCGGGGACGGCGTGACGGTTCAATTCGGTGGCAATGCGGCCCACTCCCAATGTTCCACGCCCTGAAAAGTTGCCCCGGGCGGGAAATCCGTCCGGTCCAACAGTTCGTTGACATATTGGAACAAGTCCCGCCGGTCGGCGTCCCCGAACAATTTCGTATATTGACCGGCGTATTCAACCTTTTGCAGCACGCACAGAGCCCGC
>CAIQKM010000118.1 GCA_903872345.1 uncultured Verrucomicrobia subdivision 3 bacterium | reverse complement strand
GTTACGGACTGGTCGTTCTCTCCCCGTTGCTCTCCACCCCGCATTGCTGCGACGCAGTTACGGTTCGATACCGCACGGCTCTTCACCGCACAGAAACGGACTCCCACCGTTCTATCCCCTCGCCTTCTCAGGCGCACGAGTTCCGGGTTTACCCGGTCCCCGGCCCTACAACAGATCACATTGACATTGGCCTACGGGTGATTAATGGGGCAAAGCTCCAGAGGACTGGAGCACTCCAAGACGCTCCGCGCACACGGGAACCATGACCGTCGCGCCAGCGTCTTGGAGTGCGGTGGCCCTCCACCGCTTTCCCCGCGGGCAGGCCAAACAGCCCCCTTGTTAACCGGAATTGCCAAATGACATGACCGCCCCGCCCCCGTACCGTCGCCATCCCGGATTTTCCCCCAATTCGTGCCCCTTTCGTGAAATTCGTGTCCATCCCCTGCCCCTCGTAGCGCCGCCATTGGCAACCCATCCTCCTCGTTTTGAAACAATCCTCCCGGCAAAAAATTCCCGGATTCCAAGTCCCGCATTCATAAGACTTGTTCCCGTCCGGCGGTTGGCATAAATTTTGGCGTTCCATTCAAACACTTAATTTACATTCCACATCTATGGCAGCCAAACCTCTTAACGTTGGACTCGTCGGTGGCGGCAAAGGCGCCTTCATCGTCCATCCCCATCAAAAAGCCATTCACTTTGACGGCACCCGCCGCGTGGTCGCCGGCGCGCTGCATCCCGATCCCAAGATCGCCTTGGAAGAAGCCGCCAAGTGGCCCTACCCCATCAAGGGCTATGTGTCCTACGATGAAATGATCGCGGCCAACGCGACCCTGCCCGCAGATCAGAAGCTCGATTACATCCTGATCGTGACGCCCAATTTTGTGCATTTCGATCCCGCGATGAAAGCGATGAAGGCGGGCATTCCCGTGTTTTGCGAAAAGCCGCTCTGCCTGAATCTCAAGGAGGCGCGCACCCTGGTAAAAACCGCCCGCAAGCTGAACATTCCGTTTTGCGTCGCCCACACCTATCTGGGCCATTGGACCAGCCGCCTCGCGCGCTACATCGTCCGCAGCGGCCTGCTCGGCGAAGTGCGCTGGGTGGATGCCTATTATCTCCAAGGCTGGCTGGCGTCCAAGCTGGAAGCCACCGGCCAGCAGCAGGCTTCCTGGCGCGTGGACCCCAAACGCGCCGGCGGTTCCGGCTGCGGCGGGGACATCGGCACGCACGCCCTCATGCAGCTCCGGTATGTCACCGGTCTGGAAATCACCCAGCTCAGCGCCCAGCTCGAAACCTTCGTGGAAGGCCGCCAGTTGGACGACCATTTCACCGTGTATTGCAAACTGAACAACGGCGGCACCGCCCTGGTGCGCGCCTCGCAAATTTGCATCGGCCGCAAGAACGACCTCGGCCTCACCGTGGCCGGCACCAAAGGCACGCTGGAGTGGAAGCAGGAAGACCCCGAACGCCTCACCATCTTTCTGCCCAACCAGCCCGACCGCGTGTACTGGCGCGGCGCGGTCCAGCCGGGCGATGGTTTCCTGCCCAAGGACATGCCGGCGGATCTCATGGCCGAACCGACCATTCCCAGCGGCCATCCCGAAGCGTTCCATGACGCCTTTGCGCGCCTGCACCGCTGTTTTGAGGCGGACGTGCGCAAATGGCAGGCCGGCGAGTCGTTCAGCAATGATGGCAGCAAATATGCCACCGTCGAGGACGGCCTCACGGGAATTGCATTTCTCGAAACCGCGTTGAAGTCCGCAGCGTCCAATGCCAAGTGGACCAAATTTATCAAAGCCTGAAATATAACCAATGAAACAGCCTATTCTCACCCTCATCGCCCTCGCCGCCGTCAGCCTGAAATGTGTCGCCTTCGAGGAAGTCGTCACCAACGGCGTCGCCGGCTTCAAGGATACGCCCATTGAACCGGGCCTGCCCTGGCACGTCCACGACCCGGAACGCCCGCAGCCGCCGGTGGTTACGTCCGGCACGTTCAGCGATCTGGCCACGCCGCCGAGCGACGCGATTGTCCTGTTCGACGGCAAAGACCTGTCCCAATGGCGCGACAAAAAATCCGGCGGCCCCGCGCCGTGGAAGGTGGAAGATGGCGTGGCCATCTCCGCCAAGGGCGACATTGTGACGACCAATGAGTTTGGCGACATGCAGTTGCATCTTGAATTCCGTGAACCCACCCCGCCCAAGGGCGAAGGCCAGGGCCGCGGGAACAGCGGCGTGTTCCTCATGGGCCGCTATGAAATCCAGGTGCTCGATTGCTATCAGAGCAAGACCTATGCGGACGGCGCGACCGCCGGCGTTTACGGTCAGCATCCCGCACTGGTGAATGCCTGCCGCCCGCCCGGCGAATGGCAGACCTACGACATCATCTTCAATGTGCCGCATTTCAATGCGGACGGCTCCCTGCTCACGCCCGCCTACGTGACCGTTTTCCACAACGGCGTCGTGGCGCAGAATCATCAGGCCATCCGCGGTTCGACCAACTGGCGCACGCTGGGCAGCTATACCGCCCACGGCCCCACCGGTCCGCTGGCGCTGCAATTCCATAACAACTCCGTCTCCTTCCGCAACATCTGGGTGCGTTCGGTGCCGGTCGTGACCGATCCCTGATCCGCAATTCCAACTCTTGATTTGAATCAAATATGAAATCACTCCTCGCTCTGCTCGCGGTGGCCACGCTGGCCACCACCCTCCACGCGGAACCCAAAAAACTGCTGGTGGTCACCACCACCACCGGGTTCCGCCACAGCTCCATTGAAACCGCCGAACGCATCCTCGCCCAGCTCGGCAAGGACAGCGGCGAATTCACCGTGGATTATGTCCACCAGCCGGCCGGCAAACCGGGCGCGCTGAAAAAGGACGCCACCGACGACGAAAAGGCCGCCTTCAAGACCGCCGAGGATGCGTGGGAAGGCAAGCTGAAGGAAGCCCTGCAAAAGCTCTCGCCCGACTCGCTGAAGAATTATGACGGCGTAGTCTTTGCGAGCACCACCGGGGACCTGCCCATTCCCGATCCGCAGGGCTTGCTGGATTGGATTAAAGCCGGTCATGCGTTCATCGGCTTGCATGCGGCCAGCGATACCTTCCATGGCTGGCCGGGCTACATTGACATGCTCGGCGGCGAATTCAAGAAGCATGGCAAACAGGTCGGCGTGGAATGCCTGAACCAGGACCCGGCCAATCCGGCCACGGCCCACCTCGGCAAGACCTGGGACATCTCGCAGGAGGAAATCTATCAGTTCAAGAATTACGACGCCACCAAGGTGAAGGATCTGCTGATTCTCGACAAACACCCCGAAGACGGCTCCGCCGGCCATTTCCCCGTTTCCTGGTGGAAAGACTACGGCACCGGCCGCGTGTTCTACACCTCCCTCGGTCATCGTGAAGACATCTGGGACGGCAATCCGGACATGAAGGACCGCAAGAACTCGCCCGAAATCAGCAAAGCCTACCAGCAACATGTGCTCGGCGGCATCGAATGGGCGCTGAAGCTGAAATAAGCCGCATCAATTAAAGCAAACCTCCCGGCATCGAAAGATGCCGGGAGGTTTTTTACTTATTACCGGTAGCAGCCGACGTAAGGAGGCTCCAACTGAATCGCTGGCGGCAATATTTAAGTCAGAGCCTCCTCACGTCGGCTGCTACTTTTTATTCAATTCCCCAGCGGGGTGACCATGTTATCCCCCACATACACCCGGTAATCTTTGATGCGACCGGCACCCTCACTCTGGCGCGGCACGTAACGGAAACCGGAGAGGGTCTGGCTCTGCCCCAGATTCAGAATCAGCTCATGCGGATGATTCGGCGAGGCGCCGGACCATTCCGTGTGCCACATGTTGGCGGTCTGGCCGTCAATGGCGTTCTCAGCGGTGCCGTCTTCCTTCTCACGTTCCTCGCTGTCCACATAGGCGATGGTCCAGCCGTCGTGACTGATGGTTTTGCCGGCGGCATCCAGCAGATCCAGTTCGGCGACGGCGGCGTAAGGTTTGCCATCATGAGCATTCAGGCTTTCGAGGCAAAAGAAATTCCCCGTGGCGGGCGCGGTGAACTTGATTTCCTGAGTGTCCGTGCCCGGGGCAAACGAGCCGCTGATGGCCACGGTGGTGGCATCAAGATTCACCTTCACCGCCGGACGGCGGGTCTTGGCAAAATCCTTCTCGGGATGCAATTCATCCAACACGGGCTTGGCCAGACCGGCCACGGCCGGATGCTCGGGTCCTTCGAGGTCGAGCACAATCACTTCATTCTCGCCGGGGTGCAGCCAGCAGCCGGGCACATAGGCGGTCTGGCTCGGGCCAATATTCCAATAGCGTCCCAGGCAATGGCGGTTCACCCAGAGATCCCCCTTGCCGAAGCCGTGCATGTCCAGAAAGGTGTCGCCGGGTTTCTCGAGATTCACGATGCCGCGCCAGAAGGCCGGACCGTTGTCTTTGCCGGGCGTGAATTTCAGGGCGGCAATGTACTCATAATCCAGCGGCAGACGGTAAATCTCCCAACTTTCGAGGGTTTTGCCGGCGAGTTTCACGGGGGCGATGATGCCCTTGTGATCCACCATTTCGGGACCAAAATTAATGCGGCCCATCGGCTCAACGAGGATGTCCAATTGAGCCTCGGCTTTGCGCGCGGGCACAAGGATTTTGGCTCCGGCGTGACGGCGGTCAAAGATGCCGATGCCGTGGCGATCAAGATACACAAAGCCAAAATCATGCACGGCGGCAACTTCCAACTCGGCCGGCGGACCGGCGGTAATCGTGGTGCGATAGATGATGCAGCCGTAGCCCTGGTCGTAGGATTCCATGGGGCGGGGCGTTTTATCAATCACCGGCGTGGGCAGATTGGCAAAGACCGGGGCGGTGTTGGTCAATTCCACGGAGGCAAAGGTGATGACCGGATTCTGCGCCGGCGGGTCGGGCAGAACTTCGCCGGGGAGCAGGTATTTGGCAAACAGGGCGCGCGTCTGAAAGAACTTCGGCGTGGTCCAACCAGCTTCGCTGATGGGCGCATCGTAGTCATAGGAAGAAGTGTCCGGCTTGAACGGCCGGTCACAGCCCGACCACAGGCCGAACGTGGTGCCGCCATGTGCCATGTAGATGCTAAACGAGGCGTCATGCGACAGCATGTATTCGAGATCGGTCAGATAACGTGCCGTGTTGCCGTAGTGATGGGGCTGGCCCCACGTATCAAACCAGCCGGGATAAAACTCGCTGCAAATCAGCGGGCCGCTGGGCATGAGTTGGCGGGTCTTCTTAAAATTGCCGGCGGGGTCGCTGCCAAAATTGGCGGCTTGAAAGAGGTCCGTGCGGAAACCGTTCTTCATCTCGGACGGCGGATTGCAGGCGAAGAGCGGGACATCGAACCCGGCATCCAGCAGCGCCTGGCGGATATCGCCCATGTATTCGGCATCCTTGCCGTAGAAACCGTATTCATTCTCGGCCTGCACCATCAGAATCGGGCCGCCATGGGTAATCTGTAAGCCCCCGAGCACCCGGCCGACTTCCTTGAGGTAGGACTTCACGGCATTGATATAACGGGGATCGCGTGAACGCAATTTGATGCCGTCATTTTTCAGCAGCCACCATGGCGTACCGCCCATCTCCCACTCGGCGCAGGAATAAGGACCGGGCCGGAGAATCACCCACAAACCTTCTTCCTTCGCAATTTGGCAAAACTCGGCGTCGTCCGCCTGACCGGTCCAGACAAATTGGCCGGGCTTGGGTTCATGGAGGTTCCAGAACAGGTAGGCGCAGACGGTGTTGAGGCCCATGGACTTGGCCAAACGCAGCCGCTGGCGCCAGTATTCCTTGGGCACGCGGGCGGCGTGAATTTCACCGCAGCGGATCTGGAGGCGCTGGCCATCCAGCAGGAAATCGTTGGTGCCAATGGCAAAGTTATGGACCGGCAATTGCGCCGACAACCGGGGCGCAAGCAACG
This sequence comes from uncultured Verrucomicrobia subdivision 3 bacterium, assembly GCA_903872345.1. Lineage (GTDB taxonomy): Bacteria > Verrucomicrobiota > Verrucomicrobiia > Limisphaerales > UBA11358 > UBA11358. Next base: position 30,537 of record CAIQKM010000118.1, on the reverse strand, counting down.
CGGCGGCGGCCAGCAGGGCGAGCAGTCGTTTGTTCATTCCGGCATGATGAGCAGGCGGCGCGGCAACGGCAATTGTCTTTTTTTGGTTTTTTACCCCATTTTTTAGCTTTCCCATTTGAAAAAATTTGTGAACATTTACGCCCTTCGTTTGTCATAAAAAACGAAAGAAAATGATGCGGTTCCTGTCAAAAACCTGGCTCGTTATGATCGCCACCGCTCTGCTTCAGGGCGTGGCGATGGCCGCCGCTTTTACGGCTTCCCTGGATCGCGAGGCCCTCACCCTCGGGGAACAGGCCACCCTTTCACTCAAGTTTGACGACATTCACCCCCAAAATCCGCCCAATCTCCCTGCCATCGCGGGATTGCAGATTCAGTACGTCGGACCGTCCTCATCGTTTAGCTTCGTCAACGGCCAGACCAGCAGCACCATCACCTATAATTACATGGTGTCGCCGCAGCGGGACGGACAGTTTACGATTCCCGGCATGCAGGTCAAAATCGGCGGCCAGGCATTCGTCTCCCAGCCGATCAAGCTGACGGTAACCAAGCCCGGTGCTCCGTCCGCCGATGCCGTCAATTCCGGCAATGAAGTCGCGTTCCTGAAATTTGTCCTGCCCAAGAAGCAACTTTACCTCGGGGAACCCGTGGTCGGCATGTTGGAACTTTACCTGCGCGATGACGTGCAGAATATCAATGGTTTCCAACTGACGAGCTCACCCACGGACGGATTCAGCGCCGGCAAGACCATTGAACTGAATAACCAGCGTCGCCGGGCCCAGGTGGGGCAGCGGGTATATACGGTCATTCCCCTCGCGCTGCCCCTGACCTCGGTGCGGACCGGTCCGCTCACGCTGGGGCCGTTTACGGCCAACCTCGGGGTGATCCTGCCGGGACAAAATCAGGGCGGCGATCCGTTCTTCCGCCAGTTTTTTAACCAAGGCGAACAGAAGCAGGTGACGCTGGCCACGGATCCGCTTGACGTGGAGGTTCGACCCTTGCCCACGGAAAACCGGCCCGCCAGTTTCACCGGGGCCATCGGCAATTTTTCGATGACCTTTACCGCCGGGCCGACCAATCTGACGGTGGGCGACCCCATCACGGCACGCGTGCAGATTTCCGGTCATGGCGCGATGGATACTTTGACCCTGTCCCCGCCGGATGCCTGGCGCGATTTCAAAACTTTCCCGCCCACCACCAAGTTCGAAGCCGGCGACCAGTATGGCTTTGAAGGCACCAAGACCTTTGAACAGATTTTGACGCCGCAAAATTCGGATGTCCACGAACTGCCGGCCTTTGTGTTCGCCTTCTTCAATCCGGATGACGGCCAGTATCACACCCTCACGCAGTCGGCCATTCCGTTGACCTTGCACGCCGCCGCCGCGAATCCCCTGCCCGCCACGGCCGGGGCCAAGCCCGCAAATCCGGAGAACAATGCGAACCCGCAGGATATTTTGCCGGTGAAGGAAAATATCGGCACGCTGGTCTCCGCGTCCGGACCGCTCATCAGCTCGCCGGGCTTTCTGGCGCTGCAATCGCTCCCGGTACTGGCTTTCCTGGGCACGCTAGTCTGGCGTCGGCGCACGGATATTCTGGCCAATAATCCCCGTTTGCGCCGTCAACGGGCGGTGGCCCAACTTGTGGCGAACGGCCTGAATGATCTGGGCAAACTCGCCACCGAAAACAAACCGGATGAATTTTTTACGCTGCTCTACCGGCTCTTGCAGGAGCAACTTGGCGAACGCCTGGATGTCCCGGCCTCCGCCATTACCGAAGCGGATGTAAACGACCGGCTGGTGAAGCTGGGTGCCAGCCCGGAAACCATGGCCGCGCTCCACGAACTGTTTCAACTGTGCAATCAAGCCCGGTACGCGCCCGTGCGCGGCAGCAGCGAATTGAATTCACTCGTGGTGCGGCTGAAACCGGTGCTCACCGAACTCCAGGGATTGAAGAAATGAAAACCATTCTTTCCATGTGGCTCGTCCTCCTCTTTGCCGCCAATATTCTCGCGGCGGACGTTACGAAGGATTTTTCCACGGCCAATGAGTTTTACGCCCGGGGCAAATTTGCCGAGGCGGCGACGGCCTATGACAAGATCCTCGGCTCCGGGGTGCAGTCTTCCGCCCTGTGGTTCAACGACGCGAACGCGCAATTCAAAACCGGCAATCTGGGCAAGGCCATCGCCGGCTACCGTCACGCCGCGCTGCTCGCGCCGCGCGATGCCGAAGTGCGCGCCAACCTCCAATTTGTCCGCAATCAGGTCCAAGGCGCGACCGTGCGGGAACACCGCTGGCAAACCTGGCTGGGCAACCTTTCCTTGAGCGAATGGACCATTCTTACCGCCGCGGCCTTCTGGGGCACGCTGGCCTTGCTCACCGCCCGGCAACTCCGGCCGACGCTGGCGGTACGATTGCAGAACACGACTTGGCTGCTGGCGGCCATCACCATCGGTGCCGGCTCAATACTTGGGGTGCAGGCGGCGGGACATTTCTCCGGTCAGACAGCGGTGGTGACATCGGCGAGCGCCAGCGCGCGCAGTGGGCCGTTTGACGACGCGCAGGTGACGTTTGCCGCGCACGACGGCGCGGAGCTTTCGGTTTTGGACCGGCACGACAACTGGGTACAGGTCGCCGATGGTACTGGCAAGACCGGCTGGTTGCCGCTAAAATCCATCGAAGTCCTGCCGGGTGCCTGAACGACTTTCCCGGCCTCTCCCCTGGGTGAAAAGGTGCGGCCGGAATAAGAATTGCCTGAACAAAACCCCGGATTATTTGTCTGAATTTTCACCCGCAGGAAAACATCGGAATACAACATGAGCACAGGAATCAACGCCATCAACGAAGCGGTGAAGGAAGCGAGCGCTTTCACGCACCCTCTTTTCAACGAACTCGGCAAGGTCATCGTTGGCCAGAATTATCTGACCGAACGCCTGGTGATCGGCCTGCTCGCCAACGGCCACGTCCTCCTCGAAGGCGTGCCCGGGCTGGCCAAAACCCTCGCCGTAAAATCGCTGGCCGCCACGCTGTCAGTGAAGTTCTCGCGCCTGCAATTCACGCCGGACATGCTGCCCGCCGACGTCATCGGCACGCAGATTTACAATCCGCAGTCCGGCGGGTTCACCACGCGCAAGGGCCCGGTTTTCGCCAACCTCGTGCTGGCGGATGAAATCAACCGCGCGCCCGCCAAAGTGCAGAGCGCGCTGCTCGAAGCAATGCAGGAAAAACAGGTTACCATTGGCGACCAGACCTACAAGCTGGAGGAACCGTTCCTGGTGCTGGCCACGCAAAACCCCATTGACCAGGAAGGCACCTATCCCCTGCCCGAGGCGCAGGTGGACCGCTTCATGCTCAAGCTCAAGATCGGCTACCCCACGCGCGCCGACGAACGCCAGATTTTGGAAATGATGGCCAAGACCTCCGGCACGCCCACCTGCGGTGCGGTCGTCACGCCCCAGCAGATTCTCAAGGCCCGCGAAGTGATCAACGACATCTACGTGGACGACAAGGTGAAGGATTACATCGTGGACATCGTCTGCGCCACGCGCGAACCGGAGACCTACAAGATTGAGCTCAAGGATTTCATCCAGCTCGGCGCCTCCCCGCGCGCGACCATCGCCCTCACCCTCGCCGCCAAAGCCTACGCCTTCCTCAAAGGCCGCGGCTACGTCACGCCGCAGGACGTCAAGAGCATCGGCATGGACGTGCTGCGTCACCGCGTAGCCATCACGTACGAGGCCGAAGCCGAGGAAAAGACCAGCGAGATCGTGATTCAGAAGATTTTTGACGAGTTGCCCGTACCGTGAGTAAACAATCCCCAATTTGGGTCAAGCTGACATTTTTAGTTCTGGCTACTGGACTAATTTGGAGCGGTTGTCTGAAAACCACAGAAACGGTTTACTCCGATGAGAATGTTATTGTGAAATTTAAAGACACGGTGAACTTTGTGAACATCCACGCTTCGCACGGTTACAATGAAATGACAGTTTGCGGGGAAAAGTATCAAGAAGTCAGAGGCTGGATTCCGTTTTATCTGACGATTCCAGGCAAAGATTCGATTTTTTTTGTCACCGGACGAGATTACGACAACGGACAAGCGATGGTTCATGTCGTAAATCTAAAAACTAAAACTGAGATTCATTTTCCTGCATTCGACAGCCATATTGGTAGTAATATACGCAATACTAACAATACCGACATTTATGAAAACATTGAGAAAGTTGACGGTGACGAAATTGTTATCAACGCCGGTCAATCTAATGCCCGCTATCGCTACTATTTAAATTTGGCAAAACCAGAATTTGAAAAAGAAGAAGCTTATTGGCTGAATTCCACGACCAGCTACGTCTGGCTGAACGGAAGAAGAGATCAAAAGTGAGAGTTTAACTTTTTCACATGATCCCCCGCGAAATCCTAAAAAAAATCCGGCAGATCGAGCTGCGCACGAATCGCCCCGTGACCGGGTTCACGCCCGGAGCGCGGGCTTCAGCCCGCTTCAGCGTTCGCCCACCCGCAGTGTCCAAAACCAATTTGGCGCTCAATTCCCTTCGCCCGCCGATGCGGCGTGAACGCCGCGCTCCAATCCCAACGGGATTGCGTCCGCCAGCCCAGGGTCGCGAGAAACGAGCTACCTTGGGTCGGCGCCCCCCCGGCCTTACCAACCGCAACGCGGTTGCGGCCATTTCGTTTTCATCCGCCGCGCGCGGGATTGGCCCAAACCCCGTTGGGGTTGGTGATGATTTAATTCCGTCCTCCCAGGGTAGCTCCTGCATCGCAACTCTGGGCTATATGCCGGAATCCCGTTGGGATTCACCGAACAGCATTGCAAGTGAAACCTTCGCAGGTGTTTCATTTCAGCCGCCCGCGCAGCTCCACCGGATTTCGCGAACCATGCCAGAGGGTGCTGATAATCACCTCGGAACTTTGGTGTTTAACGACGAAAAATACAGAATATGGCCACGGGGCGGGCATTTTTGCTTTTTGAGTCAGCCGGCTGGCAAAGGGAAAGCGGGTGGGATTCTGGCAAACGGTTTTGAAAAAAGCCTGCAAATCTTTGGCGAATCTTTGACCGACTCCCGGCTCGCGTCCGTCATAGAATTTAACGGCTTCGGCAAATTCCCTTTCCGCCTCCGCCTCAATGACAACGCGAAAACTCATCGCCCGGCGCGAAATTCTTTTTCAAGGTCAGCAACCACTTCGTCTAGGGGACGGCAGCGTTCAGGATGCGCCAGTGCGCGTTCGGCACGGCGGTCAAGCTCGGCAATCTGTTCTGGCGTCAGCATGTCATCGAATTTATCGCGAAGCTGCTCAAAGACTTCACGCTGTTCTTCAAACGGAAGCCGGTCTAGTTGTTCCAAAACTTGGATTTGGGCCGAACTCATGTCCCCAATTTACCCCGTCACCGGAGCCATGCAAATGAAAACTCAGCCCCGGCCAGCCGCCATTTCCCCATGATCCCCCGCGAAATCCTCAAGAAAATCCGGCAGATCGAGCTCCGCACGAACCGCATCGTCACGGAGACGCTCGCGGGTCAGTACCATTCCGTCTTCAAGGGCCAGGGCATGAACTTCGACGAGGTGCGCGAGTACCAGCCCGGCGACGACGTGCGCGCCATTGACTGGAATGTCACCGCGCGGATGAACCATCCGTTCATCAAGAAATTTGTTGAGGAACGCGAGCTGACCCTCATGCTGCTCGTGGATGTCAGCGGCTCCGGGCTGTTCGGTTCGCTGGAGCAATCCAAGCGCGAACTCGCGGCCGAAATCGCCTCGGTGCTGGCCTTCTCCGCGATTCGGAACAACGACAAGGTCGGCCTCATCCTGTTCAGCGACGAGGTGGAAAAGTTCATCCCGCCGCGCAAAGGCCGCAGCCACGTGCTGCGCGTGATCCGTGAAGTGTTGTTCTACGAACCCAAGCACCGGGGCACGGATTTGAACGCGGCGCTGGAATTCCTGCTGCGCGTGCAGTCGCACAAGGCCATTGCCGTCGTCATCTCGGATTTCATCGGCTCGCCCGCCATTCCCCGACGCGAGGGCAGCCGACGTCCCAAACCGCAAATGATGCTGCTGGAATCGCTCGCGCAAGCCTCATTCACCCTGCTACGGCAGGCCAACCGCCGCCACGACCTCGTGGCCGTGCAGGTGACCGATCCGCGCGAACTGGAACTGCCCGCGCTCGGCCGCCTGGTTTTTCAGGACGCCGAAACCGGCGAAATCGTGGAGGTGAACACCGGCGACGCCCGCAATCGCGACGCCTTCGCCGTGCGCCAGGCCCGCGCGCAGGAAATCGTCGCGCAGGTGTTCCGCAAGGCCGGCATTGACGCCATTCAATTGCGCACCGACCAGCCCTACGGCGGCATCCTCGGCCGCTTTTTTGAAACCCGCGAAAAACGGAGGCTCCGCGGATGACCATTAACTCGAACAACCCGGTCGCATCGGCCGCATCGGCCGCAGCCGCCCCGCCCGCCATGCCCGATATCCGGGACATCAAGCCGCCCTATGTCATAGCCACCGGCCATGCGTGGCTCTGGTGGACGCTGCTCGCCCTCGCCCTGATCATCGCGGCGTTCCTCTACTGGCGCTGGCGGCAGAAGAAAAAGGCTACTGCGCCATCCATCCCACCGGTGCCCGCCCATATCCGGGCGAAGCAAAAACTGGCCGAGGCCATTGCACTGATCAACCAGCCCAAGCCGTTCTGCACCCTGGTTTCCGACACCGTGCGCTATTATCTGGAAGAACGGTTCGACATCCATGCACCCGAACGGACCACCGAAGAATTCCTCCGGGAACTTCAGAGCACCAACCTGCTGCTGAAGGATCAAAAGGAAAGCCTCGAAAATTTCCTGGAGAGCTGCGATCTCGTGAAGTTCGCCAAATATGAACCCGGCGTCGCCGAATTGCAGGGCCTGCACGATTCCGCCCTGCGGCTGGTCGAAGAAACCGAACCGCCGCCCGTGATTGACGGCGAAGCCCCGGCGGAGAACCGTCCATCGTAATTTTGCCATGACGTTTGCCCATCCCTGGTTGTTGCTGTTGTTGCTGCTCATCCCGCCGCTGGCGTGGCTGAAGGGGCGGCGCGGCCTGCCGCCCGCGTTCGTCTATTCCTCGGTGCAGCTCGTGCGCGGCATGCAGAGCATTTCGCGCTCGCGTCCGGGCGGCTTTCTCCCGGCCCTGCGCTGGCTCATTCTCGCGGTGTTCATCGTGGCCCTCGCCCAACCCCGGCTCATGAAAAGCCAGACCGAGGTCAAGGCCAGCGGCGTGGACATCGTGTCCGCCGTCGACATGTCGGGCAGCATGGTTTCCGAAGACTTTATGGTCAATGGCAGGCGCGTGAACCGTTTCAACATGGCGCGTTCGGTGCTGAAAGATTTCATTGATCACCGCCCCAACGACCGCATCGGCCTCGTGCTGTTCGCCTCCCAGGCGTATATCGGCACCCCGCTGACCCTCGACCATGAGTACTTGCAGGAAAACCTCGACCGGCTGGAAATTGGCGAAATCGACCAGAACGCCACCGCCATCGGCGACGGCCTCAGCACCGCCGTGAACCGGTTGCGCGATTTGAAGTCCAAAAGCAAAATCGTGATCCTCATGACCGACGGCCAAAATAATTCCGGCAAGCTCGACCCGCTGCTGGCGGCGGAAGCGGCCGCCGCCGTGAAGATCAAAGTCTATACCGTCGGTATCGGCGAACAAGGCTCCGCCCCCATGCCGGTCGGCCGAAACCCCTACACCGGCGAAACCATGTACCGCGACGTGCCCGTGGACGTGGATGAGGAGACCCTGAAAAAAATTGCTGACAAAACCGGCGGTCGCTATTACCGCGCCGATAACGCGGAAAAATTCCGCCAGATTTACGCCGAAATCGACAAGCTGGAAAAGACCGACGCCTCCGTGAAAAAATTCACCGAGTACAAGGAACTGTTCCCGTGGGTGATCGCCGGCGGCTTCGCCCTGCTGCTGCTCGAACTCGTGCTCGGCCAAACCGCCTACCGGAGACTGCCATGAGCCAACAAACTCCATTCACCAGCCAACCGTTGAAAAACCGCTTCCCCGGTAGCAGCCGACGTAAGGAGGCTCAAATATCTCGTCCTTATTCTGATACGGCTGACACTGCCCTCAAATCCGGAGCCGTGGCATTTCCACAAACCACTCGCACAACCGTTTCCCCTCCCTCTCCGCCATTGGTAAATGGGGGAGAGGGCCGGGGTGCGGTGGCGCTCAGCTATTCAGCCACGAGCGCAGTGCCAGGATGCGCTCAAACATCTTTGGAAACGATCTTCTATATGGAGCCTCCTCACATCGGCTGCTACTCCATTAACGGGCTGCCAACCACCCTGTAAAATGAGATTTGAAAATTCCCATTTGCTCTGGCTGCTGCTGGTGATTCCACCGCTGCTCGCGCTGTTTTTCTGGTGGTCGCTGCGCACCCGCGAAAAGCTGCTCGCGCAGTTCATCCACTCCCGCCTGCTCGCCGGGCTGACCGTAGGCGTCTCCCCCGCCCGCCTCAAAATCCGTTTTGCCCTCGTGATTCTGGCCACCGTATTTCTAATCCTCGCCCTTGCCCGGCCGCAGCGCGGGTTTGAGTTGCAGGAGGTGGAGCAACGCGGCCTGGACATCGTCGTGGCCGTGGACACTTCCAAGTCCATGCTCGCCACCGACATTTCTCCCAACCGACTGACCCGCGCCAAGATCGCCGCGCTGGAGCTCATGCAGAAAGCCGCCACCGACCGCCTGGGCCTCGTGGCCTTCGCCGGCGACGCCTTTCTCGAATGTCCCCTCACCATTGACAACACCGCCTTCCAGCAAAGCGTGCAGGCGCTGGATGTGAACACCATTCCGCAGGGCGGCACCTCGCTCGGCTCCGCCATCAATACCGCACTCGACGCCTTCAAGGAAAAGGATCATTTTAAGGCCTTAGTGCTCTTCACCGATGGCGAAGACAACGACACCGGCGCGCTCGAAGCCGCCCAGGCCGCAAAGGCGGCCGGCCTGAAAATTTTCACCGTCGGCATCGGCACCACGGAAGGCGACCTGCTGGACCCCAACCTCGTGCGCGATGATCAGGGCCACGCCGTCAAATCACACCTGAATGAACAACTCTTGCAGCAAATCGCGGCGACCACTGAGGGATTCTACATGCCCCTGCGCGGTGCCAGCGTGATTGATTCCATCTACGATCGCGGCATTGCCCCCATGCCCAAGGCCCAGGGCCGCGAAAAACTCGTGCGCCGCTATCACGAACAATTCCAATGGCCCCTCGCCTTGGCCATCCTGCTGCTGCTGGCCGAACTGTTCTTCCCGGAACGAAAAACCGAGAAGCGCAAAGATCCCGCCACCAAGCCGGCTCCGGCCGTTGCCGCCCTGTTGTTGTGTGCAATGCTGGGATTGACCGCTTCGGCCAGCGCCTCCCCGGCGGACGCCATGCGCGCCTACAACTCCGGCAATTACACCAACGCCCTGCAGGAGTTTGAACGCCTCTCGCTCATCTACACCAACGACCTGCGCCTGGTGTTCAATGCCGGAGCCGCCGCCTACCGTGGCACCAACTTTGACGAGGCCGAGAAGGATTTTAAATGGGTGACGCTTTCGCCCGACCTAAAACTCCAGCAGTCCGCCTATTATAACTTGGGCAACACCCAGTGCCGCATGGGCGAAAACGCCAAGGACCTCGACGGTTTGCAGGAAAATTGGGAAACCGCCATCAAGAGCTACGAACGCGCCGTGGAACTGGACAAAAAAGACACCAACGCCGTGTACAATCTAAACTTCGTGAAAAACGGCGTGGCCCAGATCAACCAGCTCCGCGAATATCTGCGCCGGGCCCGTCTGAGCGCCAGCGAAGCCGTCCGCCAGCGCAACTACCATCAGGCGCTGGGCATCATGGAACCTCTGACGAAAACACCCGTGGCCAAACAGGTCGAGGACTACATCAAAAAACTAAAGGATATCGATGCCATTGCCACCCCTCAGCAACCTCAGCACCCATAAATCCCCGGAGCGCGCCCGTCCCCGGGCGCAGCAACGTGGCGAATTAGGCGTTTGGCGGAGAACCAAGCGGCTTGCAGGCTTGGACATTGCTGCGCCCGAGGACGGGCGCGCTCCGGCCGACTGCCGCCCACTTGCCAAGCATAGGACTGGCATGACTATTATGAAGACCGCCCCCATTCTACTGTTAATGCTGCTGTCCGCGCCCGCCGTCTTCGCGCAATCCGCCGATGATTATTTTCACGGCGGCGCGCAGTTCTACATTTCCAACAACGTTGCCCAGGCCAAACAATTCGCCACCAACGGCCTCAAGCTGTTTCCCAACGATGTCAAACTGAAGAAGCTCTATGATTTGCTGAATCAGCAACAGCAGCAGCAGTCTCAACAACAGCAACAACAGCAACAACAGCAACAACAGCAACAACAGCAGAAACAAAACCAGCAGCAAAAGCAGCAGTCGCAGTCCAAAGACCAGCAGAACCAGCCGGACCAGGATCAGCAAAAGCAGGACGAACAAAAATCGGCGGAGCAAAAGAAACAGGAAGAGCAGCAGAAAAAGGCCCAGCAAGAACAGCAAAAAGCGGCCGACAAAAAAGACCAACAGGATAAAGATCAGAAGGATCAGAACGGCCAGGAAAAAGCCATCCCCGGCCAGATGACGCCCGAAGAAGCCAAGCGCCTGCTCGACGCCCAGAAAGACAGCGAACAGCTTTTACAGCTCAAACCCAAAACCAAGCCGAACGATCCTAACCGGCCATTGAAGGATTGGTAACTGCTTGCTCCACGCCGCTTTGACATTCCCAGTCGGTTTGCTTACGCTCAGGCCGAAAGGAAATATATGAGCCGCGCAAAAGCCAATCAAAGCGGGTTTTCTCTGATCGAACTGCTGGTTGTCATCGCCATCATCGGAATTTTGGCCGGGTTACTGCTGGCGGTACTATCGCGTGGAATGGATACGGCTCGGCGCCTCAACTGTGCGAACAATGTCCGGCAGCTTGGTCTGGCGATACAAGAGTTTGTTGGTGATAATCACGTATATCCGCTTGATACCAATCCCGATTTTAACAAGGGTAAATATCCAAACCATTACGACTATTGGACGGTTGCTTTGGAACATGAAATGGGAAAAGAAAGCAGTTCGCACGAAGCGTCGTATATCTGGAAAGGAATTTGGAAATGCCCGTCGGTGATACGGCCGGTAAATTTTCTGACGAACATGGTTTATACTTCCTATGGTTACAACACCTATGGAATGCTTGCCAGTGTAGACACAAATTCATTGGGAATCGGCAGACAATTTGGCAATTCTGAGATTTCAGCTCCGCCTGTGCCGTCATCAGATATTGCAAGTCCGAGTGAAATGATGGCTATGGGTGATGGTTTCTGTGGTTATGATAAAACATTGTATGGCGGAAACGAGCTTATGGCGCGTTCGAAACAAGTGCCATATTTTGAACCTTTGAACAAAGAGCCTTTTACTCGCCATCACGGTAGAGCCAACGTGGTTTTTTGCGACGGCCACGTCGAATCGCCAACGCTGAAATTTCTCTTTGAAGACACCAGCGACGGAGCTTTGAGCCGATGGAATCGCGATCATCTGCCACACCGGGAAAAACTGTAAACACACCGTCGCTATTAAAAATTTTTGCACATCATTTCGCCCTTCAACTTGCTGAAACCCCCAATCGGAATTACCCTCTACGGGTGCAACGGTACAACAAAAACTTCGGCGGCTATCACGGCGAGACCATTGATATCGCGACGGTGCTGCGTGAGATTACCACAGCGGCCATCGCCGCCGGCTGGCGGGGCGAGACCTTTTATGAATGTCCCGAGTTTGCGCTGACCGCCTGGCACCGACTGCCCACCACCACCCCAACCACGGGCAAGCCCCGTCGCATTTACATTTCCGCCGGGATTCACGGAGATGAACCCGCCACCACGCTCACCGCCCTGCGGCTGCTGCGTGAAGACCTTTGGCCCGCCGACGCGGAAATCATCCTCATTCCCTGCCTGAACCCGTCCGGGTTCATGATCAATCATCGCGAGAACGCCGGCGGACTGGATTTGAACCGCGATTACCTCGTGCCCCAATCCCCGGAAATCCGCGCGCACGTCGCCTGGCTGGAACGGCAAGGGCAATTCAACCTGTGCCTCTGCGTGCACGAGGACTGGGAGGCCCATGGCTTTTATCTCTACGAATTGAATCCCGAGCAACGTCCCTCGCTGGCGGAAGGCATGGTCGCCGCCGTGGCGCGCGTGTGCCCGATTGATAATTCCTCGGTGATCGAAGGCCGCGAGGCGCAGGGCGGCATCATCCGGCCCAGCCTGGATCCCCGCTCCCGACCGCAATGGCCCGAAGCCTTCTGGCTGATCTCCAATAAAACCGCCCTCTGCTACACCCTGGAGGCGCCTTCCGACTTCCCCCTCGCCACGCGAGTGGATGCCCTCACCGCCGCCACTCACGCAGCCTTGGCAAACTGCGGGTGACGCTGCAACTGCTCCCGCGTGGCCGGCAATAGCGGTGAGCGCCGGTACACCGGCTCGCTCAACGGCTCGGCGCTGTCCGAGCGAAATGCCCGTTCCAGCCAGCGTTCGTTGAGCGGCTCCGGAATCAGGTCCAGCGTATTGGCCGCAATGGTGGTTTCCTCCTTCAGGCCGGTGGCATGACCCACGCCCACAAAAAAGCCCGCGAGCAGGAGGGTTGACCGTAACAGCGTGCTGCGGGAATACGTGGTCAACGCGCACGGCCGGGCCGGATCGAGCCGGCGGAAGAGATTCGCAAACACCGGCAGCGTCCACATGGCCGGATTTTTGGCCGGAGAAAAAGCATCGAACAAAATGGCATCCGGCGCGGGGAGTCCGGAGCTTTCCGCCACCAGCGCCGGGAAATCGGCGAGATGAAATTGCCAGTCTACTTGTAATTTGCCGTTGGCAAAGGTCAGCCGTTTGTCCCGCAACAACGTGGCCACCGGTTCCTCATACCCGGCCAGATAACCCAAAGCGGCCGCATTTTGAAGGGCAAAGGCGAGCGGTTCGTCCGTGTTGTCAAAGCTCACCAGCCGCAACCGACCGGGAATGTCCCGGGTGGCGCGCAGCACGGCGGTGGCATTGGCCGCGCCGCCGAGCCCGACATCCCACACCACCAGATCCCCTGCCCGGCTGAGCCGTTCGCAGAGCTGAAGCTGGCGCACATAGAGCAGTTCCGCCTCCGCCTGCGGCCCCAAACCGGGATGCATTTTTTCCCCATAGCTGGCGGAATACAACGTCGGCAGGCCGCTGCGCAGTTGGACTAACTGGTAATCGTTCGACACACCCCGATTATGAATTCAACGATGCGAAAAGTCCGCCACTATTTGCGAAGGGAAAAGTTCACCCCGGCTGGCCGGATTCCAAATCAAACAGCATGCGCCAGATGCGATCCATTTCACCCCGTTCCACCACTTGCAAGGGGGTTGAGCCGTCGAATGCCGCATTGGGAATTTTGAGCCAGCGCCCAATCTGTGCGGGTTCCATCACCCGGGACAGACTGTCGAGCAACCGGTTCATTTCCACCAACGCCTTCTCCTGTTTCGGGGAAGGATATTCACCCTGGCTCCATTTGGCCACCGAACGGGGTGAAAACCCCGTCAACCGGACCAGCATCGGCTGGGGCAAATTGAAGGCCTGCCGATAATGCTTCAGCAAACCGGCATAATCCCGGGTTGCCGGGCCATGCGTCAGCGAGTTTTTTTTGACGGCGACTGCCATACTTATGCCTGTATAATAACCTGCAATATTGCAGGTGTCAATTTTCCAGTTTTGCCAGCTTTTCACCTTCCACCAAGGTCAGTTCGCCACCATTGCCGGGAAAAATCACCACATTCACACCGCGAGGTATGGCCGCCGAGTGAACCATCAAACCGCTTCCGCCAGTGGCAGCCACCGCCCGGCCAATTGCCTGTGGCAGGCTCTCCTGCCCGACGTACAAAAGTTTCCGCCAGTCTTCGGCTGCCAGTTCATCGAGCGTTACGCCCAACCTTCGCCGAGTGGTTCGTTCCGTAAGATCAATCATCCGGGGCAAGCTTGCGGTCACCGCAACCAGCAACCGCGGGGTGGTGGTAACCACGCCGTAATAACGGTCGTTGGCCTTGCATTCCGCCAGCGCGGTAGTGTCCGTGGTGCTGCCATACAATGTGGGCAGTCCCGGAGGATTCCAACGCCCGCCATGCTGACCCGCCCCATGACCGCTCAACACCTGTCCGGGAGTGGCAAACTCGATTGTTTGAAAGCGGAAAAAGATACCAGACCAAGGCTTGAAATATTCGGGGTGTTCCCGAAAAAATTCGCAGAACCCGGCGAAGCGCGGATGGGATTGGACACGGCGGATTTTCACGCGACCGCATCTTGTTATCCCGCCCGGCAAAAAACCAGAAGAAATTGATTTATTAAAACCCGTTGGCTTACGACGACTTAAACCATCTAAAATACAATCCCGCATCCCGACAAACAAAAACCGGCGGACTGCCTTCAGTCCGCCGGTCTGGTTTCCCCACCACTAAAAATCAGAGCTGCTTCATCGCCTCGTCGAGCGCGGCGTAGAGGTTGTTCATGGAGGCTTCGGTTTCGTCGCCCATGTTGGAGAGACGGAACGTGGTGCCCTTGATCTTGCCGTAGCCGCCGTCAATCAGGAAGCCGCGGTCCTTGACCAACTTCTGCAGCTTGGCCACGTCCACCGTGCGGCCGCCGGGCTTGGCGCCGTTGTTCACGCAGGTGAGCGTCACGGAGGTATAGCCGGGTTCCGGGAACAGGGTGAAGCCGTGCTTGGCCGCCCAGGCGTGCGTCATTCCCACCAGCTTGGTGTGACGGGCAAAACGCGCTTCCAGACCTTCCGCGAAGATGTCTTCCAGCTTGGACTGGAGGGCGTACACGTGGCTGATGCTCGGCGTGCTCGGCGTCATGCTCTGTTCCGCGTTCTTCTGGAACTCGACGAAATCAAAGTAATAGCCGCGATCCTTCGTGGTCGCCGCCTTGGCGAGCGCCGCCGGGGAGGCCGCAAACACCGCCGCGCCGGGCGGCAGGGCAAAGGCCTTCTGCGTGCCCGCGAGCAGCACGTCAATGCCCAGCGCATCAAATTCAATCTTCGTGGCCGAGAGGGAACTCACGGCGTCCACGATGAACATGACATCGGGATACTTCTTCTTGAGCGCGGCGATTTCCGCCAGCGGACTCATCACGCCGGTGGAGGTTTCGTTATGAATCAGCGTCAGCGCGTCAAATTGGCCGGTGGCCAGCTTGGCATCAATCTGCTCGGCGCGAATGGGCGAACCCCACGGCACCTGCAGCGCTTCGGCTTCCTTGCCGCACTTCTTGGACACATCAAACCACTTGTCGGAAAACGCCCCGCACATGCAGTTCAGCACCTTTTTGTGCACCAGATTCCGAATGGACCCTTCCATCACGCCCCACGCGGAGGAGGTGGAGACATACACCAGTTGCTTGGTGTACAGCAGTTGCTGAAGCTGGGGTTGGATCGCGGCGTAGAGGTCTTTGAAACCCTGGCCGCGGTGACCGATCATCGGGCGGCAAAAAGCCTTGAAGGTTTTTTCGCTGACCTCGACCGGACCGGGAATGTGGAGTTTGACGTGTGCCATATTGGTTTGTGAAATTTTTCACAATCCCGACCAAAAAGCAAGGCAAGTTTTTAGCGGACACATCAAAAACCCGCCCGCTGTGTCCTCGTATCCGAATCGATTAATTCAGTGACATCCCCCGCCGGTTTTCCTACTTTTAATCATCTATGCCTCGCTACCAGTCTCTTGTGTTGGCTGTCATCCTGACTTTGCTCGGTTTTTCGGCCGGCGCCCGTGAAGATACCCGACTCGACACCGGCTGGCGGTTCAACCTCGCCGACACCGTCGGCGCCGAACAGCCCCAATTTGACGACAGCGCCTGGCAGGCCGTCACCCTGCCCCACAGTTGGGGCTGGGACGACGCCCAGCTCGG
The DNA here is from genome assembly GCA_903872345.1 of uncultured Verrucomicrobia subdivision 3 bacterium. Taxonomy (GTDB): domain Bacteria; phylum Verrucomicrobiota; class Verrucomicrobiia; order Limisphaerales; family UBA11358; genus UBA11358. The sequence goes on along the minus strand of CAIQKM010000118.1, from coordinate 14,573 downwards.
CAAAAAGTTTTATCGCGGACCCGCCTGGTACCGGCTGAATCTCGACGTCGGCGCCGTAGAAAAAAGTCACCGCTATTTCCTGCGCTTTGAGGCCGCCAGCCTCGTGGCGGATGTGTATTTGAACGGCCAGTTGCTCGGCCAGCATCGCGGCGGCTTCGGGGCCTTTGCCTATGAACTGACCGACAAGCTCGCCAAATCCGGCACCAATGTCGTGGCCGTCCGCGTAAGCAACGAGGAGCAGCAGGACATCGCCCCCATCAGCGGCGACTTTTCCGTTTACGGCGGTCTGTACCGGCCGGTGCATTTGATTATCACCAGCCCGGAGAATTTCACGGTCACCGACCACGGCTCGCCCGGCGTGGCCTGGTTTCAAACCAGCGTCTCCACCACCCAGGCCGTGGTGGATGTGACCGCGCAAATTTCCAACGGCACCAAGAAAAAGCAAAGCCTCCTGTTCGCCGCCAAAATTCTCGATGCCACCGGCCAGGTTGTCGCGACGGTTACCAACGAGGTGGCCATCTCCAGCGCCAATACCGAACCCCATTCCCTGCGCCTCACCCTGGACAATCCGCATCTGTGGAACGGTCGCAAAGATCCATATCTCTACCAGGCCGTGGTGGAATTGAGCACCGCCGATGGAACGCAACTGAATGATTCCATCACCCAGCCGCTGGGCCTGCGCTTTTATCATGTGGACCCGGACAAGGGCTTTTTCCTGAACGGTCAGCCCTACCACCTGCACGGCGTCAACCGCCATCAGGATCGCCCCGTGGAAGGCTGGGCCATCACCGAAGCGGACATGAACGAGGATATCGGCCTGATTAAGGAAATTGGCGCCACCGTGGTGCGCTGCTGCCATTACCAGCACAGCGATTACTTTTACAGCCTGTGCGACCAGGCGGGCATCCTCGTCTGGGCGGAGATCCCCCAGGTCAACACCATCCACAACAACCTCGCCTTTGAAACCACCAGCAGCGAGCAGTTGCGCGATCTCATCCGCCAGAACATCAATCACCCCGCCATTTTCGCCTGGAGCCTCTTTAACGAAGTGGGCAACGGCGCCACCGAGGATCCCCATCGCGTGCTGCAGGATTTGAAGATCATCGCCAACGGCGAAGATCCGACCCGCCCGACGATTGGAGCCACCTGTATCTCCAAGCTGCCCGCGATGAACAAGATTCCCGACCTCCTGGGCTGGAACATTTATCCCGGCTGGTATGCCGGCTGGGGTGAAAAGGAGGACTTTACGCCCACGCTGGAAAAAGACCGTTACACCAGCCGTTTCGGCGGCTTTTGCGTCAGCGAATATGGCGCCGGCGCCAACGTCAACCAGCACGAACAAAACCCCGTCAAACCGGTCACCACCGGCCAGTGGCACCCCGAAGAATGGCAGGCCATCGTGCATGAAGCCGCCTGGAAACAGTTGAAGGCCGCCCCCTATGTCTGGGGCACCTTCGCCTGGAACATGTTCGATTTCGTCGTCAGCTCCCGCCACGAGGGCAATATGCCCGCCCGGAATGACAAGGGTCTCGTCACCTACGATCGCAAGACCCGCAAGGACGCGTTCTATTTCTACAAGGCCAACTGGTCGGAGGAACCGGTGGTTTACCTCACCAGCCGCCGCTTTACCGAACGCACCAGCGCCACCACCGATGTGAAGGTATATTCCAACAACGACACGGTTGAACTTTCCATGAACGGCGTTTCCCAAGGCTCCTGCACCAACGACGGCAACGGCGTGTTTATCTGGAAAAATATTCCATTGTCCCCCGGCACCAATCACGTCACGGCGCAGGCGGTCATCAAAGGCCAGACGGTCACGGATGCCTGTGACTGGACCCTCAAGCCGGCAGCCACGCCGGCGACCACACCAGCGGTCACTCCCGCAGCCGGGCAGAATTAAATACGGCAGTTCCCGCCCGGTTGCTTTCCACTTTTGGGTAATGGTACATCGGGCGATTTTGGGTTAACCTTCCTCCTACGATGGCTGGCCGGCAATGTTTGCGGGCCAGCCTGACAATACCTTTGAACAAGGATATGATGAAAACGTTTTCAACGCTTTGGCTGATTTTGACCGTGCTAATCTTCGCCACTTCCGCCTGGAGTGCCGAGAAATGGAAAATGGTCTGGCACGATGAGTTCGATAAAAACGGTCCGCCCGACCCGGCGAACTGGAATTTTGAACAAGGCTTTGTGCGCAATGAAGAGCCCCAATGGTACCAGCCCGAAAACGCCATCTGCACCAACGGCCTGCTTGCGATCGAAGCCCGCGCGGAGCATAAGCCCAATCCCCATTACATCCCCGACAGCGGGGACTGGGCGACCAGCCGCAAATGGATAACGAGCACGTCCGCCAGCCTGACCACGCGCGGTCTGCATGAGTTCAAATACGGCAAATTTGAAATGCGCGCGCGCATTGACACGCGCAACGGCAGCTGGCCCGCCTTCTGGACCTTGGGCGCGAACATCGGAACCGTTGACTGGCCGGCCTGCGGCGAAATTGACATCATGGAAGCCTACACTGGCAATGTGCTGGCCAATATCGATTATGAGTTAAATAATGATTCCCTCTGGTCCACCGTCAAGAAACCGCTCACCCAATTCCCGCGCAACTGGTCGAAGAAATTCCACACCTGGACCATGGAATGGGACGACCAAAAAATCGATCTGCTGCTGGATGGCAAGTTGATGAACCATCTGGATCTCGCCGAGGCGGACAAGGCGGATGGCGGCAATCCCTTCCGCCGCCCCCTTTATCTCATCCTGAACCAAGCCCTCCGTACCAAGGATGGAGCGCCCTGGGAGAGCATCTTGCCGGTGCGTTTTGAAGTGGACTGGGTGCGCGTCTATCAGCGCGCCAATTAGGTGCGGGCGGAAAAACGCGTCCGCTGTAGGAGCCGATGTGAGGCTCAAATATTTTGGGGAGCGCTCATTTATTTGCAGCCGCCGCTCATCAACCGCTGCTGCTTCTACAACTGTCACCCCGCCGGTTCCGAAATGGTTTTGCCCCCCAGCTTCAGTGCCGCCAGAAAACCGCGCGCCTTCGCCAGCGTTTCCTCATACTCCGCCTGCGGATTGGAATCCGCCACGATGCCGGCGCCCACATTAAAATACGCCCACCCTTCCCGGCAGATGGCCGTGCGAATGACAATGTTCAACTGACTCTCGCGATTAAAACCCAGATAACCGATCGCGCCCGTGTAGGGGCCGCGCGAAACCGGTTCCAGCTCATCAATGATCTCCATGGCCCGAAATTTCGGCGCGCCGGTGATGCTGCCGCCGGGGAAACACGAGGCAAACGCGGCGAAGTGGGTGACGTCGCGCCGCAACCGGCCTTCCACCGTGGAAACCAGATGCTGCACCTGGGCGAATTTCTCCAACCGCGCCAGATCCGGCGTCTGCACCGAACCATATTCGCACACCTTGCCCAGATCGTTGCGGAGCAGATCGGTGATCATCACCAGCTCCGCCAGTTCCTTGGCGCTGGTCTGGAGTTCGTAGGCAAGCTGCGCATCGCGGCTGGGATTCGCATCGCGCGGGCGGGTGCCTTTGATCGGCCGGGTCTGAATATGCGACCCGCTCAGCCCCAAAAACTGCTCCGGCGAGGACGATACAATTTGAAATTCCCCGCAATCCAGATAAGCGGAAAACGGCGCCGGCGAAACCGCGCTCAACCGGCCAAACCAGTCCCAGCCCGCCAGCCCGCTTTGCACCGCCAGCCGCTGGGAAAGATTCACCTGATAAATGTCGCCCGTGCGAATGTATTCCTGCGCCCGCACCACGGCCTTGATAAAAACTTCCTCCGGCGGCAAGGCCAAAGCATCCGAGACCGGGGCTATGACCGGAGCGGGAGCGGCGACCGCTGCGCCCAGCCGGGCCTGCCAAAAAGCCAGTTGCTCCTTCGCCCGGGCTTCCGAGCGGGAGCCGTCCGCCTCCAAACCGGTGGATACCACGCACACCTTGTCCAGCCGATGATCAAACACCACCAGACTGTCGTAAAAACCCACGTGACAGTCGGGCAATTCCAAATCATTCACCGCGCGACGCGGCAGCTTGGGTTCGGTGAAATTTTTCAGGTCGTAGCCCCAGTAGCCAAAGGCGCCGCCCAGCGGAAATGGCAGGTCAATTTCATCCAGCATTTCGTGGCGCGCCATCAACATGTCCAGCAGATGCCAGGGATTGCCAAACTGCCATTGCGGACCGGACTCCTGCATTCGCGGCCGCGTGATTTCACACCGGGAACCAAACGACCGAAACCGCAAAAATGGATTCACCGCCACCAGCGAATACCGCGCCGATGGCAGGTCAAACTGCGACGTGCGCAGCAACACCACGCCCGGCTCGCCCGACAACTTTTGCACGAGCGATTCCGGCGTGTGCGCCGTCGGTATTTCCTGAATCAGCGGACGCATGCGGCAATTAAGCAAACGCCTTGGATATCTCCTCGAGCGCGCCCATGCCATGCGCATAGAGCCGAATCCATTCCACCACCTCCGCCGGATCATCGGTAATTTTCACCAAATCCAGATCGCCGGGGCTGATGTATTTGTGTTTCAGCTCCAGCTCCTTTTTCATCCAATGCAGCAGGCCCTCCCAATACTCGCGACCAAAAAGAACCAGCGGAAATTGCGGAATGCGCCCGGTCTGCACCAGCGTAACCACTTCAAAAAATTCATCCAACGTGCCAAACCCGCCGGGCATGAATACAAAGCCCAGACTGTACTTCACAAAGCACACCTTGCGCGCGAAAAAGTAATGAAAATGCACCGGCACATTGGCATAGCGGTTGCCAGTCTGCTCATGCGGCAGTTCAATGTTCAGCCCCACCGATTTGCCCCCCGCCTGCCCCGCCCCCCGGTTCGCCGCTTCCATGATGCCCGGGCCGCCGCCGGTAATAACGGCCAAATTGTGTCTGGCCAGTCCTTTGCCGATCTCCTGCGCGGCGCGATAATACTTGTCGCCCGGCTTGGTCCGGGCCGACCCAAAAACGGTCACCGCCGGGCCGACTTGCGACATGGTCTGGAACGAGTCCACGAACTCCGCCATGATGCGAAATATGCGCCAGGGGTCTTCGCGGATAAAGTGGTTGGATTCACTCATGACCGGAACATAATCCCCCCCGGAAAATGAAACAAGCCGGAGTATCGAATTTCTCTCCAGGTAAAATGCCACTAACAGTTTAGGCGGGCAGCCGCCGGCGGGCTCATATTTACCAACTGCCGGCACCACCCGCCAATCATCGGTATTGGCGATGGTCGGAATTCGCCAAACCTCCTAAGCTTCAGCCATGAAACCACGCGCCCTGGCCCTGACCTTGATCCTTTCGTTTCTCCCAGGCAGGTCAATCTCAGCCCTTGATGGCCGTGAGGATGCCCGCGAATAAACCATGATTTTTGTCACCAAAAGCCAGGTTGCATGCGTCTGCCTAAATGAATTTACCCACTCGCACTGAATGGTCGAAATGATCGAATCCTTGAACATGAAAAACATCCTGCTCGCCGCCGGTCTGCTCCTGTCCCTCGCCCTCAACCCGCTCCTCCGGGCGGACCCGATCTACACGCCCCCAGCCTCGCCCCACGCCGATTATAATTTCAACCCCGGCTGGAAATTCTTTCAGGGCGATGTCACCAATGCCGAGCAGGCGACCTTTGACGATTCCGCCTGGTCCTCCGTTTCCGCCCCGCATACCTATAACGACACCGATACCTACGACGAAATCATCTCACACAGCGGCGGTGAGCGACACCAGTACATGGGCATCGCCTGGTACCGGAAACATTTCAAGCTGCCCGCCGCAGCCAAGGGCGAAAAGGTGTTCCTCGAATTTGAAGGTCTCAAACAGGCCGGGCGTTTCTGGGTGAACGGCAAGCTCGTCGGCCGCTTCGAAAACGGCGTCACCGCCTGCGGCCTCGATTTGTCCGACTTCGTGAACTTCGGCGACGCCGACAATGTCATCGCCGTAAAAGTGGACAACAGCAACGACTACCAGGAGGAAGCCACCGGCACCGGCTACGAATGGATGGGCCGCGCCTTCAATCCCAATTACGGCGGCCTGAATCACGACATCTGGCTGCACCTCACCGGCAAGGTGTATCAAACCCTGCCGCTCTACGAGAATCTCAAGACCACCGGCATCTACATCTATCCCGCCAACATATCCGTCCCCGGCAAAACCTGCGACGTGAACGTGGAATCCCAGGTGCGCAATGAAAGCGGCGACCAGCAATCCATCACCCTCTCCGCCGTGGTCGTGGATGCCGCCGGCAAAGTCTGCGCCAAATTTGCGAGCGAAGCCTCCGACCTCGTCAGCGGCCAGTCCGAGATCTTCACCGCCAGCGGCAAACTGGCCGATGCCCAATTCTGGAGCGACACCACGCCGAATCTGTATCAGGTCTATTCCATCCTCACCGTCAACGATCAGGTGGTGGATGTGCAGAAAATTACCACCGGCTTTCGCAAGGCCGAATTCAAAGGCGGTGCCGGCACCGGCGGCGTCTATCTGAACGACCGCTTCGTCTGGCTCACCGGCTATGCGCAACGTTCCAGCGATGACTGGGCCGGGCTCGGCCAGGCTTACCCCGACTGGATGCACGATTATAATGCCCAGCTCATTCGCAGCACCCACGCCAACTACGTCCGCTGGATGCACATTTCGCCCCAGGCCGTGGATGTGCGCGCCTTCGATCAGGCCGGCATCGTCGAAGTCTGTCCTGCCGGCGACAAGGAAAAGGACGTGGAAGGCCGCCAATGGGAGCAGCGCCTGGAGGTGATGCGCGACTCCATGATCTATTTCCGCAATCACCCCAGCATCCTCTTCTGGGAAGCCGGCAACAATCACATCACCACCGCGCATTTGCAACAGATGGTGGACCTCCGCAAGCAATGGGACCCGAACGGCGGCCGCGTGCTCGGTTGCCGCACCCTGAATGACGCGTCCAGCACACCCGTGGCCGAATACTTTGGCGTAATGATCGGCCAGGACCCGCGCACGGACGCCCTGCCCGACCGCACCACCCTGTTCCGCGCCTACAGCGCAGAACGCCGCGACCGCGCGCCGCTCATCGAAACCGAAGATTTCCGCGACGAAGCCGCGCGCCGCTTCTGGGATGATGTTTCCCCGCCGCACTTCGGCTTCAAGAAAGGTCCGAACGACACCTATGAATGGAATTCCGAAACGTTTTGTATCGCGGCGGCCGAACGCTATAACGACTACTACCGCAACCGGATTTCCAACCCCGATCCCGCGCATTCCAAATGGTCCGCCTACGCCTCCATCTACTGGTCGGATTGCAACGCCGACGGTCGTCAGGACAGCAGCGAAGTCTGTCGCGTGAGCGGCAAGGTGGACTCCGTGCGCCTGCCGAAACAGGCGTACTATGTCTATCGCGTGATGCAGAGCGAATCGCCGGACCTGCACATCATCGGCCACTGGACTTACCCCGCCAACACGGTGAAAACCGTCTACGTCGCCGCCAACCATTGCGACTCCGTGGAACTGCTCGTGAATGGCCAATCCCTCGGCAAATCGACCACACCCAAGAACGGCTACATCTACGCCTTCCCGCAGGTAAAATTCGCAGCCGGCAAAATCACCGCCATCGCCCGGTCCGGCGACAAGATTGTTGCCCAAGACGAAATCGAAACCGCCGGCGAACCCAAACAATTAAAGCTCACGCCCCACGTCTCCCCCGCCGGCCTGCAAGCCAGCGGCGCCGACGTCGCCTTCTTCGACGTGGAAGTGGTGGATGCCGAGGGCCGTCGTTGTCCGACCGATGAAGCCCGCGTGGATTTCAAACTCACCGGCCCCGCCATCTGGCGCGGCGGTTATAACAGTGGCAAGCCCGGCTCCGTGAACAACCTCTGGCTGGACACCGAATGCGGCATCAACCGCGTCGCCATCCGCAGCACCCTCACTCCCGGCAAAATCATCCTCACCGCCACCCGCGAAGGCCTCCAATCCGCCACGGTGGAAATGGAAGCGCAGTCCGTCGAAATCACCAGCGGCCTGAGCCGATAATGACCTCGTTGAAATGGGGCTCACATCCGGCTCAGACGTAGCCGGGCACACGGTCAGGTGTGGATGTTGGATGTTTTCTCATTCCTCCAATTCCCTCAAAACCCTTCCGGCTGCCGGAACACCTTGGTCCAGTCCATCTGCCCCACCAGCACCCCGGCCACGATCAGCACCATGGCCGTGCAAAACGTCGGCGTGATCGGTTCGCCCAGAACATAATGCGCCCACGTCGTGGTGGTGAGCGGAATGAAATTGATGAACAACATCACCCGGCTGGTCTTCCAGTGGCGCAGGGCGGAATTCCACATGGCATACGGCACCACGCCCCCGAGCAGCACCGCCAGGGCTTGCACCCCCACATGCGGCAAATCGAGGGTCACCCCGTGCTGGAATATTTCCACCACTCCCAGCGGCAGCAGCCAGACCCCGGACATCCACATGGAATTCGCCGCCACTTCCACTCCGCTCACACTGCGGGCCAGAATGCGGCTTTGGTGATTGTAATTTGCCCAGCACAGACTGGAAATCAGCCCGCAGCATTCGCCCGCCAAATTGAAACTGCTGTTCTTCAAGGCCGGCCAGAACAGCACCAGCACCCCCGTGACCGCCAACAACGCCGCGCCATAGCGCCGCACGCTGGACCAGTTTGGCCGCGGCCGTTCCTCCACCAGCAACGCCCAGATCGGCGAAGCGCCGATATAAAGCGCCACGTGCGACGCCGCCGTGAGCCGCAGCGCCCAGCAAAAGACAATGGTATAGGCTGCCAGACTCAGACCGCCCCGCCACCAGAGCTGACGGTACAGCCCGGCCGTCGGGTTCGGATAATCCCCCAGCCACTTTGTCCACCGCAGCACCGCAAAGAGAATCGCCCCTGCGAACAGAAACCGGGTCGCCCCCGTGAAAATGGGCGGCCACGCAGCCACCAGCCATTTGGTGCCCGCATTGTTGGCCCCCCACAGCACCACCACCGCCAGCAGACTGGCGGTAATGGCGGCATTATTTTTGCTTTCGGACACGCCGCGAAGTTAAGCGATTCGCCCGCCGTGGCGAGCAAAATCCCGCCAGGATTATAACCGGTTGCCGTTTGGGGCATACGCGCTTATGCGTATTGGCCATTTTGTGTTTTTTCGTCAAGCTGGCCGCAGGTTCACGGAAAGCCGCGTAAACAAGCTGTGGGAACATCAGCCGGATGCGCGGGCGGCGGGGCGAACCAGGCGCATCCATCAAAAACGCCGCGGCGACGGCGGCCATGCTCCCATCGCCGGTCACTTCCCGCACATCGCAAGGTGTGCGGGATTTGTTATCGCCGCCGGATGCCGGACATCATTCTCCCAACCTCGCCAGCCGGCCGAATGTCGGTCACTTCCCCCCGCCCGGCGACCCCGCCTTCCCCCAATGACTGGCCAGCACCCCGTTGATGAAGATTTGCAGCGGATGATAAAACATCAGCGGCAGCAGGATCAGCGGAATGTCATTGCGCGAGCCAAAAATCAGCATCGCCAGCGGCACGCCCATGGCCAGCGTCTTTTTGACCGAGCAAAAATACGCGGTGATGAGATCCTCCCGGTTCAACCCCAGCAGCCGGCACGTGTAATAAATCAGGCACGACATGCCGGTGAACAGCAGCAGCACAAACAGCAGCAGGATCGCCGTCGTGCCCGCGCCATGCGTCTGCCAGATGCGTTCCGCCACCGAATCGCAAAACGCGCTGTACACAATGAATATGATGATGGCATTGCTGATGCGCGCAATCCAGGGTTTGTGGTGGTCCACCCATTTCTTCACGCCAGGGCGCAGGGCCATCCCGACAAAAAACGGCAGCAGCGTCAGCAGCGTGATCTTCACCATCAGCGGGCCCAGCGCGCCGGACTGGCCGGTGCTCTGCATCAGCACATGCACCAGCAGGGGGGTGAGCACCACGCCGATGATATTGGAGAGGGCCGCGTTAAACAGCGCCCCGGCGGTATTGCCATGCGCCACCGAGGTCAGCACCACCGAAGTGGAAATGGTCGAGGGCAGCACGCACAGATAGAGAAACCCCTCCCGGATGGCCGCCGGCTCCGCCGGCCACAGCCGCGGCATGCCGAAATAAAAACCCAGGCCGACCAGGGGAAAGATCACAAACGTAAACGACTGAATGATCACATGCAGCCGCCAGTTGCCCGCACCGCTCTTGATTTTCTCAAACGCCAGCGAGAGCCCCTGCAAAAACAGGATCAGGGCGATACCGAAATTGTTGACGAAATCCGGATGGAGAATGCCGTCGTGCGCCCCCGGACCGGGAACCAAAAAAGCCAGCCCCACGGCCAGGAGCAGGCCGAGAATAAAACCGTGGCGGCGAATCCAATGCGCGTCTTTCATGCAGCAACGGCGCCTATCTTGCCAAGGAATCCCGCCGCGCCAATCTTTTCTTGCCGCCATCAAACGACTGAGCGCATCCGCGCACTGCCCCGGAGCGCCGGCTTGCAGCCGGCTTAGAACGCCGTGTTACATTCAAACAGTCGAAAAGAAGAACGGCGGCAGCAAGAGCGAAAGGTTTAAGCCGGTCACAGACCGGCGCTCCGGGGACACTGCGCGGATCCACTATCCCCCGCCGCCCGGGTTCATTCCACAAACCGGTAGCCAACGCCGCGCACCGTGTCCAGATGCTTGGAAGCCGACCCGAGTTTTTCGCGCAGCCGCCGCATGTGGGTGTCCACCGTGCGGGTATCAATGAGACTGTCGTATTCCCAGACATCGCGCAGCAACTGGTCGCGGGACTGCACCCGTCCGGCGCGTTGCGCCAGCAGGGTCAGCAGCTTGAATTCCGTGGCCGTCAGGTCAATGCTCCGGCCCTTCCAGCTCGCCAGATGCCGGGGCAGATCAATCAGCAGGTCGCCGAAGCGCAACTGTTCCTCCACCTTTTCGTCCGCGCCCGAGCGGGCGAGAATCTTTTTCACGCGCAACAACAGTTCGCGCGGGCTGAACGGCTTGGTGATGTAATCATCCGCCCCGAGTTCCAGCCCGAGCACGCGGTCAATCTCCGCCGCCTTGGCGGTGAGCATGATGATGGGCACCCGGGCCGTGGCGGCATCCAGGCGGAGGGTTTTGCAGATTTCAAAGCCGTCCATCTCGGGAAGCATCACATCCAGAACGATCAGGTCCGGCGTCTGGGCACGGGCCTTCCGGAGCGCTTCCGCGCCGTCGGCGGCGGTGTTCACGGCATAACCGGCCTGCTTGAGATTGAACTCGACGAGTTCCACCGCTTCCGGCTCGTCATCAACTACTAAAATTCGCGGCTTCACGCTGGTAGTCTGACATGCGGCAATGCACCACACAATTGCAAATTAGCGACGCCACTGTGACGATTGGGTGACAGCCGCAGGCCGGGGACGATCCCGGATACAATCGCCATTTACCAACCCCGCCGGATTTGCCATGCTCCGGACATGCCAATTCCGGTAGTCACTTCGGGTCAGATGCGGGAATGGGAACAAGCCACCTGGGTCGCCGGCCAGACGGAGGCCGCCGTCATCCATCAGGTGGGCAAACGCCTGGCCCGCCGCGCCCGCAAACTCACCCGCGCCGGTGACACCATCCTGTTCCTGGCCGGCAAAGGTCATAATGGTGACGATGCCCGGTCGGCCGCCAAACAGCTCGAAGGGCGTCGTGCCGAACTGTTCGAGGTGCTGCTGCCGGATACCGATTTGCCCACGCTCGAATTCAAGCTGGCCGAAAAGCCCGCCCTGATCGTGGACGGCCTGTTTGGCCTCGGCCTGAACCGTCCGCTCAGCGAGGACTGGCAGAAAATCATTAACACCATCAACGCCACCGGCATTCCCGTGCTGGCCGTGGACGTACCCTCCGGCTTGAATGCGGACACCGGCGCCCATTTCGGCGCCGTCATCAATGCCAGCGTCACCCTCACCATCGGCGCCCCCAAGGCCGGATTGCTCACGCCCGCCGGCACCGATGCGGCCGGCCGGCTGGAAGTGGCCGACGACGTCGGTCTGATCCCCTGCCCTTTTAAGAGCGACTTGAATGTCATCCTGCCGGAGGATTTTAACCATTATCCCGCCGACCGCTCCGTCACCAGCCACAAAGGCACCTTTGGCCATGTGGTGGTCATCGCCGGCAGTCTGGGTTACCACGGCGCCGCCGTCCTGGCCGCGCGGGGCGCCCTGCGCGCCCAGCCGGGCTTGGTCACCGTGTTGATCCAGCCGGACATTTACCTGCCGGTGGCGGCGCAATTGTCGTCCGCCATGGTAAAAATCTGGTCGCCCAACTACAACCCGCCGGACAACATCAATGCCCTGCTCGCCGGCCCCGGCCTCGCGGACCCGGCCCTGTCGGCGGATGTCCGCATGAGCATCCGCCGTCTTTGGCGCATCAACAAGCAACCGCTCGTGGTGGATGCCAGCGGCCTCGACATGCTCGCCCCGGAACCGTTCGTGAAGGATGCGCTCCGCGTGCTCACCCCGCATCCCGGCGAAGCCGCGCGTCTTCTGCGGTGCGGCACCGAGACCGTGCAGGCCGACCGCCCCGGTTCGCTCCGCGAAATCTCCCGCCGCTACGGCGGCTGCTGGGTGGTGCTGAAAGGCCATCAAACCCTGATCGGCCGCAGCGAAGGTGAAATCTATCTGAACCCCACCGGCAATCCCTGGCTCGCCCAAGGCGGCAGCGGCGACGTCCTCGCCGGCTTCATCGCCGGTCTGCTCGCCCAACCCGCCCTGCAAGCCGACCCGGGCAAAGCCATCCGCTACGCCGTCTGGCAACACGGCGCCGCCGCCGACCGTTTGCAGGCCACCCGTTCCAACTGGACCATCGAAGATCTCGCCAGTGAGATTGGGAATGTACGGTGAAGGCCGAAACCAAGGATGGCACGTCGCCCATGCCCTTTATGCCCCTTTAATATCGTGGACCTCGTGATATGGCTTATTGTGCTGATACAATTCCAAACGCTCTTGTGCCGTTTTTAATCTTTCCCCCTTCAGATCCAAGCTAATCGCTTTCATTTGCCATTTAACCGCTTCGTCAAAACGACCAGCCTCAGCAGTAGCGGCAGCATATGTTTCCAAACAGGAGGAATCATTCCAATGATTCAATTCGCAGGCTTTTTTAGCATAGGCCATTGCTTGTTTACCATCACGGTATTTCTCATCTGCACAAACTGCCAGAAAGCTGGCCAAATAAAAATTAGCTACTGGCGATTCCGGGTCAATGTGCACGGCTTCTTTATAATCACTAATCGCCTCGTCGTACCTGCCCCTCGTATCATAAATTCGCCCACGCTTTGAAAATACGAGATAATCTTGCGAACTTATCGGAAGTTTACGCTGTATTGGGATGCTCATTGAATACATTGTAAATGCCTGGCCAATTTGCCCAACACCCTCATAAGCCAACCCCTCAATCATATAAGTTTTGCCAAGCAAAGCTTCAGAGTTGGTCATCTCCGACAAGATCATTACAGCTGATTTGCAATCAATCAAAGCAGCATAATATTCCCTCAACAGATAAAACTCTTGCGCTCTTGAGTAGTAAATCCGCTCTTTATGCAAATCTTCCTGCTTAATTGCTTCCGTGTAATCATCAACCGCTTTTTGATGGTCTTGCAATTTGGCGTATGCATTACCTCTTACTGTGAAGGCGTGTTTGCGAGGAAAGCGGACAATTGATTCGTTAATGTCTGATATTGTTTTGTCATATTCACCCATCTCAAAATAGGTCAAACCTCTGTAATAATATGCATCAGGGTCGTTGAATGGGATTAATTTGCTAAAGCAAACGACAGCTGTTGCATAATCGTCATTTTTATACGCATCTCTCCCCTTGGCATTTAATTCCGTAATTTGATCAGCCATGCTGTTGAATTGAATGCCGATTATTATCAACAAAATACCAGCAAGCGTTTTTTGCCGTTTGAGCAGGTGGCATGCCTGCCCAAGCGTGGCAAAAATCGCTAACGCATATTCGAATCGCAGCCCTAGCTTCATGACCTGACTTTTTACCAAAAAAACCAGACTGTTGTCACGGCAATGGTTACAACGGGACACGCCTCCACATCTATATGGGGCGGAAGGACACTTCCGCCCTACCGAATTGAGGGGCGCGGTTCTTGGGTGGAAAGCCGATGGCATGATGGTGGTTCGGTTTTTTAGCGTTTGCCTTGATGAGGCTTGATTTGCCTTGATTGCTGGAGTTTTAACGCAAAAGGCTAAACGCTGAAGGCTAAAGGCTAAATTTCAGAGCCGTTGGTGAGGGTGGCAATTAACAAATTTTCACGCTTGCCTTGATGAAGCACGATTAGCCTTGATTGCTTGGGTTTTTGCTTTGTTGATGCCTTGATGGGCCACCCCTTCAGGGCTGAGTTTCGTGTGTGGGCGAACCCAGAGCGTTGCTCTGGGCTGGTATGAGGCCGCGCCGTTGGCGCTCGGCAGATGGCGGGGTCGTTTTTCACACTGGTTTGATTTGGTTTGATTTGGTTTGATTCACGGGAAAACCCAATGATTCAGGGGTGCTCGGGTTTGATTTCTGCGAGGCCGGCGGCGCGGGCTTTGGCTTGCGCGATTTCGCGGCG
>CAIQKM010000117.1 GCA_903872345.1 uncultured Verrucomicrobia subdivision 3 bacterium | reverse complement strand
GCGGGCTCTGTGCGTGCTGCAAAAGGTTGAATACGCCGGTCAATATACGAAATTGTTCGGGGACGCCGACCGGCGGGACTTGTTCCAATATGTCAACGAACTGTTGGACCGGACGGATTTCCCGCCCGGGGCAACTTTTCAAGGCGTGGAACATTGGGAGTGGGAGAATGCTCCGGATTACTACTGGTGCCGTCTCAAGTTCAATGTCCCCTCACCCGCAACGCCGAAGGCCATTGGGTCTGGCGACACGCCAGTCACGCTGGTTGAAACGAAGCATACGAAATTGGGGAGCACCCTTTTTGTCGTCCAATTGGGTCGGCGCGTCGAACGGCGGGTTTATGAGCAACTGAATCAAATGGCCCGGACGCACGGCGGATATTATTCCAGCTACCGGCGTGATGGAGCCATCCCGGGATTCATCTTCAAATCCCGCGAACCGGCGGAAAAATTCATGACCGCCAGCCGGACAATCCTCGGCACACCTGAACCTGACGGGGCCAGCATCCCCGGTGACATTGCCCCAGAAGTGCCGCCTCAAATAGCAGTCCCGGCCATTCCGACTGTCATATCCTCGGTTGTGCCACCGCCCTCGACCGACTGGCGGAAACATTTCTTCCGCCAATGAAACCTCGCCCCCCAATTGTTGCACTGTGCAACAATTGGTTCTACATGGAACTTTGGTGGCGCAGTGTCTTCACGCGTGCCTTTCTGTCGCACAAATCACTTTGAATGTAATGAATAAAATTCCCCCGGTGGCCCTGCCGCAGGCAGCGCAGGCAGTGACGTTGGGATATATCCGAGTGTCAACTGACCGGCAGGATCTGTCGCTCGACACCCAGACCGAATCCGTTCGGCGGGCGGCTGAATACCATCAATCCGGCCCGCTCTCGCTGTTTACCGAACCGGATACCAGCGGTAGCACCGAATTTGCCAGCCGTCCGCAAGGGGCGGAACTGCTGAAACAGGCGCACGATGCCGTGGCCCGGAACATCGCCGTCACCCTGATTGTCCCCAAGGTGGACCGGCTGGGCCGCGATGTCATTGACATCAACCAGACTGTCCGTCGGTTTGAACAGATGGGCGTGCGCATTCTCTTTCTCGACATCAATGTGGACACCCGCACCGCCATGGGGCGGGCGTTTATGCAGATTGCCGCTGTATTCGCCGAATTGGAACTGGCCCGCATCCGCGAACGCATCCAGTCCGCCCTCGACCAAAAACGCGCCCAAGGCCAGGTCACCGGCACCCTGCCCTTCGGCTGGGATGCCGAGGAAACCGGGGAAGTGACCGTCAAAGGCGTCAAAGTCCGGCGGTTGGTGGATAATCCCGGGGAACAGCAATGGATCCGGCAGATGTGGCAGTGGCGGCAACTGGGCTGGAGTTATGCCCGCATTGCCAACGAATTGAACCGCAACGCCGTCCCCGCCAAACGCGCCGGCCAGACCTTGAAACTTCGTCACCGTGGCGGTGACGCCGCTACCGAACGTGTCACCACCGGCCGTTGGCAGGCGGGCAATGTAGCCAAGGTACTTTCAAACCAGTCGGTCCAGCGATGGCTAAACCATCAAACATGAATGCTCGAAACATCAAAGTGGAAAAAACCGGCGATTACTTCTATGACAAGGTCAAACCCGCCATCCGGCTCAAAGGCCGGTGGTTGGAACAGGCCGGCTTTCCACCCAACTCACATGCCCGGATCACGGTGCTCGCCGATGGCGTGCTCCAAATCCAGGCAATCACCCCGTCACAACCCGTATGAACGAATTACTTGCCCGGTGTTCCGGAGCCTTTATCCCCAAATCCATTGATGATTTCATCGGTGAAAACATCGTAACTCGTCAGTCGGGCGACCAGACCGGTGCCCGGCTGGTCGCCCGGCATATTGAAAAAGCCGTCCGGCTGGCCAATCAGCATGACCGGATGCCAATGAAATTTCTGATCAATGGCTCGCCCGGGCTGGGAAAAAGCGCCTTGGTGGCCTATTTCCAGTATTTGATCGGCTGCAACAAATGGAGTACGACCAAACTCAACGGCACGGAATGCAAGATTGAGCGAATTGAGGATATTGCCGCCGGGTTGCGCTATAAAAGTCTGTTCGGCGAATGGCGCATGTTATGGATTGATGAGGCGGACGAAATCCCGCGTCTGGCGCAAGTCCGATTCCTGACGTTGCTGGATGATCTGCCCGCCGGGGTGGCCGTGGCCTGCACCAGCAATTGCAAGCTATCGGACTTTGAAAACCGGTTTCAGACCCGGTTTCAGGCCTTTGAAATTGCCCCGCCACCGCCCGCTGAAATCCAATCCTTGGTCACCCGGCTGCTACCGCAATTGTCCGTCCGGGATGCCACCCAGATTGCCACGTTTGCCTGTGGCAATGTCCGGCAGGCGTTGCTGGAGGCACAGGGGGCCATGCAACAGTTTGCCTGAAATTATTCTTCCCTCCCTCTCCCGGCTGTGTTCCCCTGTATTTATGAGTAATGAGTTGCCGCCCCAGTGGCCGTCACGCAGTGACTTTGCCGCCCCGACCCCGGCGGAACTTGAAATTATCGCCAGCGAGATGCATCTGGCCGGTCATGGCCAGATCCTCCAGCGGAAAGCCGCCCAAGGGATCGCCGACATGCAGGCTCGGATTGATTTGTTGACTGGCCAAAGGCAACTGGTCGCAGATCAGCTTGCCCAAACCACGGATGACCGCATCGGGACGCTGTTAGATCAACAGCTCACCGCCATCCAAGGCGAACTGGCCGAAGCCCAAACCCGCCTCCGCGAATATCAGCTCCACCAATCCCGCCTCAACTAACTGCTGACTGCGCTGACTGCGCTGACTGCGCTGACTGCGTCAGGGCCACTATGGGGAAGGCGATTGGCTCATGGGGGCTGATGCAGTAAGGAACTTCTGACCGCGTTTACGCGCTGCTTCTGAAAAGGAGTGGCGCGTTTGTTTTTCCCGTAAACCTCAAACCATGCCCTATTACCTATGCGTATAAATCCTGCCGCCAATGGCGGTCCCCAGTCCGTGTGTGAACCGCCGCCATTACCGGCGGCCAATCCGGTTCCGGCACCTGCCAGCAATCCGCCACCGGCCGCCCCGCGAGGCGCTCTCAAAAAAGTTTCTTTCGGCGGCATTGCCACCCGGAAGGATGACACCAAAACTGCCTACCCCGTACTGCCCGATCCGCAGGGCAAAGCCGCTGAAATCGCCTCGCGCATTCTGGAGCGCACGGAACAGTTTGAAGCGTTGAAGGGAGCACTGGAAACCGACAAGGCGGAACTCAAGTTCATGGTTGCGCCGCATTACTTCGCCGTCAATCGCGGCCGGCATGAGGTTCCTTCCAGCGTCGCGGTAAATTCCCCGCAGGGGGAAGTCCTCGTCACCTTCCAGAACCGTTACCCGCTCCTGCCGGATGAAACCGGTCTCCTGCCCGTACTGGGCGAAACCGCGACCCAATCCCTATTCCGGCAGTCATTCGAGTTGAAGATCAAAGGGGACAAACTGCCCGCCGGCCAAACCCAGGAACTGATGGACCGGTTGCAAGCGTTGTTCGCCGAGTTCGGGGCCACCGATGCCCTCGAAGTCAAGGAAGGGGTCAAACCGGTGGATGAGTTTCATGCCGCCCGCCATCATCAGCTCACCCCCGAGCAAAATCTTGCCCTCGAACAGGTCTGTCCGATTGTAGCCATGGTCAAGACCAAGGGGCGGAAATCGTCCGGCCGATAATAAGTTTCACGCCATCACCCGTCTCCTGGTGGTCGTGAGGTAGTAAACGAGACACTACCCGCCGTGGTCAGCACGCCAGCCTCCCCCATGGTGGCCGTCGCGCAGCGACCTGAACAAAACCCTCAACCCACGCTGGCCTCTGAAGATGTCGGATGACAAGTGCCGGGCAATGCGTGGACGGCGGGCTTTTTTTCTTTCTTAACCAACATCCCTTATGGCTGCCATCAAACAATACCTGCTGACCCTGCTGCAAAACTGTTCGGACGAACCCTTCGGTCAGGACGCCGTCGAACACGCCATCATGACTGGCAAATTGCAACTCACCTACAACCTGGAAACCGACCTGCACCAGATTTTTGACCAGCGTTCCGTCTGCTGCGAAGCCCCACCGCATGGTGCGGTGACGACGGATCATTCGCGCGGCCTCTGCGCGCAATGCCGACGGCCATCCGCCTTCAAAATGCGGTACGACGATTTTATCAACGCCTATCAGGCCACCCGGCAACGCAACTTGGAATCGCTCACCGACAGCTACTCCGGCTTGCTGGAGGAAATCCTCCGCCCGGCCCCACTGGCTGTCACCCACGGAAAGAACTTGGTGAAAGCATGAACACCCCTGTCCCCATAGTGGCCGTACCGCAGGTACCTTGGTATCCGGCACGACCGGTTAATGGCGGCCCTTTCCATCTGGCGCTGCCCAAGTCCGGCGATTGGACGGTGGAAGGCAAATACAACGGCTGGCGCGCTTGGGTACACAATCCCACCGGAGCCATGTTCAACCGGCAGCTTGAACCGCTCAGTATCAGCCGGGAATTCAGGCCCGCGTTGGCAACCCTGCGACGGCTGCCATGGGAATGGTCGGATGTCGAAGCCCTTGAACGCCGCCACTCGTTCGGGCGGGGGGCGCTCATCCTGCTGGACTATCTGCCCGCCGATCCACAGGAGGTTTATACCGCCCGGAAAAGATACATCCATCTGTGCGCCGGACTTATCGGGGTTCCGGTTCACGACCAGTTGAACGTGCCGCCCGCCGCCGATACGGTTTATCTGCCGATGACTTGGCGGCTGGACGGTGCCGGCCGGCTCTGGGACATCCTGCAACAGTGCAATGTCGCCTTGGGCTGCAAGCCGGGTTCCCATTTTTGGGAAGGCTTGGTCGCCAAGCGGAATGACAGCGTCTATCCCCGCCAGCGGCGAAATGCCAGTCTGGAGTTCCCGTTCTGGGTCAAACATCGCTGGGCATTTTGATTATGCGTAAATCTTCCATCTCCCCCGCAGTCGTCCAGACTTTGTTTGATTCGGCCAGCAATGCCGCCGACAAGGGTCAGGCGCAATGGTTCACTCCGGTCGAGTGGGCGCGTGCCCTCGCCTTGCCGTTGAACGGATTCCGGCCCGTGATTGCCGACCTGACTGCTGGCAACGGCCAGTTGCTCGCGGGGGCCGGCAAACGGTCTGACTTGTTGGGTTGCGACCTTGAACCTTGTGCCCAATCTCCCGCCACGGCCAAACACTTTGTCCCGGCGGACATCACCCGTTTTTATCAACTGCTCCGGGCGGTGAACTGGCAATGCGATACGTTCGTCCTCAACCCGCCCTGGGATTTGCATTGGTACCGGGACCGACTCGCCGGGCTGGCGGAATCCGAATGTGCCGCCGTGCGGGAGGCTTTTGCCGCGCATGACGGCCGGACTTCGCGGGAGACCATTGATTCCACTGTCGCCACGCTTTGTATCGCTCTGGATCGCTGCTCCAGTTTCGGCGAAGGTTTTCTTATTGCCAACGAATCTACGTTGCAACGGCTGATCTTGGGCGAGAACGCACCGCACCGGGCGCTGGCCGGCCATATATGGGCGAACTTCGCCATCGCCGGCAACATTTGCATGGCCGGCCGCAAGGATCAGCAAACCGGCGTCATTTGGTTTGCGCGCGGTCATCATCGTGGCCCCTTGGTTAATGAACGGTTATCGCCTGACGATGTTCAGCCGGGGGATCAAGACTTGCTGGGGTTGGTGACGCGGGCGTGTACCCGTCTGGAACGGGATCGTTTACGGTTCCGAACCGGGCCATGGGCCGCGAGTTATCTCCATACGCAATCCACCCGTGAATTATGGCAGGCCGCCCGTGAAGAGTCCTTGCGGACGGCTAACATGCAGACGGCCAACATGGCCACCATGTCGGGCCAATATCACATTTGGTTTGATCCACAAGCCGGGGTGATTTGCACCCATCTGAATTCTTTTGAGACTGCCAGCGGCCGGGTGGACAAGGCACACGCCGCCGCCCTCCATGCCCTCAACGGATGCCAACCGATTCAACTCGTGGTTCAACGTTCCCAACGTCAGGCCTTGCTGGATGCCGTCAAAGGGTCGGACGGTACCTCACCCGTCTGGCGCGTTGATCCGGCGTTACCCAAAGTCGTCGAATTGGCCATTGCCGAATATAACCGGGTTCGCGCCCCACTCTATCCACTGCCTAAAATCCAGCGTTTGGGCTACCTCGACGAGCAGGATGAGATTCTGTGCTGTCAATATCTGGCCGGCCCTTCGGGTGCCGTGTTTTTACCGGGGCGGCGTTATTCCATCCGATCCGCTACCGTGGCCACCCGGCGGCTGGGCACCAAGATCAACAATATCGGGCTGCCTGATGAGGTGGAATGGAACGGGCAGGAACTGGCTTTCTTCATCACCGATCAGTCCGGCGTTGAACGGTGCTTTATGGAAGGCCGGTTGCGCGAAGCCAATGTCACCATCAACCTCAGCAAAGGCCGCTCACGACGGCACAACGAACGGGATGGTCGGACTGATTCCCAAGTCATTGATTTCACCTTGCAGGAGTTGGTGACGCATTTCGATATTCCGGAAGTGCCGGATGTGGCCAGTTGTTTCCCTGAACAATATGCCGCCCACCGCCAGACCTTGCTCACAATCGCCAAGCAGGTAGGCGGCCGCCTGATACAGCCCCATGGGCACCCGGACGACGTGGCGGGTCTTTTTCACAATATCCTCGCCGCAATCCTCCTTCCGGCGGCGCAGAATGATCGGGGCGAGCAGTTTCCAAGCCCGATGCACATTACAAATCTGCGGGGTGAACTTCACAAACCGCCTTTTCTCCCCGGCGTTCTGCTCCTTGGTGAGATTGCGTTCGCTGACCAGAAACTCCTCGGCGAACTGCTGTTTATCCAACTTGCCGTAAGGGAAGCGTGGTGTCGGACCGGCGTGACCGCCGGTGACATAATGCGCCAGATGGAACAGGTCGGGAAACCGGTTTTTGATCGGCGTGGCGGTCAAGACCAGCCGGTAAGGTGCGTTGATTTGGCGGACGCCGTTGCCGATGATAGTATCGTCGCCTTTGATTTTGGTGCCTTCGTCAATGACACAGGCGGCAAAGCAGTGCTGGCACAGGTCGGCCAGGGAAGGGGAATAGACACATTCACTACTGTCCGGTTTAAAACCCCAGTAAACATTGATGATCGGTGATGTCTGATGGCGGAGGAGTGGGCGGTTGTTGAGTAAGCGCCTGTAAAATGGGCATTTTCTCGAAGAGCGTGAGGCTTAAAATCTGTAAAATAG
>CAIQKM010000116.1 GCA_903872345.1 uncultured Verrucomicrobia subdivision 3 bacterium | reverse complement strand
CTATTTTACAGATTTTAAGCCTCACGCTCTTCGAGAAAATGCCCATTTTACAGGCGCTTACTCAACAACCGCCCACTCCTCCGCCATCAGACATCACCGATCATCAATGTTTACTGGGGTTTTAAACCGGACAGTAGTGACAAGGGATCATTCCATGAGAACTATCACACAAGCAATTTGCCTGACCCTCTTTGCGCTC
Source organism: uncultured Verrucomicrobia subdivision 3 bacterium (assembly GCA_903872345.1). Taxonomy (GTDB): domain Bacteria; phylum Verrucomicrobiota; class Verrucomicrobiia; order Limisphaerales; family UBA11358; genus UBA11358. The sequence goes on along the minus strand of CAIQKM010000116.1, from coordinate 22,314 downwards.
TTTGCCGTGACGGCGAAGGTCTCCGCGACCATTCCCAACCTCGTGGCGCAGCCGGTCAACCAGACCAACTCCATCGGCGGCACGGCCAGCTTTAGCGTTACCGCCACCAGCGCGTCGGCGTTGACCTACCAGTGGAGTTTCAACAGTACCAACCTCCCGGATGCCACCAACGCGGTGCTTACGCTGACCGGCGTTCAGCCCGCCCAAGCCGGCAGTTATGCCGTGACCGTGGGCAATGACGACGGCACCACCAACAGCGCCGCCGCTACGTTGACCGTTTATTTGACCCCCAACTCGCTGTTTTTTGATGATTTCAGCGGCCCGGTGTTGAATCCCGTTTGGCAGGCTACTTTGCCCGACGCTTATAGCGGCAGTTTTCCCTACGGCTACTCCCAATCCGCCCTGTACGTGGGTGCGCCCGCCTATGGCTTTCAAACCGTGGATGGCAGTTCGGTCTTGCGGCTGACCAATTCCATGTCGCCCTTGCAGCGCTGCGGCTGGAGCACCATCACCAATTTTGCCACCGGTGAATTCCGCTATGAAGCGCGGTTCAACAGCCTGACCCAGTCCATCACCAACAGCATTGATGGTTTCATTGAAATCTGGATCATCAACGCCACCAATAGCAGCCTTTACGACATTGTTTCACCCTTCGGCGGCGGCTACGACTCTTCGCTCAGCTTTTTTGCCGGCAGCAGCGTGGATAATTCTTTCACCGAAACCCCGTTTAACTATACCAATAACACTTGGTATCGAATCGTCCTGGCGGGCGGGCCTGGACAAAATATCCGGGCCTCCATCTTGAGCGATGAGGGCACGGAATTGATCGGCCAGACTTTAAACCATGATCCCTCCGCGTATGGCTCCGGTTTCCAGATTGCCCTGTCCCAATTGGTCGGCAGTGCGCAGGGCACCTACCCGGTGGATGTGGCCGTGGACTATGTGAATTTGTCGGATGCCTCGGCACCCTTGATTACCGGTCAGCCGGCCGGTCAAATTCTGGCCACCGGCGGCACAGCGAGCTTCTCCACCAGCGCCCGGGGAACCGCCCCGCTGACCTATCAATGGAACTTTAACGGCTCCCCGCTGACCGGCGCCACCAATACCACCTTGGTGCTTACCAATGTCCAGCCCGCCCAGGCGGGAACGTATTCAGTCGAGGTCGTCAATGCTTACGGAGCGGCCTTCAGTTCCAACGCCACGTTAAACACCGGCGGGGCTCCCGTTATCAATACCCAGCCCGCTTCCCAAGCCGTTGCCTTGGGCGGCAGCGTCACCTTCACCATGACCGCCACCGGCACCGCTCCCTTCAGTTGGCAATGGAAATTTAACGGCACCAACCTGCTCAATGCCACCAACGCTTCCCTGACCCTGACCAATGTCCAATTAAGCCAGGCGGGCATCTATTCGGCCCGCGTGTCCAATCTGTTCGGCAGCGCGACCAGTTCCAACGCCATCCTCACCGTCCAGGCGGCTCCGTCCATCGTTACCCAGCCGACCAACCGCACGGTGGTGGCAGGCTTCTCCGCAACCTTTGCCGCGTCGGCAAGCGGCACGGCTCCGCTGTCCTATCTCTGGTCCTTAAACGGCACCAACCTGAACTGGGCCACCAACGCCACTCTGGTGCTAACCAACGTCCAACCCGCTCAGGCCGGTCTGTATGCGTTGTCCGTTACCAACGCCTTTGGCGGCATCGTCAGCTCCAATGCGTTGCTGACGGTGAACGGCCTCCGCCCCGTCTTCACCAACCAGCCGGCCAGCCAGTCGGTGGTCTATGGCGGCACGGCCAGTTTCAGCGTCACCGTCGGCGGCACCGCCCCGTTTAATTTTCAGTGGACTTTCAATGGCACCAATATTTCTGGTGCCACGAACGCCTCCCTTATCCTGACCGGTGTGCAATATGCGCAGGCGGGTAATTATGCCGTGGTGGTGACCAATCCCTACGGCACCAACACCAGCGCCAATGGTGTTCTGACCGTGCTCTCCCCGCTGGCCACCGCGTTCTTTGATGATTTCAACGGCACCAACCTGAATGCCAACTGGCAGACCAATCTGCCCAACAATGCCCACTCCGGCAGCTTCCCCTATGGTTCCTCGCAGACGGCCGCCTACCTTGGAGGCGGAAATTTCGTCTTCCAATCGCTGAATTCCAATACCGTCCTGCGCTTGACCAATCGCCTGGCCAACCTGCAACGGCGCGGCTGGGATTCCGTTACCAATTACGGCGGCACCAATTTCTATTTTGAGGCCCGCTATAATTCAATGAACCAGTCCATCACCAGCAGCATTGATGGCTTCATTGAACTCTGGATCATTGATGCGGCTAACAGCAATCGCTATGACATCGTCTCCCCCTTCGGCGGCGGCTATGCCACCTCGCCGTCTTTCTTCTCCGGCAGCAGCATTGACAACTCCTACACTGAAACCTCGCTCACCTACTCAAACAATACCTGGTACCATCTGGTGTTGCAAAGCGCCCCGGGGCAGAACATCCGCGCCTCGATCCTGAATGATGCCGGTACCGAATTGATCGGTCGTAACTTCTCCCATAGTGCCTCCGCCTACCCGTCCGGCTTTAAAATCGGCTTGTCCCAGTCGGTCGGCAATTCCGGGGGAACCTATCCCGTTGATGTGGCCGTGGATTACGTCCGCCTGACCGTGTCGTATCCACCGGTCATTCTAGCCCAGCCCACGCCCCAGACCGTGGCGCCGGGCTCAACGGCCAGCTTTAATGTCGGCGTCGCCGGTCTGGCGCCGATTTATTATCAGTGGAGTTTTAACGGGACCAATCTCGCCGGTGCCACCAACGCCACTCTCACCCTCACCAATGTCCAACTGGCCAACGCCGGCAATTACTCCGTCGCCATCACCAACAGCGCCGGCGGCACCAACAGCGCCCCGGCCGCTTTGACCGTCATCTCTCCGTTGGTCATTACGCAGCAGCCGCAAAGCCAGACGGTGCCGAGCTATGGCAGCGCCACTTTCACGGTGGCCGCAACGGGCACCGGTGCCATCGGATACCAATGGCAGAAAAATGGCACCAATCTTGTGGATGGCGGCAATCTCTCCGGCTCGGCCACCGCCACGCTGACCCTGTCCACCGTCAGCCTCACGGATGCCGGCAACTATGACGTCGTCATCACCAACCTTTACTCGGCCACCAACAGCGCCGTGGCCGTGTTGACCGTCCCGCAAACCGGATTGAGCCTCGGTTCCACCAACGCCATGTCCGGCGGCACGATTACCGTACCCGTCTGGATGAACGCCTTGGGCAATGAAAACACCTTCCTGGCCAGCGTCGGCTATGACCCGACCAAGTTGGTGTTGCAATCTGTCCAACTGGGACAGGCCACCGCCGGCGCTTATCTGCAACCGGTCTATACCTACACCAATGGCGGCTATGTGGGCTTTGCCATCCTGTTGGACACCGGCGCCACCCTCCCGGCCGGAACCAATGAGGTGGCCGACCTGATCTTCACCACCCTGCCGGTCACCAACGCAACCAGCGTCAATCTGACCTTTGGCGACTATCCGACCGGCCGGCAGATCGTGGATAATAATTTGAATTCGCTGCCCGCCACCTATCAGGGTGGCACGGTCAGCCTGACGCCGGCCGAATATGCCGCCGATGTCTATCCCCGCACGAATGGCGACAGTCAGGTAAACATCTTTGACTGGCTGGAAGTCGGTCGCATGGTTGCCGGCCTCGACGTGCCCACCAATACCGATGAATTGCTTCGCGCCGACTGCGCGCCGCGCAATGCGCCGGACGGCGTGCTGACCGTGGCCGACTGGGTGCAGGCCGGTCGCTATGCCTTGGGCTTGGATCCGCTGACTCTGGTCACCCCATATGCTTCGACGCCCCTCAGCATAGTGGCCACGCCGTTGGGCGGACCGATTCCCAGCCGGATTTTGCAGATCGCCAATGCCTCCGCCCAACGCGGTCAGACCGTGAACGTGCCGGTGCAACTGATCTGCACCACCAATGAAAACGCCTTCGGCCTGACCATCGGCTACAACACCAACCTGCTGCGGCTCGCGAACGTGTTGCTGGGCACCAACGTCACGGCCAGTCGCTTGAACGTGAATTCCAACCGCGTGGCCGGCAAACTGGGCATCGCTCTGGCCCTGTCACCCGGCACCGCCTTTGCTGCGGGAACCAACCAGGTGCTGGTACTCCAATTTGTGACGGGCACCAATGCCAGCGGTCCCGCCAGCCTGAATCTGGAGAGCACCTTGGTACAATTGCAGGTGGCCGACAACACGGCCAGTTCGCTCGGCACCGTTTATGTGAACGGCACCGTCACCCTGCCGCCCGCTCCGAAGCTGGCCCTCACCGCCGCCGGTTCCAACTTGCAATTTAGCTGGCCGCTGGCCGACGGCACCTTCACCGTACAAACCGCCAGTCAGCCGCAAGGTCCGTGGACCACCATCGTGCTGCCGATGACCACCAATGGCGGCAACGTCACCGTGACGTGTAGTCCCACCAACCAGCAGCAATACTTCCGCCTGAAAGGTCAGTGACCGGGCGGGTGTAACGAACGGTTTTCCCGCGCCATTAGCGGGAAAATAATCAAGGCGAACGGAGATATCCGTTCGCCTTTTTCATTGGGAGAAACCATTCGGTTTCAAAATGGCGAACAGTCTAATTCGCGTAATATTCTGCAAACGCGTCCCAAGCCTTGGCCTCATTCCAGCCGGGCAATAGCGGAGCGGCGGGTTCAGTGTTGGTGCGTTCCAAGGGCTCGGTGAAACTATCCTGCCTGGCCAGAATCAGTTCGCAGTTCCAGCCCAGCCGGGCTTTTACTTCGCGGGCCACGCGCCGGGCGAATTCGCCCTGCGACTCCACATACCCGCCGGGGTTCATTTTGATGAAGCCGGCATTCTGCGCCGCCACCCGCGCGGCAAATTGGGCGTACACGGCGGCCAGCAAATCCACGTGGATGTTGTCGCGCACGTAGTCGGGGGTTTTGACTTCGGCGGGCCGACCGGCCTGCCAGTTGTTCATCAGGTAGGCGGTGAAACGGGGTTCTTCCATGGGGCCCACCGGATTGGGCAGGACAAATTTTCCGAGCGGCAGAGCGCAGGCGCGGCACACTTCCTTAAAGCGTTCGCACGTGAGCGTCTTGGAATGGCTATAGGGAGAGAAGGTCACCAACGGCTCGGTGCCCCGACCTTCGCCGGCTTCAAAATAAGTGCCGGTGAGCACCACTGACTTGAGACCGCTGGCCTGCAACACAGCGAGCACCGCCGGCAGATTGCGGGTATTATTTTCCAGCGCGGCTTGGGCATTGAAGTCCGGGCTCTTGTAATTGGTCACGTCGGCCGCGTGATGGCAGAGCTGATCGAATGGCTCTCCACGGGCGAGTTGTAAAAAAACCTCCGAACCGAACGATGCTCCGGGCACCAAGCGGCAGCCAGGTTGCAGGAGCTCCAGTCGCTGGCGGCGGACATCGGTGTAGCTTGCCCACGGCTTGGTGATGGGACACACCACCTCGTGTCCGGCGGCGGCGAGGGCTTTGACGAACCAATATCCCGTAAACGAACTGGCGCCCGTAAAAAGGATTTTCATACCGGCTTAAAACGGCGAGGTGAAATTCTGGAACGACGGAAAACCTTTATCGCGGTCCGACATGATGGGATCGTTCACCGGCCAGGCAAAGCCGAAGCTGTTCCACAGAATGCCGGTATCCGCCGCCGGAGCATGGGGGCGGCCGGCGAGATAGCTGACCAAAGAATTGTCTTCCAGAGAGAGGAAACCGTGGGCAAAGCCTTCGGAGATAAAGAGCATTTCGCGATTGGCGGCCGTCAATTCTCGGCAGATGGCTCGGCCGAAGGTGGGCGAGCTTTTGCGCAAGTCCACCACCACATCCAGAATCGAGCCGGTCAGACAGCCGACCAGCCGGGTCTGGGTGTGCGGAGGCGTTTGAAAATGCATGCCTCGAAGAACGTTCCGGTGCGAGGTGGAATAAAACTCCTCCTGCGGCACAAATTCGCCCAGACCCGCCGCCGCGAACATCGGCGCGTGAAACGTCTTGATGAAGCTGCCGCGCAAATCCGTGAACACGCGCGGGCGTACCACCAACACCCCGGACAGTTCGGTGGGGAGAAATTCCATGGCTCAGAATTTTTTGGCGAAGTTGGTGATGGTTTCCACCATGTAATCCAGCATGGACCGGGTCAGGCCCGGGTAGGTGCCAAGGAACAGCACTTCGTTCATGATGCGGTCCGCCCCGGCGAGATCGCCCACCACGCGGAAGGCGTCGGGCCGGTCTTTTTTGAGCTGGCCGAACGCGGGCTGGCGCACCAGATTGCCGCCGAAGAGCATCCGGTTGCCAATCTTCTTCACTTCCAGATGGCGGGCCAGTTCAAATTTCTTGAACGGCGCGGTGGGTTTCACTGCGAGCATGAAACCGAACCAGGAGCAAACGGTCTTGTGACCGGAAGCATCCCAGGTGAAGCCTTCCGGCGTCCAGCCGGTGGCATGGGTGGGCAGCATGAAATCAAAATACTCGGAGCAACCATCCAAGCCGCGACGGAGGTATTCCCAGTTATCAATGCGGGCTTGGACAAACTGCGGCAGTCGCCCGATCTGCACCCGGCCGATGGCGGCCTGGATGTCCAGCGGCTTCATGTTGTAGCCGAAGTGCGAATAGATGAACTTGTGATCGTAACCCTTGGGCAGGTCGCCGAGTTGCCAGTCGTAGCGCTTGCCGCAGGTGTTGTCCACGCCGCTGGCGCACCAGCAATCGCGACCCCAGTCGCGGAAACTTTCCACAATGGCCCGGAGTTTTAGACTTTCCACCACGTTTACCGCGCCGCCTTCGCCGAGTGTCAGATGATGGGGCGGATAAAAAGACTGCGTGGACATGTCGCCGAACGTGCCGGTGAACTTGTCATCGTATTTGCAACCCAGCGCGTCGCAGTTGTCCTCGATCAGCCAGAGGTTGTGTTTCTGGCAAAATTCTTTCACGGCCGTCACGTTGAACGGGTTGCCCAGCGTGTGGGCCATGCAAACGGCCTTGGTAACGCCGTCGCGATAGGCTTCCTCCAACTGCTCAACGCGGGCGTTGAGCGTAATGGGGTCGTTATCAATGAACACCGGGACGAAACCGCTTTGAATGATCGGGGCCACCGTGGTGGGAAAGCCCGCCGCGACGGTGATGACTTCATCGCCATGGCGCACCCGGCGGTTGCCGAGGCGCGGACTCGCAAGCGCGGAGACGGCCAGCAGATTGGCCGAGGAGCCGGAATTGCAGAGGATACTGGATTTGACGCCCAGAAAGGCGGCGAGCTTTTGCTCAAACGCTTCGCCTTCCTTGCCCAGCGTGAGCCAGAAATCGAGCGTGGAGGAAACGGCGGCTTCCACTTCATCCTCGGTGAAGACGCGGCCAGCATAGGGGACGTTGGTTTCGCCCGGCACAAACTTGCGGGATTCATCCGGCGCGTAACCCGGGCGGTTGGCCCCGTGGGTCAGGCGGGAAAATTCCCGGGTCAGGCGCAGGATTTCAGCTTTTATTTCAGCGGCGTTCATTCTCGGTTCCAATTATTGTGTTTTGGCTGGCCGTGCCAAGCCTATTTCGGAGCAGCTTGGGGCTGGCAGCCCGTTCAAAAATCATTTCTGATGTGGCAGCCGACGTGAAGAGGCTCAAACTTCTTTGTAAACGCTCATTTATTTGGAGCCTCCTTACGTCGGCTGCTACTTCTTTAGCGGACGGCCCAGGCAATTCCGGCGGCCATGGCGGCCTGTTCATAGTCTGTCAGTTGTTGCACCGTCATCCGGTTGGCCTCCGCCGGGTTTTGGCTGACGGTGTGGTACCATTGCACCGTCTCGCGGATGGCCGCTTCAAATTTCCAGGCGGGCTGCCAGCTCAAAATGTTTTTGGCCTTCGCGGTGGCCAGCATCAGCAATTTGGCTTCGTGGACGGCGTGCGGATCGCTCTTGTCTTCCCAGCGGCCGGGCCAGTTTTTCAAAATTTCCTGCACCAGTTCGCCCACGGTGCGATTAGCTTCCTTGTCTGGCCCGAAGTTGAAGGCGCTTGCCACCTGTGTCGGCGACGCGGTTGCCAAACTTGGCTGCGCCAGCACGGCCGCGAGCCAGAGATAGCCGCTGAGCGGCTCCAAGACGTGCTGCCAGGGCCGCGTGGCCACCAGATTCCGGACCGGTATCGCGGCCCCCTGTTGCAAGGATCGAATGCAATCCGGCACAATGCGGTCGAGTGCCCAGTCGCCCCCGCCGATCACATTCCCGGCGCGGGCGCTGGCAATTTTTACCGGCGACTTGCCGAAAAAGGAACGCCGATAGGCGCTGGTCACAATTTCCGCCGCGCCTTTGCTGGAGCTGTAAGGATCATGGCCGCCGAGGGAATCTTCCTCCACATAGGCGTAATCCTTCTCATGGTTCTCGTAGCATTTGTCCGTGGTGACAATGACGGCGGCGCAGGGCTTTTGGAGTTGCCGCAGGGCTTCCAGCACGTGAGCCGTGCCCATGACGTTGGTGGAGTAGGTTTCCAGCGGATGTTCGTAGGAATAACGCACCAGCGGCTGGGCCGCGAGGTGAAAGACATAATCCGGCTGGACGCGGCCGATGGACTTTTTGACGCGTTCAAAATCGCGGATGTCCCCGATTTCATGATCCAGCCGGCCGGCGAGGCCAAGCTGCTCAAAAATGGCGGGATTAGTGGCCGGTGGCTGCGCAAAACCGTGTACATGCGCTCCCAAGCGTAACAGCCATTCGGCCAGCCAGCTCCCCTTGAAACCGGTGTGACCGGAAAGCCACACCGTTTTGTTTTGAAATTGCCCGGCAAACATGGCGTGAAATTATTTAAGCCACGGGGGCTGCCCGGATTCCGCCAGCTTGGTGAGATAGTCGCGGTCCCGTTGCGTATCCATGCAGGCCCAGAAGCCGCTGTGCTTGTAGATGTTCAACTGGCCGTCCTGCGCCAGCTTCACCAAGGGGTCACGCTCCAGCACACAAGTTTCGTCTTCCGGCAGGCGTTTGAGGAAATCGCGATGGAACAGGAAAAATCCGGCATTGATCCAATGGCCTTCCAGATCGGGCTTCTCTTCGAAGGCCAGCACGCGGTCGCCATCCACCTTGATCTCGCCGAAGCGGGACGGCGGGTTCACCCCCAGCACCGTGCCCAATTTGTTGCCGGCCAGATGCTGGCGCAATTCGGCGGTCAGATCCGCGTCTGTCACGCCATCGCCGTAAGTCACTGCAAAGTGTTCGGCTTGACCCAGATATTTACGCGCAGCCTGCGCCACGCGGCTGCCGGTCATGTTCTTTTCTCCGGTAAACGCGAGAGTGATTTCCCAGTCCGGATTGTGCTGATGTTCATGCACGGTCACGGCGTTGGTTTTGAGCTGGATGGTGCAGTCGGCGTTGCGCAGGTGGAAGTTATGGAAATAATCCTTCACCACATCGGCCTTAAAACCCAGGCAGAGGACAAACCGGCGGAAACCGTGCTTGGCATAGACCTGCATGACGTGCCAGAGAATGGGGTGCTCGCCGATGGGGACCATCGGTTTGGGGCGAAACTCGGTTTCTTCCTTGATGCGCGTGCCCAGGCCGCCGCAGAGGATGAATACCGGTATGTCCGCTGTGTTCATGCATTCATGCTGGCCAAATGATGCCGGTATTGAAAGCCAGAACTTGTCTGTGCGCCCGCTTTTTGCCTAAGCTCCGCCCCAGTGAAAGCATCCATCATCACCGCCATCCCGGTTTATAACGGCGAGCAGTTCCTGGAAAGGACGCTGGCGTCCGTCGCACGCCAGACGCTTCGGCCGGACCGCGTGGTGGTGATTGATAATCGCTCCACCGATCGCACGGAAGAAATCGTCCGGAATTTTACCGGCTTTCCGTGCGAATTTATCCGCAACCCGGTGAATCTCGGTCTCTTCGGCAATTTGAACCGTTGTCTGGAGCTGGCGGCCGGAACGAGATTTTTGCACCTGCTGCATTCGGATGACACTATCTCGCCAGAATTTTATGAGGTGATGACGAAGGCCATTGGCACGGAGCAGGGGTATGGGCTGGGTTGGTGTCTGGATGAGCGAATTGATGAAAATGACGCGCACCTGAGTTATTCCGGGAAGCCGGATGGTTCGGTGACCGTGCTGGATCGGGACGTCTTTCTGCAACGCAAAGCCGAGATCGGCAATCAAGCCTTTTGCGCCACCCTCATCCGGACGGATTACCAGCCCGTACCCGTGTTATTTCCGCTGGATGCGCCCATCATGGGCGACCAGATGTATTGGGCGGCCTTGGGAGCGCATTGCCGCAAGATTGTGTTTGTGAACCAGGCCCTGGGCCAATATCGCTGGCATGGCACGAATCAGACCACCTCGCTGGCCCCGGCCCTTCAGCCGTTGATTCTGGATGAATGGCGAACCATGGAGATGAATGAGCTGTTGCGCGGCAAGGGCTGGATCTGGCACCGGAAGTTAAAATTAAAAGCCCTGCTCGCCGTGCGCTCGGGCATCAAGGCCAAACGGGTGAGGCAGAATGGCAACGCGAAGTATTCCAAAGAGATTGCCGCCGCCAGTCGCCAGATTACCGGCGGGCCGCTGTGGCTGGCCGGGCAGGTGGTGGTGGAATTGCGGGATTTTTACCGGTTCACCCTGCGCGGCCATAAGCGGCATCCGAAGAATATTTACGGGTAATGAAGCCGGAGGGGATTTAACACGGAGATGCGGAAGACGCTGAGTTGCGCAGAGAGGTTGCTGTTATCTCCTCAGAAACAAATAACTTTCTCCGCGTTACTCAGCGTCTGCGTTAAATCCCCAACCTTTCGCCTGTTTTCGCGGCGCCGGCCGGGATTTATTTTGCCCGGAGCAGGAGAACGGGAACGCTGACACTGTGACGAACGTGCCGGGAGGTGCTGCCCAGAAACAGGTCGGCCACGAAATGATGTCCATGCGTGCTCATCGCTACCAGGTCGCATCCTTTTTGCCCGACCCATTTGATAATTTCCTTCGGCGGATCACCGTAAGCCAGTTCCGCCTCGGTGGGAATGCCGGCGGCTTGGAACTCCGCGCAAACCCGGTTCAAGTACGCGGTGTCCTCGGTGATCTCGGGGCTGACGGCATCCGCGCCGAAAATGCGGGCCGCCCAGCCATCCGCCACGTGCAGTAGCACCACGCGGCTTTGCGCGAGTTTCGCGAGCTGTTTAATGTGTTCGATGATGGCGCGGTCGGTGGGGGTGCCGTCCAGGGTCACGAGAATGGTCTGGTACATGGGGTGGCCTTTAGTTTATCCGCCCTTGATCACCTGCCAAGCCTGTTTGATGGCGTCGGGCAAACCGTAGAAATCGAAAGCCGTGATAAGAATCGCCGAACCCCACCCGGCGATGAGCAGAAACCAGCCCAGCCGCCATTGGCCCATCCGCTTACGGGAACTGGCGAAATGCAGCAGGGGGAACATTGCAAACGGAAGTTGCAACGCCAGCACCACCTGGCTCAGGACAATCAGATCCGTGACGTTATTGGCTCCGCGAATGCCGATATAGACCGCCGTGGGAATGATGGCCAGCGAACGGGTGATAAGCCGCCGCACCCAAGGCTGGATGCGCCAGTGCATGAAGCCTTCCATCACCACCTGGCCGGCCAGCGTGCCGACAATGGTGGCGCTTTGACCGCTGGCCAGCAGGGCGATGGCGAAAAGCGTGCCCGCCGCCGCCTTGCCCAGGAGGGGCGCCAGCGTCAGGTAGGCCGCCTGAATCCAGTCCGTTGCATCATTGAATTGAACCACCTGGCCGCCGGCGGCGGTGACACTGGTCTTGCCATAAAAAACAATCGCGGCCAGCACCAGAATGGAGGCGTTGATCAGGAAGGCGACCGACAGGTTGGCGATGACGTCATACGTGTTGAAGCGGATGGCCTTGCGGATGGACTCGTCGTCCTTCTGGAATTTGCGGCTCTGCACCAGCGCCGGGTGCAGATAGAGCACATGCGGCATGACCGTTGCGCCGATGATGCCGATGGCCACGTAAATCATGGTGGGCGAACCCAAAGTGGGCATGATCATCGCCCGGCCCATTTCCAGAAAGCCCGGCTGCGTCTGCGGCAGGACAAAAATCTCGATGTAGTAGCAAATCCCGATGGTCGCCACCAGTAGCAGCACGATGGATTCAATGGTCCTCATGCCGAACCGCTGCATGGCCAATAGCAGCAGCACGTCTGCGCCCGTGATGATGACCCCCCAGAAAATGGGGATGTGAAACAGCATGAGCAGCGCCACCGCGCCGCCCAGAACTTCGGCCAGGTCGCAGGCGATGATCGCCAGTTCCGCCATGAGCCAGTTTGGCACCCGTGTCCACTTGGGATACCATTCATAACAGCACTGCGCGAGGTCGCGCCCGGTCGCGATGCCGAGCCGCGCGGCGATGGTTTGCAAAAAAATCGCCATCAGGCTGGCCAGGCCGACCACCCACAGCAGTCCGTATTTGAACTGGGCGCCGGCCTGAAGGTCGGTCCCCCAGTTGCCCGGATCCATGTAGGCCACGCTGACCAATATCGCCGGGCCGAAGTAGGCGACCATTTGCTTCCAGAAGCCGGCCTGGTGATGGGGCACTTTGACGCTGTCATGCAAGCCTTCCAGCGACATGGCGCCGGGACGCGCATCCGGGGCGGCGGCGGCCGGGGGATTTAAATCTTCGGGGGGCGGGATCATGGCTTTAATGGCGGCCTCCGCGGCAAAAGGCCGGTTCCCCGGCCCCGGGTCGGGAAAGGGTGTTTGTTCGTGTCTGACCTCGGGACATAATTACCATTATGTAGCTATGGATACATTTCAATGCGGCGGTTGTCAACGCAAAATGTAGCTCAGGTTACAAAATTAAACCTCGACTAAGGCGGGCGGGCCGTTTTGAATGAAGGGGCAACCATGCCACGCACCGACCGAAAAAAAGCCGAAGCGTCCGCCCGCCCGCCCGTCCAGCCGGCGGAAACGTTCCGCCGCTCCCGCCACGACCGCGCGCTGGAGACGGCGCAGGATTATGTCGAAGCCATTGCCGATCTGACCGCCGCGCAGGGCGAAGCCCGCGTGGTGGATCTGGCCCGTCGGCTTGGCGTGACGCATGTGACCGTCAATCGCACTCTCGCCCGCCTGCAACGCGACGGCTATGTAAGCACCAAGCCTTACCGCGCGATTTTTCTGACCCCCGGCGGCAGCCGCATGGCGGATGAATGCCGGCAGCGGCACCAGACGGTGGTGGCTTTTTTGCAGACGCTGGGCGTTTCCGCCAAGGCGGCGGAGCTGGATGCCGAAGGCATCGAGCATCACGTCAGCCCGGAAACGCTCGCGGCCTTTGAACGCTTTATCAAAAAACACTGATGCGCCCCCTCGATATCCAGCAGATTGGCCAGGAACTCGCCATTAAATGGGCTGATGGCACCGAAAGTTTCATTGCCTTGGAACAACTCCGTCGCTGCTGCCCCTGCGCCGGCTGCCAGGGCGAAACCGACATCATGGGCAACGTCTATAAAAATCCGCCCGCGCCTCTGACGGCCAAGGCGTTTGAACTGACCCGCATGGTCACCGTGGGCGGCTATGCCATCCAGCCCGTTTGGGGTGACGGGCATAATACGGGAATTTTCTCTTTCGACTACCTGCGCAAAGTCGGCCAAGTGTAGGGCCGGATTGGCCGGCGGGATTGAAAAATTCGGTGGCGTTAAAGGCCGACAGGAATAAACTTATTCCATGACCGCCACCTTCAAAGGCTTTTACGGTTCGCTGGTGCTGTTCATGGTCTTCTCGACCATTCTGTGCTATGCGGGAATCGAGAAAATGCATCGCAATGGGGCCAGTGATTCCACAGATTTAGATGCCAGTTTTAGTAATCCGTTCAACATCATCGGTTTTTTGGATTCACTTCCGGGCAAGATCACTGCATGGGGAGTGATTCTAGTTGTTCCGACCTTATGTGGCATTCTGGCATTCCGGCATGGCCAATTTGTTTTGTACGGTATGATTTTGTGCAGCTTGGCAGTGGTTTATGGCTGGGTTGGGCTAGGTACCTTCATTAACGCCACCATGTTTGGCCCATTCTGATTTAAATATTTGGAAAATGACGCCTGCACAACAGTGAAAAATTTTAGCCTTAAACCCGGAACTGGGGATGACGCCGCCGCGCTCGCGGCGATGCATACCGCCGTGGCGGAGCATCTGACGGACGCGCATGGTCAGGGCCCCTGGTCTTGCAAAACCACGACAGCCGGCGTCTTGTTCGCCCTGCGAAACATGCACGTGTTCGTGGCGCGGGACGGCTCGGAAATCATTGCTACCTTGCGCCTGACAGCCAAAAAACCGTGGGCCATTGATACCACGTATTTCACGCCCTGCGTTCGGCCACTCTATCTGTTATCCATGGCGGTAACGCCGGACCGACAGCGCCAGGGCATCGGCACCCGTTGTCTGGAAGCGGTCAAAATGATTACAGATAAATGGCCTGCCGATGCCATCCGCCTCGACGCCTACGATGCCGCCGCCGGTGCCGGCCCCTTCTATGCGCACTGCGGCTACAGCGAAATGGGGCGGGTGGTGTATAAAAACGCCCCGCTCATTTATTACGAACGGCTGATAAAGTGAGGTGTTCCGGCAGCCATCCGATTATGATCGGATCCCGCCATTGCCAGAATGCAAGCAGACAGTCTGATCATTACCCGTATTGGGGAGGCTGGATAAAAAGCTAAACCAAAAGTTTACTCGACCGCGATTACCGAAATTGCAGCCTGGAAAAAGTTTGTTTTATCACTCGCCCTCATCCCGGCCTTTCCCCCCAGGAGAAGGGGAAACGGTTGCCGCCTATTTCGCGAATCAAGTCGCTGGATTGGTGAGACCCGTGACCAAATTCATTAATAACGTGCCAGGAAAAAGCCCTCTTGGGGAGAGGGTTGGGTGAGGGAGAGCGTTACACTATTTTTTCCGCCCGCAGTCGTCAGCCGGTTTCGCGCTAATTTCCCAAAGGCTTCACCGTCGAAACCACCGGGCTCACGGCCATTTCAAAGGTGCCCACCGCATCCGGCTTGGCCGGATCGAAATCCCCGAAATCACTCACGATAGATTTGGCCAGCGGCAGGCCGGCTTTTTTGATGCCGAGTACCACACATTTGGCCAGCTCGTAGCTGCCGTAGTTGTTGTGATGTGTGCCATCCTGAAACGCCTTGTCCAGATCGCCGCCCAAGGCGCGATAAAACTCGCGGCTCATGGCGTTCAAATCCACCAGTGCGCAGTTCTGTTCCTTCGCCACGGCGCGAACCGTGTCGGGATAACCGGCCAGCGTGTCGTGCTCGATGCCGTTCTTGCGTTCCATGGAAGTCACCAGCACGGGCGTGCCGCCCAGTTGACGCGTGCGCGCCACGATTTTTTCGAGATTCGATTTATAAACCGCCAGCGCATTGGTGGCCTTGTCTTTCATGTCGTTGTGACCGAATTGCACGAAGAGATAGTCGCCGGGCTTCAGCAGGCTAAACACCTTGTCGAACCGGTGCGCGCCGAGGGAGCTTTTCACCGATTCACCGGATTCGGCGTAATTCGCCACGGCCACCTCGGGCTGAAAAAAGCGCGGCAGCATCTGACCCCAACTGTTCCACGGCTCGGCGGGCTGATCGCATACGGTGGAATCGCCGGTCAGGAAAACGGTCGCCACATTTGTTGGCGCAATTATCAGCGCGCGCAACGTCGGATGGATGCCGTTCAATTCGAGCGTCAACTTTTCATCCCAATCCACGGTCTCGGTTTCCACTTCCCGTTTTTTGAGGTGAACATGGTCGCCGCCCGCGATTTTCGGCGTGCGCACGTTCACGATGAACGTGCGCGCCGCCCGCGTGCCGGGATGAATCTGCACCTTCTCCAGCATCAGACGTCGCTGTTCGGATTTTACCGTGGTCACGGATTCGCCGGTCTGGTCGTTCAGCAGCGCGGTGACCGCATAATTCCCCTCCGGAAGTTTCGCGGAAAATAAAAACGGTGTCGCACTGGAGACATAGTCCTTGCCGGCGACCGAAGCGCCGGGTTCAAAGCCATAACCCCGTTCAATGGAATAAATATTGGTCGGCGACACCTGCGTCCAGCCGGACTCAGGTACGCGGTCGCCAAAGGCAAATTTCCAAGTTGTCGTATCTTGGGCGGGGCTGGAAAGAGTGCCGGCATACAGGGCTAGGGCGAGCGGCAGGAGTTGATGATTCATTTTCATGGACGCAATGGCAGTTGGCAGTTCAATTGTCCGCCGTCGGACGTTCCGGGCGGGTGTACTTGTCGAAAACGGTCAGCACCGGCAGGGCATTGCCGGCCTCATCAAAAAATCCGCGCGCGGCGAGACCGCGACTGGCCACGGCCGGTTCCCACCAAAAAACGCCCGTGCCCCGGCTGTCGGGCACATTCATGACCACGCGCGTGAGTTCATCCAAAAATTCCCGCTGCCCGGCCGGCGATTCGGCGAACGGCGGTGGAGTTTTATCAAAGTAGCGGCTCGGTTTCCAATAGTACGCCGTTTCCACCACCATGACATCCTTGTGGTAGGTCTTGGCGGCGAAGGCCAGATTTTCGCGCAAGTCCGCCAAGCTGCCATGCCACCATGGATAGTAGGAAAAACCGATCACGTCATAGGCGATGCCATATTGATTTAAGTGGTCGAAGAAATATTTCGTGCGGGGCGTATTCGCGCCCTGATCACAGTGGATCATGATGCGTGGTCCCGGCCCGTCCCCCGCACCGGCGGCGACGCCTTGGACACCAGCGCGGACATAGTCCGCAAACTGATTCCAATGTTCAGGCAATTCCCCCGCCGGCCACAACATGCCGTGCGTGATTTCGTTCCCCACCTGTACCATGTCCGGCAACACCCCGGCCTGGCGAAAGGCGGCCACCGTATCGCGCGTGTAGGTGAATACCGTTTGCACGCACTGCGTATGCGACAGCGTCTCCCATGTGGCCGGCATCGGCTGTTTGCCGGGATCGGCCCAGGAATTGGCATAATGAAAATCGAGCAGCAGCTTGGCCCCGGATTTCTTCACATCCTTTGCCATCGCGAGTGTATAGGCGAGGTTGTTGGGCAGATGATCGGTCACCGGATCCACAAAGAGGCGCAGGCGGACCCAGTTGTACCCGTGGCGGCGAAAAATCTGCAAGCCGGGCTGCGCATTCGTGCCGTCTTTGAACACCGTGCCGCCATCCTCCGCCTGTTTCAAAAAGGACAGGTCGGCGCCAAAGGCAAATTCCGCCGCACGCGCCGAATACCCCGCAACGACCAGTGTGGTCGCGAGCAACAACCAGAATGGCAGGCAAAACCGTTTCATCGCGCCAACAGGGTTCCTTTGACCGCCTTGATTTTCAGACTGCCTTCGGCCAGTCCGGGTGCCGAGGCGGTAATCCGGAGCGTGCCGGCCTTGGCGGCTTTTACAAACGCGACGCATTCGCCTTGGAAGGCATGACGAACATTCGTCTGAAACGGCTCGGGGTTGCCATTGTCGGCGTTGTCCACCGCCGCCACCGCACCCGGGCCGCTGACACTAAACTTGATTAAATCCCGGGCGCGGGGAATTTCCACGCCATGTTTGTCCGTGATACGCGCGCGGACCAACGCCACGTCATCCCAGCCGTTACCAATGACGGCATCCTCGGTGCTGAGTTCAATCTGCGCCGGTTGGCCGGCGGTGTGCAGTACGTTGGTCGCCAGCGCGATGCCGCCGGCGCGGGCGACCGCCTTGATTTCGCCGGGCGCGAACGGCACTTGCCAGGTGCGCGGCGAAGCGTCGGCATTAATGGTTTTGGTTCCCAGCGACTGGCCGTTCAGGAACAGCTCCACTTCCTTCACGTTCGAGTAAACCTCGACGTTCTCGTTATGCGGTTGTGTCTCCTTGGGCGTCCAGTCGGAGAACAGCACCTGCGTATGCCGCTCTTCCGCACCGTAGCCGGGATCGGTCGGCATCAAATCCGTGGGGGCGATGCGGCGTGCAATCGCCACCATCGGCTGGTCATTCCACCAGCTTTGCCGTTCCCGCGCGAGCGGGCGGATGGCACCCGTGCGGTCCAGCAGGCCGGAACCATGACCCACCACGGGCCAGTTTTTGGCCTCGCCCAAATAATCAATGCCGGTCCACAAAAACTGTCCCGCGTACGCCGGATGATCCCGCAGCGCCGTCCAAGTGGCGCGATCATGTTTGTTCTCCGTGCCGACAATCCGGCGCGACGGCTTTTGTTCGTGCGCGGCCAGAATTTCGTTCTCGCGATAATTTTGTCCCACCACGTCCAGCAGGTCGGCCAGGCCGTTATTGTAATCGTGGCTCACATTCGGACGGAACAGCGCCTGCGTGACCGGGCGCGTGGGATCGGCGTCGTGCGCCACCGCCACCAGTCCTTTCAAAATGTGTTTGGCCAGCGGGGCATTCGGGGTGTCGTGGATTTCATTGCCCACGCTATAGAGGATTACGCTGGGATGATTGCGGTCGCGCAAGATGGCATCGTGTTCATCGGCCTGCGACCAGTCATTGAAGTACAGATGATAATCGTAGCGGTTTTTACCGACGGTCCAGCAATCGAACATTTCGTCCATTACCAAAAAGCCCATGCGGTCGCACAAATCCAGAAACTCCGGGGCCGGCGGATTGTGCGCGGTGCGAATGGCATTCACGCCGAGCGATTTTAAGGCGGCCAGCCGTTCTTCCCAGACGCCCATCGGCACGGCCACGCCAAAAGCGCCGGCATCCTGATGCAAACAGACACCCTTGAGTTTGAAATTGTTTTCGTTCAGCCAGAAGCCGGTGTCCGCATCGAAATGAAATTCGCGCACGCCAAACGACACCTTGGTTTCATCGTACCACGTGCCCGCCGTTTGCGGCTGATCTTTCGTGACGCGGGCGGAATCCGGCTCCGGCGGCGGGCCGGCCACGGATATCTTTGCCTGATAGAGCACCGGGTGGTTCAGTTCCCAGCGTTGGGGATGGGTGATCACTAGGTCGCGCTCGAATTGCGCCACGCCGGTGGCGGGAATCGTTTGCATCCGGGTCTGGCCAATGCCCGCCACTGCGCCATCCGGGCCGAGGAGGGTGATATTCAGAAACACTTGAACCGGGGTGCTGTGCAAATTCGTCACCGTCACCTGGGCGTGCACCGTCGCCAAGCCGAGACTAACCTCCGGCGTGGAAATAAACACTCCATTCGGCGGAATGTAAACCGGCGTCGTCTGCACCAGCCGCACATGCCGGTAAATGCCCGCGCCCGAGTACCAGCGCGAGGCCGGCTGCGCCGAGGTATCCGTCCGCACGGCAATGACGTTCTCGCCGCCCCAGTTCACGTAGCCGGTCAATTCATCGCTGAAACTCACGTAGCCGTAGGGGCGGTGACTCAGATGAAGCCCGTTGATCCACACATCGCTGTTTTGCATCACACCATCGAACTCCACAAAGATGCGGCGGTTGGGTTCCCCGCCCGGCAACGTGAAATGTTTGCGATACCAGCCCACCCCGGACGGCAGGAACCCGCCCGCACCGCCGGTTAGGTTGGTGTCGGCAAAAGGACCTTCAATGCTCCAATCGTGCGGCAAATCCAGCTTGCGCCAGGCGGTGTCGTCGAAGGCAACCCGTTCCGCGCCAGCGGTGTCAGCTTGGAGAAACGACCAGCCGGCGTCGAAATTATCCGTTACCCGCTGGGCGGATACGGTCAGTGGCAGGAGGCATAAGGCCGCCGGCACGATGAGGGGGAGCCATTTCATGTGGAGTTGGACGGTTAGCTTCCCGCAAAGGTGACATTCGCGCAATCCCCGAAACTGTTGATGGCACCCGTAGCGGCGGGCATCCCTGCCTGCCGTAGAGCCGGCGCTTCCAGCCCGGCGGCAATGACGCCGCCTTGCGAACCGTTCCCGAACGCTCACGTAGCGCAAGTTTTCAGTCGCCCGGCTCTTGGAATCACGGGACTGGAAAGTCCCGTGAACCCGCAGGCTGGAAAGCCTGCGCTACCAGTTTACCCGCTTCCTAATTGCTGGTGCTTTTGTCGCTTTTGCGATGTCGGATTGCACTTCGCCGTACACCCGTTACGATAACCCCATGTCCGCCGGTTACCGCCAACTGCTTGATGCGACGATTCAGCACCTCGAAAGTCTGAAATCGCGCGGCGTCCGCCATGTGGCCGTGTCGCCCGAAACGCTGCGCGCCTTGGGGCAGGCTCCGGCGCGGCAGCCGGCCAGTTTGCCCGCGCGGGCGCCTGCGGCCAGTCCCCAGCCCCGGACCATGCCGGCCCCGCCCGCCCCGGCAGCCCGGCCCGCACCCGTTTTACCTCTGGCCCCCGCGAAAGTCGCGGCTTCGGTTCTGACCGAAAGACCGGTCGCCCCCAAGCTGCCGCCGGCCGAAAAAGCCGCCGCCTTTGCCGAACTGCGCGAACGTGCGCTGGCCTGTGTGAAATGTCCCAACCTGGCTGCGTCGCGCAAGCACGTGGTCTTTGGCGTGGGTAACATTGACGCCCGCCTGATGTTCGTAGGCGAGGCTCCGGGAGCGGATGAAGATGAACAGGGCGAACCGTTTGTGGGTGCGGCCGGCCAGTTGTTGACCAAAATCATCCAAGCCACCGGGTTGGACCGCCAGCACGTGTACATCGCCAACATTCTCAAATGCCGGCCGGACATGCCCGCCCAGACCTCCGGCAACCGCAAGCCGACGCCCGACGAAATGGCCACCTGCATTCCGTTTCTGCACGAGCAGATTGACCTCATCCAACCCACGGCCATCGTGGCACTCGGGGCCACGGCGGTGGAAGGGTTGCTCGGCAAAACCATCGGCATCACCAAACTGCGCGGCACCTGGCAGACGTATCGCGGCATTCCGCTGATGCCGACGTTTCATCCGGCCTACCTGCTGCGCAATCAGGCGATGTCCGAAAAGCGCAAGGTGTGGGAAGACATGCTCCAGGTGATGGAAAAGCTGGAAATGCCGATCAGCACCAAGCAGCGGAATTTCTTTTTGAAGGCGATATAACCGGTTTACCTGTACGACCAGCGTGACGCTGGACCCCATGAATAAAAAACGCATCTATCGGAACATTCTGATCGCTGCGGGTTTGATTGCCATGGTGGGCGTCATCGGTTCCATCATCCATCACTACCAGTTGCGAGCGGCGGTGAATCAATTTCGCGCCGAACTCAAGGCCAAAGGGGACTTGGTGGAATTGAGCCAGGCGGTGCCGCCGCCGGTCGCGCCGGACAGGGATGGGACGGCACTCTATCTTCAAGCCCTCGCCTTGGAGCAGACCAGCAAAACCATGCGGAGCACCGGTTCCTTCAATATCATGCGCATGGTCGCGCCGGGCAAAGCCATGGCGTGCGCGCAGCAACCTGATCTCCGGGATGGTTCCACCACGAATTATTGGGAACAACTGAAACCGATGGGAAAGGACGGGGAAATCCAAACATTGCTGACGCAACTGATCGATCGGCCAGAATGTGATTTCAACTTCGATTATCAGCGGGGATTTGCCAATAACACCTCCTTTACCAATCTGCATCTCGCCCAGTTGAAAGTGTCGGCACGGTTTTTATCCAACGCTGGCTTGGCGGATTTGCACGCTGGCAACCTGGCGTCAGCGGTCACCAATGTCCAAGCTATGCTGGTTCTGGCGAACGCATCGCAACGGCAGCGGCTGCTGATTTCCGAGTTAGTAGGAATGGCCATTGCTAACATGGCACAAAGTTTGACTTGGGAAATTCTGCAATCGCCCGATGTCGCCGATGCGCAGCTTGCCAGCTTGGCGGCCGATTGGGAGCGGATGGACTTTTTGCAAGCCTTTCCCCTGGCGTTGACGATAGAGCAACATTGCACTGGGATCACGCTAGCCGAGTGGCGTAAGTCCAATGCTGCCCTCAAAGAAACCTTTAATATGGGATCGGTAGCTTGGGAAAATCAACCCAGCCCATTGGCCCAGGCAACCTTGGAAGCCCGAATATTTCTCTATCGTTACTGGTGGTCGTATTCCGACGAATTGCGGGCGCTTCGTGGTTTTCAGATATTGCAGCAATCGGCCCAGGAAGCTACCCGGATGGGAGCCGGTTTGCAAATACAGCGTAAACAAGAGACGGCACTGAAAGCTCTGGGAATTGTCGAGCCTGATGATGGATGGATGGGCATGTTATTGGAAAAAAAGGAATTCCATTCCTTGTTGTCGGGATCCATCATCGGTATTCAGGTCGCTTCACTACTGTCCGGTTTAAAACCCCAGTAAACATTGATGATCGGTGATGTCTGATGGCGGAGGAGTGGGCGGTTGTTGAGTAAGCGCCTGTAAAATGGGCATTTTCTCGAAGAGCGTGAGGCTTAAAATCTGTAAAATAG
>CAIQKM010000115.1 GCA_903872345.1 uncultured Verrucomicrobia subdivision 3 bacterium | reverse complement strand
TCTCGATCTCGCGCAAGGGGCGGGGACCCGTTGGTTTTGTATTCATCCTCTTCCTTTGGTTGGTTGGTTTTTGCCAGTTGGTTGAGGAACCCCCCTCTTCTAACCGTATTCCGGGGGCAGTGTCAAGATGCGCCCGCAGCCTGCCTGCCGTGGAGCCGGCGCTTCCAGCCCGGCGGGAAAGGCTCCGCTGGCACGAGCTGGTGATAATTAGCAAGTGGTTTGGCCATTTCACGGTTCTGCCCGGGCGGCAGGGATGCCCGCCGCTACCTTGAAATGGTTTTTCTGGACGCCGCACATTCTCTCCAGCCACACTGCCAACATGTTCGAAATCAAGTCCACCCTGCCTGCGGACAAGCCGGCCGCGTACGCGGAACTGGCGACCTTATTGCAAGGCCTGCTGACGGGCGAAACGGATTTCATTGCCAATGCCGCCAATACGGCGGCATTGATTTTCAACGCGTTACCGGAACTGAACTGGGCCGGTTTTTACCGGTTGGTAGAGGGCGAACTGGTGCTCGGCCCGTTTCAAGGCAAGCCGGCGTGCGTGCGGTTGCAGTTGGGCAAGGGCGTTTGCGGTACGGCGGCACAGCAACGGCAAACCGTGCTGGTGCCGGATGTCCACGCCTTCCCCGGCCACATCGCGTGCGACGCCGCATCGCGCTCGGAAATCGTTGTGCCGGTGATCAAAGACGGCCGGTTGCTGGGCGTGCTGGATTTGGACAGCCCGGTGCTCAGCCGGTTTGACGCGGCGGATCAGGCGGGGTTGGAGCGGTTGGTGGCCATTTTTGTAGAGGCAACCGCCAACCATTGACGCCTTACAACGCCTTGCCCGTCAGCCGTTCGTAAGCTTCCAGATACTTGGCGCTCGTCTTATTGACGACGTCGTCCGGCAGCGTCGGGCCGGGCGGATTTTTGTCCCAAGTGAGGGTTTCCAGATAATCGCGGACGAATTGTTTGTCGAAACTCGGCTGGCCCTGGCCGGGCACATACTGGTCGGCGGGCCAGAAGCGCGAGGAATCCGGCGTGAGCACTTCATCAATCAAAATCAGTTTGCCCTCGAACAGGCCGAATTCAAACTTGGTGTCGGCAATGATGATGCCGCGCTGGCGGGCGTAGTCGCGTCCCGCCTTGTAAATCATCAGGCTCAGGTCGCGGGCCTGGCGGGCGAGGTCGGCCCCCACAATCTTCTCGGCTTCCGCAAACGAGATGTTCTCGTCGTGACCGGCTTCGGCCTTCGTGGACGGCGTGAAGATGGGTTCGGGCAGCTCGGCGGATTCGGTCAGGCCGGCGGGCAATTGGATGCCGCACACCGTCTGCGATTTCTTATATTCCTTCCAGCCGCTGCCGGAGAGGTAGCCGCGCACGATGCATTCGATGGCCAGCGGCTTGGCCTTTTTCACAATCATCGAGCGGCCCGCGAGCAGGCCGGCGTAAGGTTGCAGATTGGCCGGGAGCGGATCGTTGGCGCCCGCGAGCAGGTGATTCGGCACCAGCGAGGCGAACCGCGCGAACCAGAAATGGGAGATTTGCGTCAGCACTTCGCCCTTGCGCGGAATGCCGTTGGGCATGATGACGTCAAAGGCGGAAATGCGGTCGCTCGCCACGAGCAGAAAGGCGTCGCCCAGATCAAAGACCTCGCGGACTTTGCCGGAGCGGACTTTTTTGATGCCGGGCAGATCGAGCTGTAAAACGGGTGCGTTTGCCATGCGAACATTATTCCGTTTGCCGGGAAAAATTCAATCCGAAAACCTTTGGCAAGGCGGGCAAGGGGCGCAAGGCGAATTACTTCTGGCCGGTCCAACGTGCGGACACGTTCAGCGGCCGGGTGGATGCCCTCGGGCGGAGCGCGGCTGTCTCAGCCGCAGCGTGCCGCCAGACCGGGACGGGTTGAGCTTCTCGCGCTGCGGCCGTTTCGCCAAAACGGTGCAGGCAAACTCGCCGGCATCTGGCCTAGCCACGCGCTGCGGCTGAGACAGCCGCGCTCCGGAGGAAATCGCTAATGATGCCCGCGCGAAAAATCCGGGTCGTCCAGCGACGAACCCGTACCCCCGCTGCCCGGCGGCAGCAGTTTGACCAGCAGGGGAATGCTGGTCACCGTCTCGCTGTCGAACCGGATATCCACCGAGTACAGGCCGGGTTCCTGAAATTTGAGCTGCTGGATGTTGACCACGAAATTGCGGGTCAGAAAATGCACATCCCCGGGCAGCGACACATCCACCGGCATCGGCGGGAAATGGGGCATGATGGAATGGCCGTCCGCGTTGATAAAGTTCAGGCTCAGTTCGCGGGTGCCTTCATCGCCGGGCAGAAAGGTGACGCGCAACGCCACGGCGCATTGCGGGTGAATCGCGGGCATTTCGGGGGCGTAGATGGTGTCGAACGCTCCCAGCAAGTTCAACTTCCCGTTGTCATCCGTGGCTGCATCGCACAGCACTGCCGTTTGAATATTCATATGACTGACCTGCCTATTAAGCCACAATTATCGGATTTTGGCACGTATTCTTTTTACCCGTTCGTCACTGGACACCCCGTGGTTTGGGGCTAGATTGACATCATTACGCGGCCAATGGACTGACCATTCGCCTTAACCGTTTAACCAAGAAATCATTCAATTATGTCACTCACCAAAGCCTACGCCACCACCAGCGCCACCACGCCGCTGGCCCCCTTCACCTTCACCCGCCGCGATCCGGGCGCGGCCGAGATTGAAATCCAGATTGAATACTGCGGTGTCTGCCACACGGACCTGCACCAGGCCCGCAACGACTGGCAGGGAACGGTTTATCCCTGCGTGCCGGGCCATGAAATTGTCGGACGCGTGACCAAGGCCGGCGCCGGCGTGAAAAAATTCAAGGAAGGCGACCTCGCCGCCGTCGGCTGCATGGTCGATTCCTGCCGCACCTGCGAATCGTGCCAAGAAGGGCTGGAACAGTTCTGCGAACAAGGCCCGACCTTCACCTACAACAGCGAAGACAAAAAGCACGGCGGCATCACCTACGGCGGCTATGCCGAGGCCATTGTGCTGGACGAGGCCTTTGCGCTGCGCGTGCCCACCTCGCTGAATCTCGCCGCCACCGCGCCGCTGCTCTGCGCCGGCATTACGACGTATTCGCCGTTGCGCCACTGGAAGGTCGGCCCCGGCCAGAAGGTCGGCGTCATCGGCCTCGGCGGTCTCGGCCACATGGCGGTGAAACTGGCCCATGCCTTCGGTGCGCGCGTGGTGCTCTTCACCACCTCGCCCGGCAAATCCGCCGATGCCATCCGCCTCGGCGCGTCCGAAGTGGTCGTTTCCAAGAACGAGGCGGAAATGCAAAAGCACGTGAACAGCTTTGATTTCATTCTGGACACGGTGTCCGCCCCCCATGACATCAATGCCTACCTCGCCCTGTTGAAGCGCGATGGCACCTTGACCCTCGTCGGCGTGCCGGAACAGCCGCTGCCGGTGCAACCCTTCAACCTCATCTTCAAGCGCCGCCAGTTCGCCGGCTCGCTCATCGGCGGCATTGCCGAGACCCAGGAAATGCTGAATTTCTGCGCCGAGCACAACATCACTTCGGACATCGAACTGATCCCCATCCAGAAAATCAACGAAGCCTTCGACCGCCTGCTGAAGAGCGATGTGAAGTACCGCTTCGTGATTGATATGAAATCGCTGGGCTAACGTTTGCGGAGGTAGCAGCCGACGTAAGGAGGCTCAAAAATATATTATGATTTCTATGCAAATAGAGTCTCCTTGCGTCCTTGTCATTACCCGCATCTGTTGCTGGTGTTTAAGGTTGCCGCATAATTCCGTCAGTTCTGTGAACTCAGCGTAAGCCCCAGCGGGGCGGCATGATAATAGCCCGGGGCAAAGGGCGCGATAGCGACCGTCGCCCCGGGTTAACACCCCAACCATGCAGTTCCTTCCCCCATTGGATGGGGGAAGGTGGCCGGAGGCCGGATGGGGGTGCCCCACTGGTTGTGATGCTCCTATCATCACTCATCCATCTCCAAATAAGATGTGGGTAATGACAAGCCTCCCGTCGGCTCCTCCTCAATTAATGGCGGAAAGAAAACGTTTCAACTTTTAGGCGGCCTGACTCCAGCGCCACCAGATCTAGTGCCACCTTGACATGCATATAGTTCCTATGTATAGTGTCTCTATGATCCGCAAAGAACTGGTCGCCGCCTCCGCCGAACCACTGATATTATCCCTGCTGGCCAAGGGCGAAAGTTATGGCTATGCGATCATTCAAGAGGTCAAGGCGCGGTCCGGGGGCAAGCTGAACTGGACGGATGGCATGTTGTACCCCGTGTTGCACCGGCTGGAACGGCGGGGATTGATCAAAGCCCGCTGGGGTGAAAGTGAAACGGGCCGGAAGCGGAAATATTATTCGCTGAAAAAGGACGGCCACCAGGCGTTGCAAATACATAATGAACAATGGTCAATGGTTCATTCCGTTTTGTCGGGCCTGCAAAAGGAGCAATATGTTTGATCTCGAAAAATCCATTGTGAATTGGCGGGAGGAAATGCGGGCGGCGGGAATCGGCGCCGCCGTGCTGGACGAATTGGAAGGCCATCTGCGTGAGGAAATCGAACAGCAATTGCAAACAGGCTTGAACCTGCCAGCCGCCTTCGGCATCGCCACCCGTCAAATGGGCCAGACCGCCGCCTTGAAAGCGGAATTTTCCAAGGCCGGCACAACCATTTTTGAGCAGTTAAAACAACTCGCTGGAACCCTTGCCGGAACTCACCGTTATCAGCTGGCCGCCAATATGAATACTATAGCCACAAAACTGGAACCAAGATGGGCAACCTATCTCAAGACCGCCGCCTTTATCATGCCGGCGGCATGTCTATGGGTGCTCTCGTGCGTTTTTATCCTGCCAAAACTCCAACAGCTTTGCGTGGTGGCGAAAGTGACGATGCCCGGACCCATAGCCACAGCCATCGCCTTGTCCGACCTGCTCCGGCAAAATCTCATCGCCACGTCAGCCATGGTTTTGCTGACGCTTATCCTGTTGGAGTGGCGGGCGCACTGGTGGCCCAATTACCGGCGGTTTGTGTTCGGGACGGTCATGTTTGTGCTTAACTCCGGCACCTTGCTTTTGATAACCGCCCTTTTGATCATGGCCGTCATGGTCGCCGCGCATTTGTCAGGCGAAAAATAGAAGGGCATTCAACCCGCCCCCATTGACCGCGCCTCCAAAAAACGTTTCAACTCCTCCGCCGCCTTCCCGCCGAAGCCGGAAACTTCCGCGATCTGTTCCACCGTCGCGGTTTTGAGCCGCTGGACGGACCCGAATTTTTTCAGCAGGGCGGCCTTGCGGCGCTCGCCGATGCCGGGGAAATCGTCGAGGATGCTCTCGGAGATTTTCTGGAGACGCAACTGCGCGTTGTAACTGTTGGCCACGCGATGGCATTCGTCGCGCACGCGTTGCAGCAGTTTCACCGCCGGATGATCCAGCCCCAGCCGCAGCGGCAGGCTTTTCTCCGGCAGATAGACTTCCTCAAATTCCTTGGCCAGCCCGATGACCGGCATGTTCACCAGCCCCAGCTTTTTCAATTCGTCCACCGCCATGTTCAACTGGCCCTTGCCGCCGTCAATCAGGATGAGGTCCGGCATTTGCTTTTGCTCGCGCTTCAGGCGGGAATAGCGACGCTGCACCGCTTCCGCGATGCAGGCGAAATCGTCCTGGCCGGTGACCGTCTTGATCTTGAACCGGCGGTAGTTCACGCGGTCGGGCCGGCCGTTCCGGAAACTGACGAGCGACGCGACGGCGAAGGTGCCGCTGATGTTCGAGATGTCAAAGCCCTCGATGCGTTCCGGCGGACCCGGCAGGCCAAGCACTTTGGCCAGCTCCACGAGGTCGCTGGCCGGATTAATGGAGACCGGCAACGTGTATGGCACGCGCTCAAATTTCTCGGTGCGCTTCCACGTGTGTGCCAGATCGCGGATCAGGTCGCGCAATTCGGCCGCCTTCTCAAAATCCTGCGCGGCGGCGGCCTTCTTCATGTCCGCCTCCAGCTTGGTTTGCATCTCGCGGCACTGGCCTTCCAGGAAATTGCACGCGGCGCGGACCTGCTCCAGATACTGCTCCTGCGTGACATTGCCCACGCACGGGGCGGTGCAATGTTTGATGTGCCCGTAGAGACAATGTTTGTAATCCGCCTCGCCGGGGGTGAACACCCGGCAGCCGCGCAGATTGAACTGTCGCCGCGCCAGCGCCACGGTGTTGCGCAGCGCCATGGAATTCACAAACGGCCCGAAATAGCGCGCGCCGTCATCCTTCTTAAACCGCGTGAAGGTGAAATTGGGGATGGGATCGTTCAGGTTCACCTTGAGCATCAGGAACCGTTTGTCGTCCCGGAAACTGACGTTGTAGCGCGGCTTGAAATCCTTGATCAGTTTGCCTTCGAGCAGCAGCGCCTCGGGTTCGCTGCGGACCACGTGGAAATCGAAATCGTGAATCGCCTCGACCAGCGCGTTGAATTTCAGATCCCACCCCATGCGCCGGGACGGGTGGAAATACTGGCTCACCCGCTTCCGCAGATCGCGGGCCTTGCCCACGTAGATGACTGTGCCGAAACGATCCTTGTGCAGGTACACCCCCGGCTTGTGCGGGAGCGTACTGAGCTTGTTGCGGATGACTTCGGTGACTGGCACGGGAGGAATTTCAACTGAAAGCCGGCAATGAGCAAAAGAAATTTTGGAAAATCCAGGCCGGGGAACCTCCGCGACCGGGAAGTGTTTTCACCTGCCTGTCCGAGGCTCCGCCTCCGCCCCGTCGGGCGGTCGGCCCGCCAGGTTGTGGCCCAGGTAGCAGCCGACGTAAGGCGGGTCCAAATTTCTCCGCCAAACGATTAGCCCGAGCCCGATTTAAGCCAGTCCAAACTCGCCACCCCTTTGAAAATCCCAACGGGATTTCGGCCCAAAGCCCAGGGTTGTGAGCCTGCGAACTACCCTGGGTATCCGCCCCCCCAACCCGTTTCAACCGCAACGCGGTTGCGGCCTCCCGCTGCCACCAATCCAGAGCCGTGATATCGTCAATACCGCTCGCAGACCGGGTTATCTCCCTCTCCGCCATTGGTAAATGGGGGAGAGGGCCGGGGTGAGGTGGCGCTCAGCTATTTAACCCGGGGCAGTGTCAAGCTGCGCCCGCCGAGCTCCGAGCGGCTTCATCGAACATCATGGTTGACAACATACTAAAACAATTCATCTTAAAAATTAAAGACTAAGCTGCTTATGCGCACCGTGAGTTTTACTCTCCGCCAGAACCAGACGTTTGAGATTTTCTCAAAACGGCGCGGGGAGATTTATGCTTTCTTTGAAGTCTGGATGGTTGGACTTGTCAAAGGTGAGCGCACGGTTTTAGACCACTTTATCACGCACGAGTTTCTTGAGCGCCGTTTTTGTTATGCGAAGGCAGGCGATTTGGTTTGGACCGATGCCAGAGAGTCCGATATTCCGAACCGGAAGCACAAGGTCGCGGAGCAGGCCAAGGAGGTTATCGCGAGGAATTGCTTCATTGATTTAGAAAGTATTGGTCACTATTTCAACTCGATCAATTGCCTTCCACTTGAACGCAAGGTCTGGAATGTTGCCAAGAAGGCAATTTTAGGCTGTTGGACTGACGGGATTGCTACCATGACCATTTCGCCGGAATCGAAGCTTTCGATTTCCTGCCCACCTGCTGCCTCTCATTCGCTTTACACAGCGGCATATGATTATCAAGCGGATTGGTGGGGGTTTGGTTCTTGGAGTTTTAGCATGATGAATTCGGGTAGCAGGCGCGGCGAGTGGATACGCGTATTGAGATGCGATGAGCATGAGTTTCATATTTCTAGCGGACAGAGAGACCAGTTAGCTTATGTTTTTCATAGAGTCAAATCAGCCTGAACCCCCGGAGCCACTCACCACCACGTCCGTCCACAACTTCCGAGCGAAGGCCAATGGCATGGTTCCCGCCGCGAATCGGCGGTAGCAATCGACGCAGCGCATAACTATGAAAACTTTGACAGTCAAACATAGCGTGCCGAATCCCCTATTGGTTTCTGATTTGGTCCCGCGATTCAAGGATTTTGGCGAGGATGTGTATCGGGCTTTGCGGGATGAATGCCAGGTTTCCTTGGCCGAGATTGACCGGGCGACAAGTGAGTTTCATATCCGTGGCATTCACAAGCGCGAGGTCCGGAACGTTGCCGCCAGAGTTCGCAAGATTCTGGAGAAGCGGTACCCGACGTTGCCACCGATTGAGATTATTGAGATAGAGGAGAGCAACGACGCCTGACCAGCCGCCGCCCAAGCCGTTGGCCGCTGGGAAGCCGCCTGCCACAGCTTCAGCACCGCCGCGATGCCGGCGGTTTTCCTCACCGCGCTGGCACTTGCTGGCGCTTGACCGTTTTGCTCATTGAAGCCCGCGCTCCTTACGAGCCGGCCGATGCAGTTTCAAACTGGGAAACGGTATAACTTGTTGCCAAAGGAGGCGCGTTGGAATCATGCCGCGCGCGGCTGGCGGATCACGTTGCGGCTAGAGCGTTTTAAAAAATAATGTAGCCGTTCGGAGCGAGGATTTTTGGGTTTGGGCGAGGCTTCGGCGAAGGCGCAGGTTTGAAGAACCCTGTAACTGAGCCGAAACGAAGCCCAAACCCAAAAAGACCGCTGCCCGGCTC
>CAIQKM010000114.1 GCA_903872345.1 uncultured Verrucomicrobia subdivision 3 bacterium | reverse complement strand
TGGCGAAAATTCACCCCGCTATTTTTCCGGCTTCAATTCCGCTCCAGCCGGCACGGAGTCGGTGGATTTTAAACCGAGGCGACCGTATTCCACGATTTTTCCGGCAAACATCCGGCGGGCGAAAATGGTCATCAAAATCACCGTGATGATTCCCAGCGCAATCTGCATGGAATAAATGTTGGTGTAGTCCTTGGTCGTTGCACCGCCCGAAGTCCAACGCGAGACAAAATAAATCCAAGTGCCGGCCAGCGTCGTCAGCACGGCTTGGATGATGGTGTTGATGAGGCCGAAGCCGGAACTCAAAGTGCCGATTTTGTCCTTCGGAATCAGGTCATACAGCAGCGGGCCGGCAATGGCGGGCAAACAACTAACCACCTGCGAAATGCACATCAGCAGAAACCAAGTCGTGATGCTTGGCACGCCGCCGCAGAAAATCTTGATGGTGGTCAGATAGACGGCGGCGAGCAGTAGCAGGCCGGTGTTATACATCACCCAAGCCCAGACGCGTGGATTGGCCTGCGGTCGCAATGCGCGCAGCAACTGGAAGCAGAGGATGATCCCCGCCCCACTGCCGAGCGTAGCCAGAATTGCGAGCGCCATCATCGCCCAGAACGGTGGCAAATCCACCTTCGCCAGATTCGGCCACAGCCCAATGACTTTGACGATCGCCCCGGCGCTGCCGAGAATGACGCCGAGCAGCAGCCATGGATTGAAGCGTTTTAACCGGTCGGCATACCACGCCATGAACGGCATCACCATCGCATTGGCGAGAATCATGACCGGCAGTCCGGTCAGGGCGATGCTGGGTTTGCTGTAGTGGAATTGCTCCACCAGCATGAGGTTGCTGAACGTGGTGATGGGCTGGACAAAAGTGCCGGTGACATAAAACAAATAAACCCACCACCAGCGTTTGTCGGTGAAGACATCCTGAAAAAAGCGCACCAGAAAAGCGCAAGGAAACAAGAGCAGGCTCAACCAGGCAAACCCCGGCCGCAGACTCCAGCGCAGCAACCACGGCGCAGGCAGCGGACTGATCAGGAGGTAATGCCACCAGCGAGTTTCACCGAGGGTGTTTTTGATGTAGCCGATCAATTGTTCCGAACGAATCTCGCCGCGGCGGCGCAAGTGAACACCTTCCGGCTTCACCTCGCGGATGAGAAAAGCGAGGCAGGCCAGCCAGATCATTTGCAGCAAAGCCGCGCTCAAGTAGCAGGTCTGCTCGCCGTTGAGCTGCCACCCGCCCGGCAGATGATAGACATGGTCCATTTGCGCGAACATCACTTGGAAAAACAACAGCGCTGCCATGTTGATGGCCAGAATGCGGATCGCCATGGCCTGACCGCGCTGATTCGGCGGGACGACTTCGAGCCAGAGCGGTTCAAGCGTGCTGCCCACGTCGCCGAGGATGGAGCTGACGACGACGAGCAGAATCAACGGCGTCAACGCCGGCGCAAACGGTATGCACAGCGTCGCCAGCAAAGTTCCACAGGCGGCGACCATCATGAACGGACGCCGTCGGCCCAGCCGCGTCCAGATGCGATCGCTGGTGTAGTTGACGATTGGTCCGAGCACGATGCCGAACCAAAGTCCGACGCTCGTCACCAACGCGATCACCCGCGTGTCGTCCGTGAAACGCCGCAGGGTGAACGGCAACGTCGCGGGCAACGTGAATGTGGTGACATACAGACTGATGAACCACGACGCGTTGATGAGCACAATCCACCACCGGCGGATGTGTTTTTCCTGCGTCAGAATCGGCAGCGGCGGGGTGGAAAATGTTTCAGTCATAGGGTTGCCTTGGTGGAATCATTGAAAAATCACTTCGTAGTAAATGGTCTTCTCTTTGCCGCTATCAATTTCAAAACGGTTGTGATCCACCGGCAGCGTCCGGCCCGTGCGCTGGCCGTCCTGGTCGAGGATGTTCACGGCGGCGACGGCGCGACCGCAAGTGATGGCGGCCTTCACCGGTTCAAGCAGGATCGGCGCTGTGCCGTTGTCCAGCATCCGGTTGTCCACGCTGAGAATTTTATAGCCGCTGTTGCTATTGCGCGCCACGGCGGTGAGCAACGCGGTTTTTGTTTCGGAAAGATTTTTCCTCTTCTCCAGACTGGTGAGGAAGAGTGAAACATACGGACTGCGCACGGTGAATTTATAGCCGCCCAATCCGAGCTGCTTGTCCTGCGCAAACCCCACCACGGCTTTCGTGCCTTCGGTATTCACCGTGAAGTAGCCTTTCCCCGAATAATCCCACGCCAACTGCTTTGTGCTGGAGACGATGGTTTTGTTCCGGTCGAATTTTGTCATGTCCGGGAACACCGACGCTTCATCTTTGTCCGTGAATTTCACCAGCAGTCGTCCGGCAGCCAGCGCGGTGGGCGGAGTGTTGCCGGTGAAGGTTTTCACATCGCCCTGCTGCACGACCTTGTCCGAAAAATTGAATTTGCCCTGAGCCAAATTTGACGGGCTGATTTTCCGCACGCCGATGACTTCGCCCTCCTTCACATCGCCGCGCATGATCATCCGCGCCAAGGCGGGATATTGGCCGATTTGGGTCGGCACATCGGTGTTCCACACGCCCCACGGCAGTTTGCCCACGAGGTCACTGAAGCTGCCCGGAATCAGCGCCGACTGGAACTCATAGGAAGAACTCCAGCCCTGCAAGCCCATGCCATAGGCCGCAAAGATGGCCGGGCCTTCCGTGCTGTAAAGTGACGGATATTCATGAATCCACTCGGAAATCCCGAACGGCCGGCCTTCCACCTGTTGCAAGCCGGTGGACAAATTGCCGCCGCCGGGCTGGTTCATCATCGTGTCATTGAGTTTTCCGCCGAAATAATTATGGCGGTCAATGTAGCCGACTTCGTAATCCGACTTGAGATTGTAGTAATGCGGCAATCCCGAAGGCGCTTGCCACGGCGAACCGCACAGCGGCCCGGCGTAACCCGTCGCGCGGATGGCTTTGACGAACTTGGTGTAAAAAGCGTTTTGCACCGCATGGAAAAACGCGGCGTTGTCGAGCAAACGCTGCCGGATACCGCCCGATTTGTCCTTCAAACCGTCTTCGCTCATTTCCCAAACCTGCGAATGAATGCCGATGTTCCTCGCCGCGAGCGTCTCGTCCGGCTGCAACGCGTCGCCCCAAGCTGCTTTGAGGCCGGCCTGGCTCTGATATTTATTCTGCAACCAGACGGCGTAGCGTTCCATCAAGTTCTTTTTGTAAGTGGGAAATTTGTCAAAGAGGTTGCCGGTCGTGTAGAAAAAAATGTCATCCTCGTTTTGCAACTCGATGTAGGCCAGCGCCGGATCTTCCGCGTAGGTTTTTCCAGTGTAAGGATTCTTGTGCTGGAGGAGTTTCACCACCGTCTCAATCAGCAAATCCTGGCAGTCCTCA
>CAIQKM010000113.1 GCA_903872345.1 uncultured Verrucomicrobia subdivision 3 bacterium | reverse complement strand
CTCGCCGGCGGCGTTTCATGGCTCGTCGAGCACCTTTAGCTGGGCGGACGGGCATTCCACCTCACGTCGCTGGCTGTCGGGCGTCACCATTGCCTATGCCGCCAGCATGGATCCCAACAAATACGGCAACCCGCCGCCGGCAAGCGACTTGGATGCGGCCTGGCTCCTTGCCGGGTATGCGTTTCGCGGCAATCAATGACATTGCGACCGGCAAAAGGCATGGCGCCAAATGAGAGCGGCCACCTAGGTCATGCACTTGGCTTGATGAGACTGGTCGTTGCATTCGGCGCCAAGGCTCGCGGTTTAAACCAATGTGCAATATGCTATGGGATTAACGATGATTGCCACGATGATCAAGCGAACGATGGCTGCTTATCGGAGTCGTAGCGGCATGGCTTTCCGACTGGCACCGCCGCTTTTGCAGTCATTCACCAAATGAAAGCATCCGTAATGTGCCGGGAATCCCATCCTCGGAGCATTCGCTTGTTCTTTTGGTTTTTGCTGCCATGGCTCGTGCTGGCGGATTTGTCTTTGGCGGACGAATTTGGGGGTGGTCAAGATCCTGACTTTGTCATCGTCGGGTGGCAGGTTCAA
The DNA here is from genome assembly GCA_903872345.1 of uncultured Verrucomicrobia subdivision 3 bacterium. Taxonomy (GTDB): domain Bacteria; phylum Verrucomicrobiota; class Verrucomicrobiia; order Limisphaerales; family UBA11358; genus UBA11358. The sequence continues at coordinate 45,080 of CAIQKM010000113.1, read as the reverse complement.
GACGGATTGCCTTCCGCGCGCATCCTTGAAGTGCTTCAGACCCATGATGGATATATCTGGCTGGCGACGCTTGACGGTTTGGCCAGGTTCGATGGCGTACGGTTCGAGCGTTTTTACGATACGGATACGCCCGGGCTCGCGAGCAACATGATCAAATGTCTATTGGAAGACAGCCGCGGACGTCTCTGGTATGGCACGCAGTCGGGGGAAATTGGCTGGAAAGATGCCGGTGGTTTTCACACGCTCGATCTTTCTTCGTTGGGACATCTGGATTCAGTGGAGCGGCTGGTCGAAACCCGGGATGGCACGGTTTGGGCCGCCACCCGCCACACCTTGTTGCCGGTCCGGAATGGTGTTCCAGGAACCTTGATGGTTCGCCCGGAAAATCATGACGTCTGGGATATTTGTGCGCAGGAAAAAGGCGGTTTATGGGTATTGGTTGACGGTGGCGATCTGTTTCAAGTGGATGCCAAAACCGGCAAAATCACGCTCGCGATTCCCGGCCAGTTGGGCCAATGGCGCAACATCACGCCGGCGCGAGCCGGCGGACTGTGGATTCGCGACGGGCAATGCCTCCGGCGCTGGCAAGGCAATGCCTGGGTTGAAGATCGGGGGGTGTTGGATTTGGAAGTGACGCAAGATGCCGTGATCCATGAAACCCGATCCGGCGCGTTATTGATTGGCACTTCCGGGCAGGGTTTGTGGCTGGTGGAAGCGGATGGCCGGCAGCATAAACTGGATCACACCGGCGGTCTGTCGCAGGATCAGGTTTTATCGCTATGCGAGGATCAGGAGAAAAACCTATGGGTCGGCACGGTCCACGGGCTCAATCGGCTCTCCCGCCGCGTGGTAAAGATGATTACCCCGGCTGACAACTGGCAAAACCGGGCGGTTTCCACGGTGGCGCCGGCGGCCGACGGCGGTTTTTGGGTAGGCACTGAAGGGGCTGGTCGCTATCGCATTAGTCGGGACGGCCGGGTGCTGGAACACCCGGCTGATGATGTCTGGCACCCGGATGACTGTTGCATATTGGAGGATGCAAGCGGCCGGATTTGGATCGGAATGTTTGGTTATGGAATCTGGCTAAAAGATAAAACGCACGCGCTGGGACGGTATTTGCCCAATCCAACCTCCGGTTACCCCAACGCCTTGTTTCAAGATTCCCACAAAGCCGTATGGGTGGGCACCACGATGGGGGCGGCGCGCTATGGCCCGGGCGGCACCAGTCCCGCGCAAATTCTGCTGACAAATTCCGATGTGCGCTGTTTTGCGGAGGCGGGAGATGGCACGATCTGGCTGGGGCTGCAGGACGGCAGGCTGTTTGGCTGCGATCCCTTGACCCGGCAAACCAGCCAGGCACGAAGTGAATTTTTGCGGAGCGGCATTCACGCGCTGCATTGCGCGGCCAATGGCACATTATGGATCGCCACCCAAAGGAATGGGTTGATCTATTTGAAGAATGGCCGTTGGGGGACTTTGACCCATGAACAGGGATTGCCGGATGATTCCATCAGCGACATCCGCTCCGACAACGCCGGCAACCTGTGGATTGGTTCCGCCAGCGGAATATTTCGGATCAGCCGAAAACAATTGGAAAGCCTGTACGCCGGGGAAACCAAGTTGGTGAATTGCCTGCAACTGGGCAGCGGTGATGGTTTGGGCACCTGGGAAATTATGGGCGGTTATCAGCCCATCGCCTGCCACACCGCCGATGACCGGCTCTGGTATGTCACCAGCGTGGGATTGGCGACCGTCGATCCCCAGGCCATCCAACCGAACGAGTTGCCGCCGCCCGTGGTCATTGAATCGGTGCGCGCGGACGGCAAATCGATTGCCAACGAAACCTCGCCCCCGGGCCCTGCCGGCGGCAAATCCATCATCCGTTGCCCGGCCGGCACGCGCCAGTTGGAGATTCGCTACACGGCGTTAAGTTTTTCCGCCCCCAAGCAGGTTCGCTTCCGCTACCGGCTGGCCGCCTTCGACAAGCGGTGGATTGAGGCGGCAGACCAGCGGGTGGCGTATTTTTCGCACCTGCCGCCCGGAAAATACCTTTTTGAAGTCACCGCCTGCAACAATCACGGGGTCTGGAGTGCCAATGGCGCGCAGATCTCATTTCAAGTGCTGCCGCTGTTTTGGCAGACCGCGTGGTTCAAGCTGCTCGTTGGGTTGGCGGCGGTCGCCGTGTTAATCTTTTTTTATCGCATCCGCCTGGCCCGTTTGCGGGCGCTGGAGCGTCTGCGCCAGCAGATCGCGCGCGATCTCCATGACGAGGTGGGGGCCAATCTCGGAAGCATTTCGCTGCTTACCGAAGTCATGGAAAAAATGCCCCAGCCTGGCGACCTCGCCCAAATTCGCTCGACGGCCGATCAGACCATGGACACGTTGCGCGATCTGGTGTGGATCATCAATCCTTCGCACGAGCATCTCTCGGATTTGATTGCCCGGCTCAAGCAAATTGCCGCGATCATGCTGGCCAATCTCAACTACGAATTCGCGGAAATGGAGGAGGCAAGTAACATCAAGCTGTCGCTGGAACTCCGGCGCAACATCCCGCCGCTGTTTAAAGAAGTTTTGAACAACATCCGCAAGCATTCCCGGGCAAATCATGTCTCCATTCGGTTGTATTGCCTGGCCGGGGATCTGGTTCTCGAGGTCCGGGACGACGGCGTCGGTTTTGACGTTGCCCGGCAAAAACCGGGCGACGGCCTGAAAAACTTTCAGAACCGCGCCGCTGAAATGCGGGCGGAATTGACCGTAACCAGCCGGCCGAAATACGGCACGACCGTCAAACTTTCCGCCCCCCTCACGAAATCTCGTGACTGGCGGAAGCTCTTTAATTAGGGATATTATTTTATATCAAACGTCCAAACTTGCCCCCTGCGGCTCAGAGCCGGGATGGGCAACCCGGCGGCGAAACCAAATGAAATTGACCGAAACCGAATTTGTGGCCAAGACGGAGGCGGATGACCACGCCCAGACGGCGCCGCCCGTGAGCGTCTGGCTCATCGAGGACAACCAAAACTTCCGCGTCACGCTTTCCCGGGTGGTGAACGGCATGGCGGGCATCAAATGTACCAACCAATTTTCCAATGCCGAAGACGCCTTGGACGCCCTGCACGCCGGCGCCGTTCCCGACGTGGTTTTATTGGACGTGGGGTTGCCGGGAATCAATGGCATTGACGCCATCAAACAGATCAAAACCCTTTCGCCTACCACGCGCATCGTGATGTTGACGGTATTTGACGATCACGAAAAAGTTTTCAAAGCGGTGTGCGCCGGCGCCTCCGGGTATTTGCTCAAACCCTCCAATACCGCCGCCATTGTCCGCTCCATCAAAGAGGCGATTTCCGGCGGGGCTCCCATGACCCCGCAGGTGGCCAAATCCGTGCTGGATATGCTGTCCGGGCGCGCCGCCCCCAAGCCGGTTCAAATTTTGACCAGTCGTGAACAATCGGTCTTGCGCTTAATGGCTCAGGGAAGCGGAATGAAAGGCATCGCCGAGGAGCTTGAATTAAGCTATCACACTGTGGATTCGCATCTCCGAAACATCTACGCCAAACTCCACGTGCATACTTCCACCGCCGCCGTGGCCAAAGCGGTGAAAGAAGGATTGCTTTAGCCGGCGGGAGCCGGTGTTGACATTCCGCCGCTGATGCCCGCCAGACGTTATTCATTTTTGGCCGTTTCCTTGCAAATGCCAGACTTCGGGCTTTTCTGTCGCTCGTAGATGCAGATTCAACTTTTGGGCAAACCGCGAGCGTCCTCGCAACACTGGCAGACAGTTGATCCCAGAATAGGAATTCCCATTGGGCACGTACATTTCAGCCTGCGGGTTTGGGTGGCTTGCCAGTCACCCGGCACCGGCAATATGGGACTGGAAAGTCCCGTAAATTTGCAGACGGGAAAGTTTGGGCGGCGCCGTCGTCGGCAGTTCATCCGGATGCGTCACTTCTGGCTGATGACTTCCCGCTCGTTTTTTGGAGGGGCAATATCAGAGTACTGGCTGGTCGCAAATAGCTCCCTTTCAACGGAAAGCCGGTATTTACTATTGACATAGAAGAATTAGTAATGTACAGTGAAGGATAAGTTGGAGTTGTTATTGAAGATTTCGCAGTGAGTTAATGCCCATGAAAATTGAGAACAATCTGATTGTCTTTCTGTCGGTCGCGGCGGTTTCCCAAATCAGCCTCAAGGCTGATGATGTGAATACCTTGTTGTCGAACTGGAATGTGGTGACCGTCAACAATGCCCAGATCAATAATGAATATGAAGGGCGCGCCTTTGTTGGCGGCAATCTGACGGCTGACAATCAGGCAGCCATCGGCCATTCCCTGTCGTCCACCAACATTTCGCTCGCCGTGGTGGGTAACATAACGGCCAACAATTACATCAACGTTCAAAATGGCAGCGTGGCTGTTGGTGGTACCAGCTTGGCTCATTTTAACATGAACGGTGGCGGCACGGTCAGCTTGGGCAGTTCGGTTCCGACCGCCATTTCACCGATCAGCACCCTGATCAGCAGTTCACTCTACTGGTCGACTCTGGCAGCCAACAGTACTATCACCACCAACGGCGCCAATCAGATCAATTTCAATACCGTGGCCAATGGCTCTGGGTTGGCGATTTTAAATGTGACTGGTGCGCAGACGTTTAACGCCGGACTAAATGGCTTTAACCTGAATCTTGGCTCCGGTGTTACCACTGTGCTGGTCAATGTCAATGCCGGCAGCATCAACTGGAACAACGGGAGCTTCTTTGGCAATTTCCAGACGGATTTCGGCCGGGGTAACGTGTTGTTCAATTTTTATAATGCCACCAACATCTATCTGGGCAACCAGTTTGAAGGCTATATTTTGGCTCCCAATGCCGATGTTACGCTGGGCAATAATGTGGATGGCGGGGTGATGGCCAGCAATCTGGTGGCGGAAAGTGAAATTCATTTGCCGGACCGCAATGCCAGCGCTGCCACCTTTTATGGTTCACTGCCCAATGCGCTTTCGCCCGGTCCGGTTCCTGAGCCGGCCACCTTGACATTGCTGCCGGTGGGGGCAGCCCTCTGGGCCTGCCGCCGTCGCCGGAGCAAAAAATAATTGGCAGACGTCAGATGGCTGGTTTGTCACGCAAAATGCTCCCAGCAGGGCATTACCAGCTTAATTGGAGCCTAATCCTCGCATTTTTTACATTGACATAATACGTATTAATGCGTATAGTGTTTGATCTTGGCAGCATGCTGCATTCGGGGCTGGGCAGCGAATTAAACCAATGAAAATTAATAAATTAATAGCATTTAGTTTGGTGGTTTCGCCGGTCGCTGGGTTCAGCCTCAAGGCGGATGTGAATGGCAGTTTGGCCAATTGGAATGTCATCACGACGGGTAATGCTTACTTGAATGATACGGTGGCGGGCCGCATTTTTGTCGGCGGCAACCTTGCCTACGGCAACCAAGTGGCATCGGGCGAAGGCTCGGTGGCCAACACCAACATTACGTTGGCCGTGGCCGGGAACATCAATTCTTGGGCCAATATTCAACATGGCAGCGCGGTGGCTGGCGGGACCAGTCAGTATATCGCCCTGAATGGCGGCACCTTGACCACCGGCAGCCCGATTCCCTCGTCGATTTCGCCGGTCAGCAGTCTGGTGGCCAATTCGCTTTACTGGTCCACCCTGACCCCTAACAGCACCGTCAGTTACGCTCCCGGTTCGGCCACCTTTAACACTGCGGCCGGTTCATCGGTCGCCGTGTTCGATGTCACCGGTGCGCAGACATTCAACGCCAACCTGTACAGCGGCATTGGTTTGAATCTGGCGTCAGGCGTTAATACGGTCATTGTGAACGTTAATGCCACCACGATTAACGGCGGGTATGTGCCTTTCCTGAGTTCCTTCCAGAACGCTTTCGGTACGGGCAATGTGGTTTTCAATTTTTATAATGCCACCAGCATTGATATTACGGCTCAGGTATATGGCTACATTGTGGCTCCCAATGCCACGGTCAACCTCCACAGCGGGGTGGAAGGCGGTATTATGGCAAACAGCATCAATAATATAGGTGGCGTTGGTGTGGCGTTGCCGGCGGGCTCCACCGGTTCCTCCTGGTCCGGTTCGCTCCCTGATTCATTGACCCCCGGGCCGGTTCCCGAGCCGGCCTCGCTCGCGTTGCTCCCGGTGGGAGCGGCCGCTCTCTGGTTCTTCCGCCGCCGTCCGGCCAGAGATTGAATTCCAACCATAGTTTGACTTTTCCCAAACGAGCGGCAAAATACGCTGCTCGTTTTTTTTATTTTAATTTATGCAGCACATCCGCAACATCGCCATTATCGCGCACGTTGATCACGGCAAGACCACCTTGGTGGACTGCCTGCTCAAACAATCCGGCACGTTCCGCGCCAACCAAGCCGAAACCCAGGTGGAACGCCTGATGGATTCGATGGACCTTGAAAAGGAAAAGGGCATCACCATCCGCGCCAAAAACGCCGCTTTCAAATACAAGGACTACCACATCAACATTGTGGACACTCCCGGACACGCCGACTTCGGCGGCGAAGTCGAACGTATCATGAACATGATCGACGGCGTGCTGCTCGTGGTGGATTCCGCCGAAGGTCCGCAGGCGCAGACCCGCTTTGTGCTGCGCAAGGCCCTCGAAGCCGGCGCCAAGCCCATTGTGGTCATCAACAAGATTGACCGCGACAACGCCAATCCCAAGAAAGTGCTCGACCAGGTGTTTGAACTGTTCATGTCCCTGAACGCCACCGATGAGCAGCTTGATTTCCCCTTCATCTATTGCTCCGCCAAACAGGGCTACGCCAAGGCGGAACTGACCGATACCACCACCACGATGGAACCGTTGTACGACGCCATTGTGAAGCACATCCCCCCGCCGCGCGCCAAGGCCGGCGAAGGCTTCCAATTGCTCGTCGCCAACCTCGACTACTCCGATTACCTCGGCCGTATCGCGTTCGGCAAAATCGTGGAAGGCAAGATCACCGTCGGCGAACCCGCCATCTGCCGTCACGGCCATGGCAAGCTCACCAAGAACAAAATCACCATGCTCTACCATTTCGAGGGCATGAAGCGGATCGAAATCAATTCCGCCTCCGCCGGCGACATCGTGGGCGTGGCCGGTTTCGAAGACGTGTTCATCGGCGAAACGATTTGCGACAGCGAATTGCGCGACACCCTGCCTTACATTCCGATTGATCCGCCGACCATTCAGATGGAATTCGCCGTGAACGACGGCCCGCTCGCCGGTCAGGACGGCAAGCTCGTCACCGCGCGTCACATCTGGGACCGGCTCGTGAAGGAAATCCGCACGAACGTGGCCCTGCGCATCGCCCAGACCAGCGACCCGAAGATCTTCGCGGTCAGCGGCCGCGGCGAAATGCAGATCGCCATTCTCGTGGAGCAGATGCGCCGCGAAGGCCATGAAGTGCTCGTGTCCCGCCCCGAAGTGCTCTGGAAAAAGGGACCGGATGGCGAACCCATGGAGCCGATTGAAAAACTCTTCGTGGAAGTCCCGAGCGAAAACCTCGGGGCCATCATGGAAAACCTGTCCGGCCGCAAGGCGCAGATCACCAACATGAATCACGTCGGCAACCAGGTTTCCGTGGAAGCCCTCGTCCCCATGCGCGGTCTGATCGGCTTTGAAACCGACCTTGTGAACATGACCAAGGGCATGGGCGTGATGAGCCATCTGTTCCACGCCTACGGCCCCGACCACGGCGAAATCGCCGCGCGCAAGAACGGCTCGCTCGTGAGCATGGATCAGGGCGAAGCCACCGCCTACGCGCTGAACATGGTGCAGGAACGCGGTCGCCTCATGGTGGAACCCGGCGACAACATCTATGTCGGCATGATCGTCGGTGAAAACACCCGCGAGAATGACATTCCTGTGAATCCCGTGAAGGAAAAGCGCCTCACCAACATGCGCTCGCAGGGCGACGGCAAGGGCATCCAGCTCGCGCCACCCCTCAAGCTCTCGCTGGAACGCGCGCTGGAATACATCGACGTGGATGAATACGTGGAAGCCACGCCCAAGAACCTGCGCCTGCGCAAAAAGGTGCTGGATGAAAATGCCCGCAAACGCTCGGAAAAGGGCCGCGTGATCAAGTTTGTCCAGGAATAATCCTGCCGACGGGAATCTTTAAAACAAACAAAGGCCGCTCGTAAGAGCGGCCTTTGTCGTTGTTTCACTCAACCTTCGCCCGCACAGCTTCCAGCAGCGTCCACACGCGCAACGCCTCGGTCACGCCCCAAGCCTGGGCATCGCAACCGCGTTGCGTGTGCGGGGCGTCGCCATCGAGCAATTCGGAAATCTGGCCGAGGCAGCCCTGGTTTAAGACGCCGGTCACGCTGCCGAGATAGCTTTGCGCGGCGGCCACGGCGGCGGGTGAAAAATCCCACGCCCGTGCCAGGGCTTCGCAGAAGACGGGGAAGGTCCAGGTCCAGGCTGTGCCGTTGTGGTAGGCCGGCTTGCGCCGCGTGTCTTCATCGCCTTCGTAGCGGGGCCAGTAGGGTTCCAGGGGATTATTCAGGAGTTTGCCATCGCACCAGATGGGCAGGGGCGTGGTGACGGGCAGGGGGGCGAGCGAGCGTAAACCGCCCGGGACAATCAAATACTTTTGCGCGGCCTGTACGCAGCGCCGGGCGCGTTCGCCCGTGACCAGCCCGAGACTGACGGCAAAGAGGCAGTTGCTGCGCAGGGCGTCGCTGGGCGTGGCGTCACGGGCTATCACCCGTGCCTTGGCCAGCAGCACATCGGCAAACCAGCCTTTGTCTTCCAACCAAAATAATTTTTCAAACGACTCCGTCGCCCGGGCGGCGCGGTCGCCCCAACATTTCTGGTCCGCCTTGGGACTGATCTTTTCCAGCAGCCGCAGCAGGCGGATCCAGAGCACCTGGATTTCCACCGGATAGCCTTCGCGCGGGGTGCCGGCGGGGTAGTTCGTGTCCATCCACGTAAAATGGCTGGGGCTCCAAATGAGCAGCGAATCGGCATCGGCGGCGATGTCGTTCGGCGTGCCCTTGAGATAATTTTCCGCAATGCTGGCAAGCACATCCCGGATGGTGCGGCCGGCGTCATTCACCGGCGTGTCGAAAAACGTTTTGCCTTTGGCCTTCGGCTTGGGCGCCACTTGGGAAAATTCCTCGCACACCACGGCAAACCACAGCGGCGCGTCCGAGGTGTCGCGATTGGAAACGTCATTGCCGTGAATGGTATTGGGCAGCGTGCCATCCTTCTCAAACTTCGCAAAGGTCAGCAGCAATTGTTTCAATTCCGCCGTCATGCCGGCGGCCAGCAAGCCACGCGCGCATATCAGCGAATCGCGGCCCCAATCCAAAAACCACGGGTAGCCGGCTATGACGGTTTTGCCGTCATCGCGCCGCACCACATACTGCCGCGCCGCTTGCGTGAGCTCCGCCAGCAGCGAGGGTGCCGCCTTTTTGCGGGGTTGATCCGGGACGAATTTGGCGGCGGAAGTTTCCGCCGTCGCCACCAGGGTAATCCCGGTATTCATGGTCAGCGGCAATTCAAACCAGCCGGGGCTGTAGGCATCGCCGCTGCCGGTCTGGCCGCGCGTTTGCTCGACCGGATGCGGGATGTTTTCGCACCATTCCGCCTGGGGATGATATTTGCCCGCATCGGCATAGACCCGGAGTTGACGGTCCACGGCCGGGGTGAATTTGAAGCCCGGCGTGTCGGTGTCCGGCAGCAGATGGACATGCGAGGAAAAATGGTAATCCGCGCCGCCATTGCGCTTGGTCTCCGAATGAAAATTCCGGTCTTCAATGTCAAAACGCACTGTCAAGCTCACGTCGGCCGTGGCGGGCAGGGCGCGACCGGTCGCGGGTTCGCCCGCGAGTCGTTGAAACCGCAACACCGTGGTGTTCTGTTTAGGCAACATTTCCACCGACAATTGGACGGACACAATCCGCCCGTCACCGGCGCTGGCGGCGAATGTCCAGACGGCGGGCGGACCGGCGGTGAAGTTCGCGAGGTTTTTAAAGTCCAGCGCCGAGATAAATCCGTCCGCATTCACCCAGGCGCGCAGGCGTTTGATGAATACATGGCGGTCCACCGGCACGGTGGGATTCAGATTGGCGCCGAGCACGCAATCGTATTTGGAATTCACGCGGCCGAGATCGACACACAGCCGGGCCATGCCGCCGATGCCGTTGGTCAGCAGCACCAAGTCTGCGGGTTTCGGGCGCGGTGCGGCGGGCGAGGGTTCCGGCGCGAGGAAGCGGACGGTGCCGGTGACCGTGGGCAGGCCGGCGGTATGCCGCTCCAACTGGAGCACGGCATCCGCCGCGGCTTGGCGCGGCGGGAAACAGGCGATATGGCCCGTGCCGGCGGCGATGGATTGCACATGCCGCGCGGGTTGGTCCTCGGCTGCGGCCGTAATTTGCAGGGCGGCGCGAAATGGCGCCGTGTCCCGGACCAGCAACCAGTGATCGGCCGGCACCATGGTAACGCGGCGCAGATCCGTCAACGTCCACTCGACCACGCGCGGAAAAATCTCCCCGGCGGCCGCCTGTTCCAGCAAGCCCGCAAACGACACTTTGCCAGCGGTGCCCGCCCGGGCGGCGAACTCGCTGGCGGCGGACAGAAAATCCACCGGCGACCGCTCGATTTGGCCGGCCAGCCAGCACCAGTCGGCCATATCCGTGGCTTCCGCCGCGATGATCTGGTTAAGCGATTCCCAGGCCCAGGCGGCCTGCGCGCGGCCGCGACGGTAAGCATCGCCGCTTAAACCGGCCGGCCGGGCGGTGGGGGCGAGGCAATAGGCCGCGCCCGGCGGCAGGGTGAACGTGGTGATGTTGCCGCTTTCGGAGCGACCGGGCAGCGGCTGGCCGAGCAGTTCAAATTGAAAGGCGCCCGGCGGCTGGCGGAGGGCGAAGACATCGAGCGCGAGCAGTTGCGCCTTTTCGGGGTCGGTGTTTACGAGCACCAGCACGCTGTCCAAATCTTCCGCCGATTCGCGCAACAGGGCGTAAACCGGCGCATCCGGCGGGCTTAAACGGGTCAGTCTCGCGCCGTCAAAAAAGCTGGGATGATCGGAAATCAGCCGGTTCAGCGCCGCCAGTTCGGGCACGATGTTGTCCGGATTGTCCCAGTTCAGGCCGGTGTTGCCATGGACGCGGATTTTTTCCGTGGCCAGCCATTCCACGCCGCAGGTGAAACCGAAGCCGCCCGATGGGCTGGCGAGACCGCACAGCCGGTTGCGCAACAGCGACCAGACGCGACCCTTTTTGGCCAGCCGGTCGTTGTCGTGCGTCTCGGAATAGTTGACGTAACTGCCCACGCGTTCGTTCTGGCGGTTGGCGTAGTCCAGATACCAGGACACTTCGTGGCCGGAATAATTCTGAAACAGTTCGGAGTAGGCCCACTGCATACCGCCCTCGGTCAGCAGGAGTTCCGTGGCGTCCCAGGAGCCGCCCAATCCTTCGAGGAGGAAAATGGCGGACGGAAATTCATTCTGCACGCGGGCGATGATGTATTGCCACGCGGGGGCCGGAATCTTATAGCCGGCATCGCAGCGGAACCCGTCCACCCCGCGCCGGCACCACGTGAGCAGGGAATCCGCGATGATGTCCCACAACTTGACGTCGTGCTGTTCCAGTTCCACCAGATCTTCCCAGACCGTGCCCCAGGCGCCGGGACTGGCAAATTCGCCGTCCGGTTTTTTGAGGAAGAATTCCGGGTGATTTTCCTGCAAGGTCGAACCCCAGCCGGTGTGGTTGATGACAATGTCAATGAAGATGCGCGCCCCGAGCGCGTGCGCGGCGCGGGTCAGTTCGCAAAACTGGTCAATGCCGGTCGTGCGCTTGTCGAACTCCACCAAGGCCGGGTCCACGGCCGTAAGATCCAGCGCGGCGTACGGGCTGCCGAAGCGGCCGAAACGGCCATAGGTGACCGGCGTGGGATGCACCGGCAGCAGATGGATGATGCGGCAGCCGAGCCGGGTGACGATGTGTGGCAGTTGGCGGGCGAGGTCGCGGAAGGTGCCCGAGGGCGGCAGGGTGGCGTAGCCTTGGGCCTCCAGGGATTTGAGCTGGGTCTCCAGCGCGGGGGCGGCGGTGCTGGCCAGGGTTTTGGTGGCGCCAAACAGCCGGGTGAAGGCGCAGTAAATCGTATTGGCGGTGCGGGCGAAATCGGGATGCACACAAATGCCCACGTCCGGACCGGCGGGCCAGTGCTGCCAGCCATTTTCGTCGAGCAGATAGGCCTTGGCTTTGAAATACCCGGCCTCGGCCAGGGGCAGTTCAATTTGCCAGCCGGTATCCGTCCGCTGCATCGGCACATCGCGCCAGGAAGCCCCGTGCGCGGCGCTGCCGCCGGCATGGGCGCAAATGATTTCATGGCGGCTGGCGACCGCGCGGCCAATGGTGGTGCGCAGCCGGGCGCGCCAGGTTTTGGGGGCGGTGGAAAATTGCGCGTGCCGCAGGGTGAAAACAATTTTGTCGCCTACGAAACGCAACCGGCGCTCGCCGGGAGCCGGGGTCATCAAAGGGTTGGAGCCTGAAGCATTGCCGTCCATGTCTGATTACGATTTCGCAGGCGGACCCAAAAAGCAAGCTGTTCGCGCACAAATCCGAAAGAAATCAGGGAAATGAATCAGAAAGTTCCGACCGACCGATTGACCAACCAGGGCGGCGGCGCGGGATGGTGTGAATTATCCACCGCCGGCTTGTCATTGGGCGAAGCGAAGAGGCTCGGCAACGGTTTGGGCCGGCCGATGTTATCCTTGATCGGGGCATAGCCAAGGCCCAGCGGACTCGGTGAGGCCGCGCTGGCCGACGCCGGGCTCGAATAGAAGCCGGCGGTCTGACTGCCCGCATTCAACGGCTTGGGCGGTGCGGGGTTGGCGGGCGAGAGAATGGCCCGGAAGCGTTCCATTTCCGCCGCTTGGGCCGGGTCGGGTTTGTTATTATAGCTGCTATAGGCCTCCGGGGGCGGGCTCCAGGCGCTGGCCCAGGGGGATCGGGGTGCCTGCTGGGGCAGTTGATTGAAGGTGGCATCTTCCGCCGCCGGATTATCAAAGGTATGCACCTTGGAAAAACTGCTCTGCGCACTGCGGAAAAACGAGCTGGCATCCTTGAATTGAGAATCCAAGTTGTTGTCCCGACGCCAGTTGTTGTCGAACAAGGCGGCGTGGTCCGCCGCCGCATTGGTGTTGATTCGCGACACTTCCAGCCGTTTGATGAAACGCTGTTCGGCGGTGAGATTTTCATCCGGGTCATCCTGCCCTTTTTTATCTTTATCTTCCACGCCCAGAATTTCCTCCGGGGTCAGCAGCATCCAGTTTTTTTGGAGATCTTCCTGATGCTTCTGCTTTTGCAAATCCGCCCGCGACTGCGTTTGCAGCATGGCCGGATCAATCAACGGGGTCGGATCGGCGGGCGGGCTGAACAGCACGGGCGGCGCGGCATATTGATCCACGAATTTTTTCCGGTCATACTGTTGCTGCCGGAGCGGCAGATACAGGACCGGGTTGAGATGCACCGGCGCATACGAGGTCGCATCATTCGTGGCGGCCGACGGCTGCCCCAGGACACGCAGACACCCCGCCAGCAGCATGACTGCCAGCCAGCCGGACATATGGGGTGAACACCGTCTCATTAGGGTTACAATATAGGCCAAAACGACCGGCGCGTCAAAAGTCTATTGCTTTTCATATTCGCCCTTGCCGATGCGCTTAAGTACCTGAAAACCAGCCTTTTTGGCGTCGGTGATCGAGAGCGGTTTCAGCTTGTGAGGCGTGGTAAAGGCCGAGATGATCTTCCGCACCGGTTTTTTGCAGGCCGGGCAATGCGTCAGCGGCGCGGCCGAGAGCGACCGGTTCAGGGTGAACGTGCCGCCGCAAACCTTGCAGCTGCCTTCACAGAGTTCGTATTCGTAGAGGGGCATTAAAATTAAATGACCGGGCGCCGGTTTAAGACACCGCGACCCAATCCAATTCCAAGTCTAATGGAGGGGGCCGGCCGTTGAAATGTTCAAAATCAGTGTTGGCGGCCTTCCTATTTCTTCAAAAACGCGCTGAAGAGGTCAATCGGCAGCGGCAGGAACGTGGTGGTGTTATGTTCGCTGGCCATTTCCCGCATGGTCTGCAAATAGCGCAACTGGAGCGCAATCGGCTCCTTCGCGATCATGGCCGCCGCCTGCACCATCTTCTCGGCCGCCTGGAATTCGCCTTCGGCGTTCACCACCTTGGCGCGGCGTTCGCGTTCGGCTTCGGCCTGCTTGGCCATGGCGCGCTTCATGCTGTCGGGCAGCGCCACGTCCTTGATTTCCACCGTGGTTACCTTGATGCCCCACGGCTCGGTCTGGCGGTCGATGATTTCCTGGAGCTTCTGGTTGATGGCGTCGCGCTGCGAGAGCAGGTCATCCAGCGAGGCCTGACCCAGCACGCTCCGCAGGGTCGTCTGCGCGATCAGCGAGGTGGCTTTCCAGAAGTTTTCCACCTTCACAATCGCGTCCGCCGGATTCACCACGCGGAAATACACCACGGCGTCCACCGTGGCCGGCACGTTGTCCTTGGTCATGATCTCCTGTTTGGAAACGTCAATGGTCACCACGCGCAGCGAAATGCGTTCCATGCGGTCCACCCCGGGAATGAGCAGGATCAGTCCCGGCCCCTTGGCACCCACCAGGTTGCCGAAGCGAAAAATCACGCCGCGCTCGTATTCGCGCAGAATGCGCACGGCCTGCGGCGCGATGAAGACGACGGCCAGAATGCCGACCACTAGGAACGGCGTGCCGGCCCCCATGAGTTTGGTCAGGGCGGTGATGATTTCCATATGCTTTAGATTCTAATGTTTTGGTTTCACCTGCAAGGTCAGCCCCGTGATGCCGGTGATTTCCACGGACTGGCCGGCGGCCACCGATACCGGGCAGACCGCATTCCACGTTTCTCCCCCGATAAACACCTTGCCGCCCGCCGAGTCAATCCCGGAAATCGTCTGCGCCACCTGGCCCAGCATTGCCTCCCGACCCGACCGCGCCGGGGCGAACTGCGCGCGCAGACCCTTCGCGACAATGAAAATGAAGAACAACGAGGTCACGCCCGTCGCCGCCACGATCCACGAGAGCGGCAGCACCAAGGCCGATCCCGTATTCCGGAACAGCAGCAGCAACCCCAGGAAAAACGCAATGATGCCCCCGCCCGTCAGAATCCCGTGCGTAGGCGCAAACACATCCACAATGAACAAGACCACCGCCAGCCCCACCAGCACCATGCCCGTGAGATTCAGCGGCAGGATCGCGGACATGTAGAGCAGCAGCACCAGCGCAATCGCCCCCGCCACGCCCGGCAGGATCGCGCCCGGATTGCTCATCTCGCCGATGACGCCGTAAATCGCAATCAACATGAGCAGCAGCATGATTTCCGGCCGCCACAGGAGTTGGAACAGTTTCTCGCCGGCGGCTTGCGGGATTTCCATCACCGTCGCGTTGGCCGTGTTGAGCGTCCGGCCGTTGATGGTGCGACCATCCAGTTGCCCGAGCAGATCGGGAATATTGGTGGCGATCAGATCAATCACGTTATTGGTCAGCGCCGCTTCGGCGGTGGCGGCTTGGCTTTGCCGCACGGCGGATTCCGCCCAGTTGCCATTGCGCCGCCGTTTGTCCGTGATGTTTTTCATCAGTTGCGTGGCGTCGTTCTCCATCTTCTCCTTCATCACATCGCTCACCGCGCCGCCGTTCATATCCACCGGATGCGCCGCGCCGAGCCGCGAATGCGGCGCCATCGCCGCCACGTTCGCCGCCAGGGTGATGAACGTGCCCGCGCTGTCCGCCCCCGCGCCTTCGGGCGCGACATACACCACCACGGGAATTTGGGCCGCAAAAAAGCCTTCCACAATCTGCTTGGTGGAATCCATCAGGCCGCCGGGGGTGTCGAGTTGGAGAATGAGGCACTCGTCGTTTTGTGCCGCGGCCGTTTCCAGCGCGCGGGCAATATAAGTCGCCGTGGCCGGCCCGATGGCCCCGTCCACGCGGATCAACCCCACCTGACCCGCCGGTGCCGAAACGCCGGTGAGCAGCCCGAGCACCGCCATGAACCAAAACCGCCACATAAGAAAACTACCGCTACCATGTCAACTTAACAGACCGGCCGTCCGGCGCAAATGAAACTTATGGAAGGTCGGAGGAAATAATAATACGCGCCCGCAGCGCACTTGGGTGGGAGGGCTGTGGTTATTGGGGAAAAGCGGGGGCGAAAATTGAAAATATCGAGAAAACAGGAAAACTGATTTAAAGAAACCCGCGTAAACATTGGCTGGAAATGGGGGCGTGCGGAAAAGGCGTGAGAAATTTCCCCAAATCCGGGGAAAGGGCAATGTTTTATCGTTAAAGACGCATTATGGCGGCGGAGGTAATAGGTTTTTATCGCGGATGGACTCCATCCTCCACGTCAAAAATGACTTGCGGTAACACAGGTATGCGGGGAAGCTGGCGAACCATGAAAAATTGGCAGATGATGAAAGGGGTGTTTCTGCTGGGCGCAACCTGTCTGGCTGCGGTGTCGGGCCGGGCGCAGCCGGTGATCATCAGCCAGCCGGTGAGTCAGGCGACGCCACCCGGCGGCAGCGCAAGCTTCAATGTGGCGGTGGCCGGAACCGGTCCCTTCACCTATCAATGGCAGTTCAACGGGGTAAGCTTGCAAACGACTAACACCATTTCGACGGTGGCGGGTACGGGCAATTATACTTTCACGGGCGACGGCGGCGTGGCGACCAGCGCGGGCCTCGAGAATCCCTATGGCGTGGCTTGTGATGCCGCCGGCAACCTGTACGTGGCCGATTATGCGGACAACCACGTCCGGCGCGTGGATACCACCGGCATCATCACCACCGTGGCGGGCAATGGCAGTATCACTTATTCCGGCGATGGCGGCGCAGCGACCAACGCCGGCATTTCCAAACCATCCGGGCTGGCGGTGGATACGGCCGGCAACTTGTTCATTACTGATTACAATAACCGCATTCGCAAGGTTGGCACCAACGGCAACATCACCACGGTGGCCGGGGGCGGGGCGGGCGGGGATGGCGGTCTGGCGACCAGCGCCAGTCTGAGCAATCCCACCGGTGTGGCCGTGGATGCCGCCGGTAACTTGTACATTGCGGACAAGGGCAATAACCGCATTCGCAAGGTGGATGCGAGCGGGATAATTACCACCTTTGCCGGCACCAACGTGGCCGGGTTTGCCGGCGACGGAGGATCGGCCACCAATGCCCGATTGTCCTCACCCGCCAGCGTGGCGCTGGATGCCAGTGGCAACCTGTATATCGCGGACACGGGAAATAACCGCGTTCGCAAAGTGAATCCGACCGGCGTCATCACTACCGTGGCGGGGACAAATGTTTCCGGTTTCACCGGCGATGGCGGTGCGGCGACGAACGCGCGCCTGTCCGGCGTTTCCGGCGTGGCAGTGGATGCCGCCGGCGACCTGTTTATTCTGGACAGTTCCAACCACCGGGTTCGGCTGGTGGATACCAGCGGGGTCATCAGCACGGTGGCGGGGAGCGGGAGCGCCTCTTATAGCGGCGATGGCGGTGCCGCCCTCAGCGCGGGGCTGTATGGACCCCAAGGAGTGGCGCTCGACAGCCAGGGCAACGTGTATATTGCGGATAGCGGCAACCGGGTCCGGCAAGTCTTGCTCTACGCCAGCCTGCCCCTGCTCAAGGTGAATCGTTCGGGAATATACAATGCGGGCACCTATGCCGTGGTGATCACCAACGCCTCTGGCAGCATCACCAGTTCTCCCGCCACCCTTACGGTCCAGTCACCGCCGGTCATTACCGTTCAGCCGCTCAGCCCGGCGGCGACGGCCGGCAGCAATGCGGCGTTTAATGTGACTGTGGCCGGGCCGGGCCCGTTCGGCTATGCGTGGTGGCAGGGTGTCACCAACCTGGTCCAAAGTGGCACGAATGCCACCCTGCAATTATCCGCAGTGACCACGAATCAGAATGGCAATGCCTACAGCGTGGTCATTACCAATGCTTATGGCAGCGTGACCAGTCTCGTGGCCTCCCTGGCGGTGGGTTTGCCGCCCACCATTTTGGTGCAGCCGGTCAGCCAGATCCTGCTGGCGGGAACCAATGCGAGCTTCAGCGTTATCGCTGGTGGCGTCGGGCCGTTCCATTATCGATGGCAATTCAACGGGGCCAGTCTGCCCAATAATGTTATTACCACCGTGGCCGGTAATGGCAGCGGCACGTATGCCGGCGATGGGGGTGCCGCGACTAATGCCAGCCTCAATTTTCCAGAAGGTATCGCGCTGGATGCCGCCGGCAATCTGTATATTGCCGATCACATTAACGCCCGCGTCCGCAAAGTGGACGCGAATGGCGTTATTACCACCGTGGCCGGCAACGGAAGCGGAACCTATTCCGGCGATGGCGGTGCCGCCACTAATGCCGGTCTGTTCCGGCCATCCAGCGTGGCCTGCGATGCCGCCGGCAATCTGTTTGTGGCCGATGAATCCGGTGACCGCGTTCGCCGCGTGGATCCCAATGGCATCATCACCACGGTGGCGGGCAATGGCCAGTCCGGCAGCTCGGGAGACGGTGGTCCGGCCACCAGCGCCAGCTTTGGTGGGTCATTTGGTGTGACGGTGGATGCCTTTGGTAACCTGATTCTTTCCGACGAAGGAATATATCCGCCTTCCAATGCCTTCGGACATGGACGCATCCGCGAGGTGTCCGCTAATGGCATCATCACCACGGTGGCGGGCGGTGGCAGCAGTTCCCCGGGAGACGGGGGACCGGCGACCAGTGCAAAATTGACGTATCCGACGGCTGTGGCCTTGGACGCCGCCGGGAATATTTATTATGCGGATTTTTATGGCGGCCGCATTCGCAAAATCAACACCGCCGGCACTATCAGCACCGTCGCCGGCGGCGGGTCCAATACCAACGGCGATGGCGGTCTGGCAACCAGTGCCAGCCTGTCTCCCTTGGGGGTGACCGTTGATCCCTCGGGGAATGTGTATATCGGTGACTTTGGCAGCTACCGTGTCCGTAAGGTAGATACGAATGGCATCATTATCTCGGTAGCCGGTGGTGGTTCCGGCGGTGACGGCGGCCCGGCGACGAATGCCAGCCTGGCCGGCCCCCAGGGCGTGGTCTTTGACGCCGCCGGCAATCTGTTTATCAGCGATTGGGGCCATCACCTTATCCGGGAGGTGCACTATGCCGGTCTTCCCGCCTACGCGTTGAGTAACGTTACGTCCAATAACGCCGGAAGTTATTCGGTGATTGTTTCCAGTCCTTATGGCAGCGTGACCAGCTCAGTGGTTTCGCTCACTGTTTTCTTGCCGCCCACCCTGCAGATCTACCCGGTGGAGGGCCGGCTCTATTTCATCTGGAACGCCACGTCCAATCTGACTTACCAGTTGCAATACGCCACCAATCTGGTCGCACCCGCCTGGGTGGATCTCGGCGCGCCCGTTACCGCGACCAGCGATTCGGACTACACCGTGGATGTTCCCGGAGCGGACCGGCAGCGCTTCTACCGGTTGCGGCTTGCGCCTTAGTTCCCGCTTCGGCCGGGCCAAAAGAACGGAAGCAGCCGGTGATTGAGTCTGTGTCAGGCGCGGGTGCCGTCACCCGCCTTTGCCCCATTCGTGCCCCTGGGTGAAATTGGTGTCGCGCCCCGCCTTTCACCTGTAACAGAAGATCGCGAAGGCGGCGAATAATCTTCGTTCCCTCCGTTTCCTTCTGTCAATTTCCCCGCAATTTTCGGCCGCAGGTTCCCAAGAAATGGCGTGGTTGACCGGGTGTTTTTCGCGCATCTTCAAACTGATTGTTCAAAAACAAACCGGCGGGGGGGCGGCAAAAACATCCGTTCACCAGCCATTTATTTTAAATTATGAGCACGAGCAAAAAAATTGGCATTGTGACCGGGGGCGGGGACTGTCCCGGATTAAACGCGGTGATTCGCGCGGTGGCCAAGGCGGCAACGATGCGCGGGTGGGAAACCCTCGGCATCCTGGGCGGCTACGACGGCCTGCTGGAGCCGCGCCAGTTCCGGGTGCTGGATTACCGCGCGCTGGACGGTTTGCTGACGCGGGGCGGGTCCATTTTGGGCACGGCCAACCGCGGCCAGTTTTCGGCGAAAACCGGCCATGGCGAAAGCCGCCGGCTGCCCAAGGAACTGCTGGACCGGACGAAGGCGGGCATGGACGCGCTGGGCCTTTCGGCGCTGGCGGTCATTGGCGGGGACGGCACGTTGAGCATCGCCCAGCAGATGGACGAGCACGGCATTGAGATTGTGGGCGTGCCGAAGACGATTGACAACGACCTGGAGGGCACGCTGCTGACGTTCGGCTTTGATTCGGCCGTGGCCTGCGCGACGGACGCGCTGGACCGGCTGCACACCACGGCGGAGAGTCACAACCGCGTGATGGTGCTGGAGGTGATGGGGCGTTATGCCGGCTGGATCGCCCTGTATTCCGGGATCGCCGGCGGGGCGGATGCGATTCTCATTCCGGAAGTGCCGTTTTCGTACGACCGCGTCTGCGCCAAGATTGCCGAGCGCGAGGCCAAGGGCAAACGGTTTACCATTGTGGTGGTCGCGGAGGGCGCGCGGGAACGGGACGGCGGCTTTGTGACGACCGGCCCGGCGGAGGCCAACCGGGAAGCGCACTTGGGCGGGATCGGCGCGGTGGTCGCGGCGGAACTGGCGCGGCGCTCCGGCAAGGAGGCGCGGTGCTGCGTGCTGGGCCATCTGCAACGGGGCGGCACGCCGACGAATTTCGACCGGGTGCTGTGCTCGATGTTTGGCTCCTACGCGGTGGAACTGATCGCCACCGGCCGGCTCGGCCAAATGGTGGCCTATTCTGGCCGGCAGATCGGCGCGGTGCCTCTGGCCGAGGCGGTCGGACGTTTGAAAACGGTGGACTTGGACGGCTCCATGGCGCAAACGGCGCGGGCGCTCGGGATCAGCTTGGGGGATTAGAGCATTGCCTCCCTCCGTCGGCGGTCAATGCATCAGCGCCAACAGTTGCGCCCGGATTTTGGCTCCCAGAATGCCATAGCCGGTGGCGTTGATATGCACGCCGTCGGAGTAGAGTTTGGGATCCGGCACGCCATCGGGTCCGCGAAAGGCATCGCCAAAATCGCGGAAGGTCAGCCAGGGCACACCGGTTAGCTGTGCCGCCAGCAGGGTGTTCACCTTTTCCGTAATGGCGGGGCGGGGCGGTTTTTCATCGTGCCGCGGGAGGATGCCCAGCACCAGTATCTTTGCCCCCGGCTGCTTGGCATGGGCGGCGGCGCAGACGGCTTCGATGCCGGCGGCGATGTCTTCCGGCGTATTGTTCACGGCGGTGTTGTTGGTGCCAATCTTGATGATGATCACCTTGGGATGGATGTCGTCCAGTTCCCCGTTGTCAATGCGCCAGAGCACGTTCTCCGTGCGGTCCCAGCCAAAGCCGAGATTGGAAACCTTGAGTCCGGCGAAGCAATCGGCCCAGGCTTGCGGCGCCCAGGCTTTCGGAGCTTTGGGTTCGCCGCCCCAGTAATGGATGATCGAATCGCCGATGATGACGACGTCCGGCTTGAACGTATGATGCCAGGCCAGCACGGCCGCGTGGCGGGTGGCCCAGTCGTAGGTGGCGTGGTCGCGATTCTGCGTTACGGGTGTGGTGGTGGGCAGACCCGGCTGACGTACCGGTTCGGCGGCGAAAGCACCGAAAGTGATCAGGCAGCAAAGACAGAACAATGTGCGCATAAGCAGAGGATAAGCGTGTCCCCGGCCAAAGTTCAATGAAACAGCGCCGCCAGATCAAAATTGAAGATCAGTTGCAGCCCGGTGATCAGCAGGATCACGTAAATGGTCTTGAGAAAACCCGTTTCCGAAAACCGGCGGTTCAGCCAAATGCCCAGCCAGACCCCGAGCGGCACCAGCGGGAAAAACTTGGCGCTGGTCAGCAGCGTGGCCGGGGTGATCAGGGCCTGCGGCGCGAACACCGGCCAGTTCACCAGCGAGCGGTCGATGCAGAAAAACGGCATCTTGATCCAGTTTACCCAAGTGAAGATCAATACGTTGGTGCCCACAAACAGTTCTTTGGGCAGACGTTGCGGCAGCAGAAACATGGCGCCCAACGGTCCGGCCCCGTGGGCAAACGTGGAGGTAATGCCCATGCCGATGCCACACGGCCAGCCGACCCGGTAATTGGGCACGAAGGCTTGCTGGCCACGGAACAGGCGGTCCTTGGAAAACTGGAAGAGGGCGAACAGCACGGCAATGATGCCGATGGCCAGATTGAGTTCGCGGGGTGAGAACCGGCCGATGAACTGGATGCCGGTGATGACGCCGACCACCACGCCGGGCAGCAGATATTTCAAATTGCCCGCCTGCCAGCGCCGCCAATAGTGGTAAACCGAAAAGGCGTCGCCCGCGCACAGCAGCGGCAGCAGAATGCCGATGGCGGTTTTGGGGCCAAAAGCCAGCACACACAGCGGGGTGACCAGCATGCCCAGGCCGCCGCCGAAACCCGCCTTGGCCACGCCGATGAACATCACCGCGAAGCCGGCGAGCAGCAGCGAGGGCCAGTCCATGGCATGGATCGGCTCAGTCAAGTTGGGGAGCCTTTTCTTGCCATTCGCGGGTTTGCGTCTTCATCGGATCATTCTTTCGCATCGCACCCGTCGGGCTCAAGAAAAACCGTAACCAGTGCCACCGATTCCCAGTCTGTTTCAGCAGACATTCTCAAATCCATCAATATACATGAATTCAACCCGTTCATTTAATCGCCGCCATTTTATCAAGGCGGCGGCCATCGCCGGCGCGGCTCCGTTCATTTTGCCTTCCCGTCTGTGGGCGGCGGACAGCGCCCCCAGCAAACAGATCACCCTCGGCTTCATCGGTATCGGCAAGCAGGGTAACGGCCTGATGCATGCCTGTCTCCCGCGCAAGGACGTTCGCGTGCTGGCGGTAAGCGATGTGGATGGCACCCGGCTGGAGCTGGCGAAAAAAGCCGTGGAATCCGCCTACGCCAAAAATACCGACGCCGGCGCCTATAAAGGCTGCGACACCTATCAGGATTTTCGCGATTTGCTGGCGCGCAAGGATATTGATGCCGTTGTCATCGCCACGCCGGATCATTGGCACGCGCTCGTGGGCATTGCGGCGGCCCGGGCCGGCAAGGATATTTACTGCGAGAAACCCATGGCGCATACCGTGCTGGAAGGCCGGGCGATGGTGCAGGCCGTGCGCGCCAACAATCGAATTTTCCAGGTCGGCAGCATGCAGCGTTCCATGGGCGAATTTCGCGCCGCCTGCGAACTGGTGCGCAACGGCGTGATCGGCACGGTGGCGCATACCGAGGTGTCCGTGAGCGGCCCGCCGATTCCCTGCAACCTGCCGGAAGAACCCGCCGAGCCCGGCTTGAATTGGGATCTGTGGCTGGGACCGGCTCCCATGCGGCCGTACAACTCCATTTTGAGCCCGCGCGGCATGCCCAAGGGTTATCCGGAATGGCGGCATTACCGCGAATACGGCGGCGGCGGCGTGTGCGACTGGGGTGCGCATCATTTTGACATCGTGCAATGGGCGTTTGGCTACGACGAGGGCGGTCCTGTGGAATTTTACCCGGCCGACACGGCGGATGCGCAGTTCGGCGTTCACTGGCGCTATGCCAGCGGACAAGAGGTCACGCATAAGAAGGGCAACGGCATCACATTCTTCGGCGACAAGGGCAAGATCATGGTGAACCGCGGCAAGTTCCAGCTCTGGCTCGGCGACCAGCTCAAGTCCGACGTCATGGATGACTATTCACCGTTGCTCAAGGAATTGCTGCCGCCCAATGCCGTGCGGCTCTACCGCAGCACCAATCATATCAGCGATTGGGTCAAAGCCATGCAAGCGCGCAAGCTCCCCTGCTGCGACGTGGAAACCGGTCATCGCTCGGCCACGGTCTGCAATTTGGTGAACCAGGTTTATTTCAACCAAAAGGGCATAAAATGGAATCCGCAGACGGAACAGTTCGTGGACGGCACCGGCGATGCCGCCTGGCTTACTCGCGAATATCGGGCGCCGTGGAAACTGGCGTAGTGGCGCGGGCGAAGATGAAGGATTGAAGTTGGAGGATGGAATAAAAAGAGCGGCGACATTGGTGTCGCCGCTCTTGTGTTTTGCGAAGGTTAATTATTGCGTCGGGGGCTGGGTCGGGGGCTGATTGTCTCCGCCGCCACCGGGACCACCGGGACCGCCCATGCCGCCGGGTCCGCCTTGTTCACCGCCGGGACCGCCGGGACCGCCGTCAGGACCACCCTGGCCGCCACGGCCGCCGCGTCCGCCGCGTTGCGGGGGGCGCATTTGTTTAAGCTTGGTCATCTGCTCCGGCGTCAGGATTTTTTCCAGCTTGGCCTTGGTCTCGGCCTCCAGCGCTGCCAGGTCTTTTTCCTGATCCGCCGTCAGGTTCAATACTTCCTTGGCGCGCGGAGGCAGCAGATGGAAGCCGCCCTGGCCGCGTTCGCCGCCGGGTCCGCCCATGCGCCCATGGTCGCCTTGACCGCCTTGACCGCCTTCCGCGCCCGGGGGGCGGTCGCCGGCGGGCGGAGTGCCGCCCTGATCTTGCGCCATTACCGTCATCGCGGACACGCCGAGTGCCAGCGCCAATAGGATTGCCGATTTTTTCATAATTTTGCCTTTCGTGGTTGTTATTGCTCCCGCCGCCACCGTCCGCCATCCGGCGAAACTTTGGTTCACTTGGTTGCAGCGGTTAATAATCATGCCGTCACCATACACGACCCAACATTAAGGCAACGTGAAGATTGCGGGCGGGCGGAAAAATGTTTTAAAAAATTGTTTCACGCCCAAAGATTCGATGGGAATACCGGGATGGACCGGCAAACAAGTGGCAGCCGACGTAAGGAGGCTCCAAATAAAATAAGTGTCTCCAATTTATTTGAGCCTCCTTGCGTCGGCTGCTACTTCCAATTGATTATAACTGGCGGCTAAACCAGCCGGTGAATTTGAATCAGCGTCAGGTCGTCGTTGAGATGAATCTGGTTGCTGTATTGGAGCAGTTTTTCCGCGAGAATCTTGAGATCCAGGCTGCCATCCGCAGCGCCGGCCATTTGTTCGCGAGCCAGGCGGGCCAGCCCTTCCGGATCGAGCAAGGCATCATGGGCGTCAAAAATTTCCGTGGCGCCATCCGTGTACAGCAGCAACCGGTCGCCGGGCGTCAGCCGGGTCTGGTATTCGGTGTAGGCGGTGTCAGGCTTCATGCCGAGCACGCTTTGCGACTGGCCGAGCGTTTCGGCTTGCCCGTCCGCGCCGCGAAGAATCAGGGGCGAGGGGTGTCCGGCGCGCACGCAGCGCACCAGGCCTGCGGCCGAATCGTAAATCAGATAGGCGGCGGTGCAGAAGAAACCCGCTTCATAAACCAGGGCGTGCAATTGCCGGTTGATGGTCCGCAGAAACATCGCCGGCTGATCCAGCAGTTCGTGATGATCGGCCCAGAGCATGCGCAATTGCATGGTATAAAGCGCGGCGGCCACCCCGTGGCCGATGGCGTCGGCAATTAATATCCCGTAACGGTGTTCATCCAGTTGTTCAATTTGATAAAAATCGCCGCCCACCACGTCGCGCGGCTGGTACAGCATCTGGAATTCCACGCGATGATCGGGCGGCAGCCGGCAGGCGAGGGACTGGTCCTGAATCGTTTTGGCGCGGAGCAAATCCTGCAGACTGTTGCGCTCGTCCCGGAAGATCTCGATGCCGCCCACGACTTCCCCGGCCGCATTGGTGATGGGCGCCACGGAAACCTCCACCGGCAGCCGGCGTTCGGATTTGCATTTGGCAAACACGAGCAGGGGCTCCTCGCTTGGCTGACGGGTGACGATGCTGCGGTGCAGGGGACAGGTGTCGTGACCGCACAGGCGGTTGCCATCCTTGTCCACGTGTACCAGCAGGCTGTCCTGGCAGGAGCGGCCCACCACCTCGCTGGACCGCCAGCCGGTGATGCGTTCCGCGGCATCGTTCCAAAACAGGATTTTCCGGTTCACATCGGTGATATACGCGCCATCCGGCAGCGCGTTGAGCAGTTCGGATTCGCCGATGCTCCCCAGCGGAGCATTGGCGGCAAAGAGGCTGGCGATTTTCATAAGCTGAAATGGTTGTGGTGGTGAAATTAATCTTGCGCCTCTAATGGATTATTTCAACTGGAAAAAACAATTATCTGGCCGTCCATTTGCATTCCCAAGCCGGTGTGTTATGGTTTCATTGGCTACGGTGCCGCAGGTTTCAGTCCGCTTCCCGGTGGACAGCCGCTTCGTCGGCGACGTGGCAATGATACGGCGCAGGTGTGATGCCTGCGCCCTTTTATTGTCCGCTTCGATGATTTGCCCGCCGAAATCAGGAAACCATTCCGACCGGTCCGGCGTCTGGCACAGCATGAAACCCCTTGCGGTAATCTTATTTTGCCTGTTTTTGACGGTGGCCGCCCAGGCCCGGGTGCAACTGGCCAGTCCGTTCACCAGTCACATGGTGTTGCAACGGAACGTCCCGGTGCCGGTCTGGGGCACCGCCGCCGCCGGGGAAGTGGTGACCGTGGAGTTTGCGGGACAGAAAGAAACCGCCACCGCCGATGCCGCCGGCCAATGGCAGCTTAAACTTCAGCCACTCACCGCTTCCGCCGATGGCCGGAAATTCACCGTCACGGGATCGCAATCCGCGCAACCCGTCGAACTGGAGGATGTGCTCGTCGGGGAAGTGTGGCTGGCGTCCGGACAGTCGAACATGGATTTCTCCGTCTCCAAAAAGGTGAAATATTTTGCCGGGGTGGCGAATGAAGAACAGGAAATAGCCGTCGCGAATCATCCGCTGGTGCGCATGTTTACCGGCAACGCGGCCAAGGCTTACACCCCGCAGATCAATGTGGCTGGGGAATGGCAGGTGTGCAGTCCGGAAACGGTGCCGGCTTTTTCCGCCGTGGGTTATTTCTTTGCGCGCGATTTGCAGTCGGAGATACACGTGCCGGTGGGCATTATCACGCTGGCCTTTGGCGCGAGCACGGCGGAGGCGTGGATTCAGCGCGACGCCTTGGCGGCCGATCCGCAGTTGCAGCCCATGCTCGCCCGGTTTGATGCCGCCGTGGATGCTTTCCGCACGAATCCGCCGCCGGTGGTGGCTCCGCCCCGCTCGGAAGATGTCTCCGCGCCCAACGGTCCGGCGACGAATTCAACGGCCAAGGCGACCGGCAAAAAGCCGCGCAAACGCAGCACCGCTCCGCGCGATCCGATCCAGGACCAGCACAATCCCACGGTGTTGTTCAACGGCATGATTCACCCGGTCATTCCCTTCGCGATTCGCGGAGCGATCTGGTATCAGGGCGAATCCATCGTGGGGGGCACGGCAGGACGCGCGTTGTATCCCCAGGTGCAGGCCACGCTGGTGCGCAACTGGCGCGCTCTCTGGGGTGAAGGCGATTTTCCGTTTTATATCGTGCAACTCGCCGGCCAGCAGGCGGACAGCAACAACCCCTGGGTGCGGGAGGCGCAGGCGACCATTCTGTCGCTGCCGAACACCGGTATGGCCGTGGCGATGGATATTGGCGAGGCGAAAAACGTCCATCCGCACAACAAGCAGGATGTCGGCGACCGCCTGGCGCGTATCGCGCGGGCCAATGTCTATGGCGAAAAAATCGAATGCTCCGGCCCCGTCTATCAGTCCATGAAGGTCGAAGGCGGTGCCATTCGCATAACCTTCTCCCACCTCGGCGGCGGTCTCGTGGCCAAGGATGGTCCGCTTAAATGGTTCACCATCGCGGGCGCGGACCTGAAGTTCGTCCCGGCCGACGCGAAGATTGATGGCGACACCGTGGTGGTCAGCAGTCCGGCGGTATCAGCTCCCACGGCGGTTCGCTATGCCTGGGTGAATTTCCCGGAGGGTTGCAATCTATTCAACGCCGCCGGTCTGCCGGCACCACAGTTTCGCACCGATGCCTCGGCCGTCAAAACGGGCGAATGATCTTAGTCCTGCCCGGCTGCTGAGACGGAGGTGTTAGGAATCACAAACGTAGTCACCGATCGGGCGGGCAGGCTCGCGGTGAAAATTTTTCCTGCCAAGGTGATATCCGGCAGCGACACGCCTGGTTCCGTTTGGGAAGTGCGCGTGACGTTCACCGCCGTTCCCGTCCGGGCGAAGGCCGTCAGGTTATACGCCACCTCCAGCGCATTCGTGCCGTCATTCACCGCGACCACCGTCAGCTTCTGTCCGGCCGGATCATACGCCGCCAGCGAATGGGATTCATTCACGCCGATCAACTGGCAGCCGGGCCGGATGAAATGACTGAACTGCCACATCACATAAAACTTTTCGCTCGGCTCATGCCAGGGGCTGCCATTCTCCCGGTTCTTGATCATCGTCCAACCGCCCGTGCCATCCACCACCTGCCAGTAAACCCAGGCCTGGGCGCGCATTCGGGTCAGATCGCTTTGGATCCGCCGCGCCATGGTCAGGCCGGAGGCATCGGCATCGCCGTATTCGGAAACCCACAGGGGCTTGTACCGGATTTGGGCAAACCGCCGCAATTCCTCCGGCGCGTTGGCGTTGTAGGTATGGGTGGCAAAGAGTGAGACCAGATTCAAATCCGCCGACCGGTAGGCGTGCAATGAATTGTACGTTTCACGTTCGCTGTTGTCTTCCGAGGCGATGATGCCGTTCGTCATTCCGGCGGCGACCAGATGCTTATGAATCAACTGCACCAGCCGCGCCTGCTGGGCCGGCCCGATGTGGCAGCCTTCCTGATGCCCGCCGTATTTCCACCAACCCGAGGTCGGTTCATTCACCGGGGTCAGATAGTCAAATGTCACGTGATCCAGCGCCGTCAGATGGCTGACCGTATTTACGAGATATTCGGCAAAGGCATCCTCATAGCGCGGCAACAGATTGTCCGCCGTACCATTGGTGGAACCCGTCACGCTGCCACTGGCGGTCATCCACCACGGCGGGGAATTGGCGAAGGCTTCCACCCGATTGGCTCCCAGTTCCACCGCCCGGCGCAACATCCAGCGCTGATTTGCATCTGCGCTCCAATCCCACACGCCCGGGGCCGGCTCGAACCCCGGCATTCGGGCGCGCGGCTGCATGGAATCCGGCCGGGCGGGATTTTCGCCGCCGCCGATGTTGTAACGAACAATGTTGAGGCCCAGTTTCACGAAGGCCAGTTGCGCGAATTCCTCGCGGTTGGAATAACCGCCCACCACATGCGCCCACCAGCACAGCGAAGTGCCCCAGCCGGCGAAGGAGTTCACCAGTACCGCATGCGGGTTCACCGTGGCCGCCGCCCGGCTATTGGTGGTCGTTCCGACTGACAGACAGACCGCCACCAGCGCCGGCAGCAGCCGGCGGGGCGATAAAATACTCGGGCCGAAGTTCATTCCAATGCCGCCAGATTTGACCATTCGCCACAAAGATACAACCTCTCTTTTGGGCCACGGCATTCCGCCGGCCCGGCCCTGGCTTGGAGCCGGGCTCGGAACGGGCACCAAGGACGGCGTTGCGCCGGTGATTTTGTGCGTGTCTCTTGAGCGGGATTGGGTTTTAATGGAAGGGATGAAATTATCGCTGTTGTCCATCCTGGTCGGCGCTGTCGTGAGTGTGCCGCAGATTTATGGTCTGGCCCGGCCGGCGGGCCTGGCGGCCCGGGCGCGGGAGTTTCCGCGCAACCTCAAGGCGGGCGTGGTGCTGATGCTGCTGGCCACGGCGTGGTTTCTGTACATTTTGAACGCGGAACCGATTGCGGATTTCACCGTTTACAAGCCTTACATGCTGGCCGGCTTCGGCGCGGTGGGCGTGTTGTCCTGCATTTTCGTGCAGGATTTTCTGGCGGTGCGCGGTCTGGCCGTGATTTTGCTGCTGCTGGCCAAGACGATGGTGGATACCGGCCGGCCGCACCTGGGCGAGACGCCGTTTGTGGTGGCGTTTCAGGCGCTGGCGTATGTCTATGTGGTGGCCGGCATCTGGTTCACGGTGGCCCCGTGGCGTTTGCGCGACTGGCTCAACTGGTTCACGGCCAACGAGAAGATGGTGCGCGCGGGCTGTGCCGCGCGGCTGGCGTTGGGGTTGTTTTTCGTGGCGCTGGGGCTAACGGTTTTCCGAGGGATGTGAGCCGGATGGTTTTTAACCACGGATGGACACGGATGCACACAGATAAGCCAACCAATCCGCTGACACATGAACTTGGGTGATTTTCGCGAGGATTACCGGCGGGGTGCGCTTGACCGCACCGGGCTGAACGCGAATCCGCTGGCCCAGTTTGAGGCGTGGTTCGCGGAGGCGGCGGGCTCGCGGAATCAGAGCCGCTGGCGCAAGATCGGCATTGCGCTCTTCAAATTGTGGGACGCCATCTGCAACCGGCGGCCGGCGGATACGAACGCCATGACGCTCGCCACGGTCGGCAAGGATGGCCAGCCTTCCTCCCGCACAGTGCTGCTCAAGACGGTGGACGAACGGGGGTTCATTTTTTACACCAATTACGACAGCCGCAAGGGCCGGGAACTGACGGAAAATCCGGCGGCGGCGCTGACGTTCTTCTGGTCCGAACTGGAGCGGCAGGTGTGCGTGGCGGGAACGGTGACGAAGCTGACGCCGGCGGAGTCGGAAGTTTATTTCAAGAGCCGGCCGCGCGGCAGTCAGATCGGGGCGTGGGCTTCGAATCAGAGCGAGGTGATTCCGGATCGCGCGGTGCTGGAGGCCCGGTGGCGGGAGTTGGAAAAGAAATTTCCGGACGCGGTGCCGCTGCCGCCGAACTGGGGCGGTTTTGTGTTAAAGCCGATCCGCATTGAATTTTGGCAGGGGCGGCCCAGCCGGTTGCATGACCGTTTTAGCTATGTGCGACAAGCGGACGGTTCATGGCGGGTGGAGCGGCTTTCGCCGTGAGGGGAGCGGGTGGGGGAGGGAAAACATCCAACATCGAACGCCCATGCCGGAACGGTGCACTTCGAAGCGAATTTTATAATATGTGAACGTAAGCAAAACGGCGGTTTCGGGATGAGCCGAAACCGCCGTTTGCATTTTAAATGAGTTTCAGAATTTCACCGAGATGCCGCTGACGAGTTTGATGTCGTTGTTGCGGCGATCCAGCGCGGGGCGGTTGACGTAGTTGTCCTGGACGTAGGTTTTCAAGCTGAGCGTTTTGGTGATGGCGGCTTCAATGCCCACCTCGGCATTGGCGATGTATTTCTGCCATTTGTCCACTTCGGGGAGGACTTCGATGGATTCCCAAAAGCGCGTGCGGGGATTGAATTTGTGTTCGTAGCGTTCGCCGACGCGCAGGGTGGCGTAGGTGTCATCAATGCCGCCGAGGCGTTCGAACACCACACCGGGGCCGACTTCGGCGGCGAACGTGGTGTTCGTGTTTTTAACGAAGTAATAGCCGATACCAGGGCTGAGCGTGTAACGGTAATCCAGTTCGGCAATGCCGTCATGGAGACCGTCGGCCCGCAGGTAACTGAACAGGCGCGGGGTAAACAGGTGGTTCCACTGGCCGTAACCATGGAGGGATTCGACGTCTTTGACGGTGTTCTGTTCGCCGTAGCCGCCTTCCAAACCGACGGTGAATTCGTTGTACTTGGTGATCTTGGCCGAGGAAATCTGACCGTTAACCAGGAGGGTATCCGTATTGCCCTTGGCGACGGTCAGGCCGAGGCTCGCGCTGCTATTCCACTGAGGGTGTGCGGGCAACTTGTCGGGGATGACGGGCAGGGTGGGGGCCAGGGCCGGGGCGATGACGGTGGCGTCGATTACGTTGGTGGTAACCGTCGTGACGGTGGTAACGGTGGCACCGTTGCTGGCGGTCGTCGCCGGCGTCGTGGTGACGGTCGTGACCGTCATAACGGGCGCGGTGGTGCCGGTGGCCGCCGTGACGGCATGGGCCGGCCCGGCGAGCAGGCTGGCGCTGGCCGTGGCCAGGATTATTTTTTTATACATTTCGGGCGCGGTTGGTTAAGGCGCCGCGGAAATCACGGGGCCGGTTCCGCTGACGGGGCGGGAACGATGGCAGATTCCTGCTGTTCTTCACCCACCACCGGTGCAATGGCCTGCAATTTATCGCTGGCATCCAGGTTGACTAGCTTTACCCCCATCGTATTACGGCCTGCTTCTCGAATATCCTTCACGGAGGTGCGCACCATCTGCCCACCAACGGTGATGAGCATTATTTCATCCTGATCGCGCACGGTCAAGGCGCCAATCACGCCGCCGGTCTTGTCGCCGGTTTTCATGGTGATAATGCCCTTGCCACCGCGCGACTGGGCGCGGTATTCGTCAAACGCGGTGCGTTTGCCAATGCCGTTCTCACCGGCCACGAGCAGGGTGGCGTCGGCCACCACAATCGCGGCGGCCACCACGGCGTCGCCCGCGTCCAGGGTGATACCCTTTACGCCACCGGCGGGACGGCCCATGTTGCGGACGTCTTCCTCCGGGAACCGGATGCTCATGCCGCCCTTGGTGATGATGACGACTTCATTCGTGCCGGTGGTCAATTGGACGCCAATGAGCGCGTCGCCGGGCTCGATGCCGATGGCGATGATGCCGCCCTTGCGGACGTTGCCAAATTCTTCCAGCGCGGTCTTCTTGACCGTCCCCTGCTGCGTGGTGAAGAACAGGTAACCGGGTTGCGACCAGGTGGTGTCCGCGCGGGTGTCATCCGTCTTGGACTGGATGCGAATCATCGCGGCGACTTTTTCTTCCGCCTTCAATTCAAGCAGGTTCGCAATGCTACGGCCCTTGGCGGTGCGAACCATGTCCGGAATTTCATGTACGCGCTCCACATATACGCGACCCGTGTTCGTGAAGAACATCAGGTAATCATGCGTGCTGGCCGTGAAAAGATACTGCACGAAATCGTTGTCCTCGGAGGTCTCGCCTTCGCGCGTGGTCATGCCGATCACGCCGCGGCCGCCGCGCTTCTGGGCGCGATAGGAACTCACGGCGGTGCGCTTGATCAGGCCCGCGTGGGTGAGCGTGATGATGACGCCCTCGTTCGCAATCAGATCCTCGATGGCAATTTCGCCCTCGTCCGGCACAATTTGCGTGCGCCGCGGCGTGGCATACTTTTCGCGAATGGCCTTCAGCTCGTCCTTCATGATGGCCATCACGCGCGATTCCTTCGCGAGGATGTCCATCAAATCCTTGATGATCTCGATGAGCGCCTTGTATTCCGCCTCCACCTTGTCAATTTCCAGGCCGGTCAACTGGTACAGGCGCAAATCCAGGATGGCGTCCACCTGCCGCTCGTTCAAGGCGTAGCGGCCGTTGATCACGCGCGCTTCGCTGCGGATGAGAATGCCCCATTGCTCCACCTGCGATCGGCTCCATTCAAACGCAAGCAATTTAACACGCGCTTCATCGCGGTTTTTGCTCGAACGGATGATCTGGATGAAATCGTCCAGGTTCGACAGCGCGATGAGATAGCCTTCCAGCAGCTCGGCGCGCTCCTCGGCCTTGCGGAGTTCAAAGCGCGTGCGGCGCAAAATCACTTCGCGGCGGTGCTCGATGTAACACTGGATGAGTTCCTTGAGATTGAGCGTCTTGGGGCGGCCGTGGTCAATCGCCAGGCAGTTCACGCTGAAACTCACTTCGAGCTGCGTGTGCTGAAACAGGTTGTTGATGACCACCTTCGGGTTCGCGTCCCGCTTGAGTTCCATCACCAGCCGGGTGTTTTCATCCGACTCGTTGCGCATCGCGGAAATTTCCGTGATGATCTTTTCGTTCACCAGCTCGGCAATGCGTTCTTCCAGCGCCGCGCGGTTCACGTTGAAGGGGATTTCCGTGACAATCACCTGCTCGCGGTTGCCCTTCATTTCCTCCACGCCCACGCAGCCGCGCAATTTGACGCTGCCTCTGCCCTCGGTGAAATACTTCTTGATGCCTTCGATGCCGCAAATGGTGCCGCCAGTGGGGAAATCCGGGCCCTTGATGAACTTCATCAGCTCGGGAATCGTAATTTGCGGATTGTCAATCTGCGCGCAGACGCCATCCACCACTTCGCCGAGGTTGTGCGGCGCCATGTTCGTGGCCATGCCGACCGCGATGCCCGTGCCGCCGTTGACCAGCAGGTTCGGGAACGCCGCCGGAAACACCGTCGGCTCCGTCATGCGTTCGTCGTAGTTCGGCACGAAATCCACGGTATCGCGGTCCATGTCCTGCATCAGCGCCGCGCCGAGGTGCGTGAGGCGGGCCTCGGTATAACGCATGGCCGCCGGCGGATCGTTTTCAATGGAACCAAAGTTCCCTTTGCCGTCCACCAGCCGCTCGCGCATCGCCCAGGGTTGGGCCATGTGGACGAGCGTGGGGTAAATCACCGCTTCGCCGTGCGGATGGTAGTTGCCGCTGGTGTCACCGCAAATCTTGGCGCACTTGTACGGCTTGCGGCCGGGAAAGAGCGACAGCTCGTGCATGGCGTACAGGATGCGGCGTTGCGAGGGCTTGAGGCCGTCGCGCACATCCGGCAGCGCGCGGGAGATGATCACGGACATCGAGTAGTCGAGGAACGAGTTCTTGATCTCGTCGGCGACGTTGATCTTGGCAATCTTTTCGCCCTGCGAATAGGCGCCGCCACTGGGTTGCGGATCGGGCGTCGGCGGAAGGGGTGCGATTTCGTCTGGCATGATGATTAATGAGTAGTGGCCGGCGTCGTTTCAGCCGGCGGAAAGAGGGGAAAACCGGCCAGGACCGCGGCGTCCCGCAGGCGGGCGTCGGTCGTGACCAGCGGGAAATCCTGGCACAAATCCACCGTGGCGAGGTGGAGGGCGTCCAGCGTGCGCAACGGCACCGCCGGATGGCAGCGCTCGAGCAATTGCCGGGCCTTGCGCTGCACGATGGGATTCAAGGGTTCCATCCGAATTTCGCCGGCGGTGACGCGGTCGGAAAATTCGCGCCAGGCGCGCTCGCGGTCGCGAGCGGAAATTTTCCCGGCCCGCTCGCGTGCGAGCAGGGCCGAGAAGACTTCCGTCTGCGCCAGCTCGGATGTCGAGACCGGCTGGCCTTCCAAGGCACGCACGAAAAACTCGCTGTCCGGTTCAACCGTCAGCAGCTTTACGAGAATGCAGGAATCCAGGTACATGTTTTTATCAACGGCTACCAGCCCCGCCCATCGCGGTCTTCGCGGATCAGGGCTTCCGCCGCCGGACCGCCGGACCAAGCCGGCATCTGTTTTAAATGCTCGCGGGTGCCGGTGAACACTTTGCGGCCCGCCGCCGGCCGAATGGGCGACAACACCGCCTTGGGCTGGCCATCCGAGGTGATGGTCACTTCCTGTCCCGCCGCCACCAGCTCCAGCAACGCCGAGAGCTTGGCCTTGGCCGCCCGCACCGGGATGGTCAGGCCCACGCCCGGCACCGCCACGGCTTCTTTCAATTCCATGGCGGACGCCCGGGGTTCCGGGTATTTGATGACTTTTGCTTTGGTCTTCATGAACTCAATGTAGTCACATGTGACTACATTGTCAAGCGCTTCTTAAACATCCAGATTCCGCACGTTCAGCGCGTTGTCTTCAATGAACTGGCGGCGCGGCTCAACCACCTCGCCCATGAGGCGCGTGAACATTTCCTCCGCTTCCACGGCGTCGGTCAGGTCAATCTGCAACAGCTTGCGCTTGGCCGGGTTCATCGTGGTTTCAAACAGTTCCTTGGCGTCCATTTCACCGAGACCCTTGAACCGGGTCATCTGAATGCCTTTTTTGCCGACGGCTTTGACGCCGCTGAGAATTTCCGGAATCGAGAACAGCGGCAGCACATTCGCGCGTTCGCCTTCGCCCTCGATCAGCTCAAACAGCGGCTTGTCCTGCGCGGCGTAGTGATCCACGGGCAGGTTTTTCTTCGCCAGCCGGCCCAGCAGTTCGGCAATGGCCTTGCTCTCCAAATGGAGGTCATAAGCCTTGGCGCGACGGGTGGGGCCGTCCTTCCGGCGCTCGAACTCCGTGTCCGTGCCGAACACATCGCCATTCGCCAGCTTGAAGGTTTCCAGCTCCTCGTGCGTCAGGAAGTAATGAATCGTTTCGTTGTTGCCTTCGCGCACCTTGGCCATGGCCTGCGGGAGCGTGCCGGACGCATCGCGCTTTTCCACGTAGGCGGCAAAATCGCCGCCGAGACGCTTGATGTGCGTGGCGTGCTTGTCCAGCGATTCCAGCAGCGTCAGGATTTCCTCAAGCTGTTTCTGCTCGAATTCCCGGCCGTCCGCGAGATTGCGCAAGCGCACTTCTTCCGACCCGTTTTGCAGCAGGATGCGGTTGAGCTGGATGTCGTCGTCGATGTAATCGGTCTTCTTTTTGCGCGTGATGCTGTAGAGCGGCGGTTGCGCGATGTACACGAACCCCCGCTTCACGAGCTGCGGCATCTGACGGTAGAAGAACGTGAGTAGCAGCGTGCGGATGTGGGAGCCGTCCACATCGGCGTCCGTCATGATGATGATCTTGTGATAACGGAGCTTTTCGAGGTTGAAGGCGCCTTCGCCCTCGCCATCGCCAATGCCCGTGCCCACGGCGGTGATCATCGTGCGGATTTCCGTATTCTGCAGCACCTTGTCCAGGCGCGCTTTTTCCACGTTGATCAGTTTGCCGCGAATCGGCAGGATCGCCTGGAATTTGCGGTCGCGGCCCTGCTTGGCGGAGCCACCGGCCGAGTCACCTTCGACGATGTAGAGCTCGGTGTTTGCCGGATCGCGGTCGGAGCAATCCGCCAGCTTGCCGGGCAGGCCGCCGCCGGTGAGGGCGGATTTGCGGACGGCTTCGCGCGCCTTG
The DNA here is from genome assembly GCA_903872345.1 of uncultured Verrucomicrobia subdivision 3 bacterium. Taxonomy (GTDB): domain Bacteria; phylum Verrucomicrobiota; class Verrucomicrobiia; order Limisphaerales; family UBA11358; genus UBA11358. The sequence goes on along the minus strand of CAIQKM010000113.1, from coordinate 8,331 downwards.
CGCGCCGCTTCGCGGGCGCGGGCGGCATTCACGGACTTTTCAAAAATCTTCTTGGCCACCGGCGGATTCGCATCGAAATAGCTCATCAACCCCTCGTATGTTACCGAGCCGGTGATGCGTTCCACTTCCGGCGAGAGCAGCTTCACCTTCGTCTGGGACTCAAACTTGGGATCGCTGTGTTTCACCGAGATGACGGCCGTGAGCCCTTCGCGCACGTCGTCGCCGGTGATCTGCGGATCCTTGTCCTTCAGCAGTTCATTGGACTTCGCGTACTGGTTGATCGCCCGGGTCACGGCGCTGCGGAAGCCGGAGAGATGCGTGCCGCCGTCCGGATTGTGAATCGTGTTCGTGTAGCAGAGCACCTGGTCGTTGTAGCTGTCGTTGTACTGGAGCACCACCTCGATGTGAACCTCGATATCCTTGTCATCCAGCTTCTCCGTGGTTTCCTTGCGGAACGAAATCGGCTTGGGATGCACCGGCTCCTTGCTCTTGTTGAGCTGCTTCACAAACTCTTCCACGCCGTCCTTGTAGTAGAACCGTTCGCTGGCGGGCGTGGCGCCGCGTTCGTCGCTGAAAATGATCTCCAGCCCCGAATTTAAAAACGCCAGTTCGCGCAGACGCTGGGCGATGATGTCGGATTTGAATTCCACCGTGTCGCGGAAGATTTCCGCGTCCGGCTTGAAGGTGATGAGCGTGCCCGTGTGCTTGGACGTCCCGATCACTTCGAGCTTCTTCATGGTTTTGCCGCGCTCGAATTCCATGTGGTACACCTTGCTGTCGCGCGAGACCTCCACCTCAAACCATTCGCTGACCGCGTTCACGCACTTGGCGCCGACCCCGTGGGTGCCGCCGGAAAATTTGTAGCCGCCCTGGCCGTACTTGCCGCCGGAATGCAGGGTGGTGAGCACCAGTTCCACACCGGGCAGGCCGCTGTCCTTGTTGATGTCCACGGGAATGCCGCGGCCGTCGTCGCGGATGGAAATCGAGCCGTCCACGTGGATCGTCACTTCGATGCGATTGCAATGGCCCGCGAGATGTTCATCCACGGAATTGTCCAGCACTTCGCTCACGCAGTGATGCAGCGCGCGTTCGTCCGTGCCCCCGATGTACATGCCGGGTTTTTTGCGGACCGCCTCCAGCCCCTTCAATTGGGACAGCTTCGAGGCATCGTAACTCTCATGAATTGTGCCCGATTTTTCCGGTGTCAGCTCAGCATCATTCGACATATAAAAAACTGCCCGATTGACGTCCTTTTTGCCCGTCAACGGATAACCAGAATATTAGGAATTTTTGCCCCTGCTCACAATGTTTATCTGCGACTATTTGGCCTTAAAATAGAGGGGGTTGGCGACGGATTTAAGCCAGCTCGCCGGGCCGGGGAGAGCGGGGGAAAAGCCGGGCAAAATCCAAGGCTGGGCAGGGGTATTTTTTGGTATTCCGCCAACACCTCCGCCACCCATCATTCCGACGGTCAATGGAATCGCTTCCGCCGGGAGATTTCGGTGGCCGGCTGGAATTCAGTGGTGATAGGTTATGGCCATGACTGATTCGCCGGATAATGCCCTGCTCGCGCTCCTGGCGGAGCACCGCCTGCCGGGATTGTCTTTTGCGGTCATTGGCGGCGGTCAGATTACGCGTGCTCGCAGTTATGGCTTTGCTGATCCCGCTAGACAGGTCCCGGTCACTGCGGACACCCGGTTTCAGGCGGCCTCCATCAGCAAATGTCTCACTGCGCTGGCGACCTTGCGGTTGGTGGATCAAGGCCGGCTCGCGCTGGATGAGGATGTGAACGGCCGGTTGCAGTCGTGGAAAATCCCGGCCGGCGAGTTTATCGAAAATGAACCGGTGACTTTGCGGCGACTGCTCAGCCATCAGGCGGGAATCAATGTTCACGGTTTTGCAGGCTACGCAGCCGGTCAGCCGCTGCCCACGCTTACCCAGATTCTGAACGGCACTCCGCCGGCCAATAACGCCGCCATCCACGCGGATACGATTCCCGGGACCCAGCCCCGGTATTCCGGCGGCGGGTACACCGTGCTGCAACAATTGCTAATGGATGTCACCGGCCAGCCGTTTGCGGAGTTGATGCAGGGAATTGTGCTCCAATCGCTTGGCCTGAACGCGAGCACTTTTGTTCAGCCGTTGCCCGCGCAATGGAACAAACTCGCCGCTACCGGTCATGATAAGAATGGCCAGCCCATTCCGGGCGGCGCGCATTCCTATCCCGAAATGGCCGCCGCCGGCCTGTGGACCACGCCTTCTGACCTGGCCAAGTTTGCCCTGGGCATTCAGCACGCCCTGGCCGGTCGGCCCGGGGCCATCCTCTCGCCCGGGCTCGCCCGCGAGATGCTCACCGTTCAGGCCGGAGTTTATGGTTTGGGACCGTCCATTGCCGGTTCAGGCCCGGCGCGGCAATGGTTTCATTCCGGTCGTAATGCGGGCTTTGATGCGGTGTTGCTGGTGGGGGTGGAAACGGGCAAAGGCGTGGCCATTATGACGAATGCCAATGTGAATTCGCAGGTGATTAATGAGATTTTGAAAGTCATTGCGGTGGAGACGGACTGAAGATATCGAATACTATTCCCCGATAAAATGCAGCGCAATCCGCCGGGTATGGGGATGGGTGCGGTGTTCCCAGAGGTAGAGGCCCTGCCAGGTGCCGAGGGTTAGGCAACCGCCGTGCAGCGGCAGGGAGAGGTTTACGGCGGTGAGGGCGGTGCGGATGTGCGCGGGCATGTCGTCGTCACCTTCGGCGGTGTGGCTGAAGAGGGAATCGCCATCGCGCACGAGCCGGGCGAAAAAGGCGTCGAGATCGCGGCGGATATCGGGGGCGGCATTTTCCTGGATGAGGAGGGAGGCGGAGGTATGACGCAGGTGCAGGGTCACCAGGCCGTCGCGGAAGTTATTATCCGCAATCCACTGTTCCACGGCGGCGGTGAATTCCACGAGCCCGCGCGTGCGGGTGTTGATGACGAGCTCGTGGAAAGCCTGACGCATGGCGTCTCCCAACCGGCGGCTTACTGGCCGACGGGCGCGCCGAGGTCGGCGAGCTGCTTCTCGATGCCGGGGCTGGCGGGCAGGCCGGCGGCGACGGCCTTTTGATAGTGCCAGCGGGCGAGCTGCGGGCTCGGCGGCTGCTGGTTCAGATAAACGTTGGCCAGGTTCAGGTGGGCCGGGGCATAGCCGGGGCTGAGCTGGATGGCTTTGCGCAGGGCGTTTTCCGCCGGCTGGCGCAGGCCCTTGTTGCTGAAGGTGACGCCGAGGTAATTATAGGCTTCGGGATTGGAGCCATCAATGCGCACCGAGCGGCTGAGGCTGGCCAGGGCGCCGTCGTAATCTTTCTGGTGGAGCTGCACGTTGCCGAGCTGGGTGAGGGAATAGGCGTCATCCGGGGTCTGGGCGAGCGCGGCGCGGAGATGTTTGGCGGCGTCATCGTAGTTGCCCTGCTCGATTTCGATGGCGGCAAGGTTGGCGAGAACGACGGTGTTGTTGGTGTCGCGCGCGAGAATTTTCTGATAGTCGGCGCTGGCCAGGTCATATTCCTTGGCGGCGAAATGCTTCTGGGCGGAGGCGGCGAGTTCGGCCGAGCCGTTCGGCAATTGTTTGACGGAGGCGGTGTGCGTGGCGGTGACCGGGGAGACGAACAGGGCCAGTTCCTCTGCGGTGTAAGGCACGGCGGTCAGACTGAGGGCGTTCACCTGGGCCTGGGCGGAAGCGAGGTCGGACGTGAGCTGCGCTATGTGCGCGGCGCTGTCGTCCTTGGTGTTTTTGCGGCTGATAATTTTGCGGTTGGCTTCGCCGAGCTGGGCCAGCAGTTCATCGCGTTCGCGGGTGAGGTCGTTGATGCGGGCGGTGGTATCGCCGGAAACCGGGACGGCGGCCAGGCCGGTCTGCGCGGCCTGCAGATCGCGGACGCGCTGCTCAAGGGCTTCCTTGTCCGCCACGGCGGCCTTGGTGGCGGCCTGGGCGGCGGCGAGCTGATCCTTCAGTTTTTTGACGGGGCGGTCGGACTTGTCGAAGGCCTTGACCTGCTTCGTGAGGGTGGCGACTTCATCGGACTTGGCGGAAAGATCCTTGCGGAGGGAGTCAATCTGGAGCCGGGCGGCGGTGAGTTCGGTTTGCAATTGGGGGAGGGAGTCACCGGATTTGGCGGCGGCTTTTAGCTCCTTTTGCAGGCGTTCGGCCTCGGCGGTGCTGGTTTTGGTCTCGGCGCGGAGGGATTCAATCTGGGCCTTGGCACTGGCGAGATCCGCCTGAACTTTGGGGAGTTCGCCTTTGGCGGCGGCGAGTTGCTGGCGGATCACGGCGTCTTCCTCGCGCAGGGCGGCGAGGGCCTTGTCGCTGGCGAGATATTTCGCGAGGGTGGCGGCGTTTTCGGCGGCGAGTTTTTCGGCGCGTTTCTGCTGGGCGGCGAGCTGGTCGTTGGCGGCTTCGAGCTGCTTGGTGATTTTCTCGAGCTGCTGCACCTTGGTGTCGTTGGCGCGGGATTTTTGCGCCTGTTCGACGGTGGCCTTGAGCAGTTCATTCTGCTTGAGCAAATCGGTGATCTGGGCGCGGGCGGCGGCGAGCTCGCGGGGGTCCATGGCGGCGGGCTGCACGGCGAGGGCTTCCTTGAGCTTGGCGGCGAGGGTGGCGTTGTCGGCCTCGGAATTCTGCAACTGGCCGCGCAGGGCGGCAAGCTGGTCCGCCCAGTCGGCGGGGGCGGCCGAACCGTTGTTGGCCGGCGTGCCGGCGACGGCGGGGGCATTGCCGGCGGCGGTCGTGGCCGGCGCGGCGGCACCGGCGCCGGTGCGCGGCAGCGCGGTTTTCAGATCCTCGATTTTGGCGGCGAGGTATTTCTGGCGGAAGATGACAATGCGCGGATTCCAATCGGGATAGCCGCCGTGGAGGTTGGCGAGGCCGGACTGCGCCTGCTGGTAGGCTTCGAGGGCCTGCTGGGGCTGGCCGCCGGCGGAAAAGGCATCCGCCTGCTGGATGAGGCCGTAAATGGCGAGGTATTTTTCATCCGCATCCTGCTGCGCACGGGCAGCGGCGGTCAGAAAACCGAACAACAGCACGACGGCCAGAAATGATTTCATCGGCCCAAAATGCCAGAGGCGATATAATTTGGCAACCACGCGCACGGTGAATAATGGGCATTTTTCGCGGAAACGCGGGGCGGGAAACATTGCAACCACGGACGGATACCGCCGAATACCGCGCCGAGTACCGCGCCGGGTACGGATCAGCCGGCCGGCGCCGGTCCCGGGAAGCCGGCGGACGTGGCTTGCGGAGAGCGGCGGGCGGGGTGATACTGGGGCGGAAATGAGCAAATCACGTTTAATGCGGATGGGGCTGGTACTGCTGGGTTTGGGGCTGGCGGGATGTCAGTCGCACAAGGGCGCGGTGACATCCTTGGGCCACGGATATGAAGAGGTGGCGCATGCCGAGCACGGAAGTGTCCGGGTTTCCCTGGAATATCTGGAGACGGCGGACAAGCCGCTGATGATCTGGCCGTCGCTCTATGGCGTGGATGAGGTCATCCACGGTTCGGTGGCGGTGTTTGCGGGGGATGTGCCGTTTGTGGGCAAAGGGGGGCGCGGGATGCATCCGCGGCTGTTTGCCGTGCAGGCGCCGGCGCTGCCGGTGGATATCACGGACACGGTGCTGTGGAACTGGGCAAAATCGGCGCACAAGGATTTCAACCAGGCCGCGGAAAATTTCAGCCTCGCGACGCCGGTGGACAAAGACGGCCGGTTGGAATTGCAATTGGATTTCTGGTCCGAGGAGGGCAGCAAATGGCCGGATAAAGGCACGATCACCCTGGACTGGAATCAGGTGAACGAGATGCTGTTGCAGGCGAAACAGCGGGGGGTCTTGATCAAGGATCCGCGGTGGCATACGCCGTATGTGACGCAATAAACGGTTCCGACCGCAAAGCACAAAGATCACATAGACCGGGCAAGCCGGCGGTATTTGGCACCCGCTTGAGGCGGATTAGCGCAGCTCAGGTTTGCGTATTGTTATAGAGATTGATCCGGGCCTGGTTTTTGCAGATGCAGCCGCCGCCGAAGAGCAATTGATGCGGGCAATGGATGGCCTGCTGACATTGGACAAACAGGATTTCGCCACCAACACTGTATTCCACCTGGCAATGAAGGCCATTTAAAGGCAAATGTGCCCCGCTCGTGGCACCGGTTTCGTTCGTATTCAAGTTATAATCGGTCTGAGTTTCGAATAACATGATTTCGCTGGGATGGTAGCTGAAAGGGCGGGAAACGATATGGCATGAACATGCGGTTGCATCGTGGCCGGGAGGAGGCGGTGAGGAGTTTTAGCAGCAGACTCTCGGAGCCAGGCTGGCAGGCTGATATCGGGCGCATCCTGCCACTGCCCCCGGAGCGCGGGTCTGTGACCCGCAGCAACTTGCGAATTACCAGCGTTACCATCGGCTTAACCCGCGTTTGGCCGGCCAAGCGCGCGGGGCACAACCCGGTTCGTTCCAACCTGTCCGATTGACATTTCTCGTGCGGCTTGACATGGGCCGGTTCTCCGCTCTTCTTAGGGACGTGCAAACTTTGGAACCGCCGGACTCGCATCATCTGAACCACGCCATTGGATGGCTGGGGCTGGGGTGTGTCGCGGATGCGCGGGCGGAACTGGCGCAGATTGCGGCGGAGTGGCAGGAGCATCCCGAGGTGCTGGAGTTGCGCTGGATGCTGCTGGCCCAGGAAAAGCAATGGGATGAGGCGCTGGCCGTGGCCCGGCGGGAGATGGCGGCGGCCCCGGAGGAATCGGGCGGCTGGCTGCATTGCGCCTATGCGCTGCGCCGGATTGCCGGCGGCGGGCTGGCGCAGGCTTGGGAAACCTTGCTGCCGGCGGTAAACCTGTTTCCGCAGGAACCGGTGATTCCCTACAATCTGGCGTGCTATGCCTGCCAGTTGGAGCAAAGGGCGGAGGCCTGGCAATGGTTTCAGCGGGCCTTGCATGTCGGTAACAAGGAAAATATCAAACAAATGGCGCTGGCGGATCCGGATTTGAAGCCGTTGTGGGCGCAGATTGCGGCCATGTAATCCGGTACTCGCGCAGGACGAGGGAGGCGGCTGGGCCGGATTCGGGCACGGATTTTGGGTTTCGGAGATCGGGAGGGTATGGGAGGTTGAACCGCGAAATACGCGAAATACACGAACAGGGGGCGGATGGGCACCTGCCCAATACTTAGGAACGTGGGGACGGGGCCGTCCCCATCCCGGGCGGGCGGGGTGGCACGATCCACCGGGAGACATGTCTCCCGGTTCCAAAGCGGCGTCATGCCGCCGCACTCCATAGGGGCGGGCGGGTTACGGAAATCCGGCGTTTGCCTTGATGAGGCTTGATTAAGCACGATTAGCCTTGATTGCTGGGGTTTTTGCCTTGATTGAGCCTTGATACCGCCTTGATGCCGGGTTTTTAACGCAAAGGCGCGGAGTCGCAAAGTCGCAAAGGGGACGGGTGAGGAAATTCCAGATGCCAACCTCCAAGCTGTGGGAAAGCTCCAAGGGGCGGGGCTTTTTTCGGCGGATGCCTTGATTTGCCTTGATATGCCTTGATGATGCACGATTACAGGGGTTTTTTGCCTTGGTCCTTGCGGACGGCCACTTTGACGGGTCTCGGATTTCGGAGATCGGGGTAGGGTAACCACGAAAGACGCGAAAGGGGGTGGTGGTTTGATTTGGTTTGATTGCCGGGTTTTTGGCTTGGTCCTGGCGGATGGGCACGTGCCCAATTCTTAGGAACGTGGGGACGGGGCCGTCCTCACCCCGGGCGGGCGGGGTGGCGCGATTCACTGGGAGACATGTCTCCCAGTTCCAAAGCGGCGTCATGCCGCCGCACTCCATAGGGGCGGGCGGGCGCAAGTTTGGGCGTGACGGTGAGTTTACCATGTAAACCTCCAGCCGATCAATATAGCACAGGTTTTAGAATGTCAAATACGGGGCGCTATCTTTGACAGAATGACGGCAGGGACAGAAGGCGGAACCGCGAAATACGCCAAATACGCGAAACTGAACAAAGCCAAACTGAACGGGTATCATTAATAAAAAACCGACCAGGTTGCCCCGGCCGGTTTTTAAGAAACGCTTTTGAACGCGGCGTGTCCGCGTGGCGGACAGTGGCACGGTTTGCGTTATCTAACTTTGTCTTGATTCCAATAAGACAAAGACATATTTAAAGGTCACTACTGTCCGGTTTAAAACCCCAGTAAACATTGATGATCGGTGATGTCTGATGGCGGAGGAGTGGGCGGTTGTTGAGTAAGCGCCTGTAAAATGGGCATTTTCTCGAAGAGCGTGAGGCTTAAAATCTGTAAAATAG
>CAIQKM010000112.1 GCA_903872345.1 uncultured Verrucomicrobia subdivision 3 bacterium | reverse complement strand
TATTTTACAGATTTTAAGCCTCACGCTCTTCGAGAAAATGCCCATTTTACAGGCGCTTACTCAACAACCGCCCACTCCTCCGCCATCAGACATCACCGATCATCAATGTTTACTGGGGTTTTAAACCGGACAGTAGTGATCGCAAATCGTAAATGCGGGTCACCGTTCCAATTGGCCCGGATTTTCCGGCACGCCCGGATCATCCAGCACCTGCACGGCGGTAGCCGGGCCGACGTGCGCCCAATCGTAGAGCACCCAGGCGACCTGTTTGTCCGGGGTGACCTCGACGAGTTGCGGGCCTTTGCCATAGCCACCGCGCGAGCAGATGATGGTGTTGCCATTCGCGAGGCGGGTGCAGGATTGGGAATTGAGGTAGCGATAGGCGACGGGCAATTCCGCCGGCTTGAGTTCCCAGACCGTTTCCTTGGCCGGGTTCACTTCCCGCGTGAGATTGTCGGATTCATCCGTGATCAGCGTATTGCCGTTCCGGAGCCGGATGGCGGCCCAGGGTGATTTCACCTCATAGCTCCATACTTCCTTAAAATCGTGATTGTACTCCACCACCTTGCCCAGATTCAAAAAGGGCACCAGATACGTGCCTTGGGCGGTGTAGCGCACCCGACGGAACTGGCCGTGCACCGTCTTGGGATCGGTCAGACTATGGCACGGGAGATCATGCTGCACTTCCACGGCCTTGGTCTTGGTATTGATCACCAGCAATTGCGGCGGCAGGCCGTTTTGGATGAAGAGCACCTTGTCCAACCCGATCGGCTGGCAGGCGTGAATCTCCCGGCCGGGCGGGGCGTCGTAGCGCCAGACCACCTCTTTCTTCGGCGTCACCTCGGCAATGTATTGCATGCGGGTGAAGAGGATGTTGCCGTTGGAGAGCATCCAGAAATCGTCGTACTCAAAGCCGCCGCCGGTCGAATAGGTCCAAAGAATCTTGCCGTCCCGGATGATAAACAATTTGTTAAAGCTCTCGCCCGCATACAGCATCGGGTGCTGCGCCAGCCCTTTGCCCGGCAGGTTGGGCGGGGTGGGCACATTCGTCCATTTCGGCGGCGCCACCTCGGTTTCCGCCGGCCCCAGCACCGGAACATCGGCGGCGGTGAAACGATCCAGCAACCCCATCAACGGCGTGGCCGGCACCGGTTCGCCGGTCGGATTCGTTTGGGCGAGAGCCGCGAACCCACGCCAAAACAACAAGCAGCCGCAGATCAAAAGGGTGTTCCTTTTCATGTAAATTCAATTTTGGGATTCATCCGGGCAGGGAGAAACGTCTCCGGAAAATAAGGTCTCCGATCCTACGTGTGCTTCAAGGTTTAAGCGAGACTAGCGGGGCGGCGGCGCAACGTCAACCCTGCGGTGGCTAATTTATCTAAAATATTACCCCCTCCGGAAACCGACTTGCTGCTTCGCCCAAACCCGCCCGATCCGAAGAGCAAACCCATGGGCAATAGATGGGGATGGCATAGTCATATTTTTTCTTACTATTATAAATAGACGGATTTTGCTTAATGTATCAGATTGATTTCCATGAGCGTGAGATTGAAAACCGATGCCGTTAGGTTCACCACCAAAGGCCAGATTGTCATCCCGGCCCGGTTGCGGAAACAATTTCATATTGTGGACGGCAGCAAGGCCGTCGTGGAGGCTACGCCCGACGGAATTTTCCCGAGACCCGTCACCAGTTGGGCAATTGAGCGGGGCTACGGCCTGCTTAAACGCAAATCCGCCGGCAAAACCCTGGCCGAGGAATGGGCGGAGCATAAACGCGCTGAGCAGAAAACCGAACTGGTCACCGGCGGCCCCGAATTCAAATCATTGGAAAAGGAAATAAAACTCAACGGGCTACAATAACCATAATGAGAAAATTAAACAGGCTGGCTCAAGCGTGACTTACGCCGTTTGAATCATTTTCACGACGGCATCGCGAATAGCGGAAAATTTCTTAGGCTGCAATTCACCAACCTGATTGGCGACGAGACTGCTGTGCGCGGTAAAAAGTTTGCCGGGACGAACGTAGCTGGTGAGGCGAAGCGAACCACGCGCGAAATCGGGTGTGTCCAAAGTTATGGCCTTTTCATCTCCGTATGATTTGCTGGTAATCTGGCAGAGAATCCAATCGCCGCGTCCGGCTTCGGCCAACACCACCGCCGGTCGAAGTTTCGAGGCAGTGAGGTCGGAAAAGGGAAAGTGAACTATTACAACTTGGCCGGCTGCAAGTGTGCCCATGCGGCATCCTCCTCGGCACGATTCCAGTCCTCGGCCAGCGCGGCCTCGCTCAGCAGCGCGGCGTCATGCACGGTCGGAGCTTCTTCCAGAATTGTCACCAACGCGCGCCGCGGAGTCGGCATCTGGAGCGGCTCGACCAGATGCACCTCGCCGTTGGTTTCAATGATGGCTTCGACCGTTATCATCTTGGTTTAAGTATAACCCGCTGACTCGTATTAGCAAAGGACAATTCCAGCTCGCAAACATTTTTCGGGGTAAGGCAGCCAACCCCAAGTAATGTGGCGTTCCAATTCTCTCATCGGCCCTTTGCGTCAACAGCGATTAGAGCAATGATAGAAATGATGTAGCGGCAGGCAGCGAGGATTTTTTGGGGTGGGCGAGGCTTTGGCGAAGGCGCAGGTTAAATAGAACCTGTAACCGAGCCGAAACGAAGCCCAACCCAAAAAAGACCGCTGTCGGCACGACTTGCAGCCTGCCGCTACAGCATTGCTGGAATTGCTCTAGCCAACCTTCCGCCCCCTCACTTCAGCCCCACCACCAAAATAACCAGATCTATGACGAACAGCAGCACGATGGTGATCTCCAGCCACAGCATCATCCGGTTGTTCTGGTCGTGCTTGAGCAGTTGATACAGGTCGTCCAGCGTCTTGAGCTTGCCGTCTATGGTGCGGTGCCAGTCGCCCAAGTGAAACCGGGAGGACAGCTTGTCGTAGATGCGGGCCAGATGCCAGTCGCCAAAAAACTTGGTGGTGTTGGACAGTTCATCGTTGAACCGTGCCATGTCTATCCGGATTTCCCGCAGCTCGCGCAAAATGTCGCGCCGCGACCGCAAGGGCCGTTCGCCCAAATCACGATAGGACCGCTCGAGCGCCTCATCCAGCAGGCGGTCGTAGGCCTCGAGTTCGGCGAGTTGCAGATTGGCCAGCTCCATGATGTGCAGGGTCTCGTCGAAATCCTTGGGCTCGTCAATAATGAGCGCGGCATCCCAGTCCACGACCACAAGGTCGTTGTCGTAATAGCTCAAGTATCGCGCGGTGGATTCCTCGGCTTCCTGCTTGGAGAGCCGCTCCAGTTCCTCCTCCTGCGTGAGCAATGCCGCCACCTGCCGGCGGTGGGCGTGAAACCATTGCTCGGCGTTGATTTCATCGCCGTCGTCATTGAGCACCGGCGAGGCCAGGCAAAAGACGGTGTACGCCTCTTCCTCAAGCAATTGCGGGTGCGGGCGCACCAGATGGCCGGCGAGTTCGGCCACAATTTCCTGCGCCAAGCGGTGGACTTCGTCGTGGAGCGACCCGTTGCTGAACTGCAAATCATGGAAAACAACCAGGTCTTCCACGCGGTTCACCACAAAGGGGACGCGCACCGTAACGCTCACCGCGCCGACCGGCAGCAGTTTGATGCTGCGTTCCACCCGGACCGCCCCGAGCGGGCCGATGCGTTCCATCGGCGGCAGGCGAACCATCTGCGGCTTGTAGAAAAAAAGCTGGCGGGGATTCCGTTTGCTGGCGTCCACGGCGAACTGCGCCACCGGCTGGCCCAGCAATTCGCGGATTGGCTTGCGGGCGGTATCATAAGCCACATCAAAGGCATACACGTACACCACCTCGCCGTGATACCTGGGTGCCGGGTTCGCTTTCATAAGCCAACTTACTCCATGCACCGCGTCAAGCACAAGGGGCGCCCCTCAAAGATGTGGCAGCCGACGTGTGGAGGCTCCCATATTATTGGGAGCGTTGATTTATTTTGAGCCTCCGCACGTCGGCTGCTCCCTCCTAGGTGAACGGGCGGTTGAGACCATAAAAAAGGCAGGCTGCAAAAACAGCCTGCCCTGATATTGGGTGAACCAGTCATCCGCCAGCGGCAGACAACGGGGGAATCAAATCGCCGCGTCGCCGCGTTCGTCGGTGCGGATACGGGTCGCTTCCTCGATGTTCGAGACAAAGATCTTGCCGTCGCCGATCTTGCCGGTCTTGGCGGCCTTGATGATGGCTTTGACGGCGGCGTCCTTCATGTTGTCGGCGACCACGGTCTCGACCTTCATCTTGGGCAGGAAATCAACGGTGTATTCGCTGCCGCGATAGATTTCGGTGTGTCCCTTCTGGCGACCGAAGCCCTTGACCTCGCTGACGGTCAAACCCTGGATGCCGATTTCATTAAGGGCATCCTTCACATCGGTGAGCCGGAACGGTTTGATGATGGCTTCAATTTTTTTCATAGTTCTTACTCATTGTAGGCACGCTCACCATGCTGTGACAAGTCGAGGCCGACACTTTCTTCATCCTGATCCACCCGGAGGCCGACGACCGCGCCAACCACTTTCACGATCAGGAAGGTGCCAATCGCGGCAAAACCGGCCGTGAAACCCACGCCGATCAACTGGTTCAGAAACTGGTGGGTGCCGCCGGCGAGCGAAACGGCCGCGCCATTGACGAGGAAAGTGTTGGCGATGGCCGGATTCACCTCCGCATTCGCCAGAAAACCGAGCATCAACATGCCGGTAATGCTGCCAACGCAATGCACGCCGAAGACGTCCAGGGAGTCGTCGTAGTTGAAGAAGGCTTTGAGGCGGGTCACGGCCAGATAGCAAACCACGCCCGCCACCAGACCAATGCCAAAGGCGGCCGGGATGGTGACAAACCCGGAGGCCGGGGTGATGGTGGCGAGCCCGGCCACCATGCCGGCGGCGGCGCCCAAAACGCTGGGTTTGCCCTTCAATTTCCATTCCATGGCGGCCCAGCTCAGGGCGGCGGCGGCGGCGGAGAAATGCGTGGCGGCAAAGGCGCTGGTGGCCAGCGACCCGGCATTCAGCGCGCTGCCGGCGTTGAAGCCAAACCACCCGACCCACAGCAACCCGGTGCCGATCAGGGACAACACGACGTTGTGCGGCACCATGGGTTCATGCGGAAAGCCGTCGCGTTTGCCAATCATCAGGGCAAACACCAGCGCCGAGACGCCCGAACTGATATGCACCACCGTGCCGCCGGCGAAGTCCAGCACGGGAATCTTCCCGCCCAGCGCCCAGTTGAAATACCCGCCCTTGCCCCAGACCATGTGGCACAGCGGGAAGTAAATGAGCGAGACCCAGATCAGCATGAACAGCACGTAAGCGCTGAATTTGATGCGTTCCGCCACCGCGCCGCTGATGAGCGCGGGCGTGATGATGGCGAACATCATCTGAAACAGCATGAACGTCTGCGCCGGAATGGTGCCCGCATAATCCGCATCGGGCGCGGCCCCGACGCCTTTCAAAAACAAGTGGGTGAAGGGATTGCCGCAAAAGGCATTGCCCGCGCCAAAGGCGGCGCTGTAGCCAAACACCATCCACAGGGCCGAAATCAGCGCCATGAGAATCAGACTGTGCATCATGGTGGAAAGGACGTTCTTGGTCCGCACCAGGCCGCCGTAAAACAGGATCAGCCCGGGCGCGGTCATCATCAGAACCAGCGCGGAGCTGGCCAGCAGCCAGGCGTTATCGCCGGTGTTGATCGCGGCGACCGGAGCGGTCGGAGCAGCGGCAACCCCCGTCAGGTCGGCCCCATGGGCCGAAGTCAAACCGCCCAGAATTAGGATTGGTAAATATGAATAATAAGAAAGGTATTTTCTGATTCTATGAATGGAATTCATGGTTAGGGAGTTCACCAAAAAAGGTTTTTCCTGTCAATGTTCCGCAAGAAACATTTCGCCCCGGCGGCGGTTCATGCTAATTTCCCCGCGTGTCCGCCGAAGCGCAACTCACTCCCATGATGGCGCAGTACCGCCGCATCAAAGGCGAACTGCCGGCCGATGCCCTGTTGCTGTTCCGGCTCGGGGATTTTTACGAGATGTTTTTCGAAGACGCCCAGACCGGGGCGTCCGTCCTGAATCTCGCCCTCACCGCCCGCCAGGGCATTCCCATGTGCGGCCTGCCGTTTCACGCCGCCAACTCCTACATCGCCCGCATCTTGCGCAGCGGCCGCAAGGTGGCCATCTGCGAACAGCTCGAGGAAGCCAGGCCGGGCAAGCTGGTCAAACGCGAGGTCACCCAGATTCTTTCGCCCGGCACGCATTTTGACGAACGCATGCTCGTGGCGGAGCGAAACAACTTTCTGGCCGCCGTTTATCCCGGCGGCAAAGCCGTGGGCCTCGCGCTCGTGGACCTGACTACCGGCGACTTTCTCACCACCGAATTGGAAAACGAGGCGGCATTGATGGCCGAGTTGGAACGGCTCCGCCCGGCGGAAATCATCTTTCCCACCGGCGCGGTGGCCTTGCGCGAACAGTTGCGCGGCGCCTTCCAAATTCTCAGCGGCTACGATGACTGGACGTTTGCGCCCGAAACCGCCGTCTTCACCGTGCGCGACCATTTCAAGGTGGCGTCACTGGACGGCTTTGGCCTGAAAGATCGCACCGCCGCCATCGGCGCGGCCGGCGGCGCGCTCCATTATCTCGCGCAAAGTCTGCGGCGGGATGTCAAACATCTCACGCGCATCACCTTTTACCAGCGCAGCGATTATCTGGCGCTGGACTACACCACCCTGCGGCACTTGGAAATCCTGGAACCCCTGCACCACGACGCCGCGCGCAACGCCTCGCTCTACGGAGCCATGAACCGCACCGTCACGCCCATGGGCGCGCGCCTGCTGCGGCAATGGCTCTCCCAACCGCTCGCCACCGTGGAACGGATTGGCGGCCGGCAGGACGCCGTGCAGACCTTTTTGGAAAACACCTACGGGCTCGACGGCTTCCGCCAGCAACTGGCGAATGTCCGCGACCTCGAACGCACCATCGGCCGGCTCAGTTCCGGCGGCGGCAACGCGCGCGATCTCCGGGCCTTGCAACTGGCGCTGGAACAGATTCCAACCCTGCGCCAAACCCTCGCTGGCCTGCGCCTGAAAGCCGCCCGCCCGCCGGAATCCTTGCGTGCGGTGGAGGAATCTCCGGCCGCTGTCGAATCCGCATCGTTGCTGGCCGCCCTGATCGAACAACTCACCGAGCTGCCCGAGTTGGTGGACCTCGTCGCCCGCGCCATCGTGGAGGAACCGCCCCTGCCCATCAAGGAAGGCGGCATGATCCGCGACGGCTTTGACGCCGCCCTCGACGAATTGCGCCTGGCCCAGCGCGGCGGCAAGGATTGGATCGCCAAGCTCCAGGCGGATGAAATGGCGCGCACCGGCATTTCCTCGTTGAAAGTGCGGTTCAATTCGGTGTTCGGTTATTACATCGAGATCACCCGGTCCAATCTGGACAAGGTGCCACCGCATTACATCCGCAAGCAGACCATTGCCAACGGCGAACGTTTCATCACCCCCGAGTTGAAGGACATGGAGGGCAAAATTCTGGGCGCCGAGGAACGCAACGTGAAGCTGGAGTACGAACTTTTCCAGCGCGTGCGCGAAGCGGTGCTCGGCCAGTTGAAGCAAATCCAACAGACCGCGGCGGCGCTGGCGCAATTGGATGTGCTCGGCTCCTTTGCCGAAACCGCGCGGCTCTATAATTTTATCAAACCCGTGGTCGGCGATGCGGGTGGCCTGCAAATCCGGGACGGCCGGCATCCCGTGCTGGAACAGCAGCTCGCCGACGAACGCTTTGTGCCCAATGACACCGCGCTGGCCAGCCGCACGGGCCAGGCTCCCGAAGCCGGCGCAGACCTGGCGCAAATCGCGCTCATTACCGGGCCGAACATGGCGGGCAAATCCACCTACATCCGGCAGGTGGCGCTCCTTACCCTGCTCGCGCACACGGGCAGCTTTGTGCCGGCGGCGGAAGCGCGCATTGACCTCGTGGACCGCATCTTCACGCGCATTGGCGCGAGCGATGATCTGTCGCGCGGACAATCCACCTTCATGGTGGAGATGACCGAGACCGCGAACATTCTCAACAACGCCACCCCGCGCAGCCTGATCGTTTTGGATGAAATCGGGCGCGGCACCAGCACCTTTGACGGTCTCTCCCTGGCGTGGTCCATTGTGGAGCATCTGCACAATCAGGTGGGCGCCAAAACGCTGTTCGCCACCCATTACCACGAATTGACCGAACTCGCCGCCCGTCTGCCGCGCCTGAAAAATTACAACGTGGCCGTGCGGGAATGGAACGATCAGATTGTCTTTCTCCGCAAAATCGTGGAAGGTGGTACGGATAAAAGCTACGGCATCCAGGTGGCCCGCCTCGCCGGCGTGCCCAAGCCGGTGCTCGAGCGGGCCAAACAGATTCTCGTGAATCTCGAGGAATCGGAGCTCACGCCGGAAGGCAATGTGCGCGCCGCCCGCCGGCAGCAGGATCGCGAAAAATTAAAGAACATCGCGCCGCCGCCTCAATTGGATTTATTTGGCTGAAACATTATGAATACGTCTCTTGAATCATTGGTCATCCCGGGCCGGGTGAAATTTGTCCCCGGCAACGGCGGCTTGCTCAAGGCGGTCGTCACCACCCTGGCCAGCACGGCGGAAATCTACCTGCACGGCGCGCATGTGGCGGCGTTTCAGAAAAACGGCGAGGCCCCGCTGCTGTACCTGAGCCCCGCCAGCTATTTCGACAAAGCCAAACCCATCCGCGGCGGCGTGCCCATCTGTTATCCCTGGTTCGGCCCGCGCGAGGGCGACGCCGCCCACGGTTTCGTGCGCATCACGGAATGGATCCTGACCAGGACCGAGGTGGCCAAAGACAGCTCGGTCACGCTGCATTTCCGTCTCCCGGAATTGCCCGGCCGTCCGGAATGGAAACATCTGCGCACGGAGTTCATTGTCCACGTCGGCGACCGGCTGACCATGGAGCTCATCTCTACCAACACCTCGCCGGACACCTCGGTGGAATTTGAAAACTGCCTGCACACGTATTTTCACGTGGGCGACATCAAGGACATCGCCATCACCGGCCTGCAGGGCACGTTCTTCTTTGATAACGCGGCTGGCGGCGGTGGCGCCCGCAAAGTGGAAAACGATCCCGTGCTCCACATCACCAAGGAAACGAACCGCATTTATCCCGACTCAACCACCACCGTGGGCATCCACGACGCCAGCCTCGGCCGCACCATCGTCGTGGAAAAATTAAACTCGGCTTCCACCGTGGTGTGGAATCCCTCCACCACGCAGCTCATGCCCGACCTCAAGCCGGAGGAACACAAGGACTTCGTCTGCGTGGAATCCGGCAACATTAAACAGAACAAGCTCGTGCTGTCGCCGGGTCAGTCCACGATGTTGAAGGTGGTGCTGAACTCCGCCCCGCTGCCACAGCGGATATTCTGAGCCCTTGGGCTCGGCCGCTTGCGGCCGCCCGGCGCATCCTCATGATTTCGCTCGCTGACACCCAACCTGCCGGCACCGACCTGGTTTCCCGGGTCGCGGAGATTTTTTCGGCCAAGGGCATTTTGTCCCGGGCGAAAAATTTCGAGTTTCGCCCGCAACAGCAGGAGATGGCCGTGGCCGTCGCGCGCGCCTTGCAGGATGGCGAACACCTCGCCGTCGAAGCCGGCACCGGCGTGGGCAAATCGCTCGCATATCTCATTCCCGCCATCCTCTTCGCCGTGGCGCAGAAGAAAAAGGCCATCGTCTCGACGCACACCATCAACTTGCAGGAGCAGCTCACCGAAAAGGATCTGCCCATGCTCACGCAGGTACTCGGCGCGCTGCCGGAGCCCGTCCGTTTCAGCTATTCCATGCTCAAGGGCCGCGCAAATTATCTTTGCACCCGCCGGCTGCAAAAGGCGATGCAGCAGAGCGGCAACCTGTTCACCCCCTCCGAGGCCGAGGAATTGTCACGCATTTACGAGTGGTCCAAGGAAACGAAGGACGGCAGTCTCTCGGATTTTGAAATCGAGCCCGACCCCAAGGTCTGGGCGCAGGTCTGCTCGGAACGCGGCTTGTGCTCGCCCAAAACGTGCGGCCATCAATCGGATTTCGCCAAGGATCACGAAGTCTGTTTCTTCCAGCGCGTGCGCAACCGGATTTTATCCTCGGATGTCCTCATCCTGAATCACACGCTGTTTTTCACGCTCCTCGGCGGGATTGATGAGGAACTGGAAGGCGGCATTCTTTTCAAAAACGACTTCGTGATTTTCGACGAGGCGCACACCATGGAAAACGTCGCGTCACGTCACATCGGGCTGAGCGTTTCCAGCGGGCAGGTGCGCTACTCGCTGAACCGCCTGTGGAATCCGCGCACGGAAAAAGGTCTGCTCGCCACGTTGCGCCAAGGCAAGGCCGTGCAACTCGTCGCGGACATCCTGAGCGAGTCGGACAAATTTTTCGACAACGTCGAGGCCGCCTGCGAAGAAATTCAGGCCACCGCCAAACCGCGCTTCGGCAGTGAGGGTGGTGGTAACGCCGCCCGCCGCCGAGAATGGAAGGAACTGCGCATTCGTCGCGCGGAACTCGTGGCGGACAACGTGACCCTTCCCATCCAGCGCCTGCGCGAAGCCGTGAGCGAACTCATCAAAACCAGCGAGGACAAGGAAATCGGCCAGGAGTTGGTCGAGTGCAATCGGCGGCTCGGCGAATTGCGCGGCGAGGTGGTGGAATTTCTCAGCCAGGAGGCGGATGACCATGTGTACTGGGTGGAACGCACCGGCAAATCCCAGCGCAATCTCTCCCTGAACGCGGCCCCCGTGGACGTCGCGGAATTTCTGCGCCGACGGCTGTTTGAAACCGACACCAGCGTCATCATGACCAGCGCCACCCTCGCGGTATCCGACCGCGAAGCCGGCAAGGCGAAGCAAAAAACCGATGCGGCAGAAACCTCTTCTCACCGGCTCCCGGCCAAACGGCCCGCCCTGGCGGCCGGCGCCGGCCTGGGCTATTTCGTGCGCCGGGTCGGCGGCGAATCCGCCACGCAATTGCAGGTCGGCACGCCCTTCGATTACGAGCGGCAGATGAAGCTCTACGTCGTCAAAAAAATTCCCGATCCCCGCGAGGCCGGCTATGCGGACGCCCTCATCGAGTCGGTAAAACACTTTGTCACCCTCACGCACGGCAAGGCCTTCGTGCTCTTCACCAGCTACAAGCTGATGCAGGAGGTCGCGGACCGGATGCAGCCGTTCTTCGCCAAGCTGAACATCGAACTCTTTGTGCAAGGCACCGGCACGCCGCGTTCCACCATGCTGGAAAAGTTCAAGGCCAACGTGGACTCCGTGCTCTTCGGCACCGACAGCTTCTGGCAGGGCGTGGATGTGCCCGGCGAAACGTTAAGCAACGTCATCATCACCCGCCTGCCGTTTGCCGTGCCGGATCATCCGCTGATCGAGGCCCGCATCGAAGCCATCGAAGCGCGCGGCGGCAATTCCTTCGGCGAATTTTCCCTGCCCGAAGCAATCCTCAAATTCCGCCAAGGCGTCGGCCGCCTGATCCGCACCAAAACCGACACCGGCATCGTCGTGGTGCTGGACAACCGCATCCTGACCAAGCAATACGGCCAGGCCTTTCTGGACGCGCTCCCGCCGTGCCCGGTGGAAGTGGTTTAGCAGTTTATAGCGCTTTTTTTTATTGCTGCTTTTTGATTTGACCAAGGTGGGAAATCCCACCACATTAACTTTATGCCGACTTTGGTTAAAGCAAGCTCCCGTCCCACGGTCGTAGACCATTATGACGTGGCGGCGGACACAAAAAAAAGGGTCACCTTGCGCAATGCGCAAACCAAGTATTTCCACGTCAAAGCGCTGTCGAACGGCTCTTTCCTGCTGGAACCGCGCATCTTGATTTCGCCGTCGGCCATTTCTGCTCGCACTTTGAAAATGTTGGATAAATCTGCTGCCAATTTGAAAAAGGGCCTGGCCTCTGCTCCAGTGGATTTAACGGCTTTTGGCGAAGATTGAAATCATCCTATGCCCTTCAAAATCCGCATGGGTTTGCCGGAGATGGAGGCTTTTTGGGCTGATCTGACAAATCGCCGGCAGCGAGGAAAACTGGATAAAGAGGAGGAAAAGTTTTTTAAAAAACTGTTGAAAACCTTGGGTTATCTGGCCGAGAACCCGCGCCACAACAGCCTGGCTTCCCACGAAATTCATGATTTGACGCGCAAATACGGTTTTAAGGTGTTTCAGTCTTATCTGGAAAACAATACCCCTGCCGCCGGCCGTTTATTCTGGGCTTACGGCCCAGACAAACTGGACATAACGATACTTGGTATCGAACCACATCCGGAGGATCAAAAACGCGGGGCATATCAGCGAATCAAATTATCGGCGCTGCCAGTGGTGACATACAAGAAGCCAGCAGAATAGTATTATACCATTTGCAGTTTGAAACCGCACTGATGGCGACCTGCCTCAGCTCCGTAGGAGCGCCATATTTGTAGAAACCGTCCATCAAATTTCTAAGCACCGTAGGTGCGGCTTATACTGCTTTGAACTGAAAAACGAATTATATCCCTGTCATTCCTCACTATATTTTACTGGGCTCTCAAGGCTGTCACATGCTTCCAATTGATCGTAAACCCACCGTAAGCCCCAAACGGGGCGACACCATACCAGCCCGGGGCAAGGGCGCGATAGCAACCGCCGCCCCGGGTTGACACGCCATTGATTCTTCCTTCCCCCATCGGATGGGGGAAGGTGGCCGGAGGCCGGATGGGGGTAACCCACCACCATCCTATTTATTAACCCACGCACCTCGGTAATAAATGGATGATTGGGATGTTTCGTCCATCACTTATCCAACTCAAAAAAGATGTGGTAAAGACAAGAACGTAAAGAGCCTCAAATTTCCTCTGAGAATTCCAACGGAATTCCGGCCCAAAGCCCAGGGTTGCGAGGCACGAGCTACCCTGGGTTCACGCCCCATAACCAACTCAACCGCAACGCGGTTGCGGCCCAACCAAAATTGCTTTGCTCTTTGGTTGGCTTCTACGATAAGTATAATATATATCATCGGGATGCATGTAATCCATCTGCTAAAGCCCGCTGATAATCAGCCAGTGAAAAACCTGGGCAACGCTTCTGCAACTCGTTAGTCAACTCGACGCACCGTGGTGCTGGCACCCGTAATAAATCGGCAACTTGGTGCCAACGCCCGTCGCGAATTTCTTCAGCAAGGCGATTAGCCTCTGTTGCCAAGCTCGTGTCTATTGCCATAACGCGTGTTTCTCCTGAGATTGAGTTAACCGTTTTAGAACCTCCTTGGTCGGCTCCTACCCAATCATCGCCTACCCCGCCATCTGCCCGCGCGTCACCCCGAGCTGATTGAACAATTTCAACTCCCGCCACAACTGCGTCCCCGTGATTTCCCCCCGCAAAAGCTGCCGGTATTTGGTGATGATCCGCTCCACTTCTTCCGGCGATTCGTTGAGAAACTCCACGCGAAAATTCCGCACGCCCAGCGCCATCAGCCCCGCCACATATTCCGCCCCCGTCTGCGCCTGGGAATTGAAGACCGTGTTGCGGCAGCCGGCATCGGCCTTGAGCGGATGCTCCGCGCCCACGCGATCGCGCAGCTTCACTTCGTGTTTGTCACACGGCCGACCGCAATCGTGGTAATCCTTGCCGCTGGAAAGAAACGCGCAGAACACGCAATGCTCCATGTGAAACATCGGCATGTGCTGGTGAATGGTCACCTCAAACCACTCCGGCGGCGCGGCCGACATCAGCGCGGCCAGTTGCAGATTGTTCAGGTCGTAACTCGCGGTAACGCGCTCCAGCCCGAACTCTAATTTAAAATATTCCGCCGTGACCCGGTTGGCCACGTTCAGGGAAAAATCCCCGGTACGCCGGGCATCGGCAAAAAATTTCAGGTGCTCGTAATTGCGCACCAAGTAGCCATCGGCATTCGCGGACTTCACCTGGTTGAGAATCCATTCCTCGCCCGTTTTGAAAATGCGCGGCGGCGCCACCCAGATGGACGGCTGCCGACCCGCCCCATCACCCTGATGCACCCGGCAGCCCAACGCCTCGTGAAAGAGCGTGACCGCCTCGCGATATTTTTTGGGATCTTCAAACTCGCAGTACAGCGTGGTCACCCCGCAGCGCAGCGCCGTCTCGAGTTGCGGCAAATTGCGCACCAGCACGATCAGGTGCGGCTCGGTATCGGAACTCACTGTGCTAACAACCGGCGTGACTGGCACCGTTTCGCCCGCGTCCGAAGCAAAGGTCCAGCGTTTGGGCAGCCGACGCAACTGATCCAGCTCCGTCACAATCTCGCGGCGCAGGCGGTTCAACTCGCTCACCGGCAGCATGACTTCGCCCTCAATGAAACTCTTCAGTTCGCCCAGCTTGTAGGGCGTGCCGCCGAGCCGGCCGAGCTGTTCGCGGAGTTTCTCCGGCGTCAACGGCAGCTTCTCCGCCTGGGCCAGCGGCATGGTGGAGACCGCCTTGACCGTGTGGCCCAGTTCATCCTGCGCTATCAACGTCAACGGCTTCCCGGTCAGCCCGTGCACTTCCATGCTGATGGGCCGGAAAAATTTCGGCGCTTCGCCTTCGTACGTCTGGCGGATGCGCTTGTCCAGCTCCGGATCATTCGTCTTCCACAGTTTGTCGCCAATGTGAATCCTGGAGAAATTGATGTCGCCGTGGCCAAACCGCAGTTCCACCAGCGGCTGTCCCTGGGCGTTCGGCTTGGGACCAAGAATCTGATACACCCGCCCGCCCTCCTCGCGCTCCTCCGGTTTGCCCGCATCAAACACAATGCCATCGCCCGGCTTCAACGGCGCTTCCAGCTTCAGGATTACGGAATCACGCGTCACCCGCGTGAGCGCGCCCAGGTAAACGCCCCGCTTCTTGCCAAAGCGCGCATGAACGAGCTTTTGATTATCCACGCCGCCAAACCAGCCCGTGAACAAGCCGCGCGAAAAGGACATCTCCACCGCGTACTGACGCTCGCTCAGTTCCGTCGCGCGCGCGGGATTCGGCGCAGCCAGTTCATCCAAAGCCTTGCGATAGGCGCGCGTGATGCTCGCTACGTATTCCGGCGCTTTGAGCCGACCCTCGATTTTCAGCGAGGCCACGCCGGCGCGGACCAGTTCTGGCAGCACTTCGAGCCCGGCCAGATCCTGCGGGCTCAGCAAATATTTGCGGTCCCCGAGCGGCACGTTTTTGCCATCGGATACCAATTCATACGGCATGCGACACGCCTGCGCGCATTCGCCGCGATTCGCCGAGCGACCGCCCAGCGATTCGCTGGTGAGACACTGACCCGAATAAGCCACGCACAGCGCCCCATGCACGAACACTTCCAGCGGCAGGTCATGCTGCAACCCGTGCAGCGCGGCATTCATCTTCTCAATCTCGGCAATGGAACATTCCCGCGCCAGCACCACCAGATTGCAGCCCAGTTCCCGGGCAAACTCCACCCCGGCCGCGCTGCTCACCGTCATCTGCGTGGAAGCATGGATGGGAAAATCCGGGGAAATCTGGCGAATCAGCCGGCAAATCCCCACATCCTGCACAATCGCCGCATCCACCCCGGCGGCGATGATGGTGCGCAGATACCGTTCCGCCTCGGCCAGTTCATCCTGGAAAACGAGCGTATTGAACGTCACATACCCGCGCACCCCCCGCTGATGAAGAAACTCCATGAGCTTCGGCAAATCCGCCGCCGTAAAATTATTCGCGCGCATCCGCGCATTGAACTTCTCCAGCCCAAAGTAAATGGCATCCGCCCCATTCTCCACCGCCGCCCGCGCACATTCCCAATCCCCCGCCGGCGCCAGCAACTCCGGCAAAGGCGGCAGGGCGGCAAACGTGCCGGTGGCGGACAGAATGGCGGGCGCTTCGATCATTATGCGCACATTTTACCCTCGAATCCGATTTGTGACAAAGTTTCTTCGCGGCGGGGCGTGGAAGTCAAAACGTGAATGTTTATTCCAAATTATCCAAGTCGGCCAAGTCCTTGTGGCGGCCGCTGGCTCGTTTGTTAATTTTCAGATCCGCAAGGCTGATCATTTTTACCGGCTCACCGTCAATGGTGGTTTCCACACGATGCGCGTATGCCTCGGCAAAATTCAGGCCGCTGCAATGCTTGAAAACCTCGATCTTGTTGGGCACGCCTCCGAGGAAAAGCGCTTCATTATTCTGCAAAAACGCCCGATCCAGACCGGGCAGGTCTTCGCCGAAAAATTTTCTGAGGGCGTCCAGCAGCCGGTCGAAGTTGGCGTCATTGACGGCGATCCAAAAGTCAATGTCACCGGTAAATCGGTGGTAGCCGTAATGGTTTACGGCATAGCCGCCCACCAGCAAATACTCAACGCCGGCATGATTCAGGCACCCCAAAAACTCGCGGAATTCGGGCGTTAATAATCTCTTCGCCATAAATTGCGATCCTCAAGTCTTCCAGCGCTTCCAGCCGTTCCGCCGGGGTGCGCGACCGCCAGTAGCGGCGCAATTCCTCGTCCGCCTCGGCAAACGAAGCGCTCCCAAAGGTGCGGTAGGCTGGATGTTTTTCGGCCGGGTTCATTGCGATGTGTACCCCACAGGCACCGGCCATCAACCGCGCCTGTCAGGCAAGCCAAGTTTAACCAACCCGGACCGCCGGCGCAATCGCCGACCGCCGAACCTTTTTTTGATGCCTGACGCATCTGCGGCTGTGCCCCGGAGCGCCGGTCTGAGACCGGCTTAAACCTCACGCCCGTCGAACCGGCGTGCTGCTTGCCTGCCGTTTTGCGAAAAAGCCGCCCTCAGCCGACTGCAAGCCGGCGCTCCAGTCGGCAATTCGCATGTCATAATTCGCCCCGTTCCCTTTCGCGTATTTCGCGATTAAAACTCCCTTGCATTTTCCCAAACCTGCGGTAAGTTTTTTCCCGAGGTCGTTTACCATGTAAACGATACCCCCGGTCATGCACTTCATCCCCTTGCTGACTTTGCCCATCTCCCCGCCGCCTTTCGCCCCGGTCCATCAACCCGGCGCCAAGGCCCCGCCCCCTTTTGCCCGGCCCCGGCTGCTAAAATGGGATTCTCTCCGCGCCCTGGCGGCTTGGCGTTCAAATCGGCCATCAAGGCACCATCAAACCTCAATCAAGGCAAAAACCTCAGCAATCAAGGCTAATCAAGGCTAATCAAGGCACGGCATGAAATTATTATTGAGGGCATCCGACAGCCATCCCCCATGTGGAGTGCGGCGACATGTCGCCGCTTTGAACTGGGAGACATGTCTCCCTGTCCCCAAGCGCAGTCCTGCCTGCGCACTCCCCATGATTGCCACCAGCGGCGCTGCAAATTCCGAACCCCGGAAGGGTCAATCAAGGCAAAAACCCCTGTAATCGTGCTTCATCAAGGCATATCAAGGCAAACGATGAAAAAGCAAAACCATCACATCCCGCCCGAACCTCGAAGCGCGGTTCTATGAACCGCAGCCCTGTGACCAGCCCTGCGGAGGTGATGCTCTGCACGCGAGCACGCCTCGGCCACCGGATATTGCTGCGGGTCACAGACCAGCGCTCCGCTACCGCCCGCCATCAAGCCCCAATCAAGGCAAAAAACCCAGTAATCGTGCCTAATCAAGCCTCATCAAGGCAAACGGCATTTTTTCTTTGGACTCAAACGCCCCATCACCTGCCCGCGCGCCTTTTCCTCCGTCATTGGATGTTGGTTGTTCGGCGTTGGGTGTTGGATGTTTTGGCCCTCGGCTCCCAATTCCCGTCCCTCCCGCTCGAAAATTCTGTTTTCTTCCCGGTTCAAGTATGGTCATCTGTGGTCACATAATGATTCATCCGACAGCTATTATTGATCCCCAAGCACGGCTGGGCGCGGGCGTCCGGGTCGGGCCCTATGCCGTGATTGACGCCGGGGTGGAACTGGGCGACCACTGTGTGGTGGGCCCGCAGGTGTATTTGACCGGCCAGACCAAGATCGGCGCCGGGAACCTGTTTCATGCCGGCTGCGTTATCGGCGATGCGCCGCAGGATCTGAAATATAAAAATGAGCCAACCCGCCTGCGGATTGGCGATAACAACGTCTTCCGCGAACAGGTGACCGTCCACCGTTCCAACAAGCTGGCGGAGGATACGGTTATTGGTTCCAACAATTTTTTCATGGCCGGCTCGCACGTGGCGCATAATTGCCATGTGGGCAACCATGTAATCCTGGCCAATGGCGCGCTGCTGGCCGGACATGTGACCGTGCAGGACCGGGCGTTCATTTCGGGGAACTGTCTGGTCCACCAGTTTGTGCGGGTGGGAACGCTGGCGATGATGCGGGGCGGTTCGGCCATCAGCCAGGATCTGCCGCCGTTTACCATGTCCCGGGATGATAACACCCTGTGCGGCCTGAATATTGTCGGCATGCGGCGGGCGGGCTATTCCGCCGAGGAACGGCTGGAGCTAAAACGGCTGTATCACGCGCTTTTTCGGAGCGGTAAAAATCTGCGGGCGGCGGTGGCGGCGGCGCAGTCGCTTTTTTCGGGCAAGGCGGCCCAAATGATGCTAGAGTTTGTGGCGGCCACCAAACGGGGCGTTTGTTCCAGTAACAAATACCATGCAAATGGTGTAGAAGAGGAAATATGAGCTATCAAATCATTGGCAACGACGGGCGGACGTACGGTCCGGCCACCCTGGATCAGGTGCGCCTGTGGATTTCCCAAGGCCGGGCGGAAAGCCGGACACCGGTGTTGGTGGAAGGCGGCGCCAGTTGGTCCACCTTGGGCCTTTTGCCGGAGTTTGCACCTTTATTCACCTCTCCGCCACCGGTGACGCCTTCGCCTACCTCGCCGCCGCCCAGACCGAACCCGGTAACGCCTCCGACCAACTCTTTGGCCACCGCCGGACTGGTATTTGGCATTTTATCACTGTTGTGCTGTTGCTGTTGCGGTGGATTCCCGTTCAATATTTTGGGTTTGGTGTTTTCGTTGATTGCCATTGTGCAGATCAATGAACATCCGGAACATTATTCCGGCTTGGTGCAGGCGATTGTGGGCATTGCCCTTTCGGGCATCAGTTTCCTGATTTTTCTGGCGTCGATTGTCGGCAACCACTCGCATGTGATCTATAATACTCGCGGCTTTTGACCCATTTGCATGTTCACGTCATCCGCAGCTCCGCCCAAGCTGAAATCCCCCGGATTGGTCTGGTTTGGAGTTACTTTGGCTGCCTTGGCGGCGGTGGTGCTGGCGACGGTGGTGTTTTTTTTCAATCCGGTCACCAGTTCATTCTACCCGGTGTGCCAGTTTCACCGGCTGACGGGCTGGAATTGTCCGAGCTGCGGGACCACGCGCGGACTTTATGCCTTGCTGCATGGTCATTTGTTGACCGCAATGCGAGATAATGCGCTGATGATGATTGGTTTGGTATTGCTTCCAGCCCGGGCCGCGTGGTGGCTGAGGAAACAAAAATCGGGCGGTCAGGCAGGGGCTTTTTTCCCGTCCTCCTGGTTGTGGCCGGTGCTGGCGGTGCTTCTGGTCTTTTCGGTGTTGCGCAATCTCCCGGCTTTTGCGTTCCTGTCGCCCGCCTGAAGTCCATAGCCGATGCCTAAAACCGTTTATTTTGATTACAACGCCACCACGCCACTAGACCCGGCGGTGCGCGAGGTTATGGTGCCGTTGCTGGGCGAATGCTGGGGCAATCCGTCGTCGGTTCATCATATTGGCCGCAAGGCGAGGTCCTTGCTGGATGATTACCGCGACCGGGCGGCGATCTTCCTGGGAGCCAAACCGAGCGAAATCATCTTTACCAGTGGCGGCACGGAAGCCAATAACCTAGCCATTTTTGGCACCGCCCGGCTGCTGCAGGGCAAAGGGAAACATCTGATTACCTCGGCGGTGGAACATCACGCCGTTCTGCATTGCTTTGATTTTTTGGAGAAACACGAGGGGTTTTCGGTAACCCGTCTGCCCGTGGACCGGGATGGCCGGGTGGCGGCGGCGGATTTGATCAAGGCCATCCGCCCGGATACGACCTTCGTTTCCGTCATGGCCGCCAACAATGAAATCGGCACCCTGCAGCCGGTGGCGGAATTGGGGGCAATCTGCCGGGAACGGGGGATTATCTTTCATACGGATGCCGTGCAATGGTTTGGCAAGGAACCCTTTGCTAAAGTCTCTCAATTCAATGCGGACCTGGTTTCGGTCTGCGCTCATAAATTTCACGGTCCCAAGGGTGCCGGCTTGCTGTATATCCGTTCGCCATTGCATCCTTTGCCGGTTATTTTCGGCGGGGGACACGAAAATGAGCGCCGCGCGGGCACGGAAAACCTGCCGGTGATCGCCGGTCTCGTCACGGCCATGGAGAAATTTCTCAATCCGCCGGTTTTTGAGCAGACCAAACTGCTGGAACTGACGGGCAAGCTTCGGAATTGCATTGAAACGGTCCCCGGCTGCGAGCTGGTCAGCCCCCGGGCGGAGTCGCTGGCCAACACGGTCGCTTTCGTGGTTGATGGGTCGGATGGCATCGCCCTGATGGCTGGCTTTGATGTGGAGGGTATCTGTGCTTCGAGCGGTTCGGCCTGTTCGGCCGGTTCTTTGGAACCCTCCCATGTCATTGTGGCCACCGGGCGGCCGGAACGGGCAAATTCGCTGGTGCGTTTTTCCCTGGGTCGTGATTCCACGCTGGCGGAGGCGGACTTTGTATGCCACCTTCTCCCGGACATCATCCGGCGTGCACAAAGGGGCAAATAATGTGCCAGCGGTGTGCGAATGGGGTGTGAACAGTTTGTGGACAGTGTGAAGAACTTTGACTTTTCAATTTGTCTGGCTGCATTACGTTGAAGTTGTCAGGCACAGCAAGCCGACCATTTGCCGGTTTGCATTGACGATTTGAAGTTGTTAGGCTTGTTCACAGGCCATAATACGGATACTTTTTCTTTTAAAGATACATACAATATTAAGCGCGCATGAACCTAACGATCTCAAAAGACCAGATCATCACCGGTTTGCAGGCCGTCCAAAACGTGGTCAGCACCCGGACCACCCTGCCCATCCTGTCCAACGTATTGCTGCGCGCTGAAGGCTCCCACGTGGAGTTTACAGCGACCGACCTGGACGTTACCGTCTCCTGCAAGGTCGAGGCCAAGGTGACCAAGCCAGGGGCCACCACGCTGCCCGTGAAAAAACTGTTCGGCATCGTTCGCGAGCTGAGCAACGAAATTGAAATCGAGGTGGATGAAAAAAACATCGCCAGCATCCGCAGCGGTTCCTCTTATTTTAAAATTCATGGCCTGAGCGCGGATGAATTTCCGCCGCTGCCCCAGTTCAAGGACGACAAGAAAGTCTCCCTGCCCCAGGAAAATATCAAGGCGATGGTCAAGAAGACCTCCTTTGCCGTATCCACGGATGAATCGCGCTACGTGCTGAACGGTCTGTTTGTGAGCCTGAAGGAAGGCAAGATGACCGTGGTGGCCACGGATGGCCGCCGCTTGGCGCTGGTGGACGAAGAAGTGGAAATTTCCGAAAAAAGCAGCGGCGAATTCATCATCCCCGCCAAAGCGGTCAATGAACTGACCCGCTTGTTTCAGGAAAAGGGTGAAGTGGAAATCAAGCTGGGCGAAAATCAGGCTTCCTTTGCGCTCAAAGATGACAAAGGTTTTTCGGTTTTGCTCATCACCAAGCTGATTGAGGGCAACTATCCGAATTATCGCCAGGTCATTCCCAACGAAATGAAGGAACGCGTTTCGCTCGTGCGCGAGGAATTGCTGCACGCCTTGCGTCGCGCGGAAATCATGACCAGCGAAAAGGCGAACTCCGTGAAGCTCACCTTCAGCCGAAACAATCTCATGATCACCGCCAATTCTCCGGAAGTCGGCGAAGCCCGCGAAACCATTGCCATCAGCTACAAGGGCAATGACATTTCCATCGCGTTCAATCCCAGCTACCTGATTGATCCGCTGAATGCGCTGACGGAAGACGAAGTTTTCTTTGAGCTGATTGACGAACTGAGCCCCGGTGTGTTGAAGATCAACGGGCCGTTTCTGTACGTCGTCATGCCCATGCGCCTGAACTAAAAGCAAATCAAACTGGAGTCCCCCATGTGGACCTGCCTCCGATGCGGCGAAAAGGTGGAAGACCAGTTTGATTCCTGCTGGAAGTGTACCACGCCGCGCGGGGCCGCCCCCGCGACTGCAGCCACCGGGGAAGAGCCGCAACCGCCGGTCTTTCCCAGAAAAAACTGGAGCATGGCCTACAAATATTTCCGGGGAACGCTGGCCACGTGGGATCAACTATTTGGCGAAGCCGCCGCCTTTGCCACGGAAATCGGTCCCGAATGGGTCGTCGGCATTTCTCATTCCTGTGATGAGGGTGATGGCGTGGTGACGGTGTGGTATTGGAAAGAAAACAGCGCTGAATAAGCTTGTTTTCTCCACGTCTTACAACGGCAGCCAAGTCCACCCCAGTCGGGCAATACAGCATATTCAGGATTGAATTTTCGCCGCCTTTAACCAATCGTCCCTGCTATGAAACTCGGTCTCGGTCTTTATCGTCATCAGTTGAACGCGGAACATTATCGTTTCGCCAAACAATGCGGCTGCACTCATCTGGTCATTCATCTGGTGGATTATTTCCGTTCCTCCCGCAGCAATCAGCCGGGTGACCAGCCGGTGGGCGACGACAGCGGCTGGGGCCTGGCCGGGGATCCGCAAAAACTCTGGTCCTACGAGGAGCTGGCCGCGATTCGCCAAGACATCAATGCCCACGGCTTGGAACTGGAGGCGATTGAAAACTTTGATCCGGCACACTGGCACGATGTGTTGCTGGATGGTCCCAAGAAAAAGCAGCAGATCGAAAATCTTAAAACGATCATCCGTAATGTGGGCAAGGCCGGGATTCCCGTATTTGGATATAATTTTTCCATCGCGGGTGTGGCCGGCCGGGTGAAAGGAAAGATTGCGCGCGGCGATGCCGAGGCCGTTGGTATGGATGGTCCGGTGGATCAGCCGCTGCCGAACGGCATGGTCTGGAACATGGTTTACGACAAGGCGGCACCGGCGGGAAATGTACCCAGCGCCACGCATGAACAACTATGGTCACGCCTGAAATATTTTCTCGATGAACTGGTGCCTGTGGCCGAAGAGGCGGGCGTTACACTTGCCGCACACCCGGATGATCCGCCGCTGCCGTTTGTGCGGGCCCAGCCGCGCCTGGTCTGGCAGCCGCAGCTTTATCAGAAGCTGATTGATTTGAAACCCAGTCCCCGTAATGCCCTGGAATTTTGTGTGGGCACGCTGGCGGAGATGGCCGACGGGGATGTTTACGAAGCGGTGGACCAATACAGTCGCCAGCAAAAGCTGGGGTATGTCCATTTGCGCAATGTTCGCGACAAGGTACCGCATTACAAGGAGACGTTCATTGATGACGGCGCGGTGGATGTGTTGCGAGTGCTGAAAATTCTAAAGAAAAACGGATACAACGGCGTCATCATTCCGGATCACGCACCGCAAATGAGCTGCGCCGCTCCCTGGCACGCGGGCATGGCTTATGCGCTGGGATTTTTGCGCGCCGGCATCAAGATGGTTGAGGAATGACCCTTTTCAGGGGATTTTTTTCACCATCAATTTTCCGTAGCAAGCCCGACCTTGGTGATGTCAAGGGACTGGAGGGTGTCGAGGACGGAGACCATGATCTGGTACTCGACCTGGTCGGAGCCTTTGACGACGACGGCGAGGTCGGGATTGACGTCTTTGAGGGACTTGAGCTTGTCCTTGAGCTGGGGGACGGTAACGACTTCGTTATTCAAGGTGATCTCCCCCGCCGCCGCGATGTTGATGCGGTTGATCTGGGGTTTGGGCTGATTA
>CAIQKM010000111.1 GCA_903872345.1 uncultured Verrucomicrobia subdivision 3 bacterium | reverse complement strand
CCGGGAGCGTGTCCAAGGTGATCTCGTCCTCCGCTTCACCCGCCAGGTGAACGGAAACCAGCTTCGCAGATGCGTTCATCACCCCCAATTCTATTGCCCCTTTCCCACTTTGACCACTATTTCAACTGCGGAGATTAGGATTACGGTGGTTTTCTGGAATTATGTATTTCCCAAACGCATTGGACAGCGGATGTCCTAGGTTAGGGGTTAGGCTGGCGGCATGAATACAACTAAGACTGCTGAGGATAAAAGCATTATGGTGCAGTTGACGGAAGCCTATGGTGATGAGGGTCGGGCCCGCCGCCTCTTGGAGCGCTTGCGCTGGCCGAGCGGGGTGATTTGTCCGCACTGCCAAAATGCGGGGGAGAAGCGGATCTCCCCACTGGCGGCGCGGGCGGGCAGTCCGCATGGCGTGCGCCCGGGCGTCTATTTTTGCGGGGCCTGTCGGCGGCAATTCACCGTGACGGTGGGGACGATTTTGGAGGGTTCCCATGTGCCCATTGCCAAGTGGCTGCTGGCGTTGTTTCTGCTGGGTTCCGCCAAGAAGTCCCTCAGCGCCAATCAACTCCACCGCATGATCGGGGTGAGCTACAAGACGGCCTGGTTCATGTGCCATCGGCTGCGCTGGGCCATGACACCCCCGCCTGCGGCCCTGCCGAAGTTGACCGGGACGGTGGAAGTCGATGAGACCTTCGTGGGCCCCAAGGGGCGGCCCAAGACGCCCGTCGTCGCGCTCCTCGAACGCCAGGGGTTGGCCCGGGTGAAAATCATCGCGACGGTCTCGCAACATAATTTAGGGGCGGCCCTGGCGGAATGCGTCAGCCCAGAGGCCATTGTGAACACGGACGAGCATCCGGGCTACAAAAACCCCTTGAAGGCCTGGCAGGCCCATCGGACGGTCAATCACTCGCGGGGCGAATACCAAAAGCCGCACCCGGATGGTTCGCGCACCTCGACCAACACTGCGGAGTCGTTCTTTGCCCTGTTCAAACGGGCCATCGTCGGTGCCTGGCACCACATTTCGCGGGAACATTTGCCCCGCTACGCCAGCGAATTCGCTTTCCGGTGGAACACGCGCCATGCTTCGGAAGGGGAACGCATTGAAAAAATCGTCCAATGCTTTGCAGGCAAACGCCTGACCTACCGCCAGACCACCCAAACTTCATGCGTTTGCTAAGTACACAAGCCCAGTGGTTTTCCCCCGCGTTGGGTCTGATTCGTTTCGCTTGCCGGCCTCCGGAAAAGAGCGATGCGGGCCCGGGTTGCGTTGCCAGTAGCGTTGCTCGCTCCCTAGATTTTGCACCAATAGCCAGTTCCAATTTCAGGATTCCCGGCCACCGCCGGGCTCGTCAAATCCGCCGATCACCGCAGCCACTACCATCTGCCAACAACTCAAGTCCAGAATGCTGCTAGTCCGTACCCTGGGATACTATCGAATACAGTACCAGGTAGAAGACCTAACACTTGACACGAAATCTAACAGCGTGTACTTTGGCTTCAAGATGAGTACCAAATCGGGCGACCATACAGGAGTGAAGATGGGAACGGCGGCAGCGAAGAAATTTAACGCGGCCGGCCGGCGGATGAGCTGGCAGGAACTTGATGTGCAGAGCGTGGTCGATTTTTTGGAAGGCAATAGCTTCTGGCACACGCATATCCAGCGAGTTTATGCGGCCGCCGGATTTGAAGCCCGCTACGTGGAGCGCGAGGAGGTTCACCCCATCTGGCAGGTTCGGCTGAAGCGGACGACCGGTGAGCTGGATGCTGATCCGAAACGGGCTCGGCGCCAGCTTTTGCAAATCCTGCAGCAGCACCCGGCTGGGCGTGCGATCAAGGATTTCAGCTTGCTTGACCGGCGGGGCGACAAAATGACGGTGGTGTTTATTTGGGAGCTGGGGGTGCCCGGCATCCTAGCGCCGAATCCTGACTATGATCAGGGGCAGGCCCGGTTGTTGGCACCTTGCTAATAGGCCAGTCATAAGGTTATGCCCCAGTGGAGACTTTGGAACCTAGTTGAAAACCTTTTATAAAATAATCGATATGACCACAAATCCATCCCGTAATAGTGAACCGGATAAACAGCCGGATAGCCAACCATCCGCCCCGGTGTCGGAACGCGTCCGTTTGGCCTATGCAATGGCTTTGGAAGAGGAGTATAGGCCTTGCTTGAAACTTTTATTGCATCAGGGGGTGCCGCCGGAAAACATTTGGGAAGTATTTGCCCCTGATGCATCCGGGCAAAGGCCCGATATCGACTCGATCAAGGAAGGCATTCGGAAATTGGACCTGCCAGTATATTTGCTGTTCGATTCCTTGCTTCTGTCATACCAGCATTTGCGGATGCTTCGTGCCGCCCTGCAGCGGCCGGATCTGACCCGGCCAGAGCAACAAGGGGTTTGGGCGCAACTGGACCAGCATCAGAAAATCATGGTCGCCACGGTTAATAAATTTGAAAAGGACGCTGAAAAAAGGGCTAAGCAGGCACCTGACTCGGCTCGAAAAACAGCCAGTTCGGCTTCCCGCAGGTTTTAACAAACTAAAATTTTAAACCGAGAGATGCAGGCAGCCTTGATAATTCCCGATCCAAACCGGTGGCTAACTGGCGCAACGCCCTTTTCAAGTTGCTGGCCCCATTCTGAAAGATAATGCTATGAATCCGACACCTGATACGAATACGCCCCGGGTTAGTTCATCCCGGTTGGCGGCGAACCGGCGCAATGCGAAACGTTCCACCGGCCCCAAAACCGCGCCGGGTAAACAGCGCTCCGCCCAGAATGCCTGCCGGCACGGTTTGACCCGGCGGAATGCCTGGAGTGGGAAAGGGCAATCGGCCGATGGGTTCACCCAGGCCTGGGCGCGCATTGGGCCAAGATCCCCGCAGGAAGAAGTTGAATCGGCGAATCTGTTACAATGCCGGGCCGACGAACAAATGCTGCTGGCGGCGGAAACAGCCATTTTGACCCGTGTTCCCATCGATTGCGTACTTTGCGAAGATCCATTTAGCTTTTTGAACGACACGCACGCACTGGCGGCAATGGACCAGCTTAGCCGGCAAATCGCGCACCAGACCGGCAAATTTAAAAAGCGCCTGACGTCACTGCTCGCTGCGCGGGCGCGCTGTTCCGGGGAAGCTGTTGAAAAGCCAACCGCCCCCAGCGTTGGCAATCAACCGCTGGCAGAATTGATCGCCGACCGCAGCGCGATTATTGCAGGAGATGACGTGGCTGCGTTCGAGGCACTCGCCCGGAGTTTCTGGGCCGACTTTAAGCCGCAAAATTTGCTGGAGGAGTTTGCTGTCACCGATGTGATCCTGTCCCAGCACCGGCGCGATCGGGTGGTTCTGTTGCGCCAAATCACCCTGAGCCGGGCGGCGATTTCCGCCAATGACGTCGACTGTGGGGTTGGTTTCGCCTTTATCCAGGATTGCCAGCGGCACCAGGCCCTCTCCGTGCTGGACCGGTACGAAGCCGCCTTGGAAAAGCGCTACTACTCCAGAATGGCCCTGCTGGAAAAGATCCGCGCCGCAAACTGGCAGGATGCGGTGGTGCCCGCAGCCGATTCCCCGGAGGCAGCTCCTGGCGGAAATCCCCAGTATCCGGCGGAAGCGGTAAGGGAATCAGCCGCCGCCGTGACTTCCGCCACCCTGTCGACGTCACCAATGGCGTCAGCCAGCCAGATGCCGGTCGCATCGGAGGAGCCGACACCTAGCGGCGGTGCTCCCGTGTCGGCTGCCGTCCACACGCTGTCCAATAACCAAACTATGGCGAACCAACATGGCGAAACTGAATAACATGGATCTGCATTATGAATTCAATCAATAACGCAAATGAAACTCGGGCGGCGAAGGGTAATGGTGTGGCTACGAACCCCGTGCCGTCCTTACCCGCAAAGGGCGGTAAGACGTCGACAACACTTGGTCCGACCGGTGATTCGTCGCGTACAAAATCTGAACAGTTAAAATATTATGAAAACATCGTGACTGAATTTCTGGATCATGAGGATAAGGTCGCCGATGCCATCTATCAGATCAAAGTGCGCAAACTTTACAAAGAAACCAGGCAGAACTTCCAAGATTATGTCCGGGCGCGTTGGGATATTTCCCGCTCGCGGGCGAATCAGTTGATTCAATTTGTTAAAGAGAAGGAAAAGGCCCTGGCCAATGGGGAGTTGCCTCCGGCGAATGAACGCGCCGCCCGCAAAATGCGCGCCGGCAGTTCGTCGGGTGATTATGAACAATCCCGGAAAAAATCCATCACCCATATTGACCGCACGTTGGACCGGTTACCGTTGGACAAAAGGGCGGCGTATGTGAGCGAGTTGATGCGGCATCTGCAGCAGTTGTCCCAACGGCTCCGGGCAATGTCGACGTCGGGGGTGACCCCGCCGGCGGCCGATCGGACTGGCCAGACTGCGGCCACTCCGGTGTCGGAACCAGCATGGCCAGAGGCTGACTTGCCGGAACCGGTGTTGCCGGAAATGACGCTGCCGGTGGCAGCCGTCGCCAACACGGCCACCACCAGCCCAATGTATCAATCGACTGAAGGGCTCATCAGCTGTGGGGCAACTACCCCCATGACGATCGACGAGGCACGTGCTAGAGGGTTCATCAAAAAAAATTGAATTTACCCCGCATAATAATCTGCGCGTGTTTCGGTGTAACGCTGACTGGAGATCCTTTTTGGCTGGCCAACCATTTATTTTAGAATGGCGATTTTTCGGATTGTCGCCGCCGCACGCTGGCCGGACTCCCAACACGCTCCCTTTGGCTCGTCAGAAAGGGCGTGAAACGGAAAAGTCAGAGCGAGTGTTGCGAGTGTTGCAGGTGTCCAGTATGTGGGGCCACCGGCTTCGATGTCGTAGCTTCGTTGGTTTCCCGTTCAGTCCAGCTTCTGGACCGACCGGCGGACTGAAACTTCAAACTACATTTTCAATTTAATCAGTGCCGGTATGCACTGGTCCCGAATCAGCTCGGCGACCCCTTTCGCG
Source organism: uncultured Verrucomicrobia subdivision 3 bacterium (assembly GCA_903872345.1). Lineage (GTDB taxonomy): Bacteria > Verrucomicrobiota > Verrucomicrobiia > Limisphaerales > UBA11358 > UBA11358. The sequence goes on along the minus strand of CAIQKM010000111.1, from coordinate 409 downwards.
GTGGGATTAGGGGTTGTGGTTTCAACCCCGTCGCCCAAGTGGTCTGACTTTGCGCATGGTCAAACGCTATGAAAGAACTCGTAGAATCCGCTTGAGCCGGATGAGGGGAACTCTCATGTCCGGTTCTGAGGGCAGGGAGTGGCGGTAGCGCCACTGGCTTACTCGAAAAGCAGCTGCTTCGCCCGGTTTATCATGCTTATTTCCAATGTATGGTAAGCGTATCTAGTTATCGGATTTGGTTGGCTAGATGACAAAGCAATGGTCGAAAAAGGTTCCTCGACGTTTGTAATGGGTAATTAGCCATAGTACGGAATTTCCAGCTTTCCGGCGACGAAGTAGAGCATGGCGATTTGATACTCCGAAGACCGGTAGCCTCTGGCTTTGCGCTTGGTGGCCGAAAACAAACTGT
>CAIQKM010000110.1 GCA_903872345.1 uncultured Verrucomicrobia subdivision 3 bacterium | reverse complement strand
TGCGCCAGCGGCGGCTGGTGCGTGATTATGAAACCACCGAGGCCAGTGCCGAGGCTTGGATCTATATCGCAATGATCCGAATCCAACTCCGCCGTCTGGCTTGATCCCTCAGCATTCATGATTTTTCAGACGCACTCTTATCCGGCAAGATTCAGCATCCATGCGTTCAATTTGCCAAAGAGCTTCATATCCGGCTGGACAACCTTCAAAGTAACCGGGTATTACGTAGGTCGTCCCGACAGCCTCGACTTCAATTGGTGGGTTCTCGACTGGAGCGTTGCCAGTGTTCGTGATGTCCACGCAAAGTAGCACGGGTTCGACTAGAAGTTCCCCCTTATACATGATCTCCAGCTTTTCATTTGGATCAGACAGTTTCTTTGGCATCAGCGAATCCATACTTAATCGATACGAGAGTTCTCTCTTTGACTGAGTCCGTTTAGCAATGATCCACGTCACGATAACTCCAATTAGTGTGGTTGTGACACCGGCTACTGCGATCCATTGGTCTTTTGTCATATCTTTAGGTGGGATTTGTAAATTCTTTGCGGTAGAACAGCAGCAGCTTGGCCTAGTGTGGATTTACATGCGGCATGGTGATGCCACCACTGCCGCCGATGCGTTTGTCGCTGCTGGTGCTGCTGCTCATGCTTGTCGGAGCGGCGATGGTGGTGGCCGGTTCGGTAAATCGGACGATTCTGGGGAACGGTCGGACGATTATCGGACGAAAGGGCGGACGTCCAGATTTGTCCGGCTGGACGGTGCTTGGACGGTCGGACGCGTCCGCCATTGCCGGGCCGCCGGGCCGGACAGAATCCCGGAAGCGCCGGACGGAAATCGGACGATTCGCGGAAAAAATCGGACGATTATCGGACGATTCAAGCATGGGGTTCCTTGAGCCGGTAAGCGACGTTGCGTCCGCGTCCCGTCCGGATCAGCAACCCGAGTCCGACCAGTTCCACAAGATCGCGGTGGGCGGTGTCCTTGACCACGTCCAGATGGCGGACGCACCAACCGCTGGTGACGTGTCCGGCTTTGGTGACTTGGACGATGATTTTTTTCTGCCGTCCATTCAACTGCGCTTCAAGGGCCGGGGTGACGATGAGCCGGGTTTCCGGGACGCGGATACGATCCAGATTTTCGCCCGGGCCGGGGAACGTGACCTGAAAATAGCCGGTGTCCGTGCCGAGGAGGGGCTGATCCAGACCGTGGTTGAGCATTTGGTCACGCATCCGGCGGAAGCCGCTGCCGCGTTCCTCGATGCGATGGAAATAGGAGAGGCACTGGGCCAGCACCGGATTCCGCGAGCATGGACGGTATTTGCCTTTGCGGAGATTGGCCAGGGTGATGGGCGACGGCGGCAGGCCGGGACTGGAGATGACGACGCGATCTGAAAAGACTTCCAGCATGATTTTACGCCCGGCGTCCTCGTATTGACGGTGAGCGACGGCGTTGACCAAGGCTTCTCGCAACGCTTCGACGGGATATTCATCCAGGCGCAGGCGATTGAGACCCACCACGCGCATGGGATGGCGGGTGTTCCGGTCAATAAAGGCGACGGCACGGTCAATGGCGGTTGGCATTGGCCCCCGAATGTCTTCGTGGTCGCCAGGATTGCCATCCGGTTCGGCACCGCGATACGCATCGGCAAGAATGCGACATTGGGGAAAAACAGCCGAAGGGTCTTTGGCCAGCAGTACGATGCCGGCGGCGGTGGCATAATGCTCTCCGGCCTGCGGATCATGCCAGATCAAGCCGCGCACCGATGCGCCTGTGAGAAGGTCGCCGGTTGAAAGCTGTTCGGTGGCCTTGCCTTCCGCGACGGCGATCAAGCGGCGAACCACCCCGTGGTCGAGGTCAGACCAATGCAACCGCGTCAACGATTGCGACTCGAATTTGGAAGTGGCCTCAATGGTTTGCTGCGCGATTTCATTCTCGTCGCTGGAGGGGGTGATGCCGAACTCGTCTTTGAGGAGTTTGACTATGGCGGCGCGAACCTCTTTTTGGAGTTCGATGACGTTGCCAAAGCGTTTGTATTTCGGGCCGTCGGCGTCGAGTTCCTTGAGCAAGGCTTCCGTGCCTTCCTCGCGCTTTGCCTTGCGGTCGCCTTTGATGAAAGCGAGGACGGGAAGTTTCTTTTCCTTGGCCCGCCGATATTCGGCGTGGGTGATGGAGAGTTTGCCAACCAGCGTGCCGTATTGGGAGGCGACTATGAGCAGATAAACCTGGCAGCAATCGAGCGATTTTAAACAGCCCGCCAAAGCCTTGTCCGGCGAGGCTGGTTCAAACTCGTAAAGAACCGGGGAACAATGCGCCGACAGAAACGGGTCTGTGCTTAACAGGTTTTGAACGATGACCCGTTCATCTTCGAGTTCCTTCTGAACCGAGCTGACGAAAATGTTGAATTTTCCACTCATGGACGACCAGCCAAACCTATTACAACAATCCCAAGCTTGTCAGCATCAATCGAAAAGATAAAACCATCATTCGGGTTTTGGGGTTAAAACTTAAAATTCCATTCGTGAGTGGCGTATTTATCCTGCGCGAGGCGGGTGATTTTTTCCCGGGGCAGATCCAGGTTGGCGGGGGTGGCATGCCAGGTTTTGGCGAAGGCGGCTTTCACGGCTGCGGCGGGGAGAGGCAGGTTGGTGACGAAGTCCTGGTGGGGGCGGCCGGCGCGGTAATCGGGTTGCAACGAGGGCATCCGGAGATATTTGCTGATGAGCGCGAGGTCGCAGTTAAGCAGGAGAGTGCCATGAAAAAGTAGAAAATTCCGGTGGCGGCGCTGAGAATTGCCGGCGAATTTAACGTTACCGGCGCAGAGATCGGTATGGCCGCGCACGGAAATGCTGGAAGCAAGGGCTGAATTACCGAGGGTGTTGGCGGCCAACTCGATCGCGGCGCGGTTGCGTTCCATGATGAATTGGTTGGCGGCGGTGATATTGCGGGTGGGGCCATCGGTGGTAATTTGCAAAATCAGGCTATAATTCAATCCGCCCGGCAGTTGCACGACGGTGCCGCCACCGGAGCAGCGGCGGAAAATGGGGATGCCGGCGGCTTCGCAGGCGGGCACATTGACTTCGGTGGCGACTTTGTTGGCATAGCCCACGACCACAAAGGGTTCACGGGGTTCCCAGAAGTGCAGTAATTCGCCGCTGCCGCCGGTTTCGCACCCGTCCAGCAGGGCCTCATCCACGGCCAGGATTTCGGCCGGTGCGGACAGGGCGGGATCAATCAATTGCATGGGTTGTCATTTCGCAGTTGTTGTATGGGCAATTTCAGTTTAGTTTAACGCCTGTTATTTTTGCATTCGCAAAGAAAGTTTAGCCCAGTGAAAGCACCCAAAAAAGATAATTACAATTCGCGCGGCAATTTGACCGCAACCGGCTCCAACGGCGACAAGTGGTCGGATTCCATGCAGTCAGTGTTTGAACTGGCGCTGGAGAATCAGGGACCCGAGCGCACCGCCCAGTTGCTGGAGCAGCTGGCGAGCCAGTTGCGCAATGCGCCACGTCCGACCGGAGGGCCGACCACACCGTATATCAATACGATTTCGGCGGAGGATCAGGCGCCGTTTCCGGGCGACCGCGAGATGGAGCGGCGGATCAAGAGCATCATCCGTTGGAATGCCATGGCCATGGTGGTGAAGGCGAACTCCAATACGAATGTGGGCGGCCATATCGCCTCGTTTGCCTCGTCGGCCACGCTGTACGAGGTGGCGTTCAACCATTTTTTCCGGGGCCATACGGATACGTTCCCCGGCGACCAGATTTATTTCCAAGGCCATGCCGCCCCCGGCATGTATGCGCGGGCGTATGTGGAAGGCCGTTTGAATGAGAAGGACCTGCAGAATTTCCGGCAGGAACTGGCGGAAGGCGGCGGGTTGTCCTCCTATCCGCATCCTTATTTGATGCCGCATTTCTGGCAGTTCCCGACCGTGTCCATGGGGCTGGGGCCGATCATGTCGCTTTATCAGGCGCGGTTCAACCGCTACCTGCAGGCGCGGAATCTGGTCAATTGGAAGTCCGAACCCCGGGTTTGGGCGTTCCTCGGCGACGGTGAAATTGACGAGCCCGAATCGCTCGGCGCTATCACCCTCGCGGCCCGCGAAACTCTGGACAATCTGGTCTGGGTGGTAAACTGCAATCTCCAGCGCCTCGACGGTCCGGTGCGCGGCAACGGCAAGATCATCCAGGAACTGGAAGGCGTCTTCCGCGGCGCGGGTTGGAACGTAATCAAAGTAGTATGGGGCTGGCATTGGGATGAGCTGCTCAAGCGCGACAAGTCCGGCCTGTTGCTGAAGCGCATGGAAGAATGCGTGGATGGCGACTACCAGAAATATGTCGTGGAGCCCGGCAGCTACACGCGCAAACATTTCTTCGGCAAATATCCGCAACTGCTCGAACTCGTCAACCATCTGTCCGACGAGGAAATCACGAAGTTGCTGCGCGGCGGTCACGACGCCCGCAAGGTCTATGCGGCCTACAAGGCGGCGACCGAGCACAAAGGCCAGCCGACGGTGATCCTGGCCAAGACGGTCAAGGGTTACGGTCTGGGTGAAGCGGGCGAAGGCAAAAACATTTCGCATCAGCAGAAGAAGATGAACGAAAAGGAACTTCGCGAGTTCCGCGCGCGGTTTGACATTCCGGTGAGCGACGATGTCATTGCCGAAATGCCGTTTTTCCGGCCGCCGCCGGACAGTCCGGAAGTGAAGTATTTGCTGGCGCGGCGCAAGGCGCTGGGCGGCTTTGTGCCGTCGCGCCACGTGACGCCGGTGACCTTGAAGGTGCCAACCATTGCGGATTTCGCCAACTTAGTGAAGGGCGATTCCAAGGGCGCGGCCTCCACGACGAAGGCGTTTGTATTGCTGCTCAGCCAACTGCTGCGCAACAAGGACATTGGCCGGCACATTGTGCCGATCATTCCGGACGAAGCGCGTACCTTCGGCATGGACGGATTGTTCAAGGAAATCGGCATCTACTCCTCCAAGGGGCAGTTGTACGAGCCGGTGGACAACAAGTCGCTGCTGTATTATCACGAAGCGAAGGACGGCCAGATCTTGGAAGAAGGCATCAGTGAAGCGGGGGCGATGTCCTCGTTCATTGCGGCCGGCACGAGCTACGCCTCCAACGGCGTGCCGATGATTCCGTTCTACACGTATTATTCCATGTTCGGTTTGCAGCGCGTGGGCGATCTGTTCTGGCTCGCCGGCGACATTCGCGCCAAGGGCTTCCTGCTCGGCGCTACCGCCGGTCGCACGACGCTCAATGGCGAAGGTCTGCAACATCAGGACGGTCACAGCTTGCTGCACGCGAGCACGATTCCGACCTGTCTGCCGTATGATCCGGCATTCAGCTTCGAGCTGGCCGTGATTGTAACGGATGGCTTGCGCCGCATGTATGTGGAGAACGAGGATATTTATTATTATCTCTCGCTCTACAACGAGGATTACGTTCATCCGGCCATGCCGGCGGGGGCTGAGGAAGGCATTCTCAAGGGCCTGTACAAGTTTAATACGGGTCCGGAAGGCAAGCTGGTAAAAGCCCATATCTTTGGCAGCGGTTCCATTATGCAGTCCGCGCTGAAAGCTCAGACCATTCTGGCCGAACGTTACGGCGTGAGCGCGGATGTGTGGAGTGCGACCAGCTACAAGCTGCTGCGCAGCGACGCGATCCGTTGCCAACGCTGGAACATGCTGCATCCCACGGAACCGGCGAAACAATCCTACTTGGAAACCGTGCTGGCGAAGGAGCAGGGGGCCTTTGTGGCGGTCTCCGACAACATCCGCACGGTGCCCGACCAGATTGCCCCGTGGGTTCCCGGCGGCTTGTTCACGCTGGGTACCGACGGCTTTGGCCGCAGCGATACCCGTCCTCGGTTGCGCCGGTTCTTCGGGGTGGATGTGGAAACCACCGTCATCGGTACGCTCTACGCGCTGGCGGAGAAGAAGCTGATCAAACCGCAGGTCGTGGCCCAGGCCATCAAAGATCTGGGCGTGAATCCCGAGATGGTTCATCCCGAGATTCTCTGATCATTCAATTCAGCAAAAGCCGGACTCTGAAAAGGGTCCGGCTTTTTTGTTGATTTGAAGAGGACGTTCGGACGGGGTGAGCGGAAGTGCGGCATCTTGACGCTGCCAATGAAAGGTAGCGGTGGGCATCTTTGCCTGCCGTGGAGGGCGGGCATCTTGCCGCCCGGGCTGAATTGTGAAACCCACCCAGTCCCAGCCTCTGGCGAATATCCAACCGCCAGTGGCAGCGGAGCCATTTCCGCCGGGCTGGAAGCACCGGCTCCACGGCAGGCAGGGATGCCCGCCGCTACGAGGGCAGTGACAGGTTGCTCACCCGTCGACTTACCCCCCATTGATGGTATTGATCTTTGCCCCTTGTCTCATCCATCATGGGAATACGCTTATGCTGAAAACCTGCGCTCTAAGTCTGGTTCTCCTTGGTCTGGGGACATCCATTTTGCCGGCCGAGCCGGTCGCCAAACCAAACATACTGCTCATTCTATCGGATGACCAGGGCTACGCCGACCTGGGTTTTCAGGGATGCAAAGACATTCCCACGCCGCATCTGGACCGGTTGGCGGGGGCGGGCATCCATTTTAATAACGGCTATGTCACACATCCCTTTTGCAGCCCCAGTCGCGCCGGGCTGCTCACCGGTCGTTACCAGCAGCGGTTTGGTCACGAACAGAATCCCTATTACGATCCGAATGACCACCGCGAAGGACTGCCGGTGACCGAAACGCTTTTGCCGCAATATTTGCGTCAGGCAGGGTATATCACGGGCTGGATTGGGAAATGGCATCTGGGAGCCGCGCCGGAATTCCGGCCGCAGGCGCGCGGATTCATGGAAACCTTCGGGTTTATCGGCGGGGGGCATCATTATCTCAATTGGCAGGTGGAAACCAATCTGGATGGTCGCGAATACAATGTGCCGATTGAGCGCAATGGCGTGCCCGTGACGGTGACCAACCATCTGACGCTGGCCTTTGGCGACGAGGGTGCCGATTTCGTGCGCCGTCATCGGGATCAGCCGTGGTTTCTCTATCTGGCCTTCAATGCGCCGCACACGCCGCTGGAGCCTACGCCGGAGCGGTTGGCAAAATTCAAAGCCATTGCGGATCCCAAACGCCGGAAATATGCGGCGCAGGTTAGTCTGCTGGATGATGCGGTGGGGACGGTACTGACGGCATTGCATGAGTCCGGTCAGGATCAGCGGACGCTGGTGTTTTTCTTCAGCGACAACGGCGGTCCGCTGGGCGCCACGGGCAACGGTTCCATCAACCTGCCGTTGCGGGCGGGGAAGGGGACGGTTTATGAAGGCGGCATGCACGTGCCATTTGTGATGAGCTGGCCGGGCACTTTGCCGGCCGGTGGTGAATATAATTATCCCGTCAGTTCACTGGACGTCTTCCCCACTGCGCTCGCGCTGGCGGGCGCGCCCATGCCGACGGATAAAATCCATGACGGCGTGAATCTGCTGCCCTATCTGACGGGGGCGAATACCAACGCTCCGCACGACGAGCTATTCTGGCGCATGAACGGCGGGCGGCAGATTGCGGCGCGGGTGGAGGATTTTAAATATATCCACATTCGCAACCAGCCGGCGGAACTCTACAATCTGGGCAATGACCTGAGTGAAAAGAACGATCTGGCCGGGGTGAAAACGAACGAATTGAACCAGTTGGAGGGCAAAGTTAATAAGTGGAATTCACAACTTATTCCGCCGGCGTTTCCGGGGCTGGCGGGGCATAGCAAGCCGCCGGCGGAACCGTGATTTGACTCAAAATGGCCAGTTGACGCCGGCGGAGATGTAGATCTCGCCGCCCAGATCCAGCTTCGCGCGGCGGTTGTTGCCTTCCACGGTTACGTCACTGAGGGGCATGTATTGCACGCCAATATAGAGGTCCGCTTTTTCGGGAGCATGATAGACCAGCGTGGCATTCACATAGCCGCCATAGACAATGGAGGTGGAGTCCACGCTGCCGCTGTTCAACGCCGTGCTGCCGCCATAGGAAATGGATTCGTTGTAGGACAGGGTGCTCATCGCAAAACCCACCGCCGGACCGCCGCCGACGTACAGGCCCAAGGAATCGTTCAAATCCCAATACACATTCGGCCCGAGCCGGAAGGTGTACAGCGTGGTGTCCAGGGTGCGGGTGCCAGTAAGGTGGCCGGTGGTGTTTGTGGAGCTCGTCAGGGTGCCGTTGGTTGAGATCAATGCCCCGCCTGTGCCGTCATAAGAGCCTTGATAGGGCGTGGGCGTGGCGGTGAAACCGTAAGTGGGAAATGTGTAGGTGTTTTGGGTTAACCCCACGCTCATGGGACTGCGATCCGTGATGCTGATGGGCAGGATGCCAAAGCCGAATTCCCAGCCGATTTTCGCCCCGTTCCAGTTCCAGTATGAGTCCCCGTAGGCCAGTTCAAACCCGGCGGAGAAGGAATCGCTGGCACTGGTGTCGCTTTGGCCGGAAAAGGACGAGGCGCTGTGCAGGGTCAGGTTGCCACTGGCCGCATTGTATTGTGAATTATTATTGTAGCCCCAGTAGGAGGAGTAGCCGCCGGCGTTGCCGGTGGAATCCTGGCGGATATAGCCGTCATCAAAATTGCCGGCGGCCAGATTGTTGCCGGAAATGTTGAAGTTGCCATTCATGCTGAAGTTGGCATGGGCGTTGAGAGCGACCAAAGCCCCGATGCGGAAATGGCGGGTCCAGTCATCGTCCGACAGCGTGTCGAGGCCGAGCAGGTGGTGCAGACCGTTGTCCGGCGCAGTGTCTTGGGCGGCCACCGTCAGGGCGCAACCGGCACACATCGGCAGCAGGCACCAACGGAGCAGGGGGGAAGGGCGTGGGTTTCTCATGTGGCCGGAGCGGGTTCAGGGATTGAGAAACACCCGGTAATAACGCTGGGTGGTGTTCGTGGGATGGGTGGCCGTGGCCGGTGGCCCATAATCCACCCATTGCACCCAATTGGCCGGGGCCTTAATGGAAGGCAGGATCATCATGGCGTTTGAAAACAGCACGTTATCGGCATAAACGATGGTGTAATTGGTGCCGGCAACGGAGGGAAATTCGATCATGATGTTGCCGTTGCTCTGACGGAGGATATAGGCGTTGTTGGTGGCGCTGGTACCGGCGGCGGCCGGTGGGGTCAGGTTGGGCCTGAACACCGCCTCGGCCTGCAACTGGCTGTTGCTGAAGGCAAAGGCACTGCGGGAGGCGGAATAATATTGCAAGAGCAGGTTGACCTGCTGGTTGACGGCCAGCGCGCCGGGACTGGTGACAAAGGGATTGCCATTGTTGGTACCGGTGGCGTTGAACAGCCGGTTGGTCAGGCCGCTGACCACCACGCGCACGGCCGGAGCGATGCCGGGGCCGGCATTGGTCACCAAAATGGACTGCTCAATCAGGCCGTTCTGGGGATTTAGCTTTTGCGGTGAGTTCGTGACGGCCACCAGCGCCGTGGACGGGTAGTCGAAAATGAACAGGTTGGTGTAAAGGATGTTGTTGTTGGTATTGGGATCCACCAGACCCGGCGCGACCGCCTGCACGCCCATCTGATAGATGCCGCTATTGGTCGGCTGAAACGTGAGTTGGAAATGCTGGGAACTGCCGCTGTTCAGCGTGCCGAGGCTGAAAGACATGACGTTGTTGGTGTCGATCGTTGGCACTGGATTGGTGGGGGTGATGCTGAGTAATTTTAAACCGGGCGGCAGCAAGTTGCCCAAGGAGACAGCACTCACATTATCCGGTCCGGCGTTGGAGACGGTGATGCCGTAGGTCAACCAGTCGTTCACGTAAGCTGATGGGGTGAAGCCGGTAATGGCTACGAATAGGTCTGCCTGGGCGTTAATCAATTGCGTGATGAGGTTGGTGGTGGCGACATTGGTGCCAAAACAGGTCAGAACGACAGAATTGGTCAGGGGCCCCAGCGCTTGGGGAACCACCGTCAGGGTGAGTTGAATGTTGTTGGTCAGGTAACTCAGGGTTCCCAGGGTGAAGTAGATGGTGTTGGTGGAGTTGGTGGCGTAGTAGGCCCCGCCTTGCGGAAGGTAAACGTTGGTGGCGATTACCGGGCTGGAAAACGTGTTGGTGATGACCACGTTTTGCAGGTTGATCCCCGCGTTGTTGGTCAGATTGAACGTGTAGGTGATCGAGTTGTTCAGGTCGATCTGGTTGGTGCTGACGCTGACGTTGAACGTGACAATGGGCGGGTCGGCCCGGACGCCCAAAGCGCCAAAAGCCAGCACGATCAGCGTCCACAGCCGCCAACTTAAAATGAACTTCATCGCAATTTGATCAAACGGTACTGATAGTTATTAACCACCAGCCTGCGAAAGTTTCGGTCGAATGGCAAGCCGGGGTCTTGGTCGGGAAAGCGAGGATGGAGGATGGGAGAGGGAGGATGGCGGGGAAACGGCGGCGGGCGGATGCCTTGAGTTCTCTTGATAACCCTTGAATGCGGAAACATCCAACACCCAACATCGACCGGGCGCGAACGGCACAGCCATGAGGGGGGCATTTTTCAAAGGGGAGAGATATGGGGTGAAATTCACGGCAAATGGGATTTGGGGGCGATTGGCCACGGACCGACTGAAGGCGGAACTCCGACGGGGAGGGCCAAAGAACGTGTTTATAGAGTTGAACCAACGCCATGAATTGTTACGTTGCTGGCATGGCAAAACCGGCGGGTGAGAAAACGAAGAGTGCTTTGGATGACGTCATTGGCGTTGCGCTGCTATTTGCGGCGCTGCTGGTGTTTGTGGCGCAGTTGTCTTTTGACCGGTACGACCTGTCGTCGGTCCGCATTCCGGCCAATCGGGAGATTCATAATTGGATCGGCGTCGTGGGGGCATATCTGGCGTGGTTCACGTTTCTGCCTTTGGGCGTGGCGGCTTACCTATTGCCTTTGAATTTTATCGCGTTTGGCTTGGCCTACCTGTTGAATTTTCCGGCGCACCTGCGGGAACGCATCCGCTGGTCGGTGATGTGGTCGTTTATTCTGCTGTTTTCGCTGTCCGGCGTGGTTTACATCCTGGATGTCCACGGTCTGGCTGGCTATGCGCGCGAGGGGATGAATACCATGAGCGCCGGTGGGTTCGTCGGCTGGGGGCTCTACCGTTACCTTTTTCACATGGTGGGCACGATTGGCGCCTCCATCATTTACACCTCGCTGATGCTGATCAGCCTGCTTTTTTTGACCAATTTTCAATTGGGGCACTGGATTCGGGCTTTCGTCTTCAAAGAGCCTTCTGAGGCGGCGGAAGTATCCGGGGATAAATCCAAGGAAGAGATCGAATTGGAAAAACGGGCGCGAGAACTGGAGAAACAGAAGCGCAAGCTGGAAGAAGAGATGGCCAAATCCGGCGGTGCGGCTGTGGCCGGCGGTGCGGTCGCTGCCGGGGTGGCCGATGGGCCCGCTGCCGCCGCTTTGGGCGCGGACATGAAACCGGTGCCCGAACCGATGGTGCGCGATCTCAGTGTGCCTCAGAATCAGGCACAGAACCAAGGCAAGGGCCCGCGCCTGCGCAAGACCACCTTGCCCGAATCGGCTAACAAACCGGCGGGAGTGGATCCCGTGGAAGTGGGAGAAGTCATTCCGGCGGAGGAAATCCACGCGGCGGCCACCACGGACGATATTTTGGGTCGCAAAAAGCCGGCCACGGACAAGGTGGATCCGGCCAAGCCGGAAGAGGCGGAAGTGGTCGCGGACGAAGCCAAGCCGGGTGCGCCGAAGATCACCCCGGTGGTTACCATTGCGGATGGCACCGTGCCCGCGCCCCGGCCCAAATTGCTGCCCAAGAAACCGAAGCCCATGACCGTGGCCTCGGTTCCCTTGATTGGGAATTATCAGTTGCCGCCGATGGATTTTCTCCAGCATCCGGACATGACGCTGAAGCCCACGGAGTCCAAGGAGGAATTGATGGCGAATGCGCGCCTGATGCAGCAAACGCTGGCGCAGTTCGACATCGAAGTGTCGCTGGGCGACATCACCAAAGGGCCGACCATTACGCGGTACGAATTGCATCCAGCTCCCGGGGTGAAGCTTGAAAAAATCCTGGGCCTTTCCAACAATCTGGCGGCCGCGCTCAAAGCGGAGCGCATTCATATTCTCGCGCCGGTGCCTGGCAAAAGTTCCGTGGGCGTGGAAGTGCCCAACGCCGTGAAGACGAAGGTCATTATGCGGGACCTGTTTGAGTCCGATGAATGGCGCAATACCAAGGCGCGCATTCCGATTGCGCTGGGCAAGGACGTTTACGGTCATCCTATCATTGCGGACCTCGCGGAAATGCCGCATTTGCTGATTGCCGGCAGTACGGGTTCCGGCAAATCCGTTTGTATCAATTCCGTCATTGCCTCGCTGCTGTACCGTTTTTCGCCGGATCAGCTGCGCTTTGTGATGATCGATCCCAAGGTGGTGGAACTTCAGCAGTACAATGCGCTGCCGCATTTGGTCGTGCCGGTGGTGACGGATCCCAAGAAGGTCATTCTGGCCCTGCGCTGGGTGGTCAATGAGATGGAAAAGCGCTACCAGATATTTGCCCGCGTGGGCGTGCGCAACATCAAGGCGTTTAACGAACGACCGAATAAGAAACTCATACCGCAGGAACCGGAATTGCCGCTGACCGCGAAGAAGGAAAAGGTCGAAGCGGGCGCGGATGGTTTCGCGGTGGAAGTGGACGAACAGATTGTGGTGCCGCGGGACGAAGACATTATCATTCCCGAAAAGCTCTCGTACATCGTCGTGATCATTGACGAGCTGGCGGACCTCATGCTGGTGGCGCCGGCGGATGTTGAAATGGCGATTGCGCGCATCACGCAGATGGCGCGCGCGGCGGGCATTCACTGTATTGTGGCCACGCAGCGGCCGTCCGTGGACGTCATCACGGGCGTCATCAAGGCAAACATTCCGGCGCGCATTGCGTTCCAGGTGGCGAGCCGGGTGGATTCCCGCACGATTCTGGATGCCATGGGCGCGGACAAATTGCTGGGCAAGGGCGATATGCTTTATTTGCCGCCAGGTTCGGCCAAGCTAAACCGTGCGCAGGGTGCGTTGATCACGGACCAGGAATTGCAGAGCATTGTGGACTTCATCGCCAAGCAGGGCAAACCCAGCTACGAAATGGAGATTCACCAGCAGCTCTCCAAGCCCAGCGTGAATATGGACGTGGAAAGCGGCATTGACGAGGATGAGGAAATTATCCAGCAGTGCATTGAAGTCATTCGCAGCGAACAAAAGGCCAGCGTATCGCTCATGCAGCGCCGCCTGCGCCTTGGCTACACCCGCGCGGCGCGCATCATGGATGAGCTGGAAGGCCGCGGCATTGTCGGTCCCAGCAAAGGAGCCGAGCCGCGTGACATCCTCATTGACCTCGACGGCGAGGGGCATGATGGGGGCGGGCAGTCGGCGGTTTGATTGCCCCAGCTCGTAATGTTTTGAGAAAGCCGGTCCCCTGCACGGGACTGGCTTTTTTGCTGGCAGCCCGGCGGGCTAATGATTCAAATCTTCCCGGACAAATACGATCAGGCCCGCGACAAACAGCACCAGGCCATAGGTGCCGGAGAGCGCGATCATTTTCCAGACTTCGGGCTGCCATTGGTAGTCCATGCCCTGCGCGAGTTGCTGGAGCATGATCCAGGAGAAGCCAATGTCCTTGGTAAAGATCCAAGCATCCAGGCCCACCAGATGTTTGGTGAAATCGACGATGAAGAGGGTGCTGATGCCCACGGCTACGGCGGCTCCCGGGCTGCGGATGATGGTGGAGATGAACAGGCCAAACAGGGACAGGGTGGCCAGGGGAATCCAGCTTAGCACGAAACCCAGCAAAAACTCATGCAAGACCCGCAACTGGCCATAGATGGGGCCGTAGGAATCGTTTACCGGGCCGAAATGATAATGGATGCTGGCCAGCGCCACGGAAAACAGCAGGGCTGCCACGGACAGCACGAGCATGTAAATCAATCCGATCACGGCTTTGACCAGATACAGTTCCCAACGGTGGATGGGGGCGGCCAGCGCAGCGCGGATGGTGCCGGTGCCGGTTTCCTCGGCCAGCAACATGGCGGAGAAAACGATGATGAAAACCGGGCCCAGGTCCGAGAACACCCCCTGCATGGAAAACGCAACATAACCCCAGGCGTTGGCGGTAGCGGCGGTGCTGAGCCGGCCGGCTATAAAATAGACGACCACGCACAGCAGTCCCATGGAGGCAATGCCGAAGTAAGGCAGCTTGCGCCGCAGGGCCTTGGTGAATTCGTTGCGCAACAGCGGGAGCAATGGATCAGGCATGCGGTTTGTCTCCCGTGATGGAAAGGAAAAATTCCTTCAGGTTTTTCTGTTTGGGAATGAGGGCGGAAACTCGGCATCCCTCCGCTTGCAGGCAGTGGTTCAGCCAGGCGGAGTCATCGCTGGCCAGAGTGATTTCCAGCGTGTCCGACGAAATCGGCTCCACGTGCCGAATCTGTTTATGGCGGCGGCGGAAATCTTGGTTCGGCAACGGGCCCTGAAAGGTCACCCGCACCACGCGTTCATGCGGCTTCAGCAGTTCCCGGACGTTGCCGGAGGCGACCAGTTGGCCGTGATTGATCACGCAGACAGTGTCGCAGAACTCTTCAATCTCGGACATGAGATGGCTGGAGATGAAAATGGTGAGGCCATCGTTTCTGACTTGCTCGCGCAGGAAGGAAAGCACTTCCTGGGTTCCCTCGGGATCCAGTCCGTTGGTCGGTTCATCCAGGATCAGGAGCCGGGGACGGCCCAGCATGGCCCGGCCGATGCCAAGGCGCTGGCGCATGCCGGTGGAATAAATCCGCACCCGGTCATGCTGCCGGGCGGTGAGGCCGACCCGTTCCAGGATTTCGTCGATGTCGCGGCTGGAAACGTTTTCGCGCAGTCGGGCGGCCAGTTCGAGATTTTTGCGGCCGGTGAGGTAATCGTAAAACGCGGGTGATTCCACGGACAGGCCGACCGGGCGGATGGCCTTTTTATAGTCCCGCCAGATGTCCGTGCCGAAAATGCGGATATGCCCGGAACTCGGCCGGACCAGCCGGGGAATCATGTAGAGCGTCGTGCTTTTGCCCGCGCCATTGGGGCCCAGAAATCCCGCCATGACGCCGGGCTTGATTTCCAGCGAGAGCTGATTGACCGCCAGATGCCGGCCAAATCGCTTGGACACGTTTTCCAAAACCAGCGCTGGCGGTGTTTCAGTCATGGGTTGGGGTTGGCTGAGTTGGTTTGCGACAGGAAAATAAACATGCGCGGGTCATCGAAACCCCGCAAGACAATATCGGCACGGCCGTCGCCATTCAGGTCGCTGATTTCAAAATTGCCGGCCACGGGGGACTCGAAGGACATTGAGGGTTTGGGCTGGAACCAGGTGCCATCATTCGTGCTGGCATAGATACCCCATTCGGTAGAGGTGCGCTGCACCACAAAATCGGGCCGGCCGTCGCCGTTGAAATCGCCGCAAATAAACAGCGGCCATTCGCCCAGAACGTCCGCCGGCAGGACACAGGTGATGTCGGCGGATCCGTCCGGACTGCGGGAAAAACCATCGTGGCCGTATGTCCGGATGTTCAGCGACCAGTGCAGGCCGCGCGACAATGCCATGTCCACGAGGCTGCCGACGGAGATGACCGTGCTTTTCAATTCCAGCAAGACCAGTTCGTAGGTGCCATCGCCTTTGAGATCCGCAATCGGCGAAACCCGGTCGGTGGAACCGGTGGGAATCGGAAAGCCGCGACAATGCAGCACCTGATCGGGATGTTCCGGCAATTTCCCATCCGCACCGCGCAGAAAAACATAAACGTCCGTGCGAAATTGGACCTCCCCGACCACCTGCCAGAGGATGAGATCCTTGCGGCCATCGCCATTGAGATCCACCTGAGTGATGCCGGGCTGATGCCAGGTGCCGGGGACTTTTTTCAGGTCGCCGATGATTTTGCCGATGGCATCGTTTTCCGCTTTTTCCGCGTCCGCCAGTTGAAATTTGAGGCCCCGGGATTTTTCCGACGGCTCGGCTTCCTCGACCGGCGATTTTGACCAATGGGTTTGCCGAACCTGCAAGCGTCGGGCAGAACTGGCACCCAAAGTCCACTCATTGCGTGTCTCATACCAGTTGTTTTCACTGGCGGACAAGGGCGCCGGTTCTCCGGCGAACCATTTATAGTCGGCATTACGGCGATACAAAACGCAGTTCGTTGCATTAATCACCGGGATGGCCGCGTTGGTGGGCAGGGTCACCAGCACGGGCGGATCGTCATTGGTGAAAATCTGGCTGGCGGCGATGAGGGAGCGCGGATCGGTTTCGAACCGGCCGTTATTTTGTCGGAAATATACCAGACCGCTGGCGGTTGACATTAGCAGTTCCAGTCCGGGATGGGCGTCCACATCGAATGGGGCAATCCAGGCGGTTTGCGGTGGCAGTTCCAAGATTTGATCCGGGGTGTTGGTGAATCCCGCCACCCGCTGGCGGTAAATCAGCAGTTTCCGCTCCACGGGATCAACGGCCAGCAAATCAGAACGGCCATGCTGATCAAGCCGGGCAAAATGAGCGGTACTGGTGCTGATATTGACGGGCAGCGTGATCACCTGACAGGCGAACGCATTGGTGTCCGAGCGCCCGGCATAGGTGGCCAGAAAAACCAAGGCGATGGTCAGAGGGAATGCGCGCATGGAATTATTGTTTCTGGCTGGTGAATATCCGGAAGATGTTCCGGTCCTGGACCCGGACGACCAGATCGCTGAGGCCATCGCCATTGAGATCCTTTATGTCCCACCAGTCAACCGGCTCGGGGCATTTGAACCTGAAATCCGGGCGGGAGCTGAAGCCCTGTTCCCGGGAGAGAAAACAGAAAACAGAGATTTCATCGCTGTGATCCCGGACGAGCAGATCCTTTTTGCCGTCGCCGTTGAAATCACCGTTCAAATTCACGTATCGCTCGTAGTAGAGGCGGCGCTCGGGATTGGTTAAAAATCCGCGATGAAAATGGATGGGGACGTTGCGTTGAAAATCGGCTTCCGGGGGGAAGCCGGGGCCGGGCCGGTAGCAGTAGAATTTAAGGTTCAGATCCAACTGTTCGGCGGTGATCATGTTGCGGGCACCTTCCCGGGTGTTGATGGGGATATTGCCCGTGACCATATCCATGTAACCGTCGCCATCCACGTCCGAGACGGGCAGGGCGGAGGACCAATCATTTTTGCGGAATACCTGCTGTGGCTTCGCCGGTATCCGGCCGTGTTCGTCGGCCAGGTAAATCGCCACGAGCACCTTGCCGGAGCGCAGGCCGGGCACGAAGAACGGTTCATCCGAGACGGTGCTCTTGATGAGATCCAGTCGGCCATCACGGTTGATGTCCATCCAGCACAGGGTGGTGCGCCAGTCCGGCTGATTGGTGTATTCTAACGCCGGTTCCGGGGCAAACAAGCCATTGGTCTGTTGCAGGTAGAGGTTGAAGATTTGCCGGCCGCCGGCGGCTTCGCGCATGACCATGAGATCGTCACGTCCGTCACCATTGACATCATTCAGGCTTAAGCAGAGCCCATAGGAGCGAGCATAGCCGGGATTGATCACCAGTGGCCGGATATGGGTGTCCACGGTGTGGCCGATGAGTTGAACCTGGTGCCAGTCGTCTTGATGTTGCCAAACTTGCAAGCCTTCGGCGGTCGGCACCAGAAATAGCGGCCAGTCCGTACCGGTTTCCGACGAGAAGGGAATGTACATTACGGGTATTCCCCTGGATTCGCCGGGAAGGATGGTCGGCTGTTGTATTATTTGACGACGTTCCGGCGGAGTGTTCCGGTTGGTGAAATCCAATTGCGTCACGCCGTTGCTGGTCAGGAGCAGCAGGCTCTCGGCGGTTTTACCCAGCCGGGCGGACCAGATCAAGGCCGGGCCATCCAGCCGGTATTGTTGCTGTGGATGGAGGGGGAAGCCCGTTTTGGCATCCTGGTAATAAATGGAGAGGTTCAAGCCGTCAATCAGCACGGCATCTTTGAGGTGATCGCCAGCCAAGTCGGCAAACAAGATTTCCGTGCCGGTACCCTCAATCTCGCTGGAAATGAAGACAGGTTTGGCCATGGCCACCGGTTTGCCCAGCAGAATGAGACCTAGGACGAACGGCAGGATTGGTCGCAGACCGGTCATTGCTTACCGCCCATTTTCCCCAAATCCGGCCGAACTGCACGGAAAATATGGTTGGAATTGCCCGCCCGGCGGGCAAAAAACCATTTACAAGGTTGCCACGGCCGCCAAAAACCTTTATTAAGAAGGCGAATGCCAACGGTTGCCGAACAACTCCGCGTCGCGCGCGAGGCCAAAAATCTCACGATTGAGCAGCTGGCCGAGACGACCAAAATCCGCTCGGATCATCTGCGCGCGCTGGAAGAAGGAAACTTTAACGTTTTCTCCGCACCAATTTATATTCGTGGCACGGTTCGCATTTATTCCAACGCCCTGAAGCTGGATACGCGCGCCGTGGTGGCCGCCTTGGATGCGGAACTCGGTCGTACGGAACGCTTCAGCGTGCCACCGCCCCTGACGGATCAGAAGAAGACGATTCTGGATGCGATCACGCTGGTGCTGGCCAAGTTGAATTGGAAGTTGGGGCTGGTCGGCCTGGGCGTCATTATCGCCGTTTTGATTGTGGGTATGTCCCTGTGGACCTGGCATCACCACAAAAAGAGCGATCCGGTGAAGACCCTGCCGCCGGCGGTTTACCGGCCGGCCACCTCCGGCGATACCCTGCCGCTGCCGAAGCGTTGAGCCGGTCATGATCCGGGGCTGGTCGCACCTTGGTTGCCGCACCGCGCGGTTTTTGGCTTTTCCTCTCCCCAATAAGGCGTGGATACCGGGCGGTCGCATTTTTTTGGCCGGATTTGGCAATTAATCCTTCCCCTTTTTGACCGCTTCTTTACGATATGGAGATTACTTAACAAAACTTACTATGGCTGCTGATACCTCCATCGTTAAACCCGTCGAAGCGCCGCCCCTCGCGCCGCTCCATTTCAAATCCAAACTGGCCGCCACGCCCGCGAGTGCGCCCAAGTATGCCGTGCAGGTGAAAAACGCCGCCGGAGCGGACGTTACCCTGGCGGATCCCCGCGCCACGCGGGCACTGGTTGCCCTCATGGATGTCCATGCGGTGGTTGGCGGCGCCGCCTGCCATTGGGGCGGTCCGGCGGCGTTCGCGGAAATGAACGCGGCCATTCATGGCATCATGTTCGCGACCCAGGGTCGCGAATGGCATGAAGCCTTCAACTACGTGAACGATGCCGGGCACGCCGAGAACGGCGTGTATGCGCTGCGCGCGCTGTACGGCTTTGATGGCATGACCTTTGACACGCTGAAAGGATTTCGCAGCATTCACAGCAAGCTGACCGGTCACGGCGAATCGCACATTAATCCGGAAGGCGTGCTGCTGAGCAACGGGCCGCTGGGGTCCTCGCTGCCGCAGGCGCAGGGACTGGCGATTGGCGACAAGATTGCCGGTCGCAAGCGCGTGACCATTTGCGTGGTCAGCGATGGCGCCAGCATGGAAGGCGAGGCCAAGGAAGCGTTTGCGGCCATTCCCGGATTGGCGGCGAAAGAACGGATGAATCCGTTCGTGCTCGTGATTTCGGACAATGACACGAAACTGTCCGGCCGCATCACGAAGGATTCGTTTAGCATGCAGCCGTCGTTCTCCGCCATGTCCACGCTCGGCTGGAGCGTGATCCATGTGCCGGAAGGCAACAATCTGGCGGAGGTTTATCTGGCGGTGGAGAAGGGGATTGCCGAGGCGAAGGCGAACCCGAGCCGTCCCATTTGCATTTTGTGCCGGACCATCAAGGGTTATGGCATCAAGGCGACCGAGGAAAATCTGGCCGGCGGCCATGGTTTCCCGCTGGCCAATGGCGAGAAGATTCTCGACTGGATGGTGGAGCTTTTCCGGGGCAGCACGGTGCCGCCCGAGCTCTGGGCCTGGGCGCAGACGCTGCGGGCCGACTGGGAAAAGAAGGATGCAGAGAAGAAGGCGAAAGCCGCGGCGGCTCCCGCCAATCCTGCGCCGGCGGTGAAGAAGGACAAGGTTCAGACCGGTCTGGCCAAGGCGGCTATCCGGGCCGCCAAAGAAGGTCTGCCGGTTTATTCCGTTTCGGCGGATGTGCAGGGTTCCACGGGCATCAGCCTGTTTCAAAAAAGTTTTCCGGACCGTTTCATTGAAGTCGGCATTGCCGAGTCCAACATGATCAGCGTGGCTGCGGGCCTCTCGAAGGTGGGTTTCATTCCGATTGTTGACACGTTCGGCCAGTTCGGCGTGACCAAGGGCAATCTGCCGCTGACCATGGCGGCGCTGTCGCAGGCGCCGGTGATTGCGATGTTCTCGCACGTAGGTTTCCAAGATGCGGCCGACGGGGCGTCGCACCAGGCCACGACTTATTTCGCCGCCACGAGCGCCATTCCCCATACGGTGGTGATTGCGCCGAGTTGCTCGGACGAGGCGGAATCGCTGATGTACCAGGCGATCAAGCAGGTGGCGGCCGACCGCGCGGCGGGCAAGGATGGCAACAGCTATCTGTTCTTTGTGGGCCGCGAAAATTATCCCCTCACGTGGATTGAAGGCGCGCAGTATCCGTGGGGCAAGGCGCAGGTGCTTTCCACCGGCAGCGACGTGGTGCTGATCGGCTGCGGCGTGCTGGTGAACAAGGTGATCGAAGCCGGCAAACAGTTGGCGGCGCAGGGCGTGAAAGCCACGGTGATCAGCAATCCATTCGTGAATCAGGTAGACCTCGAAACCATCGGCGCGGCGGTGAAGGCGTGCGGTGGCAAGGTGGTAACCATTGAAGATCATCAGATCATCGGCGGCATGGGCGCGCAAGTATCGCATGCGCTGTCCAACGCGGGCATTGCCCATTCCATCAAGACGCTGGGCATTCACAATGAGTTCGGGCAGTCCGCGTATCTGGCGGAAGAACTGTACGTGAAACATGGTTTGACCGCGCCCAAGGTGGTGGAGGCGGCGCTGTCGCTGCTGGGACGCTAAGAATAATTAAAACAACAACCGGCGTTGCCTTTGGAGGAGGGCAACGCCGGTTTGCGTTTTGGACCGAACCTAAGGGCTGGAAAGCATGGTCATTGCCCACAACTTTTGCCTTATGCCAAAGGTCGGCACATCATGCAAGTAACAAACGTACGGCAGTTCGGGGATCATTGGGGAGAGCCGGTTGCCAAGGAATTTATTTAATGCCTCCTCGCGTCGGCGCCTACATCCTTAACAGGCCAGTCGGAAGTGCGGAGGCAACAATGGTGAGACGCTCTCCCTCACCCAACCATCTCCCCAGCAAAGGGCTTTTTCCTGGCACGCTTTTTAACATTCGTCCACCGGTTCGACCAATCCAGCAGTTTGATTCACTCAATCGGCGGCAACCGTTTCTCCTTCTCCCCGGGGAGAAGGCCGGGATGAGGGCGAGCGTCAAAACATACTTTTTCCTGGCTGCCGTTCCCATGGTAACTGCCGCCCGGCAATAGGTTGCAATAGGTTATTTTAGCTGGAAAGCAGGCGGTACAAAACCTGGCGGAATTACACGCCGGTTTTCAGTTCCACGACGTCGTGGGGGGCGGCTTCGCGCTGGCCGGCGGGGCTGACGCGGATGTAGCGGGCTTTTTCGCGGAGTTGGGCCAGATTGGCCGCGCCTAGATAGCCCATGCCGCTCTGGATGCCGCCGATGAACTGGGCCAGCACGCGGTCAACGGAACCGCAGGCTTCCTTGAGGGCTTCGATGCCTTCGGCGGCGAGCTTGCGGGTGGCATCGGCTTTTTCGTGGCCGTAGCGGGCGGCGCTGCCGGCTTTCATGGCGGCGAGGCTGCCCATGCCGCGGTATTGTTTGTAGAGTTTGCCGGCGATTTCAATGACGTCGCCGGGGGATTCGGTGCAGCCGGCAAAGATGCCGCCGCAGATGACGGCTTTGCTCAGGGTGAGGGCTTTCACGATGTCGCCGGACTTGGTGATGCCGCCGTCGGCGATGATATTGACCTTCTTCTTGGCGGCGGCGCGGGAGCAGACGTAAAGCGCGGTCATCTGGGGGATGCCGACGCCGGCCACGATGCGCGTGGTGCAGATGGAGCCGGGACCCTGGCCGATCTTGATGGCGCTGGCGCCGCAGTCGGCGAGATATTCCACGCCGGCGGCGCTGGTGACATTGCCGGCGATGAGGGGCAGTTTCGGGAAGGCGTCGCGCAAGACTTTAACGGTGTCGCCCACGCCTTTGCTATGGCCGTGCGCGGTGGAGACGGCAATAACATCCACGCCGCGTTCCACGAGGGCACCGACATGGCTGAGAATCCGTTCGCGGTCGAGCCCGCCGAAGGCGTTGCGCGTGGCGGAAACGGCGGCGCCGCAGACGAGGCGGAACTGGGCATCGCGGGCGGGCTTGAACTGGGCCTTGCGCTCGAGCGAAATGCGCTCGACGTCGCTCATGGTGATGAGGCCGTGCAGAATATTTTCGTCGTCCACCACGAGCAGTTTGTGGATGCCGAGGTGTTCGGTAAAAAATTTGTCGGCGCGGGCGATCGGGTCCTTGCCGAGTTCCTTGCGGGTGATGGTGTGGACCTGGGCGCGGGGCGTGAGGGCGTCGGCGACCTTCTTGGTGGCGTAGCGGGGTTTGACCACATGGCCGGAGAGCAGGCCGACGAGGTGGCCTTTTTCGTCCACTACGGGGAAGGTGCTAAAGCCAAATTTCTTTTCCTCAATGAATTTCAGGACGTCGCCAATGAGCTGATCGGGGGAGACTTTGATGGGGTCGGGGATCAGGCCTTGGACATGGTATTTCACACGGCTGACCTCGGAGAGTTGCTGCCGCTCGGGCATGTTGTAATGGATGAGGCCGAGACCGCCGTTCAGCGCCATGGCAATGGCCATGCGCGATTCGGTGACGGTATCCATGTCCGCGGAGATGACGGGGATATTCAGATTCAGCCCGTCCGCCAGCGTGGTATCGAGCTGGGTGTCGCGGGGCAAAATCTCGGAATAAAGCGTGGCGAGGGTGATGTCGTCAAAGGTCAAACCGACCTTGTGGTTGGCGGTAAAAAAAGAATCGGCGGCCTGGTAGAAGGTTTCGTCCAGGCTGAGGATGGAATTGCGCGTTGCTGCCATGTCAGAACATGCCGTGAGGGTGGGGGATGTGGCAAGAAAAAACGGCAGGAAAAAATCGGGAGATGGAGGCGATTGCCCGTGATTTCGAGGTGATGGTCACAACCAAACCCGATTCCTAAAATCCTCCTGAAACCTTATGCCCATAAACACCGTCCATTGTTCCATTACCGACATGCAATGACTATGAAAACCCTGATGTTGCTCGCCGCGATATTGACCTTCCAAATCGTCTCTGCCGCCGCCGCCGGCTCCATCTACGATATTCCGCTCAAGGACATTGATGGCAGGGACACCACCCTCAAGCCTTACGCCGGCAAAGTGCTGCTCATTGTCAATGTGGCCTCCAAATGCGGCTTCACCCCGCAATACACGCAATTGGAATTGCTCTATAGCCAGTACAAGGATAAGGGCCTCGTGGTCCTCGGATTTCCCTGCAACCAGTTCGGCGGCCAGGAACCCGGCACGGACGCGGAAATCAAGGAATTCTGCACCGGCAAATACAATGTCACCTTTCCGATGTTCGACAAGCTGGAGGTGAACGGCGAGCACCGTCATGCCCTCTACAATTTCCTCACCGGCACCGATTCGCGGTTTCCCGGCAAGATTGGCTGGAATTTCACCAAGTACCTGATCGGGCGTGACGGCACCATCCTAAACCGGTTTAACTCGCCGGTGAAACCGCTGAGTCCGGAACTCACCGCCGCCGTTGAAAAAGCTCTCGCGGCAAAGTAAACCGAACGCCTTTTGGGCGGAGCAAGTTGATAAGCCCACTGTTTATGAAAAGCAGACTGACTTGGTTATTGGGTGATTGTTGCACCCGAAAACGGGCGCGCTACGCCGGGCGTGTGCCATTATCATGAATCCACGCTATTGGCTATGCCTCCTCGTTGGCCTGCTGTTGAGTCTTACCTTGAATGCTGCTCCAACCGCCCCCGCCAAAGGCAAAATCCGCGTGCTGATCGTCGATGGTTTCAGCAACCATGACTGGCGGCAGACCACCGACATCATCCGCCACATTCTGGCCCCAGCGGGCCAGTTTGAGGTGTCCGTCAGTACCGCCCCGGAAACCACCAACGAACCGGCCTGGACCACTTGGCGTCCACGGTTCTCCGACTATGACGTCGTCATCCAGAATTGCAACGACATCAACCACGGACCGTCCTGGCCGGCGGCGGTAAAGAGCGATTTCGAAAAGTACGTCCATGACGGTGGCGGCGTTTACATCTTTCATTCCGCCGAAAATGCCTTCGTCGGCTGGAAAGCCTACGAACAAATGGTCGGCCTCTGCTGGCGCAAAGCCGATTACGGCACTTCCATTCGCGTGAATGAAGACGGCACCCTCGTGAAAATTCCGCCGGGCGTCGGCGGCAACACCAGTCATGGCCATCGCAGCAACGTTCTGGTCACCCGCCTGGGCGAAGATCCCATTCATGCCGATCTGCCGCGCAGTTGGCTCAGTCCGGACATGGAGGTTTATTTCTACGCACGCGGTCCCGCCAGGAATCTCACGGTCCTCGCCTATGCCCGCGATTCGAAGCCGGGGCAGGGGTTGCTCTGGCCGGTGGAATGGACCGTCCGGTATGGCAAAGGTCGGGTCTATGTCTCCACCTACGGCCACGTCTGGCTGGGTGATATCCAGCCTCCCGGCCTGCGTTGCGCCGCCGTGCAAACCATCATTCCGCGCGCCGTCCAATGGCTGGCCAACCGTCCCGTGACCATCCCGGTGCCGGCGGATTTCCCCGGCACCAGTGCGGTCTCGCTGCGGCCGCCGTTTGATTTGACCGCCCCGGCTGCGGAATCAGCTGGCAAATAAAGTCAACCTGTCCTTGTTCAGCGAAGGCAAATGCCGTGGTGCACTCGCGCCAGCGGGAATCCGTTCGCCACATGTTTTGGTTTCGTTTGGCACCCGTTTGCTTGGATAAACCGCTGGTTATTTCAATTGCATCCCTTTAATTGTCAATACATAAAACAGTCTTAATAATAATTTCTTGTAAAATAATCATCAGTTAATATCACTACTGTCCGGTTTAAAACCCCAGTAAACATTGATGATCGGTGATGTCTGATGGCGGAGGAGTGGGCGGTTGTTGAGTAAGCGCCTGTAAAATGGGCATTTTCTCGAAGAGCGTGAGGCTTAAAATCTGTAAAAT
>CAIQKM010000109.1 GCA_903872345.1 uncultured Verrucomicrobia subdivision 3 bacterium | reverse complement strand
TGCCGCTTCAAACGTCCGGGACAGTTCTGGACGCCCAAAGGCATGCGCCATTTGGGTGCCCTCACCGAAGCCAGACAAAACAACCATTGGGACGAACTCTGGCAAACCAACTAATCGGGGGCAGTGTCGGGATGCGCCCGGCCCGGCGGCCCGGCGGTACAATAAAAAACTTATTGCCACCGTCCTTTTTCCACGTATTATTTACGCTCCATTTGTTCGCCGCGGCGAAGCTGTTTTGCCGTTGGAAGAAGTGGAATGATATTGAACCGCCGCCAGAAGCGGCAAACATTTGATATGTCCGACGCCAAACCGATCAATTCGCCAACACGCGTATATACGCTCGAACGCACCCGTAACATTGGCATTGCCGCGCACATTGATGCCGGCAAGACCACCACCACGGAGCGTATTCTTTTTTACACCGGCCTCATCCACAAGATCGGTGACGTCGATGACGGCAATACCGTGACTGACTGGATGGAGCAGGAAAAGGAACGCGGCATCACGATCACCTCCGCCGCCGTGACCTGTTTCTGGACCCAGAAGTGCAGCAAGCCCGGTGAAGACGCCGTTTACAAGGCGTTCAACAACATTCCGCATTGCATCAACATTATCGACACTCCCGGCCACGTGGATTTCACGGCCGAAGTCGAACGTTCCATGCGCGTGCTGGACGGTGCCGTGGCCGTATTCTGCGGTGTGGCCGGCGTGCAGCCGCAATCCGAAACCGTGTGGCGCCAGGCTACCAAGTACAACGTCCCCCGTATCGCGTTCGTCAACAAGATGGACCGCATGGGCGCGAATTTTTACAATGCGCTCGACGACATGCGCAACAAGCTCAAGGCGTATGCGTTCCCGGTGTTCCTGCCCTTGGGGCAGGGTCCCACCGAGGCCGAAGGCAAGCCCGTGACCGGCGGTTTTGAAGGCGTCATCGACGTCGTCAACCAGAAGGTCATTTACTGGGGCCCCGGCGAAGCGAACGAAGGTCTTAATTACGAGATCAAGGAAATCGCGCCGGAAGACCAGGAAAAGGCCAAAGCCGCGCTCGCCGACCTGATCGACGCCGTCTCCAACAAGGACGACGAAATCGCCGGTCTCGTGCTGGAAGAAAAGCCGATCACGGCCCCCATTCTCAAGGCCGCCATCCGCCGCCTGACCTGCAAAATCGAACTCGTGCCCGTGCTCTGCGGTTCCGCCTTCAAAAAGAAGGCCGTGCAGGTGCTCGTGGACGCCGTCATTGATTATCTCCCAAGCCCGATCGACATTCCCGCTGCGGAAGGTCACGAAGTCGGCACCGAGGTCGTCGTCAAGGTGCCGGTGGATGACAATGCCAAGTTCTGCTCGCTCGCGTTCAAGCTCTGGACCGATCCCTACGCCGGCAAGCTGGTGTTCTTCCGTGTTTACTCCGGCCACCTCAAGAAAGGTGACACCATCTACAATCCGCGCACGCGCAAACGCGAACGCGTCAGCCGCCTCATGGTCATTCAAGGCAGCGAACGCAAGGACATCAACGAAGTGTTCTCCGGCGACATCGCCGCGCTCGTCGGTCTGCGCAACATCACCACCGGTGATACGTTGTGCGACGAAAACTTCGACGTGACCCTCGAACCGCCGACCTTCCCGGAACCGGTCATCAGCATGGCCGTGGAACCGAAGACCAAGCAGGACCGCGACAAGCTGTCCGAAGGTCTCCAGCGCCTGGCGGAAGAAGATCCGACCTTCCGTTGCTTCACCAACGAAGAGACCAGCCAGCTCATCATTGCGGGCATGGGTGAATTGCACCTGGAAATCATCATTGACCGCCTCAAGCGCGAATTCAAGGTGGAAGCCAACACCGGTGCCCCGCAGATCGCGTATCGCGAAACCATTACCAAATCGGCCGAAGGCGAAGGCAAGTTCATCCGCCAGTCCGGTGGTAAAGGTCAGTACGGTCACGCGTGCATCACGGTGGCCCCGAATGAAACCGGCAAGGGCGTGGAGGTGGTTGACGAAATCGTCGGCGGCTCGATTCCCAAGGAATTCATTCCCAAGGTCATCGACGGCATTCATGAAGCGATCAAGAGCGGCGTTTACGCCGGCTACCAGGTCATTGACATCAAGGTCGAAGTCGTGGACGGCTCGTTCCATGAAGTCGATTCCAACGAACTCGCCTTCCGTATGGCTGGCATCTTCGCTTTGAAAGACGCCTTCAAGAAGGCCGGCCCGATCCTGCTCGAACCCCTGATGAAGGTCGAGTGTACCACGCCCGATGAATATCAGGGCGACCTCCTCGGCGATATCAATCGCCGTCGCGGTACCATCGTCAGCATCGAAGCGAAGAACGGCCAGACCGTCCTCAACGCCCAGGTGCCGCTGGCCGAAATGTTCGGCTACGCCACGGCCATCCGCTCGCTCTCCAAGGGCCGCGCCTCGTACTCCATGGAGCCCCTGAGCTTCGCCCAGGTGCCCAACAGCGTCCTCACGACGATTCTGGATGCGGCCGCCAAGAAGCCCGCCGCGCGTACGTAGTCGTAAGTGCAATAGTTTCACCAAGTCCGGGAACGCAAGTTCCCGGACTTTTTTATTTGCCCGGAACCATGCGGTTCGGCCGGCAATGCCGGAGCGCGGCTGTGCTAAAAGCCAGCCGCAGCAACGTGGCCTGCAACGGACGTATGAAGCAATCCGGCGCGGTTTAGGTTTGGAGTTCCGGCTTCAGCCGGTTCCCGCCGCCGGAGCGCGGCTGTCTCAGCCGCAGCGCGTGGCTTGCAACGGGCGCGTGAAACAATCCGGAGCGGCTGAACGTTCGGACATTGCTGCGGCTGGCTTTTAGCACAGCCGCGCTCCGATAAATGCAGCCGCCCGGGTTGAATTTTCAACTCCGGCTTTGCTTTTTTTCCGGCCTCGCGTAGGTTGATTTTTCGGTACGAAGCAAAATTGACCATTGTGAGCAAAGCATTCATTAAAATCGGAGGGGCGCGCGAGCACAACCTCAAGAACCTGACGCTGGAAATTCCCCGCGACAAGCTGGTGGTGATCACCGGCCTGAGCGGCAGCGGCAAATCGTCGCTCGCCTTCGACACCATTTACGCCGAGGGGCAGCGCAAATACGTCGAGTCGCTTTCCGCCTATGCCCGCCAGTTTTTGGACCAGTTGCAGAAGCCGGATGTGGATTTCATCGAGGGGCTCTCGCCCGCCATCGCCATCGAACAGCGCAGTTCCGGCAGCAGCCCGCGTTCGATTATCGCCACCACCACCGAGATTTACGATTACCTGCGCCTGCTGTACGCGCACATTGGGCAGGCGCATTGTCCCGAGACCGGCGTGCCCATTTCCACGCAGTCCACCAGCGACATCGTGGATAAAATTCTCGCGCTGCCGCCCAAGACCAAGGTGATGCTGCTCGCGCCGGTGATCCGCCGTCAGAAAGGCGAGTTCCGCGATGTCTTTGAACGCCTGGCGCGCGAAGGCTTTGTCCGCGCCCGCGTGGATGGCCAGATGATCGAGCTCGGCGAAAACGTCGCTCGCGTGAAGCTCGACAAAAAGAAATATCACAACATCGAGGTGGTGGTGGACCGCCTGGTCATTGACGACAAGATCCGCGTGCGCCTCGGCGATTCCGCCGAAACCGCACTGCGCTGGGGTGAGGGCGTGATGTTCACGCTGCACCAATTGCCCGAAGGGGCAGGGGTGGCGGCAATCAAAGCCAAGGCTGGGGAAACCGCTACCACGCCCGCCGCCAGCGAATGGATTGAGACGCTGCACTCCAACAAGATGTGCTCACCGGCCACCGGCAAGAGCTACGACCCGCCCACGGCGAAGCATTTCTCGTTCAACGCCCCCGCCGGGGCCTGTCCCATCTGCCATGGACTTGGTCAGAAGATGGTCTTTGATGAGGCGCTGGTCGTTCCTGATATGGAGCTTCCGCTGGATGGTGCCATCCAGCCGTGGCGGCGCGCCGGCAAGCGCCTGATCATGTATTACAAGGCCATGTTGCGCTCTCTGGCCGGGCATTTCAATGTGAGTCTGGAAACTCCTTATAAGGATTTGCCGGAGAATTTCCGCAAGGTTCTGATGCATGGGTCCGGCGAGGATAATGTTGAGTTTTCTTTTTGGCGCAGCGGCAAGGTGAGCAAGATTGACCGGCCCTTTGAAGGCGTGCTGCCCAATCTGGAACGCCTCGCCACCGACAGCGAAAGCGAATTCATCCGCAACCGGCTCAAGGCCTACATGAGCCCGGAATTCTGTGATGGTTGCAATGGCAAACGGCTTAAGCCGGAAATTCTGGCGGTGACCCTCGGCGGCGAGGAGTTCACCTCGCAGTTCAAAAACAAGCGGTCCAAAATCAAAATTCCCGGGCTGTCTATCATGGATGTCTGCGGCCTGTCCGTGGACAAGGCGGACGAGTTTTTTGTCGCGCTCAAGCTCACCGAATTCCAGCAAAAAATCGCCGGCGAAGTGGTTAAGGAAATCCGCGCCCGGCTCGGATTCCTCCGCAACGTCGGGCTCGGCTACCTCACCCTGGATCGCGAGAGCGGTACCCTCAGCGGCGGCGAAGCCCAGCGCATCCGCCTGGCCACCCAGATTGGGGCGGCACTCGTCGGCGTGCTCTATGTGCTCGACGAACCCAGCATCGGCCTGCATCAACGCGACAACGACCGTCTGCTCGCCACGCTCAAGGGCCTGCGCGATCTCGGCAACACCGTGCTCGTGGTGGAACACGACGCCGACACCATCCGCGCCGCCGATTACATTCTCGATCTCGGCCCCGGTGCCGGGGTTCATGGTGGCGAACTCGTCGCCGCCGGCACGCTCGCGGAAATCCTCGCCCACCGCACCTCGCTCACCGGCCAGTATCTGACCGGCGAACTGTGCATTCCCGTGCCCAAAAAGCGCGTTGCCCCCACCGAGGAAAAAGGCTGGCTCGAAATCCTCGGGGCCAAGGAAAACAATCTGCAGAACATTGATGTTCGGATTCCGCTGGGCACCCTCACCTGTGTGACCGGCGTGAGCGGTTCCGGCAAGAGCACCTTTGTGGATGACATCTTGCGCCGTGCGTTGTTCCGCAAATTTTACGGTTCCAAGGAACGTCCTGGTGAACATCGCGCCCTCAAGGGCTACGAGAGTTTGGACAAGGTCATCGTCATCGACCAGACCCCCATTGGCCGCACGCCGCGCAGTAATCCCGCCACCTACACCGGCATGTTTAATCACATCCGCGACCTCTTTGCGAAACTGCCCGCCGCCAAGGTGCGCGGCTATGAGCCCGGCCGTTTCAGCTTCAACGTCAAGGGCGGTCGCTGCGAAAAATGCGAAGGCGACGGCATTCTCAAAATTGAGATGAACTTTCTGCCGGCTGTGTACGTCACGTGCGAGGCCTGCAACGGCAAGCGTTACAATCGCGAAACGCTCGAGATCGCCTACAAGGGCAAGAACATCGCTGACGTACTCGACATGACCGTGGACGAGGGCGTGGACTTCTTTCGCGCCGTGCCCAAGATTGCCGATCCCTTGCAAACCCTGGCCGAAGTTGGCCTCGGCTACCTGCGGCTCGGACAGCAAGCCACCACACTTAGCGGTGGCGAAGCCCAGCGCGTGAAACTGGCCACCGAACTTTCCCGCAAAGCTACCGGTCGCACATTATACATTCTGGACGAACCCACCACGGGCTTGCATTTCCACGACGTGGCCAAACTCTTGGAAGTGCTGTTCCGTCTGCGCGACACCGGCAACACCCTGGTCATCATCGAGCACAACCTTGATGTCATCAAAACCGCCGACTGGGTCATTGACCTCGGGCCTGAAGGCGGTTCCGGCGGCGGCAAGATCGTGGCCGAAGGGACGCCAGAAGCAGTTTGCAAAAATCCCGCCAGCCACACGGGGCGTTATTTGAAAAGCGTGCTGCCGTGACCGGGGAGGCAACGGCTCGTCGCCTCTTGCCATGCCTGAAATTTGTTTTGCAAAAAAGGCTCTTGAGTTGGCGGGTAAAGAATCGATCATTAGCCACCGAGTCAGGTCACCCAATTTATGAAACCATATCCGATCGCCAACGCCGCCGGACGCCATGAACCAGTCGCGGTTGCCGGCAGCGTGGCGACGGATCGTGCCACGCTTGCCGCCATTGCGCGTCAGGCCATGATTGAGCGCGGTCTGGAACCGGATTTTCCGCCGGCGGCGCAAAAGGAGTTGGCGGGCATGGTTCATCCGGCCGCCGTACCGGAACAGGCATGTGATTTGCGCCACCTGCCGTGGGCTTCCATTGATAATGATGACTCCCGCGATTTGGACCAACTGACGGTGGCCGAATCGCTCGCCGGCGGGCAGGTGCGCATTTTGGTGGCGATTGCGGATGTGGACGCATTGGTGCGCCAAGGCTCGGCGCTCGACGCCCATGCGGCGCGGAATACGACTTCGGTTTATACGCCGGCCATTAATTTTCCCATGCTGCCGGAAGCGCTCTCCACCGATCTTACGTCATTAAGCGAAGATCAAGATCGCCTCGCCCTCGTGGTGGACATGACATTCAATGCTGACGGATCACCCGTTGCCTCGGCGCTTTACCGGGCGCAGGTAAACAATCACGCCAAGCTGGCCTATAACAGTGCCGCCGCGTGGCTGACCGGCTCTGGTCCGGCTCCCAAGCGCATCGTGGATGTTCCCGGGCTGGCGGAGAATCTCCGTCTGCAAGATCGCATGGCGCAGCGTCTCACCGGACGGCGCCATCAGCTGGGTGCGCTCAGCCTGGAGTCGCAGGAGGTGCAAACAGTTTTCACCGGCGACGCCCTGGCGGCGCTGGAACTGGACCAAGCCAACCGGGCGACGCAGTTGATTGAGGAGTTCATGGTGGCGGCAAATGCCGTCACGGCGATTTTTCTGGCAAAGAATAACTTTCCCTCCCTCCGGCGCGTGTTGCGTGATCCGGAACGCTGGGCGCGCATCGTGCAACTCGCGGCCGATCTGAAAGAGCAGCTTCCCGCCGCTCCGGATGGTGTCGCACTCGAAGGTTTTCTCACCCGGCGTCGCGCCGCCGCTCCGGAGAAATTTGGCGATCTCTCCCTGGCCGTGATCAAACTGATGGGGCGGGGCGAATATGCGCTGGATCTGCCCGGTGGTGACGCCCCCGGACACTTTGCGCTGGCCGTGAAGGATTATTCCCATTCGACCGCGCCCAACCGCCGTTTTCCCGATCTCATTACACAACGGCTCCTGAAAGCCGCACTGGCCGGGGCGCCGCTCCCGTATGCCATTGCGGATCTGGCTGAACTCGCCAAGCACTGCACCAGCCAGGAAGATGCCGCCACCAAGGTGGAGCGCCGGGTTGGCAAGTCGGCGGCGGCGTTGCTGCTATCGGGGAAGAACGGGCAACTATTCGATGCCGTTGTCACCGGGGCGGCGGACAAAGGCACGTGGGTACGGCTGCTCCAGCCACCGGCCGAAGGCCGGCTGACCCTCGGCTTCCAAGGGCTGAAAGTGGGCGACCACGTCCGCGTCAAACTGATCCACACGGATGTGCAACGCGGGTTCATTGATTTTGCCCGCGCGTGACCCGGTAGTATGCCGCAATGGTGCGGGAGACGGATTACGCCCAGGGGAGAACGTCGGCATGTCAGCCATGCTCTTATTTCATATCACGAATCAACCACCCACCATGAAAACCAAAACTCAATGCCACGCTGTCTTGCGAAACCGCCGGGCCGGGGTTGCCTGTCTGGAGGCGGTCAATACAGTTCGATTCGGACTGGCGGGAGACGGTCAATTGCTCGACAATATGGGATCGTCCGCTGGTTCACCGGCGGCGTAACTGTAACTATATGCAGGCCGGAGACGTATAATTATGCCAATGACGGAAACAGTTGCGGTGGCGAGTGTCGCCACGCCGGGCGAAACCGCCGTATTGACTCTGACCGCCAATAGGCCGTAAGAAAAATCATACATGAAAAAAATCTGTCTGTTACTCGGTTTGGTTTTCATGATTGTACGGCTGGCCCGGGCGGATGACAGCCCGGTCCCGGTCTATTTTGCCGGCCGACCGGGAGCGTTGGCCGAAGCCAAGGCCCGATTGGCCGCCCATGACCCGGTCTTGGGACCGGCGCTGGCCGCTTTGGTGAAAGCGGCCGACAAGGCGCTTAAAATGCCGCCGGCTTCGGTGATGGACAAAGGCAAAGTTCCGCCGAGCGGGGACAAGCATGATTACATGAGCCAGGCGCCCTATTTCTGGCCCGACCCCGCCAAGCCGGATGGGCTTCCGTACATCCGGCATGACGGGAAGGTGAATCCGGAAAGCCGGGATGAGGCGTTTGACCATGGTCGCATGGGTAAAATGGCTGGGAATGTCGAAACGCTGGCACTGGCTTATTATTTCACGGGCAAGGAGGCTTACGCCCAACATGCGGCGGAAGATTTGCGGGTTTGGTTTCTGAATCCCGCCACGCGCATGAATCCCAGTCTGCAATTTGCCCAGGCGGTGCCCGGTGAGAATACGGGGCGCGGCACGGGAATTCTGGAAGGCCGGTCCCTATCGCTTGCCGCCGATGCGGCCCAACTCCTGGCTGGTTCAGCGCACTGGACGCCGGCGGACCGGAGCGCTTTCAAAACCTGGCTGGAAAGCTATTTGAACTGGCTGTTGACCAGCCGGAATGGCATGGCGGAGGCGGCGGCCCGCAACAATCATGGCACCTTTTATGATGTGCAGGCCATGGAACTGGCGCTGGTGCTGGGCAGGACCGACTTGGCCCGGCAAATTGCGGAAGTGGCCAAGGTGAAGCGCATTGCCGTACAAATCGAAGCCGATGGCCGGCAGCCGTTGGAACTGGCGCGGACGGCGTCCTTTGGCTATTCGCATTTCAATCTGGAAGCGCTCTATACGCTGGCCACGTTGTCCGAGCATGTGGGCGTGGATCTTTGGCGGGTGCGACTGGCCGGCGGGCAATATGCCCTGGCCCAGGCGCTGGATTTTATGTTGCCGTATGTCGCCGATACGTCCAAGACCTGGCCTTTCGAACAGATCAAGGATTTCGACCCGGCTTCCTTTGCGCCGCAACTGCGGGCGGCGGCGCGGGAGTATCGGCAGCCTAAATACGAGCAGGTGCTGGCCGGATTTTCGGAGGCGGCGGCTGACCGAATGCAACTGCTTGATCCATCCCCGGCAACGCATCGTCTTGAGGTTGGCGCGATAGACCGCGAACGCATCTTGAAAAGGGCAGGGGAGGCGCTGTCGCTGGCGCCCATCACCATCACTGCCTATACCGCGCGGTTTAGCGCCGGCGGGACCAATGACTATTATTCCAATGGTGATTACTGGTGGCCGGATCCGAATAAACCCGACGGTCTGCCCTACATTCAACGGGATGGCCAGACCAACCCCGCCAATTTCAACCAGCACCGGCTGGCCCTCCGCCACTTGCGGGATGCCGTGGCGGCGCTCGGGGCCGCCTATGAGTTGACGGGCGATGACCGTTACGCCGCCAAAGCGAATGAATTGCTGCGCGTATTTTTTCTGGATCCGGCCACGCGTATGAACCCGCACCTGAAATATGCGCAGGCGGTGCCCGGGGTTTCTCCCGGTCGCGGCATCGGCATCATTGATACCCTTCACCTCATCGAAGTGCCGGTTGCCGTTGAAAAACTTGAAAAATCCGGCACCTTTCCGGCCGAAACCGTGTCGGGTCTGAAACAATGGTTTCGCGAGTACACGGACTGGATGCTGGCCAGCGAGAATGGCCGCGCGGAAGCCGCCGCGAAGAACAACCATGCGGTCGCCTATTGGCTGCAAGTGGCGGTGTTTGCCAAGTTCGCCGGCGAGACGGCGCCGCTGGCGGAATGTCGCCGGCAGTTCAAGGAAGTTTTCGTGCCCGGCCAGATGGCTGCGGATGGCAGCTTTCCGCAGGAATTGCGGCGCACGAAGCCTTATGGCTATTCCCTGTTTCAGCTCGATAACATGGTCACGATGTGCCAGGTGCTGAGCACCCCGGCGGACAATCTCTGGAATTACACCTTGCCGGATGGACGCAATATTCACCGGGCGGTCGAATATCTGTATCCCTTCGTGGCGGACAAATCAAAGTGGCCGCTCAAGCCGGATGTGCAGGCTTGGGACGGTTGGCCTGCGCGGCAATCGGCGCTGCTGTTTGCCGGGTTGGCGTTGAATGAGGCGAAATATCTGGAGCTTTGGAAAACCCTTAAACCGGATCCCGCCGATGAGGAAGTGCAGCGAAATATCGCCATCACCCAGCCGATTTTATGGTTGCCGGATTCCAATTGAGGAATCGCGCCTATTGGCAATTAACGGCAACGGCTTCCCGTTTCGGTTGAGGAGGTTGTCGGGGCGGGCAAAGAGGCGCTTACAATCGCCCGGCAGACTTTATCATTGGCCCCAAACAAACTGCCCTCACACCACTTCGCGATAGACGTCCGGATGCGGGCGGGAGAGCACGATGGCATTGACGAGCACGCCCGCGTCGGCGAGAACCTGGCGGCCGGCGGCGATGGCGGCGTTTACGGAGGCGACGTCGCCGGTCATGGTGCAAAATGCCTTCCCACCGAGCGCCATGGCGAGGCGGATTTCCAGCAGTTGCACGTCGGCGGATTTGGCAACGACATCGGACGCCTGAATGAGCGTGGCGACATTGAAAGATTCGAGCACGCCAAACGCGCCGTCCGGTTGCGAGGGCTGGGTGCGGCCGAGCGCGACGAACACATCCGGGTGGACGTTCGCGATCACGAAGCTGTCAATGAGGCAGCCGTTGGCCACGAGCACGCCGGCATTCACGGCGGCTTCCACGCCGGCGGTTTCGCCGCCGATGAGGACCATGTATTTGCCGGAGCAGATGGAGCGCGATAAAATCAGCCGCACGTTGCCGGCCTTGAGCATGGTGTCGGCGACTTGAAAGCCGGCGGCCACGCTGGAAAGTTCAACCAAGCCAATGGATCTTTCGGACATAAATATTATTTCTCCAGTACAATGTGTTTGTCGTTCGCCGCGCTGACGACGCCGGAAATTGGCGCGTGCAAAATGGCCCCGAGCGCCTTGGGCGCGGGTTCGCCGATCACCTGACCGGCCGTCACGCGGTCGCCCACTTTCACCGAGGGAATCACCGGCGTGCCGGCGCTCTGTTTGAGCGGCAGCACCAGGCGATTCACGGAAATTTCCTGTCGCACCAGCGGTGCCGGCAAATCGTAGTCGAGCACGTGGAGTTTTTTGGCCAGCGTCTTGATGGGCACGCGGCGGCCGTCGTGCATGGCGTGCGGCTTGGGGTTCATCGGGCCGGTCCACTTCATCTGCTTGGCGCGCATCATGGCCTTGGCGTCGTCGCAGGCTTCCTTGGGGAAGAGTTCTTCCGGGCAGGAATAGAGCGTACACAGACCACAGGAACAGCACATGGCCGCCCATTGATTAAAATAATCTTCGCCCGTGCCGGTGAAGGCCAGTGTGCGCATGACCTGATGCGGCTCGACCGCGTAGCCGAGCAGAAAGCGCGGGCAATACTCGGTGCAATAGCGGCACTGGTCGCACGCGGACTTGCCGATCTTGGCCTGGGATTTGGCCGGCTTGAGCTTGCGTTCAATCGTGTGATGCGAGCGGGGCAGAATCACCACGCCCGTGGAGGTCTTGGTGACGGGCGTGTCCAGATCATCCGTATGCTGGCCCATCATCAGACCGCCGAGCACGAGCACGGGATCATCCGTGTCCAACCCGCCGGCGTATTCGATGCATTCACGAAAGCTGATGCCGATGGGCACCTTGAGCGTGGCCGGCGATTTCACCGCGCCCGCGATGGTGAGCATTTTATGCGTGAGCGGCTTGCCGTCGCTGGCGGCGGCGATGTTGATGAAGGTCTCGACGTTGTTGACGACCACGCCGACGTTAATGGGAATGCCGCCGGGCGGTATCAGTTTGCCGGTGACATTGTAAACGAGATCGTATTCGTCACCGGCGGGATAATAATCCCCGAGCAACTGGACGCGTACATTGGTGCCCTTGCTCGCGGCGGTCACGGCTTCCACGGCGTGCTTCTTCTTGCCCTTGATGCCGATCACGCCTTCGCGCGCGCCGACGGCTTCCATGGCGAGTAGCATGCCGCGCACGAGTTCGGCGGCGCCTTCTTCCATGATCACGGCGTCCTTGTGCAGGAGCGGTTCGCATTCCGCGCCGTTGGCGATCACGGTCTCGGCCTTCGCGTTGAGTTTGACGTGCGTCGGAAAACCGCCGCCGCCCGCGCCGACCACGCCGGCGAGCCGAACTTTTTCTGCCAGGTTCATTTTAGATAATGGTTAAAATTTTTCAGTGGGCCGCCACCGGAGCTGGATTCACCGGGGCCGGGGCGAGAATCACTTCCACGCCTCGCTCGCGCAGGCCGGCCACCAATTCCGCCGGGGCGAGGCTGTCGGTCACGATGGCATCCACCATATCCAGACCGCACAGTGGCGACACCGATTGCCGGCCGAACTTGGAGTGGTCCAGGCAGAATACAATCTTCTGCGCGGCTTTCAACATCGCACGCTGAATATCAATCAGCAGTGCATGCGAGTTGGTGATGCCTTCCAGCGTAATGCCGCCGGCGCTCATGATGGCCACATCCGCGCGCATCTTCAAAAATGCTTCCACGGTCATCGGTCCGACCAACACACCGAGGCGGGGATAAATCACACCGCCGGCCAGAATCACTTCCACTTTGTTCGCGGAGGCGAAGAGATTCGCCACCGGCAGGGAGTTGGTCACGATCTGCGGAGCCTTCTCTTCGAGATGACGCGCCACATGATACACTGTGGTACCGGCATCCAAAATCACGCTTTGATTGGACCCGATTAGCTCCGCGCAGGCCCGACCAATGGCTTCTTTCTCGGAAAACTGGTGGCTGTCCCGCGCGCTGAAGGCAAACTCATCGGATTTGGGGGTCAAAACCCGTGCACCTCCATGGGTCCGGCGTAAACTTCCCGCCGCTTCCAAAACAGTCAGATCCCGGCGAACTGTGGAAGTGGATACCCCAACATGTTGGGATAATTCTTCCAAAGACGCGAATTCAACGCCCTGAAGGTAGGCTTCAATGCGATGTTTGCGCTCTTCTGCCGTCATATTTCCATTACTTTGGAAGATTTTGGAAGAATTTGCAAGATAAATGTTGACTTAGCACTGAAAAATGTCAAAGTCATCGCATACATTATGTCCGTAGCTGCGCCAGCACCACATAGAGCCGTTGTCGAACACCTCGTTCGCCAAGCGGTTTATTCCCGACTCGGCAAACCGCTTCCGCGCACGGCGGCGGCGCCGAATCCGCTGCTGGTCAACATCAGCGCGCGCCATTGTCATCTAACGCAGGAAGCGGTGGAAGCTCTTTTTGGCAAAGGCCACAAGTTGCAAGTACACAAGTGGCTCTACCAGGACGGCCAGTTCGCCGCGAAGGAAACGGTGACGCTGATCGGACCACGCAGCCGCGTGATTTCCAATCTCCGCATTCTCGGTCCGTGCCGCACTTTGAACCAAGTCGAGCTGGCCTATACCGATTCGATTGCACTCGGTTTCGACATTCCGCTGCGCGCTTCGGCCGATATCAAAGGCACGCCCGGCGCGATGCTGATGGGTCCCAACGGCTTTTTTGAAATGCCGGACGGCGTCATCCGCGCCCTTCGTCACGTGCACATGCACCCGACGGACACCGAATATTACGGCGTGAAAGCCGGCGACATGATGAAGCTGAAGATCGGCGGTCCCTGCGCCATCACGCTGGAACAGTTGCTGGTGCGCGTGGACAAGAGCTTCAAACTGGAAGTGCACATTGATACGGATGAAGGCAATGCCTGCAATCTGCTGCCGGACACCAAGGTGGAACTCGTCAAATAAACAATTTAATTTCAAACAACTCTCAACCATCAAACAAATACAATTATGAGCGAAGCAATAGGAATGATCGAAACCAAGGGCTATGTGGGCAGCGTGGAAGCCAGTGACGCCATGGTCAAGGCGGCCAATGTAACGCTGGTCAAAACCATCGCCATCGGCGGCGGGCTGATCACCGTGATCGCCAAGGGCGACATCGGCAGCGTGAAAGCCGCCGTGGATGCCGGTGCCAAGGCCGCGGCCAAGGTCGGCGAACTCGTGAGCTCCCACATCATCGCCCGTCCGCATGAGGAACTGCTGGAAGCCTTCCTCGGCGCCGCCCCCAAGAAGTAATTAACCAACCCCCACTTTTACACCTTATTTATTATGTCAAAGCAAGCTGTTGGAATGATTGAAGTCAAAGGTTTCTGCGCCGCCGTGGAAGCCGCCGATGCCGCGCTCAAGTCCGCCAATGTTCATATCACGGGCTGGGAAAAGGTCGGCAGCGGGTATGTGACCGTGTTCTTCCGGGGCGATGTCGCCGCCGTGAAGGCCGGCACGGATTCCGGCGCCGCCGCCGCCGCCCAGGTGGGCTCGGTCGTCAGCGTCCAGGTGATTCCCCGTCCGCACGACGGTCTCAGCGGTCTCGGCAAATGGCTGGAGTAATTTACGAATTCCGATTTGCGATTGACGCGCCGTTAGTGGTTTTCGCGCGTGTTTGAAAATCGCAAATCGTAAATCACATATCGTAAATACAATGAAGATTCTCGTTGCCAACATTGGATCCACTTCGCTCAAGTGGCGGCTGTTCGATTTTACGGACGGCACCGAACGCCTGATGCACAAGGGCGGCTTTGAGCGGGTGACGGACTATTCCAAGGCCATCGAGGATTGCCTCGCCGAATTGAAAAAGGCGGGCGCCATTGTGGACGAAAGCGAACTGGACGCGATCGGGTTTAAAACGGTCATTGCCAAAAACGTGACCGGCTGCGTGTTGCTGGATGAAGCGGTGTTGCAGGCGATGGCGGATTACAATGGTCTGGCCCCCGCGCACAACCCCCCGTACATCACGGGCATCAAGCTGTTTGCGCAGCGGATGCCGTCGGTGCCGCTGATCGGTTTGTTTGAAACGGCGTTTCACCAGTTTGCGCCCGAGCCGTCGCAACGTTATGCGGTGCCCGACGCCTGGGTGGAAATTGGCGTGCGCCGCTGGGGGTTTCATGGCGCGAGCCACAAGTTCATTGCCGAACGTTCGGCGGAGCTGCTGTGCCGTCCGGATGTGGCGGAACGCGCCCGTCAGCTTTATGTGAAGGGTGGCACCGCCACCATTAAGGGTGCGCCCCTGCGGGTGATTTCCTGCCATCTGGGCGGGAGTTCGAGCGTGACCGGTATTTTAAATGGCGCGTCCATCGGCACTAGCATGGGCATGAGCCCGCAGTCGGGTCTGCCGCAAAACAACCGCGTGGGCGATCTGGATGCGGAAGCCATACCCTACGCGATCAAGACGCTCGGTCTGACGGTGGAAGAAGCCCAGAAACAGCTCACGAAGCAGTCCGGTTTGCTCGGCGTGAGCGGGGTTTCCAATGACATCCGCGATATTTCCGATGCCGCCGCCAAGGGCAATGCCAAGGCGCAGCTCGCGCTGGATGTGTTTGTGGCCAGTGCGCGTCACTGGCTCGGCAGTTACTATTTGCAATTGAATGGTGCGGACGCCATCGTCTTCACCGCCGGCACCGGCGAGAACCGCGCCGCCCTGCGCGCCGCGATCTGCGCCAACTTGGAAAATCTCGGCATCAAGATTGATGCGGACAAGAACAATGCCGCGCGCGCGGTGGAATCTGTGATCAGCGCCGCCGACTCGGCCGTAAAAGTCTTTGTTATTCCGACCAACGAAGAATTGGTCGTGGCCCGCGAGGCCCGCCGGTATCTGCTCGCGAAAAAATAATTTATCAACAATAACTCTCAACCAATAACCAAAACACAATATATGCCTCAAGCCATTGGACTCATTGAAACCCGCGGTCTCGTTGCCCTCGTCGAAGGCACGGACGCCATGCTGAAGGCCGCGAATGTCGAACTCGTCGGCCCCATGACGCAGGTCGGCAACGCCCTCTGCACCGCGTGTGTGGTCGGTGACGTCGCCGCCGTGAAAGCCGCCACCGACGCCGGTGCGCAGGCGATCAAAGCCATCAAAGGCGAACTGGTCAGCGTGCATGTCATTGCCCGCCCCCACGCCGATGTGGAAGCGGTGTTGCCCAAGAAAAAGTAGTTGGAAGACCGGGTGGGGATTCAACTGGCGGACGATTTCTGCCAGCCACGTTTCCGCGCCAACTTCTAACTCTTAACGCTTATGTTTTTAGCCATTGTCGAAGGCACGCTGGTGGCCACGAAGAAAGACCCGTCCATGAACGGGCGCAAGCTGCTGCTCGTGCGGCCGCAACTCGTGGATGAAAAGGATCCGACGAAGTTCCGTCCGGGCCAGAACACCATCGTGGCGGTGGACAGCGTGGGCTGTGGCGAAGGCGAGATGGTGCT
Source organism: uncultured Verrucomicrobia subdivision 3 bacterium (assembly GCA_903872345.1). GTDB lineage: Bacteria > Verrucomicrobiota > Verrucomicrobiia > Limisphaerales > UBA11358 > UBA11358. The sequence continues at coordinate 50,435 of CAIQKM010000109.1, read as the reverse complement.
GTTCTGCCAGGGCAGCAGCGCGCGGCTCGCCGGCGGGATGAAGGATTCCCCCGTGGACGCCGTGATCATCGGCATCGTGGACAGTGTGGATGTGTTCGGGAAACAAATTTTTAGCGCGAAGGCGTAACCACGAATAAACACCAATGCACACCAATGAATACAAATCCGGATGCCAAACTTCTATTGAAAGAAGAGGTGTTTCAGGTTGTTGGTGCGGCCATGGAAGTCCTGAATGAAATCGGGCATGGCTTACATGAGAAACCCTATGAAAATGCGCTGGCCCTTGAACTTGGAATCAGGAAAATCCCGTTCAAGCAGCAGGTTAATTTTGAAATTCTCTATAAAGGCAACAAAGTTGGGCTGTTCGTCCCTGACCTGGTTGTGTTTGACCGCATAGTGGTTGATACCAAAGTGATTGACCAGATTACCGGGATAGAGCGAGGACAGATGTTAAACTATTTGAGAATAACCAAGTTAAGGGTTGGAGTTATTTTAAACTTTAAACAACCGAAACTGGAATGGGAACGTTTGGTTCTTTAATTAGTGTTTATTGGTGTCCATTAGTGGTTAATTTTTTATGAGTTCAGTAAACGAAACTTTGATCCGTGACGTGGTGTCTGAGGTCCTCAGCCGCCTCGGCGGCGCAGCGACGGCACCCGCCCCGGCGGCCCCGGCGCCGTCATCAAACTGCGGCTGCTCCACCCGCAAAGTGAACCGCGCCGACGTCGCGTTGCGCGGCAAATTCGGCGTGTTTCAGGATGCGAACGAAGCCTGTGCCGCGGCGCAGGAAGCCTTTTTGCAATTGCGCGAGAAGGGCGTGGCCGCCCGGCGCAAGATCGAGGAGATCGTCAAGGCGCTGGCGGAAAAGAACGCCGAGGCGTGGGGCAAACTGGAATATGACGAAACGAAGATCGGCCGGCTGGATCACAAGATCGCCAAGCTGGGCCTGATCAAGCTGGTGCCCGGCGTGGACTGGCTGCGCCCCGACGCCCGCAGCGGCGACCACGGCATCACCCTGGAAGAATACACGCCTTTTGGCGTGGTGGGTTGCATCACCCCCAGCACGCATTCCATTCCCACCCTGAGCGGCAACATTGTCAACATTGCCTCCGCCGGCAATGCGATGGTGTTCAACGCGCATCCGAGCGCGGCCAAGTGCGCCGCCGCCGCCGTGCGGGCCTACAACGAGGCCATCTACCGCGAAACGGGCATTGAGAACATCGCGTGCATCATCGAGAAGCCCACGCTGGATTCCTTCAACGCCCTCTGCAAAAACGAATTTACCCGCCTGCTGCTCGTCACCGGCGGACCGATGGTGGTGAAAGCCGCCATGCAAACGGGCAAGCGCGCCATCTGCGCCGGCCCCGGCAATCCGCCGGTGTTTGTCGATGACACCTGCTGTCCCACCCGCGCGGCGAAGGCCATCATTTCCGGCGGCGCGTTTGATAACAATCTCCTGTGCATTGGCGAGAAGGAAGTGTTCGTCCTGGAGAACACCGCCGACAAACTGATGCAGAAGCTGTCCGAGAACGGCGCCGTGAAGTTGAACGAAGCGCAGCTCGAACGGCTCACCAAGGCGGCGTTTACCTTCAAGGAAGGGCAGGGCGGCGGCTGCGCCCATGCCAGTGTGAACCGTGATTTCATCGGCAAGGATTGCTCGGTACTGGCGCAGGCTGCGGGCATCAACCTGCCGTCCGGCACCCAGTTGCTGTTCGCGGAAACGGATGCGAAGCATCCCTTCGTGGACGAGGAACAGATGATGCCGTTCATCCCGATTGTCCGCGTGAAGAGCGTGGAGGAAGGCATTGAGGAATCGCTCAAGGCCGAGCACGGCTACAAACACACGGCCATCATCCATTCGCACGACGTGGAAACCATCACCGCCATGGCGCGCGCGCTGGATACCACGCTGTTCGTCAAGAACGGCGCATCACCCTGCGGCCTCGGCCTGGGCGGCGAAGGTTACCTGAGTTTCAGCATTGCCACGCCGACGGGCGAAGGCATCACCAATCCGCGCACGTTCACGCGCGTCCGCCGCTGCGTGATGGTGGACAATCTGCGGATTTACTAACCACGAATGAACACGAATTCACACGAATTGAAAACCAAAGCGGGGAGCCTCCTTGGCTCTGCTGATTGGTGTTCATTGGTGTCCATTCGTGGTTTGATTTTATGCAGTTAGCGCGCGTCGAAGGCAACATCGTGGCGACCCGGAAACATCCGAGTCTCGATGCGTGGCGCTTGGTGATCTGCCAGCCGATTGGCGGCAAGGGCGAACCGGAAGGCGTGCCGATCATTGCGATTGATTCGCACGGTGCGGGCATGCACCAGCAGGTGATCATTTCGTCGGACGGCCTAGCCGCCCGCAAGGCGGTGGGCGTGGACAAGAGTCCGGTCCGCTGGCTGGTGGTGGGCATTGTGGACGAGTCGGAGCCGGGTGTGCGCATTTGATTTTATTGTGAAACTGGGAACGGTCATCGGTCGGGTTACGCTGAGCAAATCTTCGGAATTGCTCAAGGGCGGCCGTTACCTGGTGGTCAGCCCGTTCAGCCGCGAGCAGTATGCCAAAGGCTTGGACAAGGGCGCGGGCATGGGCAAAGACCCCAGCTTGGTGGTCTATGACAATCTCGGGGCCGGGGTCGGCCATGTGATCGGATACGAGGAAGGCCGGGAGGCGGCGCAGCCGTTTGAGGTCTATCCGCCCATCGACGCGATCAACGCCGCGCTGGTGGACACCATGTTTTACAACCCGTGGAAGGGTTGATTGGGGAACTATATATTTATGAGCAGAGTCATCAGTCTTCGCGATTTGCAGGAAATGGTCCGTACCGGCCAGGATGTCAAAAACCTGCCGGCCGACGCCATCATCACGCCGTCCGCCCGTGATTATTTGCACGAGCTGGAAAGCAACGCCCCGCGCACGCCCGCGCCCGTACCGACCGGTGCGCCCAAGGCGGCGGCGCCGGCGGCGGCGCCGAGCAACGACAAACTTACCCCGCCGACCAAGGTGCTGAACTCCAAGTCGCCCAAGGCGGAACTGGAGGCGTTTTTCAATTCGCCTTACGCGCACAATCTCAAGGAACAGATCTGCGAAATGGGCCGCCGCCTCTGGCAGCGCGCCTATGTGGACGGCAACGGCGGCAACATGGCCATTCGCGTGGGCGAAGACATTGCCATCTGCACGCCCACACTCGTCAGCAAAGGTTCCCTGAAGCCCGAGGACATGTGCCTCGTTGATTTTCAAGGCAACCAACTGTTCGGCACCAAGAAGCGCACCAGCGAAATTCTGATGCATTTGCAGATCATGCAAAAGCAGCCGAAGGCGATTGCCACCTGCCATTGCCATCCGCCTTATTCCACCGGGTTCGCCGTGGCCGGCATCGTGCCGCCGACGTGCATGATTCCCGAGTATGAAGTGTTTGCGAGCGTTGCCATTGCGCCGTATCGCACCCCCGGCACGCCGGAAATGGGCCAGCTCGTCGCCGAACTGGTGGACAAGCACAACACGATTCTCATGGCCAACCACGGCGTGGTGACTTGGAGCCATAACGGCATCGAGGAAGCCTACTGGCGCATGGAAATCATCGAGGCCTACTGCCGCACCCTGCTGGTGACCGCGCAGTTGGGCAAGATCCCGAACACCTTTACCCCCACGCAGCTCAACGACCTGCTCAAGATCAAGCAGAGCCTCGGCTATGTGGATCCCCGCTACGGCATGAAGGAATGCGAACTCTGCGACAACGCGGAATGGCGCCCGGGCGTGGCCTGCGCCGTGGAACCGAAGGCGGAAGCCGTGGTCGGCTACGACGCCGATGCCGAAGCCGCCGTAAAGGCGATCACCGAGCAGATTCTGGCGAAGCTCAAAACGTAGTCGGCGAATCATAACTGTTTCCGTATTTCAACCCCAAGTGGTGCGCAGGCGCCATTTGGGATTTTTTTTGGTTGGAGTTCCGCTTTTAAGCGGCGGAGCGGGGCTTGGCAGACGGTCGCCAATGGGTTTAATTCGGAGTCGCGGAGGGGCAGCTTGCCGCCCGGGGAGAACCGTAAAATTGCCCGGCCCATGGTAAAAAAACAGCCACTGGTGTCTGCGGAGCAAGTTCCGCCGGGCTGGAAGCACCGGCTCTACGGCAGGCAAGATGCCCGCCGCTACAGGGGCGGTGTCAGTCGCCCCAATCGCCAATGAAGGCCTTGCGGGATTGCGTTGGGGCGGGGGAGCCGGTTATGCTGCGGCATTGACGACGATTGATTGGATCAAGCTTGCGATTGTCGGCCCGCTGTTTTTCATGCTGGCACCGGCAATGGGCTTTGTTTTGAAGGGCAAGGTCTCCTGGCAGCGGGTGGCTTTCGGGATGATGTGCTTCATGACGTTGAACGGGTTGCTGGGGCCGGGCAACTGGGGGCTGACGCTGGCTTCGATTGAATCCTACCGCGGGCACACGAAGGGGTATCACTTCTATTTCAACAATGCGATTGCGATTGCGCTGATCGTGGCGAAATGGCTGGAGGATCCGAAGTCGGTCCGTTTTTTTCCGCCGGGGTTGTGCTGGTATCTGCTGTATTGCGGAATGTCCATGCTGTCCATGGTGAATGCGCCGGATTTCAATCTGGCGCTGATGGCGGCGCACAAGAGCATTTTCACGGCGCTGCTGATGGTGGCCACGTACAACACGCTGCGGACGGACGATGACCTCAAATTTTTCCTGAAAGTGATGGCGTACACGATGCTATGGGAGCTGTTCGTATGCCTGAAGATGAAATATCTGATGGGGGTTTATCAGGTGAACGGGACGTTTGAGCATCAGAATCCGCTGGCGATGTATTCGGTGCTGATGGGGATGCTGTTTCTGGCGGTGGGGCTCGGGCCGGCGTACAAGGGGGCGAACCTGCTGCTGGTGGCGTTTCTGGCGTGCGGGATCATTGTGGAGTGTACGCTGTCGCGCGGGGCGCTGGTGATGTTCGGGCTGGGGGCGGTGGTGGTGACGGGGGCGAGCCTGGTGGAAAAGATCACGCCGCGGCGGATGGCGCTGACGATGACGATGGCGCTGCTGGGGAGCGTGGGGGCGGTGCTGGCCATGGGGACGATCATTGCGCGGTTCAACGACAAGGGCAACCAGGCGAGCGGCGAGTTGCGCGAGGTGATGAAGGACGCGTGCCGGGCGATGGTGGCGGACCATCCGCTGGGGATCGGCTGGAACAATTACGCGCTGGTGGTGAATCCGCCGTACCGTTACGCGGAGATTTATTATGACTGGCTGCGGGGGATGGGGCAGCGGCCGAACGAGGATGAGCCGAATTCGGTGGTGGAAAGCCATTATTATCTGCTGCTGGCGGAGACGGGGTACGTGGGGCTGTGGAGCTGGCTGGCGGTGATGTTTGTGGGCTTGTATCGCAATTTTCGGCAGTTCCTCACGTTTGGCCACTCGTTCCGACGATGTCTGGCGCTGGGAGTGGCGGCCGGCTGCGCCTTGAATTATACCCAGAGCATGCTGGAGCGGGTGCTGGTGCAGCCGCGCAATCTGATGATGTGGCTGATCGTGATGGGGATTACCGGCCGGCTGGCAACGATGCGGCTGGAAACCATCAAAGAACGGAAAGCGGCTAAAAATCAACCTGAAGAAACCGTATGAATCCAAAACAACTACGTCCGTGGTGGCTCCGCAAGCGGGTGCTCTTTGCGCTGGCGTTTCCGATTGCCATTGGGCTGGCGGTGATCATTGCCTTCCTGAATTCGGACGGCTCCAAGGTGGTGGTTTACAATATGACGGGCCATACGCTGCCGCCGTTGCTGATCCAGGCGTGCGGTCAAAGCCGGACGTTTACGACGCTGGATGACCAGGGATCGGTCTGTTTTATGCTGAAACCGACGGGCCAGCCGTCGCCGGTTCATCTGGCGCTGGCGAAGGATCCGCCGTGGACGTGGGAAGGGCAAAGTATCAAACCGCATGGCGGGATGTCCGTGACGATCCGGATCTGGTCGGACAACCAGGTGGAGGCGTACCAGGATGTTTCGTGGTGGCGGCAGTGGTTGAAGTGAGGGGGAGACACCGATATATCTTGGTTTGATTTGGTTTGATTTACCCTGATTTTCAGGGTTTTTGATAAAAGCCGGCGAGGATGGGGGACGTCTTGGGGCGGGGCGGGGTGGCCAGCGGGGGGAGGATGGTGGGCGTTGGGCAGGCGGAGGCGTGCGGCGACGGAGGCGTCGTCGGCTTCTGCGACGAGGCGGCGCTACCACCTTTCTGCGACGGGGGCGTCGCGGCCGCGACGGGGGTGGATTTGCGTTCGGCTTGGGCTTCGGCGAGGCGGTCTTTCCGGGCTTGGAGGGCGCGGCGCTGGACTTGGAACGTCATGCGATGGAGGCGGAGCAGGAGGTTGTATTGGGCGAGGACGTCGGGCGGGATGGGGCCGTCGAGGGGCATTTTATTCAAGAGGACGGCGTAGCGGGCGGTGATGGTGTGGGCAAGGCAGTCGGCGAGGTGGCCGTCGGTGAAGCCGGGGAGTTGGGCGGCGTCGGCGGCGAATTCGCGGGCGGATTCGAGGAGATCCTGGATGGCGAGCCAGTCGAGGAAGCCGCCGTTGTTCCATTCGGAGAGGTTTTGGGGGCTAATGGGGACGCCGTTGAAATGTTCGGCGAGGATGGCTTGGACTTCGGGGAGGCTGTTGAGCCATTGGATGAGGTCCACGCCGGGTTCGCCGTTGTAGAGGCGCTGGTTGAGTTGGTCGCGGAGGGTGCGGGGGAGGCGGGCGATTTTGCCGGTGCGTTTCATAAGATAAACGAGGATTGAGGGTGGAGGGTTGAGGATGGAATGATTCGCGGTGCGGTAAGGTTTAGGCAGTGATTATTGGTTATGGGGCAAATTTTCAGAAAACAGCCAACAGTCCTTGCGGACGGCCACCACGCCTAACATCCAATGGAAGCGGCGCAGATTTGGGCGGCGGACGTTGGGCTGGTCGGCCGAGTTGAAATGTTTCGTTTCATATGCCCATGATGGCAGAGGGGTTGGACATTGGCGGTCCAAGTGCGATGCAAGGCGGAAATCCACACAAACCGCAGATGCACGGCGATGAACGCAGATGGGGAATGGGGCGGGACACGAATTTCACCAATGGGCACGAATTACGTCAAACAACTACATTGGTTCATATATTTATATATTTATAATTGTACTTTGACATAAAATGTGCAAAGTTGTCCCATATGATACACAGCATCACCATTGAAAACTTCTTTTCGGTGGCTGACCGCCAAGAGTTGAATTTTCGGGTGCCGGCCAATGCGCCGGATTTGGGCTGTTTCCGCGATTCGCGGGCCGTTTCGGGTCAGCGTTTGCCGCTGATCGTCGGCATTTACGGGCCAAACGCCTCCGGCAAGTCCACGGTGCTCCGCGCCATATCCACCACGGCCTGGTTTGTGCAGCATAGTTTTACTCTGCCGCCCAACAATGCCATTCCGTTTTTCAATCCCTACGCCCATAACGATTGGTGGCAGCAGCCGTCCAAGATCGCCATCGAATACGACGGTCAGCTTGCTGAAAACGCGCCGCCGGCGGTGTTTCGCTATGAGTTGCAGATTGCCAATGAGCCGAACAAGTTTGGCAGCGAAGTTTTTTACGAATCGCTGTCCTACGCGCCGCAGGGAAAATTCAGGCGGATTTTTGAACGGCATCAGCAAACTTTCACATTTGGTCGGGAGTTTGGCTTGACGGGCGGTGATTCCCGAGTTCAAAGCATCCGGGCGAATGCGAGCGTTATCAGCACGCTGGCGCAATTGAACCACAAGATTTCCGGTGATTTCATTTTGTCGCTGCGGGGATTGCAAACCAATATTCTGGGGTTGGAAAAGTCGAATGGCGGACTGAACAACGCCCTGACCTTTTACGCGCAGAATCCCGATTTTCTGAACCGATTGAACCGGGAACTCAGCCGCCTCGATCTGGGGCTGGAAGAAATGAAACTCCACCCCGGAGCCAATGGCCCCATGGCGACCTTCAAGCATTACGGGCTGGATTGCGACATTGTGCTAGCGCAGGAATCCATGGGCACGCGGCGGTTTATCGAGATTTTTCCCCTCCTGCAATATGTGTTGGATGTGGGCGGCGTGGCGGTGATTGATGAAATGGATGCCGACATTCACACCCTGCTGGTTCCGGAACTGTTCCGCTGGTTTTACGACCCGGAGCGCAATCCCAAGGGGGCGCAACTGCTGTTCACGGCGCACAATCCGGCGATTTTGGATCAACTGGAAAAGGAGCAGGTGTTTTTTTCCAAAAAACCCAGCGGCAAGCCCACGCGCATTTACGGCGCGCGCGAAATCAAGGGGCTTCGCCGCGAACCCAGCCTGATGCGGAAATACCTGTCCGGCGAACTGGGGGCCGTGCCCCACATCGGTTGAACCATGGCGGCGCAAATCCATCGGCAAAACAATTTAAGCGCACGTCCTGACAGCGGTTTCTTGCCCGTTGCCCGTTGCGTCTGTTATGCTCCCGTGATGCAGCGCTCGTTTGAAGATGGGTTTGCAGTGGTTCAATCGCTTGTGAAGGATTTCGAGGCGAACGAGGTGTTTCCCTGCTTTTTTAGGGCTAATTTGGGGTTAATTCAAAAGGTATTTCCGTGCTGATAAAAGGCATAGATTTACCAGAGATTTTGCTTCGTGCCAAAGAAGCAGATGAGCTTGTCGTGTTTGCAGGCGCAGGCGTATCGTATCCGGCACCTTCCAATCTCCCGCTTTTTACAGAGTTGGCTTTGAAAATTGGGGAAAACTCTGGTGTCGCCAAAGGTAAAGAGGAGCCAGAAGACCATTATTTAGGCAGGCTGAAGCAAAAGGGAATCAGCGTCCATGAAAAGGCTGCGCGAATACTTGTCAATGGCGCGACAAAACCTCACGAACTTCACCGCCAACTGTTGCAATTATTCCCAGCACTGGAAAATGTTCGGATTGTCACCACAAATTTTGACACACATTTTACGACAGCCAGCAAAGAAGTTTTCGGAAAGTCCCCAGACATCTTTTATGCTCCCGCATTACCGCTAGGCGATGACTTTTCTGGAATTGTTTACTTACATGGTTGCGCGGGAAAACAGCTAAAGAACTGCATTTTGACCGATGAAGATTTTGGCCGTGCTTATCTTACGCAAGCATGGGCAAGCAGATTTCTAGCGTCCATGTTCTCACGATATACTGTATTGTTCGTCGGATATAGACATGGTGACGTAGTAATGAATTATCTTGCACGAGGCTTGCCACCATCGCAAAAAGCCAGAAGATTCGCTTTTACCATCGCAGATAGAAATTCAGAATGGGATTATCTTGGAATCAAAGCAGTTCTTTACGAGAAATGCGAAGGGGAGAATCAACATAGTGCGATAACAGATTGCGTCACAGAATGGGTGAAGGAAAGCCGCCAAGGGCTACTTGAAAAAGCAGAACGCATTCGCGTAATTGCGGAAGACAAGCCACCGCTGGAAGGAGAAGATGCCGACTATTTGAAGTATTGCCTTTCCAATTTGGATACCGCTCGAATTTTTCTGAAACATGCAAAATCTCCAGAATGGATTTCGTGGCTGGAAAAGCAGCAACTTGTCCAGCCACTTTTTAAGAAGGAAAATGAGTTGCAGCAATTTGAACGTGAACTGGCTTCATGGCTGGTCGAGACTTTTCTGGTCGCACATTCGCAACATCTGATGCTCTTGGTAGAACGCTTTCACTGCCAGATAAACCCAGCAGTGTGTTGGTGCATTTGGCGACGCCTTTTTGTTAGAAACAAGGATGCGGCAAGCACGGTTCCAAGCACAGTTTTTGCACAATGGGTTGCAATTTTACTGGAGCAATCATACGACGCGCTGCCAGAAGAACATTGGGCAGAACTTTTAACAGTCTGCCAATTTCCTGATGACAAGGCCATTTCCACACTCCTGTTTGCAAGGGTGACAAAACCACGTCTAGCTCTTAAAAAATCCTTCCGAGTTTTTTTTGAGGATGCCGCCGAAGGGGACAAGGTAGATTTTGACATTCAGTTTGAACATGGGCGACACGAGGAATACTGGTTGCGAGAGGCGTGGCAAAAACTATTTTCTCCAAATTTGGCATCCTTCGCAGATGACCTTGAACCGATAGTGGTTTCAAATTTGACTGCCGCGAACACCCTCAAAACATTGGCATATCCGCGAAGCCGAAATTTGGACGTGTTCGCTTATCACCGTCAGGCCATTCATCCGAGCGGCCAAGCCCAGTTTCCCAATGCAGTTGACATATTGATTGATGCAGCGCGGGACATCTTGAATCATTGGATTATATCAAACCCACAATACGCTGCTGGGCGAATTGAGACTTGGTTTGCAACGGATACGCCCATATTGCGAAGGCTGGCAATATATGGTTTTGGTAAAAGGGCGGATGTTTCACCCGATGAAAAACTTGATTGGATTGGAAAACACAAACTTCTCTATTCCTTCAAATCAGATGTTTTTTGGCTGCTTGAACAAAGTTTTGCGAAAGCATCCGAGGATGCTCGAAAACGGATAATTGAAATTGCTTTGCTTGGTGGGGATTGGTCGCAATACGAAAACGTCGGGGAACGCACGAAGCAATACGAAATTTTTAATGCGGTCGTATGGCTTCGCCGTATCGCGCCAAACTGTGAATTTACGAATGAAGCACTGAAGGCACTGAAGCAGAAAAACCCAGATTTTGCAGAGAGAGAACAGCCACAATTTGATTTTTCGTCGGTTGAAGTTCAATCAGTTGACCCCGTGGCAGGTCTAAATGTTGAGGAGGTTTTGCAGAAAAATCCCGAAGCGTTTTTGAACGAGTTATTAAACTACAAGCCAAAATCACCATCGCCATCAGAACGAAACAGGTCAAGTTATTGCAACGCTGTTTCCGCAGCCGTTGCAAAAAGTCCAGATTGGGGAATCAAATGGTTGGAAGTGTTGAAATCTCGAAAGCTGCCTGATGCGGACTTGTGGTATTGCGTTTGTCAAGGTTGGCGAAATGCCAGCCTGTCCCCTGAAATGTGGAAAATTATTTTGGACGCTACCGAAAGTATTGATGCGCCCTCTGAATTTTTCACTGCCTTCGCTGAAGTTTTGGAAAATGGCTCGCGCAAGGAATCATTCACCTTGCCCAGCGGTTTCATGGAACAAGCCGAGAAAATTGCAATTCGGATATGGGATTCTGTTCTAAAGACTTCTTCTTCTTCTGAAAAACCATCTGATGACTGGTTAGGTATAGCGATTAACAGACCTGGGGGAAAACTGGCTGAATTTTGGTTGCAGCGAATTTCTGTTGCCCGAAAAGAAGCGGCAGACGACTGGAATGGCCTGCCACAACAGATTAAAAATCATCTTACGGAGGTTTTGCGCGGAACATCTGACGCGGCTGCCCATTACAGAATAGTTCTCACAAGCCAACTGCATTACTTTTTTTCCCTAGACCGTGACTTTGCGACGACAGAATTGCTGCCACTATTTGATTGGCAGGCTGACAGTCTGCGAGCTGAACAAAGTTGGCATGGCTTTTTGTGCTGGGGACGTTGGCTGGCAGGATTTACGGAACAACTTTTGCCATTTTTTTCGGAAACCATTTCACGCAATACCCAATTTGGCGACAGGGTTCACGAATACATAATCTATCAAATCGCTGGCGTCGCATTGTTTCGCCTCGAAAATCCATTAGCAAACGGCTGGCTTCCCAAAGTGATTCAGCATCTTTCGGATAAAGATTTAACACAACTCGCCGCTACGATTGACCGCTATTTAAGCGAAGTGGAAAACTCTGTTTCCGAAAAAATCTGGGAAACATGGTTGGCCGACTATTGGCAAATGAGGCTATCAAACACGCCAAAGCCCTTGGTGCAAGGAGAAGCAAATGAAATGGCTTGTTGGACGTTCGGACTTGGTTGCTATTTTCCAGCAGCAGTCAAGCTCGCTGCCTCCATGAGGGGGACACTTACCTTGGCGAACACTGCAATTCCTTACCGCCTCGACCAAAAAAGGGAAATTGTAGCAAAATATCCTGATGCAGTTGCGGATTTGATTTTGATCTATTTGCAAGCACCACTTCCATATTTTTTCTTTGATGAACATTTCAAGTTCATTTGGGACAGTCTGCGTAGCAGTAGAATTGCCCACGAGAAACTAAAACAAATCAGGGAAGAATTATTTAGGCGAGGTGCTGATGTTGGCGAACCATAACAGGCTTGGGTGCTGATGCTATATCATTCAACTGGAATCGACTATCACTGGCATTCCGCCCAGTTATCCAGCCTGCCCCGCCACCATCTTAATATCTTCCGCCGTCAGCACCCGCCATTGGCCGGGGGGCAGGGGGGCGAGGCGGAAATTGCCGATGCGGACGCGGAGGAGGCGGAGGGTGGGGTGGCCGATGGCGGCGGTCATGCGGCGGACCTGGCGGTTTTTGCCTTCGACGAGTTCGAGGCCGATCCAGCAGTCGGGCACGCATTTCCGAAAGCGGATGGGCGGGACGCGGGGCGGGATTTCGGGCTGGGGTTCGAGCAGCCAGGCGCGACAGGGGAGGGTTTTGTGGCCCTGGATGACAAGGCCGCGTTGTAGTTGGGCGAGGGCGTCGGGTATGGGGATTTTTTCGACCTGGGCCCAGTATTCGCGTTCGTGGGCGTGACGGGGATGCAGGAGCTGCTGGTTCCAGCGGGCTTCGTCGCTGAGGAGCAGCAGGCCCTCGGAGTCGGCATCCAGGCGGCCGATGGGATAGACGTTTTTGGGGAACTTAAATTCGGCGAGGGGACGGTTGGGCGAGCCGTCGCCGGTGAATTGGGACAGCACGCCGTAGGGTTTGTTAAAGGCAATGAGCATTGCGTGGGGGAAATTTGCCAGAGGCGGAGGCCAGGTGCATGACAATAATTTGGTTGGTTGTGAAAAGGCAATTTGCAACATTGAGGAGGCGGCCGCAAAAGATAGTTTTGTCGCTCTCCCTCACCCAACCCTCTCCCCAAAGGAGAGGGCTTTTTACCATCAACGCTTTCTGATTTTTCGTCCATTCGTCCGGTCACTCCAGCTTGATTTTTCTCCAGAGGCGGAGGCGGGGGCATGAGAAAAATGAGCCACCTCACCCCGACCCTCTCCCCCATTTATCAATGGCGGAGAGGGGGAGGACCTGTCGTGCGAATGGTTTGCGGCGAAACTACGGTTCAGGATTGAGGGACAGTTGGGGCGGCGGGGACCGGCTGAAGCCGGGACTCCAAACTTCAAACGCGCCGGTAATTCCACGCGACTGGTGCTATTCACCTTGCTGCGGCTGACTTTCAGCACCGCCGCGCTCCTTGGTGGCCAGGCGCAGAAAAAAATGGTTTGGCTTGGCGTCGCGGCGGCGGGGGGAGTAGATTCAGGGGGTGATTCGCAATATCATTTTTGACTGGTCGGGAACGCTGGTGGACGATTTGCCGGCGGTGTTGCAGGCTTCGAATTATGTGCTGACGCAGGCGGGCAAGCCGGCGATGTCGCTGGACCAGTTTCGCGCGGAGTTTTCGCTGCCGTTCACGAAATTTTACGACCGGCACACGCCGCATGTGCCGATGGCGCAATTGGAGGAATGGTTTCACGCGGAGTTCAAGCGGGCGCAGGGTTCGGTGCGCGAACTGCCGCATGCGCGCAAGTTCCTGGAATTCTGCCGGGAACAGAAATTCCGCACGTTCCTGCTGAGCACGGTGCACGGGGATCATTTCAAGGTGCAATGCGCCGTGACGGGATTTGATGTGTTTCTGGACAAGCCGTACACGGATGTGTGGGACAAGCGGGAGAAGATTCACGAAATTTTGCGGGAGAACAATTTGAAGTTGGACGAGACTATCTTCATCGGCGACATGGAGCATGACATTGCCACGGCCAAGCACGGGGGCATTCAATCCTGCGCGGTGCTGACGGGATACAATACGCTGGATCAATTGCGCGCGGCCGGGCCGGATGTGATTGTGGAGCATCTGACGGAGCTGCGGAAGATTCTGACCAAGAATGGCGGCAAGCTGAAGCCGGCGAATCCGGTGCTAAACGAGGAGCCGCCGCTGGCGACGGTGGGGGCGCTGATCTTCAATGCCAAGAACGAGGCGCTGATGATCCGCACGCATAAATGGTCGGGCCTGTGGGGCATTCCCGGCGGCAAGATCAAGCGCGGTGAAAAATCCGAGACGGCGTTGCGCCGGGAACTCATGGAAGAGACGGGGCTGAAGATCACGGACATTCAGTTCGTGCTGGTGCAGGATTGCATCAGTTCCAAGGAGTTTTATCGGGATGCGCATTTTGTGCTGCTCAACTACACGTGCCGATGCACGGCCAAAAACCCGCGCGTGACGCTGAATGAAGAATCGTTCGAATACCGCTGGCTGACGTTGGCGGAGGCGAAAAAGCAATTAAAGCTGAATAAGCCCACGAAGATTCTGATTGATGCCGTGCTGGCGCGGAAACCGGTCCGGCGCAAGTAAACCACCCATATGTCCAAAATCTCCATTGTTGATCTGGAAGTGTTTTACCACGTCGGCGTGCCGGACGAGGAGCGCGCGCAGGCGCAGCGGCTGTTGTTGACGGTGGAGATGGAGCATGACTTTTCCCGGGCGGCGCAGACGGATGATTTGACGCAGACGATCAATTATTTCGCCGTCACCCAGCGGTTGTTAAAACTGGGCGAGGGACGGAGTTGGAAATTAATTGAGACGCTGGCCAATAACATTGCGCAACTGGTGCTGACGGAATTTCAGGCGGCGGCGGTGACGGTGGAGGTGAAGAAGTTCATCATTCCGCAGGCGCGATATGTGGCGGTGAGTTTGACGCGGCGGACAATGGAATAATCAATTGCGCTTGAGCAGCCGACGTAAGAGGCTCAAATATCTTTTGGAACGTTCCTTTCCTTTAATATGGAGCCTCCTCACGTCGGCTGCTACTTTTTCAACGTGCTGCCAAACGTCTGGCCGTCCATGGTTCGTATACTCCAACCGTTGGAGTCGGCGACGATGGTGGCGGCGCCGGCGGTGCGGGTGTAAATCACGGGAATGCCGGTGGCGGCGAGCCGCTCCTTGAGCGCGGCTTTGGCCCGGCGGGTCACGGGATATTCCGCGTCGGTGATCAGGATGATTTGGGGCTGGACGGCCTGCAGCAGGGCGGTGCGCAAGGGTTCGCCATCGCCGGGCAAATCCGCCACGACGATGTCGGCGTGAAAATCATTGGTGGTGGCCAGGAGGTCGGCCTGACCGGCCCGGCCCAGATCGGAGAGCAAGAGGATTTTCATGCCCGAAAAATTGCCCAGCAACACCATGGCGCTGTCTTCGGCCCGCGCATGGTCGGTTCCCCCGGCGGGGTGCAGCATCTGCCAGCCGTCGCGGACTTCTCCCTCATGCCAAAGCCGGTGCCGGGCGGGTGGTTGCTCAAAGGCTTCAATCACGCTGCGATATTCGGCGGAACGGAATTGGGCCGGACTGGTCCACAGTTCGCCGATGCCAAACAGCTCATCCAGCAGCGGTGCGCCCCCCGCGCTGGCGGCGGAACCGACGGTGAGAATGAGTCGGGGAAGATGGTTCACGCCATGCGCCCGCAAGAACGGTTTGAGGGTGAAATCCACGGCTTCCTCGTTGCCGGCGTTGATCAACTGGCCGGGGTGTTGACTGTTGCCGGGGACATAAACCACCTGGCTGCCATTGAGCGGAAGCACGGTCAAAGTGTTTTTCCCGCGTGATGATTCCCATTGCCAGCCGTAGAACAGGCCGATGAGCAACAGGATTATTCCACCTGCCCGTTGCCGTTGACGGGTGGCGAACCAGCCACCAAAAGCGGCGATGATTACGGCGTAATACAGGATGATGGTGGTTACGGAGGGTTCGGCGACATACCAGTAAGCGCCCGGGATTTGGGCGGACAATTCACTCACGCGCGTCATGGCCAACATGCCGGCCCAGGCGGCCTGGTTGAACAATTCCGTGGCCCACAGCAACCAATGGCCGCAAACCAATGCGCCCAGATTGGCGATCAAGGCGAGCGTGCCCAGCGGCACGGCGACGATATTGGCGAGCGTGGAAACGGGGTTTTCGAGATGAAAATATTTGGCGCAGAGCGGCAGCGAGCCAATCCAGGCGGTGAAGGAGAGGGCGGCGTAATGCGCGAGCTTGCGCAATGTTTTGAGCAGGATTCGTTGCCACGCGGGACGCAATGCCTCGGGCAATAACGGGTCGGCCTGCAACCGGCGGTCGCAAAAATCATTCAGCGGTTTCAGCATGACCGCAATGACCATCACCACACAGAAGGAGAGCTGAAAGCCCGCTTCAAACACCTGGCGCGGATCCCATAGCAAAATGATGAAGCCGGCGGCGGCGAGGGAATTGAGCAGGTCGCTGGGTCGCTTCAGCGCCCAGCCGCCAAGAATGACGGTCATCATTACGGAGGCGCGGACGGCGGAAGATTCCCAGCCGGTGGCGGCGGTGTAAAACCAGATGATGGGCACGGCAATGAGACCGCACCAGGCCCGGGAAAGTCGCAAGGCGCCGAGCAGGGTGACGATCATCCCGGCCAGCAACCCGATGCGAAGACCATCGATTGCGAACATGTGAAAAGTTCCGGCGCGCAGGAAGGGTTCGCTGAGGTCGCCGGTGAAGGCGGTGCGCCAGTCGAGGGTCATGGCCCAGAGCAGGCGCAAGGTTTCATCTTCCACCGGCAGGCCGAGCGCGAGGGTTTCCTTGGACCATTTCAGAAAGCGATCGGAGAGCGGAGGACGGGGCAGATGCGGGTCCAGCAGTTTCCAGTCGTGCCAAGAATCGGCCTTGAGTTGATAATAGATTCCGCGCGCGGCGAGGTAGTTGCGGAAATCAAACAGGCCCTCGGCCAGCGGGGGCGGCGGCGGGGCGATGACGCCGGTTATTTCCACGGGCTGGCCGGTGAAGAATTGCGGGTCGGGCAGGTTGGGAGTGTTGACCAGGACGGTGCCGTCGGCGGGCTGCCAGTGATCGTCCCGGCGGATGGCGGAGATTTTGACCCGGGCCACGCCGCGCCATTTTTCGACCGAGTCCTGCATCCGGATTTTCAGGCGGGGCGTTTCGAGCAATTCGCCGCGCACGGTGGCGATGGCGGGTTCTTGGCCGAGCAGAACGCGCAGGTCGTTGGGTGAAAGGATGGCCGTATTGATGGCATAATTCGTCCAGCCCGCCAGCGCCAGCAAAGGCCAGATCAAAACGGGTCGCCATGGCCGGACGAACAGGGTGGCCAGAAGGAGGGCAAAAGCAGTTGCAAAAAGGAATGTTAGCGGCAGTTGGCACACTTGTGCGCCCAACAAACCGGCGACGTAGGCGATGATGATGGCGACGAATGGCCGGCCCATATCAGCCGCAGTTGGAGGCTTTTAGATCCATTTGCCAAAAAATGCCAGCAGCGAGGCCAAAAAGCAAAAGTGAAAATGTCAAAAACAGTTAAGCTATAATGGAGTAAGCAATCTTTTGGGCCGGCATCGCAGCAGCAGAAACTGGGCAATCTCCGATCGGAATCAGCGGATTCGGTTTGCAAATCGGTCCGTTTTTTGGCACAGAATGCGCCGCAATGAAGCAATTGTTGATTACTTTGACAGTCGTGTTGTCGGTTTGGTCCGCCCAAGCGGCTGGCCTGACGGGTGACCTGCTGGTACATATTCATTTTGCCGGGGCACAGAAAATCGGGGCGGACCCGGAGTCGGTCGCGTTCACCAACATTTTCAACTGCGCGGAAGCCCAAGTGTTGCGCGGTCAAACCTTGGACAAGCTGGCGCGTTTTCCCCGCACCTGGCTGAAGGATAATCTGGCACCGGGCGCGGTGGACGGCACGGATTTGCTCCGGCCGCTGCTCAATGACTTGGTCACCTCCGAATGGCGACTGGCGGTACGCGATTCCGGTCGCAAAGTGCCGGAATTTGCCTTGGCGGTGCGGTTGCCGGCGGGTAAAGACCAGGTATGGGAAAAGAATCTGGCGACCGTGCTGTCATCCTGGACCTCAATACCGTCCCAACCCATCGCCGGCGGTTGGGAATTGAAAAAGCACGTGCCGCCCACGACGGTGCGGTTCGAGCATTTCAAGGATTGGGTGATTTTTTCCGCGTGGGAAAAAACCTCGCCTTTGGACAAGCAGATTCTGCAGGATGGCAAAACCAGCACGTGGCTCACCGTGGACGCGGACTGGCAAAAGCTGGCCAAACTCTGGCCGGCGTTGAACTTGTCCGATTTGCCAGCCACGCACGTGGAGGTGACGGGGCACCAGGGCAATTTGCAACTGAATGGCCGGGCAATTTTTGCAGGGCCGGCGCCAATTGCCATGGAGGCTTGGAAGTTACCCTTCAATACCATTCAGGGATCCTTTGACACGTTCACGGCCGTGCGGGGGTTTCTGCCTTGGTTGCGGCAACAATCATGGGATCCGGCTTATGATCTGACCCCGACCCCGAACCAGTTCTTTGCCTGGGCCATTCCGCAGGTGCCGTTTTTAAGTTTTTTGGCAGTACCCGTACCGGACGCCGGTCAGGCGCTGGGGCAGGCGTTTGCCCGGCTGAATCCGGTCGTCAAAGATGGCGATGCGCGGCGGGCTTTTATCACCCCACTGTTGCTCTTGCAGACGAACGATGAAATATCGGTGGTGGGAGCGCCCCCGTTTATTTCCCCCTTCGTAACCACCCTGAAGGATCCGGCCGGGCAGTTTTTATTGGCCGGACTCTTCACCAAACCGACGCGGTCCAAGCCGTTCCCGCCACCATTGCAGGCTGAATTGGGGAAAACCAATCTGGTGTTTTATCATTGGGAATTGACCAGCCAGCGGTTGCCGCAAATGTTGCAAATCAGTCAACTGGGGCTGATGATGACGCGGCATAAACAGTTGGATTCCACTTCGGCGGCAGCCAAATGGATCAACCGGATCGGTCCCGCCTTGGGGCCCACGACCACGGAAGTGGTCTTGAGCGGACCGGGCGAGTTGTCCGGGGTCCGCGCCGCGCCTGCCGGCCTGACAGCGGTTGAATTGTATGCGCTGGCGAACTGGCTGGAGGTGACCAATTTTCCGGGATGTGATTTAAGCATGCCGATGGTTAAACGCCGTCCCCATGTTCAGCCAGTTCCGGGAAATATGCCCGTCCTGCCCGCACCTTCCCACTAATTATCATGCTCAAACTGGGTGTTAACATTGATCACGTCGCCACCGTACGTGAAGCGCGGTATCGCGGCATGGGCCATGGTGAGCCGGATCCCGTGGCAGCCGCTTTGATTTGCGAGGCCGCCGGGGCGCAGGGCATTACCGCGCATTTGCGGGAAGATCGCCGGCATATTCAGGATCGCGACGTCTGGCGTTTGCGGGAGGTTATCCAGACCCGGTTGAATCTGGAAATGGCGAACACGCCGGAGATGGTCGGCATCGCCTTGAAACTGAAGCCGGATATCATTTGCATAGTCCCGGAACATCGGTTGGAAGTGACGACCGAAGGCGGCCTGGATGTGGTTGCGGCGGAAGCTGCCCTGACGGAAACGTGCAAAAAAATGCACGCTGCCGGCATCGAGGTTAGCCTGTTCATTGGCCCGGATGCCGGTCAGATCGAGGCCAGCGCCCGCACCGGCGCCCAGTTCATTGAATTGCACACGGGCCAGTTTGCCGAGAAGTTCACCGCTGCGGAACTGGCGGCGCCGACGCCGGGAATAGAACTCCAGCGGCTGGTGGAGGCAGCCAAATTGGCGCATTCGCTCGGCTTGCAAGTGAACGCCGGGCATGGCTTGAATTACGAGAACCTGCCCGCTTTGTTTGCCGTGCCGCACCTGGTGGAATTGAACATCGGGCACAGTATTGTGAGCCGGGCCATCACCGACGGTCTGGGCGCAGCGGTGAAGGAGATGTTGAACTTAATGGCCGGCTATCCGCAATGAGCCGGAGGTTTTTCCGGCCAGCCGGCCCAGTACCGTCGAAATACCTGATTTCTGCGGCTTCCATCTTGCCCGGCGGCCGCAATTTTTTTACAATTATCCCGTGCTCGACATCAAATTAATCCGCGAGAAAACCGATTTCGTTCGCGCCCGTCTGGCCAGCCGCGGGGCCGGCGATGAAACCAAAATTGACGAATTGCTCAAATTTGACGAGCAGCGCCGCAAGCTGCTGGCCGAAGTGGAGACGCTCAAATCCCTCCGCAACCGGGTGAGCAAGGAAATCGGCGCGTTGATGGGGCAGAAAAAAATCGCCGAGGCGGAAGCCAAAAAGGCCGAGACCAAAGACTTGGGCGAGAAGATTGCCACGCTCGACAAGCAGGCGGCGGAGAGCGAAGCCGCCCGCGATGTATTGATGTTGCAGTTGCCGAATCTCCCGCACGAATCGGTGGTGTTTGGCAAAACGGCCGAGGACAATCCCGAGGTTCGGGTGCATGGCGCCAAGCCTGATTTTGCCTTCAAACCGAAGTCGCACGTTGAACTCTGCGAGTCCCTGAAGCTGGTGGATTTTGCCCGGGCGGCCAAACTTTCCGGCAGTGGTTTCCTGCTTTACACGAATTGGGGTGCCCGGCTGGAACGGGCGTTGATCCAGTTTCTGCTCGACCTCCATACCACCCAGCATAATTACACGGAAGTGTCGCCGCCGCACATGGTTGGTGAACATTGTCTGGTGGGCGTCGGCCAGTTTCCCAAGTTCAAGGACCAGTATTATGGCGTGGCCGAAGGCGACGATGCCAAGAATCTGGGCAAGCTGTATTTGATTCCCACGGCGGAAACGCCCGTGGCGAACATTCACCGCGAGGAAATTCTGCCGGAAAAACAGTTGCCGGTGTATTACTGCGCTTACACGCCGTGCTTCCGCGGCGAAGCCGGCGCGGCGGGCGTGGGCACGCGCGGGATGATTCGCGTTCACCAGTTCGACAAGGTGGAACTCATCAAGCTCGTGAAGCCGGAAAACGGCTACGATGAACTGGAAAAAATGGTGGGTAACGCGGAGAAGGTTTTGCAATTGCTCGGCCTGCATTATCGCGTGATTTTGCTCTGCACCGGGGATATGGGTTTTGGCAGCGCCAAGACGTATGACATTGAAGTCTGGGCGCCGGGGCAGGGGAGCTATCTCGAAGTTTCGAGCTGCTCGAACTGCGAGGATTTCCAGTCGCGCCGCATGAATCTCCGCTACAAGACCGAGGCCGGCGACAACAAATTCCCGCACATTCTCAACGGCAGCGGCACCGCGCTGGCGCGGCTGTTCGTGGCGCTGATTGAAACCCACCAGCAGCCGGACGGGAGCGTCAAGATTCCCGAGGCATTGCAACCTTATTTGAAAACCGACCGCATCACCGCGTAGACCATGAAAATCCTGCTCGCCAGCAGCGAAGTTTATCCGTTTTCCAAAACGGGGGGGCTGGCGGACATGGTTGGTGCCTTGGGCCGGGCGCTGGTCAAGGCCGGTCACGAAGTTATCATCGTCACGCCGCTGTATCGCGGCATCCAGGCGAAATATCCCGCACTGAAAAAAGTGGACTGGGAGTTCGACCTGCCGCTGGGCTGGCGCCGGATCAAGGCGGGATTGTGGGAATTGAAACGTCGCCGCGAGGCGACGATTTATTTCGTGGATCAGCCCGGTTATTTCGATCGCGCGGGCATCTACTTGGAGAACAACCTCAGCTACGCCGACAACGCGGAGCGCTACATTTTCTTTTCCAAATGCGTGGTGAATCTCGCGCGGTATCTGCCGTGGCGGCCGGACGTGGTGCATGTCCACGACTGGCAGGTCGCGCTGGTGCCGGTGCTGATGGCCCATGAAAAAGGGGCAGGGTGGGGCAATCCCCCGCCCGCCTGCCTCACAATTCACAACCTCGCCTATCAGGGGATTTTTCCGGGCGAAGCCTTTGAATTGACGGATTTGCCCTTGGAATATTTCCAGCCCGGCGCGGTGGAATATTTTGGCATGCTAAACTGCCTTAAAGGCGGCATTGCCTATGCCGATCTCATCACCACCGTCAGCCCGCGCTATGCCCGGGAAATCTGCACCGAGGAGCTCGGCTGCGGTCTGGATGGGTTGTTGCGTCAGCGGCAGGACCGCCTGATCGGCATTCTGAACGGCGTGGATTACAGCGAGTGGAACACCAACAAAAACAAGCATTTGCCCAAGGCTTACACGGTTGGGCGGCTGGCGGGAAAACAGGTCAACAAGCTGGAATTGCAAAAGCAACTGGGTCTGCCGGTAAGTGAAGCCATTCCTTTGTTTGGCACCATTTCCCGCCTGGCCGAGCAAAAAGGCGTGGACATCCAGTTGGGCGCCTTGGCGGAGATGCTGAATACGAATATGCAGTTCGTGATACTCGGCAGCGGTTCGCCCGAATACGAACGCGGCTATCGCGATCTGGCCCGGCGGTTTCCCGACAAGGTTTCCGTGACCATCGGCTACGATGAAACCCTGGCGCACCGGATCGAGGCCGGCTGTGATTTTTTCCTGATGCCGTCCCGGTTTGAGCCATGCGGCTTGAACCAGATGTACAGCCTGCGCTACGGCACCATTCCCGTGGTGCGCGCCACCGGCGGTCTGGATGACAGTGTCGTCGATTGGACGCAAAATGCGGCGCAGGCCACCGGCATCAAGTTTTTTGACTATTCCGCACGTTCACTGGCCCGGGCGATCCGCAAATCGCTGGTTTTGTACAATCAAACCGAGCTGTTCAAACAGTGTCAAAAAAATGCGATGAAGGCGGATTTTTCGTGGGACAAGACCGTGGAGGAATATTTGAAGGCTTATCAATCCATTCAGGGATTGAAATGAATTAAATATAACAAACATTGTGTAACTATATTAGTCCTGCGTTCCTTTTGCCAGTTTGGTATATTTCAACGATTGGATGATTTTGCTGACTGGTTCAGTTTGTGGTTTCTTGTTCCAAGTCGTTTGCGATTATTCCACAGTCGCTTTGTTTACATTGATTAAGCCCTTGAGGCGGATATCGGAGGATGATGCGCCCACCAGAATATCAAAGGCCCCGGGCTCAACCACAAAGCCATGTGTGCGCTCATCCCAGTAAGCGAGCTTATCAGCCGGAAGCAAAAAACTAACCGTACCGCTTTCGCCGGGCTTTAAGCCAATACGTTGGAACCCGCGCAATTCCTCAGCAGGGCACTTAATGCTGGCATTGACCTGATGCACATAGAGTTGCACCACTTCGTCCCCTGCCCTATTACCGGTATTGGAGACATCCACGCTCACGGTTACAGTGTCCCGGTTCTTGATGGATTCCGATGACACTTTCAAATGGTCATAGTTGAACTTCGAGTAGCTCAGGCCATGGCCAAAGGGATACAGGGGCGTACCGTTCAAATACATGTAGGTAAAACCTTTCGTCACATCATATTCCGTGAGCGGCGGCACCTGGGCTTCGCTGGCATAAACCGTGTGCGGGAGCCGGCCGGCGGGATTCACGTCGCCAAAGAGCACGTCGGCGATGGCGTGGCCGCCTTCCTCACCGGGCCACCAGGCTTGCAAGATGGCGGGAACATTCTGCGCCAGCCATGGAACGGTCAGCGGACCGGCGCTCATTTCCACGACGATGGTTCGGGGATTGGCCGCCATGATGGCCTTCACGAGTTCTTCCTGATTACCGGTCAGGCCGAGGGTATGGCGGTCGCGCGCCTCCTGTTCAATGGCGGCGGTGGTGCCGAGGCAAACCACGGCCACGTCGGCAGAACGTGCCAGGGTGACCGCCTTGGCCAGTTCGGCGGCGGGATCGGCGGCGATCTCGGCCGATTCCTTTTTCCAGCGGGCATCCGGATTCCCGCCAACCAGTCCGCCCATGGTGTAAACTACCTCCGTACCCGGCGCGACGCGATCCTTGATGCCTTGCAAGGCCGTGACGGATGGCGGCGCTTTGCCGTTGTAATTGTTCATCATGAGGCGGTCTGCCAAGGGGCCGATCACGGCCAGCCGTTTGATTTTTCCCTTATCGAGCGGCAGCAGATTTCCCCGGTTTTGCAGGAGGACGATGGATTCATCCGCCACCTTCAGCGCCAGTGCCCGGTGCTCCGGACTGTTGATTACCGCCGGGGAAATATGGCTGTAGGGCACGGAGTCAAAGGGATCAAATTCGCCGAGCCGGAAACGCACCCGCAGCACGCGTGTGAGGGCATCGTTCAGGCGGGCCTCGGACAGCTTGCCGTCAGTCACCGCCGCCGGAATGTTGTCCTGAAATTCCTTGTCCGAGAAGTCGCAGCCCGCCATGAGCGATTGCGCCACCGCGTCCTCATAGGACATCTTTTTCTGTTCGTGTCCCTCCACCATGGTGCGCACACCGCCCAAATCGGAGACGACAAAACCTTGGAAGCCCCAATCGTTTTTCAAGGTGTCGGTCAGCAGCCAGCGGTTGATATTGTCCGGCGTGCCGTTGATGGCATTATAACTGGCCATGACCGACTGCGCCCGGCCCTCCACAATCGCGTCGCGCCAATGCGGCAGCCAATATTCGTGCAGCATCCGCTCGGACACGACGGCGTTCAGTTTCTGCCGGTCGGTCTCCACATTGTTCACGGCAAAATGTTTCAGCGTGGCGGCCAGTTTCAGGTAATGCGCGTCATCGCCTTGCAACCCTTCAACGTAACTGACTGCCATGCGGCCCGTGAGAAACGGATCCTCGCCCCACGATTCATGGTTGCGACCCCAATACGGATTGCGTTCGATGTTAATCACCGGCGCGCGATAGATCAGCCCCTTGTGCTGGCCCGGCGCGTTGGTGTCCAGATGCCAGCCGTTGTAAATCGCCCGCGCTTCGTCGGAAAGCACGGTGGCGGTCGCATGGACCAGATTGGTGTCCCAGGTCGCGGCCATGGCGATGCAGGTGGGAAACAGAGTGGTTGGCCGGTCCCATTGCACGCCGTTCAAACACTGATTCCACTGGTCGGCCCGGATGTTGAAACGTTCCACCGTCGGCCCGCGATGATTCAGCAGCGTGGCTTTTTCCGCCAGCGTCAGGCGCGAAATCAAATCGGCGACGCGCGCATCAACGGGCTGGCTGAGATTCAGGTAAGGTGCCAGGGCGGTATCAGCCGAGTGACACCGAGGCAAAGCCAGTGCGGAGAAAACAGCCAGGATGGCCAGGATTTTAAATTGATTCATTGGTTTGTTTATGATGGCCGTTGAAATTGTAATGTAACTGTCCCTTGAATGAAGCATTTTCCCAATGCCCGCTTGGAATTCATGGCAATTGTAGGGAAAAGAACCAGCGAGCACCACCGGCACCCAGATTATTAGTGAAAGAAAAATTCCCATTGCCGTCGAATGGATTGGTAGCCAGCCGGAGCCAGTTGGTCATGGGGTTCAACAGATTGGTTGTCCCGATCAAATAATAGCTTCCGTTCGTGATGCCACCCGTGCCGATCACCACCAGTCGCCCGCCGGCGGCGGTTACCGCACCCACGACCGGCGAAGTTTCCGCCATGACGTGGACAGTGCCATCCAGTTTGAGCGTAGCCGTATTCCAATAAAGGCCCGGCGTCAAAGCCGGGAGCACGATAGTGGAAAAGCTGCCGGTGTAATTTGTGGCCGTAAATAATTTGAAGGTGCCGCCTCCCGACAACGGGTCGTCGGCATTTGTAATTACCAACATTCCGCCCACCGTCAAGGTTCCGCCCACCGTCACCTGGCTATTTGTCTGGGCATCCTGACTGACGGTTAGCAAGGTCTTGCTTCCCGTATTAAGCGTGAGCGCATTGTTGAAATTCAGCGTGCCCAAGTCATTGTTGCCCGGGATCAGCACCGCTCCGCTGGCGAGGGTAAAATTCCCGTTCACCGTACCGTCGCCGGAAATCAGCTTGCCACTGCCGAGGGTCATGGCATGACTGGTCGTGCCGCTTACATCGAAAATGGCACCGTTATCGAGATTGATGTTCGTCGAATTGGCAATCGTCGCGCCATTCGTCAATGCCAGCGTACCTGCGCTGATGAACGTTTCACCGGAATAGGTCTCTGCCGCCGCCAGCGTCAGCACGCCAAAACCGGCCTGGGTCAGACTCCCGGTGCCGCTGATCACATTGGTGCAAACCACATTGTCGTAGCGGTTGAAAATCAAGGCGGCGTTGTCGGTGACATTGCCGGTGCCGAGTGTGCCCGTATTGCCACCGTTGCCAATTTGGAGCGCGCCACTGTTGATCGTCGTCGGTCCGGTATAGGTATTGTTACCTGACAACGTCCAAGTCCCTGTGCCGGTCTTGACGATCGAATTTCCGAGAATGATACCGGCGAACGTGGCGCTCGTATTGCGCCCGCCTACGGTCCATGCCGTGCTATTCAGATACGCGCTGGCCAGTCCGGACAATTCGCCGACGGTCAGTGAACCGCCCAGTGAATAGGCTGTGTTGCCGTTCAGGGACAGTGCCGCCTTCGGCAGTCCGTTCGCGTTGTTGAAACGGAAATCCGACCCGCTCGCATTGATCTGCCCGGCAAAGGCGGACCAGTCGCCGTCCAATTCCATCCGCACATAAGGCGCGTAATAATTCAGCGTGCCGCCGCCCGTAAGTATACCGTGCAGATTGCACCGGCCATCACCGTTGAGCGTGGCGGTAGAATTGGTGGGCACGGCCAGATTCCAGTAATAATCGTTGTAGGTGCTGTTGTCGGAATGCAAATTCAACGTCGCCTGATCCAGCGTGATTATATTGGTACCGAAGGCGTAATTATTGGCCGTGTCGTTGGCCAGATTGACAATGCCGCCGTTGATCAGGGTTGCCCCCGTGTAACCGTTGCTTACCGTCAACGTCACCGAACCGGGCCCGACATACATAACGGTATTCGAACCCGAAATGGTTCCCGCCAGCGTGAGCGTATGCGCCGTGGCATTGTTTACCACCACCAGATTGTTACTGAGCGTGATCGGGGCGGCAATGGTATCTCCCGCACTCGTGGCCAACTGCACCAGCCCGGCATTGTTGTTTGCCCCGCTGATAAAATTCAACGTCCCGCCATTGGGTGCCAGAGTGAATGCGGAGGAGGCATTGGCATCGCCAAGGTTTAGCCAGCCGATGGTTATGTTTTGATCCAGATTATTCGTCTGTCCCGCCGCGATGTTGGCCGTGAGATTGGCAACCACACTGGCGCCATTCGGATAGTTCACCACATTCGTCCAGTTCGCATTTGCATCCCAGCTTTGCGGTGCACTGGTGACCAGATTGGTCCAATAAGCCGCGACCAAAGCTTGCGGCGTGGCCAATGCTTCGCGGGAATTCTTGCCTTCACCGCCGCCGTTGACCGCCGAGACCACGTAATAACAAGTCACCCCATTAACGACGTTGCTGTCGGTGAATGTGGTGCCAGTGGTATTTGCCAAGTTGGTTTCGTTCCCACTGGTGATGCCGCGTTTTAGATTGTAGCTGGCCGCGCCGGAAGCGGTGAGCCAGCTCAGATTTACCCGCGCATTCCCCGGCACGGCCACCAAGCCGGCTGGTGTCACCGGTGCCGGCGGCGACAGGGTGGTCGCACTCACCGGTGCTGTGTAGGCGGAATTACCCCAGCAGGAGCGAAAGGCTTGCAGACGGTAAAAGTAGGTAGTCCCGGGCATGAGCCCGGTATCGTTGTAGATTGTGCTGCCCGCTGCGAGCATCGCCAGCGTGCTGTAATTTCCGCCGTTGGTGGAACGTTCCAAATTGAAGCCGTCTTCATTGGTGGAGTTGTCCGCCCAAGTGAGATTAATCTGGTTTGTCGCCACGCCGGCGGCCGTTAAACTGCCGGGCATCGCCGGCGGTTGCGCCGCCTGGGTTGAAGCCTGCGCCGTATTCGATACCGGCGAATTGCCATCCGCATTGTTGGCCACCACCTGATAATAAAACACCGTGCCCGTCGGCAGACTGGTATCCGCGTAATTGGTTGATGTTCGCATCACCGCGCCGATCGGAGAATAATTCACGCCGTCCGGAGAACGCTGAACAATTATGCTCGTTGCATTCGTGGTGGAGTTGGTCCAGCCCAGGTCAATCTCGCAGCCGGAAACTGCCGTGGCCGCAAGTCCGCCCGGTGCCGTCGGCGGGCTGGCCAGCACCACCTGCGGCCCCGTTTCCATTTGCAAAAAATCATAGATAAGCCCGCCCTGCAACAGATCGGGATAACCATTGGTGACATTGCCGATGTTCCAGGTGCCGGCCGCACCCGGTTGGCGGATGCTCAGGGCGAGTGTATTGGTGCCAACCACGAACAAATTCGTCGGATACGAAATCTGGTAATACTGATATCGTCCCACCGCCACCACTTCCCGGTAGATGTTTGCCCCATCGGTGGTGTAATAGCCCGTGCTCTGGTAGGGTGCCGGCGTGGCATTGACGCCGTTGATGTACGTATAAAAAGCCGTGCCGCGTCCACCTGCCAACGCCAGCGTAAACAGCACGTTTGTCGGCGGGAGATTGGTCAGATTAAAAATCACGTTCCACGTCGGCCCCCATTCGATGCCATTCGTCTGGGTATGATCCGTCAGATTCGGCGCGGATTGCGGCGTAATCGGCATGGCGCACTGGGCATAATACCAGTCATTGGATTCCACGCTCTGGCCGATGGTGAAATTCAAATTGCTTTGGCCGCGCTCATTCAGATAGCGCCACCACAGGCCGAATTGCTTGGGCAGATTGCCAAACCGGAATTCCCGCGAGGTATGATCCGGCGTGCCCACCCGCCAAAGCCGCTGCTGCAAATGCGGCGGATTCCAGTTGATGACGCCCAGGTTATTCGTCCCGTCGGGCAGCACGACAATGTTGGATAATTGCAACTGCCCCCAGATGCCTGGCACATAGGAAAACAAAACATAATTTCCGGGCCGGACTTTGGGGATGGTGAATTTTCCACCGGCATCACCGGTCGTCCAAAACAGAAAATTGGTCGCTCCCTGCAACGTCCAGTCCCCATCCGCTGCGTCGCCCAGAATCACCACCGGATTGGCCGTGGACTCACCGGTTTTCGCAGTGATGGTGCCGGTCACCGTGCCCCGGTGCCGGGGATAATCCGGCTCGCGCTCATTCATCCACGCGTAAGGCCAGTTGGAGGCCATTTGCGCGCCCAGATTTTGGGCGTCCTGCCACAGTTGCAAATGATTGGTGCCCGCGTTTGCGTACATGAAATACGGGCCGATTACTTTGGTATAAATCTCGCCGGCTGCCGCCCCCGGATTGGGAACCGCACCCAAGCCGTGGCCTTCCAAATTGTCATTGTACATGTAATTGCCAGAAACGGCGCCTTTGAGCTTGGTCGGACCTCCATTGATGAATTCTGCGCTTCCCAAAAGCG
Source organism: uncultured Verrucomicrobia subdivision 3 bacterium (assembly GCA_903872345.1). Lineage (GTDB taxonomy): Bacteria > Verrucomicrobiota > Verrucomicrobiia > Limisphaerales > UBA11358 > UBA11358. The sequence continues at coordinate 21,224 of CAIQKM010000109.1, read as the reverse complement.
TCCATACGCCCACCTGTTCCGTGGAGGCGCCCCACGTATTCCGAAATGAATTGGATGCTCCCTGATAGCTGCTCCAGTCATATTTGGTCCACGTTGGATGCAAGTCGGAAGTCAGGCCGCAGGGCTGCGTGTAGGCTGGCCAGCCCGGCTCGTAGTTGGTGCCGGTGGGCTGGGTGAAATAATTCGTGTACGGCATGATCACGACTTCCGCCGGCACCCCGGCAGAGGTGCTGCCCGGCGGATTCCCGCCAATGCTGTAGCCGATGGGCACATCCGAACCGCAAAAATCCCACGCATGATTCACCGAGCCGTCGGCGTTGGTGGATTCGCTGAATATTCCATTCAGCCGGCCTTGCCAGCTATCCGCCCAAAAGTACGCGGCCGGCTGGTTCGCCCAATGCCGCCAGACATGGTATGTGTAAAAACCCGCCTCCCCGGCACGCATGACATGGTGCTCCGCCCAGTCCCAAATACCATTCGGATACAGGGCGGTATTACCGCTCGCCACCGGATTGCGGATCATGATGTCCACGATCTGGCCCGTATTCGTGACCACACTATAGATGGCCCCGGTGCCGCCCCCGGCCACGGTGGTCCAGTAATCATTCGTACCGCTGCCGATGTGAGTGAGGCTCAAACCGTAGTCCTGGCTGGGATCAATCAGGTTGGTAGTGGCTAATGAGTTCAGCGCGAAATAGGAAACATCCCCGGCTGCCTTACTGCATGTCATAGTGACCAGACCGTTAGCCATGGTCACGGTGCCGTTGCCGTTGTCTGTGAGGGTAACCGTATCCGCCAGCAACCGGTTGACCGCCAGCAGGGCCAACAAAAAATAAAAACAGTGCCGCCAAAATGGCATTGGTGGGCGGTTTTCCAGCGGGGTCATTCAGTTGAAGGTAACCGATACGGGCAGGTCTGCCTATCGCCACAATCGGGGATGAAAGAACGGCTGGTGGAGTCGCCTCCCCTGCCCGTTCAATGCGGATGCGCGCTGACGAATTCCTCGTGCAGCCGGGCATAAATGCCCGCCTGCGCCAGCAAACTTTCGTGCGTGCCGCGTTCCACAATCCGGCCCTGGTCCAGCACCAGCACCAGACCGGCTTTGCGGATGGTGCTCAGCCGGTGCGCCACCACAAACGCGGTGCGTCCGCGCAACAGGATTTCCAGCGCCTTTTGCAGGCGCGCCTCGGTGACCGTATCAATTGCACTCGTGGCCTCATCCAGCACCACGATGCGCGGATTCGCCAGCATCGCCCGCGCGAAGCATACCAGTTGCCGCTGCCCGGAGGACAGTGCGGCGCCACGCTCGGCTACCTGTGTCTGCAATCCATGCGGCAAGGCTTCCAACATATCCACGCAGTCCAGAGCGGCGAGCACCGACCGCACTTCGGCCTCGGTGGCGGACGGGCGCGCGAGCCGGATGTTGTCCAGCACCGTGCCAGAGAACAGAAAATTATTCTGCTGCACCGTGCCCATCTGCGAACGGAGCGAATCGCCCGTCACCTGGCTGAGGTCAATGCCGTCCACCAAAACATGTCCGGCCGTAGGCAGATAAAATTTTTGAAGCAGCCCCACCAGCGTGGTCTTGCCGCTGCCGGTCTGGCCGACCAAAGCCACGGTCTGCCCCGCTTCGGCGGTGAACGAAATATCCGTCAGCACGGGCCGGCCGGGTTTGTATTCAAAATTCACCCCGCGAAATTCGACATTGCCCGCAATGACTGGCAGCGGGCGGGAAGCCGCCGCATCCGCCCATTCCGGCGTCTGGTCCATCATCCGGAAAAAACGTTCCGCGCCGGCCATCGCCATCAGCGCTTGATTTAATTGGTTGCCGATCACCTGCACCGGATCAAAGAACAGGTTGGCGAGGAAGAAGAACATCACCAGATCGCCCACCTCCATGTGCAGCCAGCCGTGCCATTGCAGCACGCCGTAGCCGCCGAGCAAGGCCATTGCGCCCAGGAAAAGCTGGCTCTTCAATTGCAGCAGCGGCACAAACACCGCCGAGGCCTGCGCGGTGCCGACGTTGTTCTCGCCATGAATATCAATGAGCTTCCGGAAAAAGCCCGCGTTCACATCCTGCCGGACGAAGGCCTGCGTGACGCGGATGCCGCTCACGGATTCCGCCAGGGTCGAAGCCACGCGGCTCCAGGATTCCTGGACTTTGCGCAGCCGGCGGCTCATCTCGTGGCGATAGCGCTCATTCACCAGCCAGATCACCGGCACCAGCACCAGCATGAGCACAAACAGTTTCCAGTCGTACCACGCCATCAGCAGCGCGGACACCGTCATCTGCAGCGCCTGCACCACCAGCACAAACGCCACGTCCTGCACCCCGGCGCGCACGCTGTCGATGTCCGAGGTCAGGCGGCTGATGATGCGGCCGAACTTGGTCTGGTTGAAGAAGGCCATCGGCATGGTCATCAACTTGCGCAGCAAATCCGAGCGCATGTCATGCACCACGGCCTCGCCCAATTCCAGCGCGAACCGCTGCCGGAAATGGAAGGTGACCACCGTGACCACCGCCAGCGCGAAATACCCGGCCGCATACCAATAGATATGAGGCAGGTCGCGTCCGGCAATCGGACCGTTGATGGTGCGGCCAATCAGCCACGCCAGCGCCGGCAGTTGCACGCCCCGAATGAAGGTCAGAAAAAACAACCAGTTCCGACGCGCCGCGTAAGGTGTCGTATAGCCGAAAATCCGGCGGATCAACGTCATTTGCAGCGGGGCCTTGTCGGCCTCCCGCTCCTCTTGCGGATTATAAAACGTGAGCGCCTCGCGCATGGACAAATCACCTTTGGCAATGCCGGGGGCGGCCGGTTTATTTGGCAAGGGCGTGCTCATGCTTTTCCTCCCGGAACGCCGAGGTCCATCATCTGGAGCAGGGCGGTTTCATGATACGGCCCCGGCTGATGCACGAGCTCTTCGTGCGTGCCGGACTGCACGACCTGCCCGTCCGCGAGTACCAGCACCCGATCCGCCCGGCGCAGCAGGCTCAGCCGGCTCGACACGACAAACGCCGTGCGACCGGTCATCGCCTCGCGCAATGCGGACACAATTTCATTCTCCGTGCGCGCATCCACCGAGGCGGTGGGATCGTCTAAAATCAGAATCGGCGGTTGCAATAGGAGCGCCCGCGCCAGGGCCAGCCGTTGCCGCTGGCCGCCGGATAAATCCACGCCCGCCTCGCCCAGCACCGTCTCGTACCCATGCGGCAGCGCCAAAATGAACTCATGCGCCGAGGCCAGCTTCGCCGCCGCCGAAATCTGCTCCATCGTCGCGTGCGGGTGCCCAAAGGCAATGTTCGCGGCCACCGTGTTGGAAAACAAAAAGCTCTCCTGATAGACTATGCCGATTTGCCGGCGATAGGCATCCAGATCCAAATCCCGCAAATCCACGCCGTCCACCAGAATCCGTCCCGCCTTGGGATCGTAAAAGCGCGGAATCAGCCCCAGCAAGGAACTCTTTCCCGTACCGGTCATGCCAAAGATACCGATCACCTGCCCCGGCTTGGCCTCAAACGACAAACCGCGTAAGACCGGCTTGTCCGGGTGATAGCCGAATTCGACATTTTCAAACACGACATCGCCGGTGAGCCTGCCCGGCACGATGGCACCCGGCCGGCTTTGGACTTCCACCGGGGTGTCGAGCACCTCAAAGACGCGCCGCGCCGCCGCCAGACTTTGCTGCACGGTATTGGCCAGCGTCGAGAGCGTCGCCACCTGCCCCGTGAATTGCTGAAGCAAACCGGCAAACACCACCAACCCGCTGCCGAGCGGAATCTGGCCCTGCACATAGAGCCAGCCGCCGTACGCGAACAGGATCACCAGGCTCAACTGCGAAAGGATCTGCGTGCCTGGTGTGAAAATTGAGAGGTCCCAGAAGATTTTTCGTTGCTGTGCCGAGACCTCGTCATTGGCCGCTTCGAAGCGCCGCACCTGATGCGCCTCCGCCGCGAAGCCCTTGACCGTTTGCATGCCCCGCACGCTCTCGCTGAACAACAGCACCATGTTGTCCGACAATTCCCGGTTCCGCATGTACCCCGGCCGCAAGCGCAACGAATAGAACCGCGAAACCCACCACAGCGGCAGCGATACCGAGAGACACGCCAGCGTGAGCGACGGATGAATGCGCCACATGAAAAACGCGTATGCCGCGAGCGTCATGATCATGTTGATGCCCTGCAACAGCACGCCGTCCACAAACAGCCGCGTATTCTGCACGTCACCGGTCACCCGGTTAAAAATGGAATTGGAGCCGTGGGCGTCAAAGAAGCTGAAGCTCAGCCGCTGCAATTTGGCGTAGAGTTGCGCGCGCAGTTCCGGGACAATTTCTCCCTGCGTCAGCCGGGCGGTGAGCATGTTGTAACTGTACGTCAGCACCGCGCGCAATACCGCCTGCGCCACGATGGCGAGCGACAAGGCCAGCACCACGTGCAGCGGCGTCCATGCCACCGGCAGATGCCATCCCAACGGAAAAACCGGCGGCGGCAGCGCCGGATTCAGCGCCGCCCGGATCACGTCAATGACTGTGCCCAGCAATTGGAGTCCGACAATTCCCAGCACCAGCAGCACCAGGCTTAAAATGAGCGACCACAGGCAGTGCCCGCGAAACCGCCAGGCCAGGGCCAGCAGGCGGCGCACCAGCACCCATGTGGAATACTGGTCGGTGGCGGCTGGAGTGGCTCCCGTCGTTTTCAAGTCCGCCAGAATGCCTTAACCGGGCAAAAATCGCAATCCAATGACGGCGGCCCTTTTGGCGGAGAACGGTGGTTATGGTAAAAGTCAGCTTCAGTAAGTCCACCACTCAACCTAGCCATGGACTTGCGTTGTTGCTGGCTCGCCTCGTTGCTGCGACTGACCTCCGACACAGTCACGCTCCGCTGAAGGGGAACCGCCAGGCCGATTGGCGTTAACGTTATTATTTCGCCTTTTTGCAATTCACTAAAGCGATCAACACAACAATTAGTGGTGGCCTGTTCTTTTAAGTGTACTGTATATGGTGGTTTTTTACTTTACTTGGCCGGGAAACTTTGGTTGGCTGGTGGGCACGAGATTATGTATCTAAAGAATTTGACGGTTTTTGGCTTTAAGTCCTTCGCGGACAAGACCTCGCTGAATTTTCAGCCCGGGGTAACGGCCATTGTGGGGCCGAACGGCTGCGGGAAGTCCAATGTCTCGGATGCCATCCGCTGGGTGCTGGGTGAACAGTCCGCCAAAGCCTTGCGCGGCGGTGAGATGGCCGATGTCATTTTTAACGGTACCGATGGCCGGAAACCGATGGGCATGGGCGAAGTTTCCCTTACTTTGGGCGGTGTCAGCGAAGAAAACCTCCGGGCAGCCGGCGTAACGGTGGCTTATGATGAGGTGAGCATTACCCGCCGCATTTATCGCGACGGTGGCAGCGAATATTTCCTGAACCGCACCGCGTGCCGGCTGAAGGACATCCAGCAGTTGTTCATGGGCACGGGCATCGGTCGGACGAGCTACAGCATTCTGGCACAGGGTCACATCACCCAGATTCTCTCCAGCAAGCCGGAAGACCGGCGCATGATTTTCGAGGAAGCGGCGGGCATCACCAAGTTCAAGTCCCAGAAAAAGGAATCGCTGCGGAAGCTGGAATATACCGAGCAGAACCTCTTGCGCATCGCCGACCTGATCAAGGAAGTGAAGCGGCAGATCGGCTCCCTGCAACGCCAGGCCGGCAAGGCCCGCCGGTACAAGGAAATTTCGCAGGAGCTGCAGCATCTGGAAACCCAGCTCGCACGCCATCAGTTCGACGTGTTGCAGGGGGAAATCACCGAACGCCAGCAGTCGCTGGAAAATCTGCGGAGCCAGATTGACCAGGGCTCCAATGACATTCTCCGCTACGAAAGTGAAATCGCCCAGTTGCGCGAACTCCTGACCGAGCTGGAACATCAGGTCGCCGCGCAACAGCAGCGCGGGATGGAATTGAAGGCGGAGATCGAGCGCAACGACAGCCGCATCCAGTACAACGAGGAACGCCTCGGGGAAATTGATTCCCAAAATGCCCGCGCCTTGGGTGAAATCACCCAGGCCGAGGAACGCTGCCACACGGCGGCCAATGAATTGCAGAGCGTGACCGAACGTCTCGCCGTGGCCGAAGCCGCGCTGGAACAGCACAAGCAGGATCTCGCGGCAAAGCGCGAAGGGCTCCAGCAGATTGAAAACCAGCTTCGCGAACGGCAGGAAAGCCTGCGCCATGCGCAGTCCGCCGCCTTTTCCGCCGCGCAGGATCTCTCCCGCATTCGCAATGAGATCAACACGCTGGACATGCAGAAGCAGGGCAATATCATCCGGCTGGAAAAACTTTCCGCCGAAAAACTGCAGCTCGAAGAGGAGCGCATGCGCCTGGATCTGCGGTTGCAGGAATTCACCGCCAGCGTGGAGGTGGAAAAACTGAATGTGGCCACGACGCGCGGTTCCGTGGAACAGCGGCAGGCGCGGTTGCGCGAACTGCACACGGAAATCCAGCAGGCTTCCGCCGAGCAGGACAAGTATTTGCATCAGCAGTCCGAGAAACGTTCGCGCCTTACCGTGCTCGAACAGCTCGAAGGTTCGCATGAGGGCTTTGATGCCGGCGCCGTGGCGGCGCTGCGCCAGTCCGGCTCCGTACTGGGCTCATTCGCCGACCGCATCCGCGTGCCCGACCGGTTCATCACCGCCGTGGAAAATGCGCTGGGCCACAACCTGCAACTCGTCCTCACCGAGCAGCCGGAATCCGCGCAGCAGATCATCGCCGATCTCACCACGAACAAGTCCGGTCGCGCGAGCATCGCGGCCCTGGCCATCAAATATCTCGACGACAAGCAGCTCGCGTTCGAGGGCGACCTCGCGCCGAGCCAGGGTGTTTCCGCCCTCGCCGACGGGTTGCAACCCGGCCAGATGGTTCACGCCCTGAGCATCATTCAGGCGGAACCTTCCATCGCGCCGCTGCTGAAATCACTTCTGGGCCGCACCTACATTGCCGCCGATCTCGGCACGGCCACGGCGCAAATCCAGAACGGCCATGCCGGCTGCGATTTCGTGACCATGGGCGGCGAACTGCTGAACCGCCACGGCATTTATACCGGCGGTGCGAACAGCAAGGGCCAGTCCGGCGGCAAGGCACCGAGCTCTATTCTCGGCCGTAAAAACCAGATTGCCGAATTGCAGGCCGAGCTCGCCCAGTTGCAAAACCTGGTGGCCGAGGCCAGCCGCAAGCGTGGCGCCCTGTTGAGCGAACAGACCGAATTGCAGGCCAGCCTCCAGCAGGCCCAGACCGAACTGCGCGAGCAGGAAGTGGCCATCGCCACGCGCGAAGGCGAATTCAAGGCGCTCCAAAACTCCAACCGCCTGCTGATCCAGAAGCTGGAAACCGTTGGATTTGAGTCCGACAATTTGGCCGCCCAGGAACAGGAAGGCTACCAGAAGCGCGAAGCCCTTGCCGTACGTTTGAACGAGGTGGAATCCCGCGAACGAACCGGGCAGGAGCAGGTCGCCCTCCTGACGGCGGAACTGGAAAGTCTCCGGCAGGAACGCGATGCCGCCAACGCCACCCTCACCGAGAGCAAGGTGGCCATGGCGGCCGATGAACAGCTCGCCGCGTCCTTCCGCCACCAGAATAACGCCCTGCAACAACGCATCCGCGAGCTCACCCAGGTCGTGGAACGTCGCAAGGCCGAGTGTTCCTCCTTCATCGCGCGCAAGGAGCAGGCCGAGTCCGAAATTCAGGCCGCCCGTTTGCAAATCGAACGCCTCGACCACGAGCGCGAACAGGTTGCCGCCCAGACCGCCGAACTCATCGCCCGGCGCGATGCCCAAGCGACGGATATCACGACCCGCGAGGAAAGCCTGCGGACCCAGCGCAACCGGCTTACCGAATCCACGAACCAGCGCGGCGGCGTGGAAGTGGAGCTCGCGCAGAAGAACATGAGCGTGCAGAACCTCCGGGACCGCGTGCAGCAGAAGTATCACCTGAACCTCGAGGACATCCGCAGCGAATGCATCACCATCACCCAGGCCGATGAAGGTCCCTCCCGCGTGGAAACCCTCACTCCCGAGGAAATGGCCGCCAACGGCATCGCCACCGACTGGGCCTCCGTGGGCCAGCAGGTCGAAGCCTTGCAAAAGCGCATTGATGACATGGGACCCGTGAACCTCGTGGCCATCGAAGAATACGAGGAAACCGAGCAGCGCTTCCAGTTCCTCACCCAGCAGCACGATGACTTGGTTTCCGCCAAGACCCAGTTGATGGAAGTCATCAACCGCATCAATACGCAGACGCGCCAGATGTTCGTGGAAACCTTTGAAAAGATCCGCGACAACTTCCGCCTGATGTTTACCGAAGTCTTTGGCGGCGGCAAAGCCGACCTGGTGCTCTCGGATGAAAACGACGTACTGGAAAGCGGCATTGACATCGTGGCCCGCCCGCCCGGCAAGCAGTTGCAAAGCATCACCCTGCTCTCCGGCGGCGAGCAGACCATGACCGCCGTGTCCCTGCTCTTTTCGATCTACCAAGTGAAGCCCAGCCCGTTCTGCGTGCTGGACGAATTGGACGCGCCGCTGGACGAATCCAACGTGGTGCGTTTCGTAAAAATCCTGCAACGGTTTCTGGCCCACTCGCAGTTCATCATCATCACGCACAACAAGCGCACCATCGGCATGGCGGATGTGCTGTACGGCGTGACGATGCAGGAACACGGCGTGAGCCGTATCGTGAGTGTGAAATTCCACAAGGCCGAGGAAACCGCGCAGCTCGCCGAGACGCCGGTTTCCGCCTGAGCAATTGGTAGTTGAGGAAAAGCCAATGGTAATGCTCGCCCTTATCCCGGCCTTTTCATAGTAAATACTGATATGACTGACACACCGCCTTCATCACGCCTCCGTCGTTACCGGCAAAATTGACGTGCGACATGAATCCAAACTTAATACCATTAACCCATGATAACCCGGCTCTACGCCAACAATTTTCGATGCTTGGTGGCATTCAAGGCGCAGTTCGAGTCTTTTGGAGTTCTTTGTGGCCCGAACGGCGCGGGTAAAAGTTCTGTATTCGACGCACTGGCGCTCGTTAGAAATCTGGCCACCGGCGACTGTTTCCTTGGTGGCGAAGGTGAACGGGACATCACCCTTCTTGAATTTACCAATTGGCTAGAAAGCAAGGTTCAGGAGTTTGAATTGAGCGTGAAATCAGGCGGCCATGAGTTTGAATACCTGATCCATATTGAACAGATCGCCATTCACGAAAAACCCCGCATCGTGCGGGAAAAGGCCACCTGCGACGGAAGACCTTTGTTTGAAAGGGATTTGGAGGGGGTTCGATTTCCACGGGCCGATGGCGCAGCATCAGGATTTCCGTTGGACTGGCGGCAAGCGGCACTGGCCTCCATTCAGCCGAAAGGCGGTCGTCGTGAAATCGAGATACTCCAGCAGGCGATGTCCAACTTGCTGATCCTAAGACCGAACCCCCGGAGTTTTGAAAAAGAGAGCAAAGCCGAGGCTCGGCATCCTGACCTTCACATGAGGAATGTGATGTCGTGGTATCGCTACCTCTCGCAAGAACAAGATTGGACGGATCGGCTGCGCAATTCGTTGCGAGAAGTATGGCCAGACTTCAAGTCGTTCAAACTTGAGAACCTAGGGATCACCGCCAAGGCGCTGCAACTGCGTTTCGAGGAGTCGTTATTCTTCCATCAACTCTCCGATGGTGAGAAACTGCTGGTGGCCCTCTACATGGTGCGGGATGCGCTGGCCACCGGGGCGGTGCAGACCGTGCTGATTGATGAACCTGACAACTTTGTCGGCCTGCCTGAGTTGCAGCCGTGGGTGCTGGCGATACGCGAACTGCTGGATGAAGACCATCAGGCGATACTCATCTCGCATCACCCCGAAATCTTGAATAACGCAGGCGAGGATGCCGGGCGTTACCTGTGGCGGGACAATCATTCGTCGCCGACCCGCATCGGCCCATTGAAAGTTCCCGAGGGAATCAGTGCTGGCGAAGCGATTACGAGGGGGTGGATTCATGGCTAGTCGCACCCAAATCCTCTGCCTTCACGAGGGCGAGAAAGGCCGAAGCATTGACCCGATCTTCATCCGCAGTCTTTTGAAAGAGCTTAATCCCGCGTGGATCCGCCCTTGGAAGGGGAATAACATGATCCGTACGATCCCTTGCGGTGGAAGATCCGATTTGATTGCGAAGATGCCAGCCGAACTGCGAAGTTGTTTGGCGATGGGCGGCGATACGACGCTCATGGTTTGGGCTGATCTGGATCACGACACCGCCGACGGGGACGTGTTAAAGGCAAAATTCTGGACGACCGCGCAGCTAGCCGGAGTCACGAAAGCTGAGTTTAATCAGGTTGTATTCATATTCGCCAAGGATCGCATCGAGAACTGGGTCGAGTTCCTGTTGACCGGCGCAACCGATGAATCAAAGGAAGGGCCAAGACAAAAGCATGATCGCCCCGTGGCTGATGCCGCAAGGAAGCTGGCAGACAAGTGTCTGACTGGCGCGCCCGACCCACAAATGCCTCCGTCTCTCCTTTGGTCGTGCAAGAACTGGCGTGCATTGGTCGCGCGAATGAGAATGTAGTTTTAATAGTCGCAGCCATGAGTCATATATATATTTACCTGCCCCCGGGAGAAGGAGAAACGGTTGCCGCGTCTGGATAAAAAATAAAGCCGCTGGATTGGTCGAACCGACGGACGAACGATAAAAAATTACCGCGCTCCGCTTGCCGCCAGCGACCACCGCTCCCGCCAGGGCAGCACCGGCTTGCCCTCCGCACTAAATTCCAGCGGCAGCCAGAGGTAGCGCGAGTCGGGCAGATTCCATTGCTTCCAGCGGTCCGCCATGAAGATGAAACGGTCCGGCTGGCCGGGCAAGGGCAGCACATAAGTGCTTTGGGCATGAAAGGTATTGATGGCGTCCGGTCCGGTGCAGGGATTGCCCAACTCTTTCCAGGGGCCAAAAATATTTTCCGCCACGGCTGAACGCGCCGCGTTGGGCGCCCAGGCCGTGCAGGCGGAGGCAATGAGATAATACTTCCCACCATGCTTGAACACCGTCGGCGCCTCCATGCTGCGGCCGATGAAAATGCGCGCGTACTTGCCGGTCGTATGCCGATAATCATCCGTGAGGAGCGACACGTGCATGGTGGGATTTTCTTCCGAGGAATAGAAGAGGTAGGCCTGGCCATCGTCATCGACAAACACCGTCATGTCGCGGGCCATCTGGCCGGCGGCAAAATCGCGGGCGAGGATATTCGTTGCCGAAGGCTGTTTATCTTCCGCTGTCACATTCAGCGGCCAGACGCCGGCATCGGGACGGAAGCTGCCGAGATATTTGAACGGCCCGGCGGGGCGGTCGCTCACGGCCACGCCATAGCGGGCGGCGGCATAGTTGGCGCTGTCCACATGCATCCACAGCACAAACTGCCGGGTGGCGGCATTGTAAACCACCTTGGGCCGTTCCAGCACGTTGCCGGGATACAGGTCGTTGGTCTGGTCGCCGGGCACGGCGGCCAGCACGATGCCCTCGTTCTTCCAGTCGGTCAGATTGGTGGAGGAATAGCAGGAGATGCCGGTCAGATCCACACGCGTGCCGCCCCAGGATTTGTTGCAATCCGGCAGATAGGTGCGACCGGTCTTGAATTCGCCATACCAATAATACACGCCGTCGTGCATCAACATACCGCCGCCGTGGGCATTGATGGGATTGCCACCGGTGTCTTTCCAAACGATGCCGGGGACAAACTCATTCGCCGCCCGGCCCGTAATGGCCGGGGAAATGGCCAGCGCCAACCAGGCCAGAATCGTTAATAATTTGTTCCGCATGTGTACCGTGGATGTTTTTAGATGGAGTTGAATGACAGCAACCCCTGCCCTTCCGGCGGCCATTCAGCCTCGCGGGGAAAGGGGTGCTTAAGGCTCCATGATACGGGAGGCATTGCGCCAGTCCATTACCCGAACGGGTAATCATGGAGCCATTGCGGGTGGCAACTGCTTTGCCCTGTGCGGGCACGGTATCGTCGCAGCTTAGGGTAAAGCGACGCGAGGCACACCTCCCATCACCCGTTCTTGTTGCGGTTCAACGCCGCCGTAAACCAGTCCACCGGAGCCGGTTTGGCCGGACCGGCCGAGGGACGCGGACCATTTGCCGGCCGCGGCGAATTCAACGGCGGCCGGCTCGCACCAATTTGCGGGGCGGCCTTCATCGAAAGCGCGATCCGTTTGCGCGGCAAATCCACTTCCGTTACGGTGACCATTACTTTCTGCGACACCTTGACCACTTCCGACGGATCCTTGATGAACTTGTCAGACAACTGGCTCACATGCACCAAGCCATCCTGATGCACGCCAATATCCACAAACGCGCCGAAGGCGGTGACATTCGTGACAATGCCGGGCAGTTTCATGCCGGGCTTCAAGTCTTCCATCTTTTCCACGCCGGATTGGAAGGAAAACACTTCAAATTTCTGGCGCGGATCGCGACCCGGCTTCGCAAGTTCAGACAGAATGTCGTTCAACGTCGGCAGGCCGACGGTTTCGGTGACATATTTGTCCAGTTTGATTTTTTGGCGCAGACCGGCATCGCGCAGGAGATCGCTCACGGAACAGTTCAAATCTTTCGCCATCGCATCCACCAGCTCATAACGTTCCGGATGCACCGCGCTGGCATCCAGCGGATGCTGGCCATCGCGGATGCGCAGGAACCCGGCGGCCTGTTCAAAGGCCTTGGGGCCGAGCCGGGCCACCGTCTTTAACTCGGCGCGCGACTTGAAGGGACCATGCTCATTGCGATGTGTCACAATGCTGGCGGCCAGCGACGGCCCCAGCCCGGACACATAGGCGAGCAATTGTTTGCTGGCGGTATTGAGTTCCACACCCACGCCGTTTACGCAACTGATGACGACGTCATCAAGGCTGCGCTTCAAGGCCCCCTGCTCCACGTCATGCTGGTATTGGCCGACGCCGATGGATTTGGGATCCAGCTTCACGAGTTCTGCCAGCGGATCCATCAGGCGGCGGCCGATGGAGACCGAGCCGCGCACGGTGACATCATGCGTGGGAAATTCTTCGCGGGCCACTTCCGATGCCGAGTAAATAGAAGCGCCGCTTTCATTCACCATTACCACCGGAATGGAGGCCGGCAGCTTGAGCTGTTTGACGAAGGCTTCCGTCTCACGACCCGCCGTGCCGTTGCCGATGGCAATGGCTTCGATTTCGTATTTGCGGATCATGCTGAGCAGCGCATCGGCGGCTTCGCGCATTTCGGCGACCGAGGAGGCGGTCGGATACACGACATCGTGATGCAGCAACTTGCCCTGGCGGTCGAGACAGACCACCTTGCAACCGGTGCGGAAACCGGGGTCAATCGCCAGCACGTTCTTGCGTCCCAAGGCCGAAGCCAGCAGGAGTTCGCGCAGGTTTTCGGCAAACACCCGAATGGCCTCCACATCGGCGCGCTTCTTGGTTTCCATGCGCAACTCCACTTCGATGGCGGAGCCTAGCAGGCGTTTGTAGCTGTCTTGCACCGCCAGCCGCACCTGTTCGGCGGCGGGCCCGCGACCGGTCACAAACATGGGTTCAAGCACCAGCAGGGCCGAATCTTCGGGCGGATTGATCCGCAGCATCAAAAAACCTTCGGTTTCGCCGCGCCGGATGGCCAGCAGACGGTGGCTCGGAATTTTCGCCACCGGTTCGCTCCAGTCAAAATAATCTTTAAACTTCGCACCGGCCTCCTGCTTGTCGGTCAAAACCTTGGACTTCACCACGCCCTCGGCCCAGAACAGTTCGCGTAATTTGGCGCGGGCATTGGCGTCGTCGCTGACGCGCTCGGCGAGAATGTCCCGCGCGCCGGCGAGCGCGGCATTCACATCGGCCACGCCCTTTTCAGTGCTGACATAGGCCACGGCTTCTTTTAGCGGGTCGGCGGTGGATTGTTGGGCGAACAGGAGGTCTGCAAGCGGTTCCAGGCCCTGCTCCTTGGCGATGATGGCACGCGTGCGGCGCTTGGGCCGGTACGGCAGATAAATATCTTCCAGTCGCGTCACCGAATCGGCGGCGGCGATGGAGGCCTTTAATTCATCGGTGAGCAGGTTGCGCTCGGCCAGCGACTTGAGGATGGTTTCGCGGCGGGAGTCCAAATCCGCGAGGCTCAGGAGGCGTTCGCGAATGCTGGTGACGGCGACTTCATCGAGCAGGCCGGTGGCTTCCTTGCGGTAGCGGGCGATAAAGGGCACCGTGGCGCCTTCCGCGAGCAGGCGCGCGGTGGCGACCACCTGGCGGCTTTGAATTTTCAGTTCACCGGCGATTTTCTGGATATGTGCTTCGTTCATTGCAAATGGGCTCTTGAAATACCCAACCCGAGGCGGGGTGTAAAAATTAAAAACTGCCGCGGAGAAGAATTATTGTTTGACGCGGGCGGCTGATTGACGTCGGCCGCCGGGAAGATTCCCGGCGGCCATCATGCAAACGGTTTGAATGGACTGGTTCAGCTCTTTTTTACGGGGCCAACCTGACCGGCGCGCAGCACTTTCAGCGCTTCCGGCAGCTTGTAATGCCGCTTCAAGCCGACATCACCCAGCAGGCCGGCGGGCACGCGGGCGATAAATTCCGCGAACGTGCGGTCCACGCGATCCTTGAGCAGCTTCTGCCCGGGTTTCGAGGCCCAAAAATCTTCCTGCACCTTGGCCAGGGCAATGCCGGCTTCGTCATGATTCATGTTCTCGCGCTTGGCGAGCGCCCAGATCAGTTCGGGATCACCCGGCAGACTGACGGGGAAAGAGACGAATTTGAGGACCACGTCCTGTTCGCCGCCGTCATCCGGTCCCAGCGGGCGCACGGGGATATTGGTATTCAACTGGGTGCCGTCCGGCAGGGAAACTTCCACGGCAATGGCCTTCTTTTCCTCGTCAGGAATCACCGTCACGTCGCCATCGCCAAACGCCGCATTCAATTGCTGCTGCACTTCCGCGATGGTCTTGTCATCCAGATCGGGCAATTCCACTCTCTGACAAAACTGTTCAAAGGCATTCACGCGGGAACTGGCCTTCAATTCTTCTTCCACCGCGTAATAGATGCGCTCGGCCATGGCCGGATCCGGCGCGGCCTTGGGCAGCACCCGCTTCAGCAATTCCAGCAGCAGGGCCGCTTCATTGCGTTTGGACTTCGACTTCGCCGACTTTTTTTTCTCACTCATATATCAATGGGGCGTGAATTTTCTCCCAGCCACGCCAGAATGCAAACTTGTTCTGCAAACAAATGTTCTGGCGGCGGAGTCCGCCGGCGGTTTAGCGGATAAACGTGGCCTTCACCCGCCGGGAAGATCGCAAATAGGCAATCCAGATGATACAACCCAGCAAGTTGCCGAATAACTTGCCGTTGGCTTTGGCGGAGTCTGTGTAGTTGCCGCTCTTAATCAGGGTGGACGCCAAAACATGATCCACCACCATAAAGCCAAGAATGAAAAGCAAATAGAATTTCATGACGGACGTAAAAAGCTTTCTTTTATTGAAGAACAAATATCCGGCCGTCAAACACAATGCCAGAGCTGTCATTTGGCACAACAGTTCAAAGACGATGAGAACCCCCCACCAAGGTTGGTAAAATTGACTTCCTAGTGTGGTCATGGTCTGCCAGACGGGCAGGGAAAACGCGCGTCCGGTCGTTAAGATGGTCGACAACACTATTAATGCCCCCATGACCAATTTTATGCCGACAATAACCAACCAGCCGCCCAGACCAGCTAGTGCCGCATCCGCCTCGTTCAATATCACCGGCTGCATACTGGCAACCGGACGCCGGACCAGCCAAATCGCCACGCCAGCCAGCAGCAATCCGTAAACCAACGTCAAGCCAATAACCGGCCAGTTCAATTTGGAAGTCTTACTGACCATCGCCGGATTCTGCCAGGTCAGCTGGTACCCCAACTCATTTTCCATCCGGTCTAGACTGTCCAGATGCGCCGCCATTTTGGAAACTGGCACATAATCGGACAGCGATTGATAAACATACGTCAGTGCGACGTTCGTGCCGTTCTGCACCCGCTCGACCGACAAGGAACACTCCGGACCGGAGATGGTGTTGGTATAATTTGAAAGCCGGAAAAATCTAGGCAGATCTATGAGTGTGCGCACCACCCGCTCGCGCGGATAGGACAACTCCAGCGGCATTTTTCGCAAGGCGGTCGGCGGACGCATAATCCAAGAGTGGATGGCCAGCGGATAAAAACTACCCGTGTATTTTTGCTGGTCGGACGTGAGCTTCCAGAAATGGGATATGACATAATTGTGGATGATTAACAGCTTGTCAGCATTGGTTGAATCCTGAACGGTTAAAATGCCATCCGCCGCCACCCCCGGATAGCGTTGCGCATAATCGTTGAGATAATCCTTGGCCAGGGCCGCCTGACCGGACACCGCCAGCATGGTTCGCAGGTAATCTGCGTCACCGCCTAAGTAAAGGCTGTAGACTTTCAGCCGGGCGGGCTCCTGCTGCCCGCCAAGTTGAAACTGTTCCGTTGTAATCGCCGTCGGTTTACTTTCCAGCAGTAGGGGAATCCGGGTCAACTCCGCTTCGTCAGGCTGAATTTCCATCCCGTAATAATAGTCTGGGAGGTGCCGGTAGATGACCGGCCCGCTTTGATATTGGCTGGTCGGATCGATCCAGTATTCCCGGGAACCCAGGACATGAACAATGGCATGGTTGAAGACATCCGGTGCCGGCAGCACTTGTGACAACGACTTCCGCAGGGTCGTGGAAACCAGGACCGGCACCGCTTGGATATCCATGCCATGCAGCAGGGCGCAAAGCAACACTGCCTTGTCCTTGCAATCGCCAAACCGGCGTGCCAGCACTGTCGCCGGATCCGTCGGATGATATGAGTTTGGGCCCCATTCAATCCCCAGATACCGGATATCCTTTTGTACAAAATCCAATGCCGCCTGAATCATTCCATCGGTGTCCTGATTGGATAGTTTCAGACTGGATGCCCGCTCTTGTAGGGCGGGAGACAGTTTGCCAGCCGGCTGGAATAATTCCCCCGCCCAACTTGAAACCTCGTGCCAGTTTTCAAAATCCGACAGTTGAATCCAGGGAAACACCGGGTACCACGATGGCGTTTGCTCTTCATAGTCCACCGGCGGAAGATTGCTTTGATCCCAAAGATATTCCGTGAAATCTGGGTGGTTTGCTACCACCGGGGTAATCTCCGCCCCTCGGGACTGATAATGCAGAGTTCGTCCCGACGGCCACAGCAAGCGTAAATGCCACTGGCTCACCGGCACCATAAACCGGGTGAGACTGATCTTTGAATAATGTTTCTTGAACGCAGGATTTTGCCCCCGGATGGTAATCGAATATTCAATCCGGTCTCCTACCCGAACATCCTCCAAAAAAAGTACCGCTGAAACCGTGCCATTATAGATTTGCCGGTTCAAATCCGTTTCCTGCTGGATCATTTTGAATTTGGCCGGATCCAGCCGGTCAAAAGTTTGGCCATCCCGGTGGATGACAATTTGGTGAATTTCCAGAGTTTGGTAGGATGGATCGAAAGAAAAAACAAGGTTCCCTCCCTGTTGCACTCCGTTTTCACTGATAATCTCCGCCTCCACATGATCGTACGTCTCCGCCGTCGCCACATTCACCTGCTCATCATAAAGACGGTAAATCTGACCGCTGGCTGCCGACTCCGCCAGACTGCCGTCTGCCGCGTTGGAAGCCAGCGGGATGACCCAAGCTGGCGGTGCGCCGGTACTAACCAGCATTGAAAGGGATTGGGCAAAAGCCGGCCACCCAGTCAGCCAGCCTAGTAACACAACCATAACCAATGGATGCCTGCCACCTCCCACGGCCTTCCACCCACACCGGGAAACCTTTAGCATGACAGGAGGATGGCAGAATCGCCCCTCCCGGCGAAAGTTGAAATTTACTTTGCCAACGCAAAATGGCCGGGCCATATCCATGCCACCAGGTCGGCCCGGCCTTGAACCCTAAACTTTCATGCCCTCCATGGCGGGGGCTCCTCCGCATTGGCACCCGCTTCGGCAGTTGGCACAGTGTTACGAAACGTACGTAGACCGCGCCGGCCGCCCGGGAACCGAGAACACAATGTCATGGGCGAACAGGGACACCCATTCGCCGGCGGCAATCAGATCGGAAAAACTGCCGCCCACCAGCTCATGCCGGCCGTTTTGATGCTGCACCAGCAAGGCCTTGCCGAATTGCTGGATCACCCGACTGTCGTTGGAACTTGAACCCGTTTGATTTGATTTCATGCCCGCAGCCTAGCCGGGGCAGTTGGACAATTGCTGTCCAAGGCGTCGAAACTTGGACTGAGCGGCCGACTGGCTTAAACCAACTTTTTTTCAACTGAGGCAAAATCTCCACTTGCAGCCCACCGGATTTTTGATATTCTTTCCGTCCGGTTTTTGCCTCGGTAGCTCAATGGTAGAGCAGTTGACTCTTAACCTTAAAACGCATTTTTCACGTTTTTTCCGGCTTGATCCCCCGTTAGCAAACCATTGATAATAAAAGCGTTTCCGTTTCCTCTCTGTCCCGGCCTTAGCTCGTTTTAGCTCCAAAAAAACGACGCGGGATACAATGCGGGATACAATTTGCCGCCAGCCAAAGAAAACCAAACGGCGGTTTCAATTCGCAGATTTTCCAGTCCAAAAAGTGGCAAAAAAGCCCGTTTTTCGCATGTTTGAAATGTGCGAATTGATGTCGAATCAATAGGGTTTACGGGGTGTTTTTGATTGTATCCCGCCATTGTATCCCCGGTAAAACTGCAAATTTGGGTGTTTGCCATTGTATCCCGTGTTGTATCCCGGCGGTTTTTATAAGGTTGATATTGCTGCGCTTGCGCCCGGCTCGCCCGATTTGTTACGCTCCCAGTCATGCCGTCCACATTTGATGACGCCTTTTCGGTGGTTCAAGCACTTGCCAAAGATTTTGAGGCAAACAAGGCTCATTTCCTGTCCCCCAGCTACCAAGAATCTGAGGTTCGAAAAGATTTTATTGATAAATTCCTGATTGCCCTCGGCTGGGACGTCAACCACGACTGGCAGAAAAGCCCGTTTGAACAGGAAGTGAAGGTTGAACGCGGGGTGAACATGCACGGATCGCAACGCCGCGCAGACTACGCATTTTTCATAACGCCGAATTTCCGGGACGTCCGGCTATTCGTGGAAGCAAAAAAGCCATTTGGCGACATTGCTACCGCTCAAAATTATTTCCAGACGATCCGCTACGGGTGGAATGCCCAAACGCCGGTTGCCATCCTGACCGACTTTGAACAATTCCAGATTCTGGATTGCCGCTACAAGCCGGATATTGACGCCGCGCTGAATCATTGCATCCAAAAATTTCATTATTCGGAATATGCCGACCGGGAAAAATTTGCTTTCATCTATCACCTGATTTCGCGGGATGCGGTTGCCGGTGGTTCCCTAGACAAGTTTGCCGAATCACTGCCCAAGAAACGTGGTAAAGCCATCCAACGCGGTTTATTCAAAGGCGGGTATCGCCGTGAATTTGATTTAAATTGGACGCAACTTAAACACAGTATCTTAATCGAAATCGAAAGACGCATCAGGAGTGGTGAATTTCAGCAAAGAATGACGCAGCAAAATTCTTGAGCGACAACCAGATTAAAATTTTAGAAACAACCACGTAGTAAATTTATGAGCGAACTTGTCGGCAAGTGGAATTACTATTTTCTGCGCTACGGAGCGGGAACAATTATTGGCGCAGCTTTGATTTGGCTTGTTGCAAATCACGGTGAAATGATCGGCTGTTCGTTTTTCCAAAACCTGTTGCCAAAAAATTCAATAGGCGCCGCAGAATTTGGCGGAACAACAGTTCTGGCAACTTTAGGTTTTGCGTTTTGTTACATCGCCAGTGCGCCGGGGCTTGTTTTTCACTGTTCGCGAGGAGTTGTTGGATCAGATAACAAAGTGAAATTATTTTGTGTTATTGGTCTGCCATTTATATTGAGCGCAATTGCAACATGGACATTTTTAAAGTTTTTTACGTGTGAAATCCCGAAAATATTTTCCTGTAATTCTTACATTTTTGGCATATCACTCACCGCCTTTTGCGCCGTTATGCTGTGGCAAATATTTCTCATCATTACCGTTATTTTCAGTCCAGAGGAAAACAGAAAGTTTTATAAAGAATTGACAGAAAAGCGCGTTCCCGATGATAAAATAAAAGAATACGTGGAGTCCTATCGGCATATAAGGGAACACGCAAATGCTTTTGAAATCATTTTCTTGGAAATTGTTCTGGCATCAACGCTTATTTCATTCCCGCACTTTTCATGGGTGATTTTGACTTTCTGGATTTTGCCTTCGGCTTTTTGCTGGATTGTTGGGACGATGCTTGAAAAGCGCATAGGCTAAATCTATGGAAAAGCGACAAGAAACCACTTTGGCAAAGGTTCCTCTGCACTGGGGAATTTTTATTTCTATGGTTTTTGTGTTAATCATACTAACCCATATTTCCCAAATAAGCTTCACAAGCTGATGTTATTGACTTACACTGAAGCCGCATAAACAAAGGCTTTCATCTATGTCCAACCAACAAAAAACGGCGAATCCAACGGGTGCAGGTAAAAAACCGGGTCTGCGGATGGTTTTCGATAGTCGTTTGAAGCTGGAGTTTCACGGTTCCAAGATCACGTCTGATGCCGGGTTGCTGGCCTATCGGGAACTGGACGCGGCGCTGGGTCTGACCGATCTGGGTGAAAACTTGTTGAGTGATGGGCGGACGGGTAAGAACACACAACACTCGATGGTGGCGCAGATGCGGCAGTCCATCTTCAGTCGGCTGGCAGGTTACGAAGACACCAATGATGCCGAACGGCTCGCTGTGGATCCCACCATGCGGCAAGTAGTTGGTGGGCGAGCCACGGAACACACGGCAGCTTCGACCAGCCAGATGGGACGGTTCGAGACCGAAGTGTTGACCCAGCCGAGCAACCTGAAGGCGTTGACGAAGATGTCAGGCAAATGGATTGACCGGTTACGGGAACGCCAGCCGATGCGGGAACTCATTTTGGACATGGACAGTTCCGTGAGCGAGACCTATGGCGAGCAGGAAGGATCGGAGTTCAACGGACATTTCGGCTGCACCTGCTACCATCCGTTGTTTTGCTTCAATCAATTTGGCGATGTGGAGCAGTCCATGCTGCGCGATGGCAATGTGCATAGCGCC